>NZ_JBICSN010000002.1:102642-457956 GCF_043197115.1 Micromonospora sp. NPDC049275
GGTGCCCTTGGCGCCCCTCATCTTCCCGTCCCCGGGGGGTTTATCCCCCCGCCGCGCTCGACGCCCGTTGAGGCGTCGAGCGCGGCGGTGCGCAGGTCAGCGCAGCGGACCGTCACCCGGGCCGTCGGGGTCCTCGATCACGTGGACCGCCGCCTCCTCGGCGCTGGCGGCGCCCGCGTCGATCCCGGCGTCCCACGCCACCGACTCGGCCTCGTCGTCCTCGCGGACGCCCTCGTCGTACTCGACGAGACGGCCCGCGCGCGCTTCGGTCTCGTAGCCTCGGCGGGTCAGCTCGTCCTCGTCGTCGCCGCCCTCGGCGTACGGGTCGACGTCCGGCTCCTCCTGAGCGAGGTACTGATCCAACGACTCGCCTGCCCGCTCCTCGGCGGGGGTGGTGCCGAACCGGTTCGCCGCCGTCCAGTGGTCCGCGGCGACGATTCCGGTGTCGAGGGGGTCGCCGACGCGGTCGTCGTCGAGGGTGTCGGAGGCGTCCAGCACGCCGTCGTCCTCGGCCACGTTCCACTCGTCGACGGAATCCGTCTGGCTCACGGCTGTTTCTCCTTCGTCACGGCGCAGCGAAGTGCCAAGCCTAGGACTGTGCAACGCCGCCGCCCCCCGAGGCCTGCCCGCTGTGACGAACGGACCTCGGGGGCGGCGCGAGCGTCACCGCTTGAGCAGCTCCACCACGGCCTCGGTGAACTCCGCCGGCTGCTCGATGTGCGCGAAGTGCCCGCTGTCCTCCAGCACCACCAGGCGCGAGTCCTTGAGGCCCCCGTGCAGCTCCTCGGCGTAGCGGGGACCGCAGATGAAGTCGTACGCCCCGACGATCACCACGGCCGGCACGGTGATCTCACCGAGCCGGTCGCGCACGTCGAAGGGCGTCGGGTCCTGCGCGCCGGCCGGCGCCGCAGAGATCCGCACGGCCGCCTGGAACGGGGCGAACTCGGCCTGCCGACCCCAGAAGTCCGCGAAGTACACCGGAAGGGCGGCGCGCAGCGCGGTTCCCAGGGACTCGTCGTCGGTGGCGGCGCCGATCTGCGCGAAGGCGGCCGGGATCTCCGCCGCCTCCGGCCGGTCCGGGTGCCGCTGCGGGTACGCGGCGAGGTTGGCCATCGCCTCGGCCCAGAAGTCGGCGCCGGTGACGGGTGACGTGTCGTACAGGGCGAGGCCGGCGACCCGGTCCGGGTGGTCCAGGGCGTACCGCTGGATGACGAAACCGCCGTACGAGTGGCCGAGGAGGTGCACCCGGGGCTCGCCGAGGTGCTCGATCACGGCGTCGAGGAACCGGACATACGTGACGAGGCGGTAGTCCTCGGCGTTGTCGAGCCGCCCCGACGCGCCGGTGCCGACCGGCTCGACGTAGACCATCGTGAAGTGCTCCTCGAGGCCGGGCGCCCGCAGGTAGGCCCACTCGATGCCGGGGCCGCCGGAGTGCGCCACACACACCGGGCCGGTTCCGGCGACGTGGTAGACCTGCTCGACGCCGTCGACGCTGAAGGTGTGCGCGCCGGGTGCGAGGGCGTCGACATCGTGGCTGGTGGAACCCATGAACTGTCTCCCGATCCGTGACCCGCGCGGCGGGTGTCCACCGCGCGGCTGGTGACTGACGCGGACCAGATGCACGGGTCGACGGGAAAGTTCGCTCGGTCCGCGACGTTTCTCAGGCCAGCGCCGGAACGGGGTGGAAGAGGGTCATGCGGCGTACCCGCCCCTCGTGCAGGTGCTGCAACCACAGCGCCCCGGGCGGGCAGTGCTCCGGATCGTCCGGCGGGCTGATCAGGTCGGTCTCCCAGATCAGCACGTCGCCGCTGGCGACGACGTTGCGCAGCCGCTGGCGTACCCCGATCTCGAGGTCGCTGGTCATGCCGCGGATCGCCAGGTCGCGGCCACCGCGTGGCCCACCCGGCACCACCATCTCGGCGTCCGGCCACCAGCTCTCCTGCACGACCCGGTCGAAGTGCCCCCGCATCGCCGTGGCGATCATGTCGCGGCCCTCGCGCCAGCGGGCGTCGCCGGCCGCGCGCACGTCGGCGTGCGCGGCGGTCGCCGCCGTCCGCAGACCACCCGCGAGGGCCCGGCGGGCGTGGCTGAGGCGGCTGCGGACGGTGCCGACCGGCACACCGCACACGGCCGCGATCTGCTCGTACGAGGACGCGTCGCTGAAGTAGCGCAGCAGGGTGACCAACCGGTCGGACTCGGACAACTGCCCGATGGCGTGCCACACCCAGTCGCGCAGGGCGGCGGAGTCCAGGGCCTCCTCGGGAGTGGGGCTCATGGCGGGCTGGGCGAACCACTCCGGCTCGGCGACCGGCACGGGGCGCGGCCCGCGCAGGGCCATCCGGACGTTGTTGCGGACGATCGTGCGCAGCCACGGGCCGACGGCGGCCCGATCACGGACCTCGCCGATGCGCCGCAGCGCCGTCACCAGGGCATCCTGCACCGCGTCCTCGGCGTCCGGTCCGTAACCGAGCATGCTCAACGCGACGGCCCGCATCCCCGCCTCGTGCCGGCTCAGCAGCACGCCGAGCGCCCCCGCGTCGCCCGCCTGCGCGAGCGCCACCAGTTCCGCGTCACCCTGCGTCACGCCCAGTTCCTCCCCGAACCGCCTGTTCTGAACGCTTCTGCTCACCCAAGCGTACGACGGGCCGGCGTGCCCTCGCCGAGGGTGGGGCGGCCCGTCTCCGCAGCCTGTGGGCCCTCGGCGCGGTCCGCACGCCTGAGTCAGGATGAGGGGCGTGGACATCGAACCCGTCGACCATGCGCCCCGACAGGCGTTTCCCTGGGCGCTCCTGCGCCAGCGCTGGGAGGACCTCACCTTCCTGCACTGGGCCGTCGACCCGGCGACCGTCGCGCCGCTGCTGCCCGCCGGCACCCACCCGGACACGCTGGACGATGTCAGCTACGTCGGGCTGATCGGCTTCCGGATGGTCGGGCTGGGCTTCGGCCGCGGCCCGGGAGTGCCGTACTTCGGCACCTTCGCCGAGACGAACGTCCGGCTCTACTCGGTCGACGACACCGGCCGACGGGCCGTCGTGTTCCGCTCGCTCGACGCGTCCCGCCTGGTGCCGGTGCTTGTGGCACGGGCGACGCTGCGTCTGCCGTACCTCTGGTCGCGGATGCGGTTGGACCGCGACGGCGACCGGCTCACCTACCGGTGCCGGCGTCGCTGGCCCGGCCCGGCGGGTACGACGAGCCGGATGGCGGTCCGGGTGGGGGAGCGGATCGCCGAGCCGACCCCACTGGAACACTTCGTCACCGCCCGGTGGGGGCTGCACACCCGGGCGTACGGGCGCACGCTGCACCTGCCGAACTGGCATCCCCGCTGGCCGCTGCACCGGGCCGAGTTGCTGCACCTGGACGACGAACTGGTCGCCGCCGCCGGGCTGCCGGCGCCGGTCGGACCGCCGGTAAGCGTGCTCTACTCGCCCGGCGTCGGGGTCCGGTTCGGCGCACCGGTGACGGCCGGGCGGCCCGGCTGAGCGCCGAGCCACCGGATCCCTCGACCGCCGCTGGATGCCGCCGCGAGCTGGTGTGCGTCATCGTCCGAGAATGCGCGTACGGCGTGCCGGATCTCCTCGGGCGACAGCCGCCGCCCCTGCTCGTGGGCCATGGCGAAGTCCTCGTCGCCCAGCGCCGCCACGGCCAGGGCTGTCGCCCGTTCGACGTCTGGCCGGTCGGCGAGGGCCAGCGGGAGCCCCGTCGCCTCCCGGCCCGCCGCCGCCGCGCCGAGCAGACGGGCCGCATCCTGTGGACGGCCACCGGTGGCGGCCACACCGACCAGGACCTGCCAGGGGACCTGCTCGGCACCGAGTTCCGCGGCGACCTCGGCGGCCCGCAGGTGCCAGTCCAGGGCCGCCCTCGGGTCGCCGCGTAGCTCGGCGACGTACCCCAGCTCGCCCAGGACCCCGGTCAGGTAGAGCGGATGCCCCGGCCCGTCCTGCTGCCGCCCGGCGGCATCCAGCAGGTTCTCGAGGTGTGCCTCCGCCGTGTCGAGGCTGCCCTCCCGGCGCGCGGCGGCGGCCAGGCACAGCTCCGCGAACACGATGCCGAGCGGGGATCCCTGCTCGGTGGCCAGCCCCAACCCTCGACCGCTGAGCTGCCGAGCCCGCGAGTAGTCACCCCGCTGCAACGCCACCCAGCCCAGCCAACACAGTTGGCCGGACATCTCGAACCGCAGTCCCAGGTCCTCCGCGACGCGCAGCCCCTCCTCGTACAGTCGGTTCGCCTGCTCGTAGTCACCGGCCATGCCCGCCTGGGCGCCGAGCCACTCGGTGGCCTGCAACACCCCCCACCGATCGCCGAGCCGACGGAACAGCGCGGCGCTCTCGGCGCCGTCGCGCCCCACCGCGGCCGCGTCTCCACGGATGTGCGCGTGCTTGGCGCGCAGGCTCAGGGTGGCGGCCACGACCCACTCGTCGGGCAGCGCCCGCGCCTCGGCCAGCACCTCATCGAGCAGGTCGCCGGTGGCCGTCACGTCACCGAGGTCGACCTCCGCGTACGCGAGGAACCACAGCGCCCGGAGTCGGCCGTGCGGATCGTCGACGCCGTCGTAGCGCCGCAGGATCGCGCGGTGGCGCGTCACCCAGTCCGCCACGTCGCCGGACAGGAGGGCGAACCCCAGGTGCCACGCGGCGGCACGGGCCCCGGCGGCGGTCCCGCCTCCAGGCCGGCAGTCGAGCGCCGCCGCGAGCCACCGCCGCGCCTCCGTGAACCGACCCCGCAAAAACCAGTACCAGCTCTGCGCGTTGGCCAGGCGCAGCGCGAGGTCGGCGTCACGCTGGCGTACCGCCGTGTCCAGCGCCGCGCGCAGGTTGGCGGCCTCGACGTCGAGCCGCCGCAGCCACAGGCGTTGCTCCGGGCCGGACAGACCCTCGTGCGCCCGCTCGGCCAGCTCCACCTGGTAGTGGTGGGCCCGGGAGCGAACGTCCCGCAGCTCCCCGGCGGCGCGTAGCTGGTCCAGGCCGAACGCGGCGACGGACTCCAGCAGCCGGTAGCGCCGTGTGCCCTCGCGGGGCGCGACGACGACCAACGAGCGGTCGACGAGGCGGGCCAACAGATCCGCGATGTCCGCGGCGGGCACGCCATCGGGCGCGCAGACCGCCCGCACCGCGTCGACGTCACAGCCGTCGGCGTACGCGGCCAGCCGCCGCAACACCACCCGTTCCGGCTCGGTGAGCAGTTGCCAGCTCCAGTCGAGCATCGCCAGCAGCGTCCGCTGCCGGGCCGGTACGCCTCGATGCCGCGCGCCCAGCAGCCGGAACCTGTCGTCGAGTCCGGCGACCAGCCCCCGCACACCCAGCCCGCGCACCTGAGTGGCGGCCAGTTCCAGCGCGAGCGGGATCCCGTCGAGCCGGCGACACACGGTGGCGACCGGCGCCGCGTTCTCCACACCCAGCACGAAACCGCGATCCGCGGCGGCGGCCCTGGCGACGAAGAGCCGCACCGCGTCGGAGCGTGCCAGCGCGGCCAGGTCCGTTCCGTCGGCCGGGTCGGGCACCGGCAGCGGCGGTACGGCCCACACGACCTCGCCGGCCAGCCCGAGCGGCTCGCGGCTGGTCGCCAGCACGCGCACGCCGGGTGCCGCGCCCAGCAGGGCGGCGGTCAGGTCCGCCAACGGGTCCACGAGGTGCTCGCAGTTGTCCAGCACGAGCAGGAGCCGTCGGTCGCCCAGCAGCCGGGAGAGCCGGTCCACAGGCGCGACGGCCCCACCCGCCTCGGTGGCGTCCCGTACGTCGAGCGCCGCCAGCACCAGGCCCGCCAACGCGTCCACCGTCTCGGGCGCGTCGGAGCGGTCGACGCCCGCCAGCTCGACCAGAGCCACCCCGTCCGGGTATGCGGACGTCCCCGCGCGAGCCACCTCCACGGCGAGCCGTGTCTTGCCGACCCCGCCGATGCCGACGAGGGTGACCAGCCGGTTGCGTCCCAGCTCCGCGACCAGCTCGGCGACCGCCGCGTCACGGCCGATCAGCTCGGTCAACGGGGTCGGCAGGTTCGGCCGCGCGGTGACGACCCCGTCCACCGGCCGACGGGGCGGAGCGACAGCCGCCACCGGGGGCACGGCGAGCGTCGGATCGTGGGCGAGGACGGCCCGGTGCAGCGTGACCAGGTCGGGGCCGGGATCGAGCCCCAACTCGTCGCGGAGTCGGACGCGCAGCTCGTCGTAGCTGCGCAACGCCTCGGACTGCCGTCCGGCCCGGTACAGGGCGCGCATGTGCAGTCCACGAGCACGTTCGCGCAGCGGTTCCCGGGCCAGCAGGTCGCCGAGGTCACCGACGACGCTCGCGTGCTCGCCCAGCGCCAGCCGGTCGTCGAGACAGTCCTCCAGGGCGGTGAGCCGCTGCTCCTCCAGACCGGCGATCGTGGCGGCGGCGAACGGTTCGTCGCGGAAGTCCGCGAAGGCGGGCCCCCGCCACAGCGCCAACGCCGCCGAGAAGAGCGCGACGCGCGAGCGGACGTCCTGAGTGCCGCGCGCATCCGACACCAGCCGTTGGAAGTGGCAGGCGTCCACCTCGTCGCGGTCGACCAGGAGCCGGTAGCCGGGCGGTGGTGACCGCACCAGCTCCCGACCACCGGGCTCGGCCTCGGCCAGCACCCGGCGTAGCTGGGACACCTTGGCCGACAGCGCGCCCGCGGCGTTCGTCGGCGGGGTGTCGCCCCACAGGTGGTCGATCAGCCGATCCGCCGGAACCGGTTGCCCCTCGTGCAGCAGCAACGCGGCGAGCAGGGTCCGGACCTTCAACCCCGGGACGGCGACCACGGCGCCGTGCGTGGTCCACACCGTCAACGGACCCAGCACCCCGAACCGCATGGCGGTCAGGATACGGCCCCTGACCTGCCGCACGAGGCCCCGACGGTGGCGGCGGTTCGGCGGGCCAGAAGACCGTAAAGAAACGGTAAGGCGGTCGGCGCAGGGTGAACCACATCGGTCGGCCGTCGCGGGCGGCCCCAGCGCCCACCCACCCCGCTCCCGAAGGGACACCTCCGTGTCGATGTCGACAGGTCGCATTCTTCCCGTCCTCACCGCCCTGATCCTGCTGGCGCCTGCCGCCCCGGCGAGCGCCGCGCCCACCGGACCCGACCGGTCGGGCACCTGGTCGACGGCCTGGTCGGTCGCCCACCACCACCCCGTGCCGAGCAGCGACTGGCTCGGCACGAACTGGTCCGTTCCCGGCTTCGCCGACGAGTCGGTCCGGCAGGTGGTCCGGGTCAGCGCGGCCGGCTCCCACATCCGGATCCGGGTGTCCAACCGCTACGGCAGTCAACCGCTGCGGCTGACCGGCGCCACAGTGGGCCGCAGTTCCTCCGGGGCGGCGGTGCGGCCCGGCACCCTGCGACCGGTCACCTTCGACAAGCGGCGCTCGACGAGCGTGCCCATCGGCGCCGAGAGCACCTCCGACCCGGTGTTCCTGCCGGTCCGGGCGCTGGAGTCGTTGACCGTCACGCTGTACTTCGCCGGCCCCACCGGCCCGGCGACCTACCACCAGGACGGACTCACCACCTCGTACCGCGCGGCGGGCGATCACCGCTTCGACGATCGCGCGGCCGCGTTCGCCGGCGAGACCAGCCAGTCCCGGTACCACCTGGCCGGCGTGGACGTCGCCGGGTCACCGCGTACCCGGGGCACTGTGGTGACGTTCGGCGACTCGCAGACCGACGGCTACGGCTCCACCCCCGGCGCCGACAACCGCTACCCCGACCAGTTGGCCGAGCGGCTGGTCGCCACCGGCCGCCCCCTGGCAGTCGCCAACGCCGGCGTCGGCGGTAACAAGCTGCTCGCCGACTCACAGTGCTTCGGCGAGCGAGGCGTCAGCCGGTTCCGGCACGATGCGCTCGGGCAGCCGGGCGTACGGTCGGTGGTCGTCCTGATCGGCATCAACGACATCAACGGCGGCGGCTACCCCGACTTCGGCTGCGGCGCCTCGCCGGTGGTGACCGCCGCGCAGCTCATCGACGGTCACCGGGCGCTGATCCGGGCCGCCCGGGCCCACCGCGTCACCGTCATCGGCGCCACACTGCCGCCCCTGAAGGGCTCGTACGACTACACCCAGGAGAAGGAGACGGTACGCGACGAGGTGAACCGTTGGATCCGCACCAGCGGCGAGTACGACGCCGTCGTCGACCTCGACCGGATCCTCGCCGACCCGGCCGACCGGGACGCCCTGCGACAGGCGTACGCCGCCGATGACCTCGTGCACCTCAACGACGCCGGGGCGACCGCAGCCGCCGTCGCCGTCGCCGCCCAGATCCGTTGACCATCCGTCGACCGGGCCGTGCAGCTCGACCGGGGGCGACCGGCGACGGTCCGAACCTGGCCGGAAAAAAGTTCGGCGGCGTGTCGAGGACGGTAGGGCCTGCTTCGACCTTGGGGTGAGGGCCGGGCACGACCGGCCCCACCGGCAGGCTGACACCGCACATAACAAGGAGTGGACCGATGACGAAGGTGACGACCGGGGCGACGATGTCGTTGGACGGCTACATCGCGGACGCCTCCCACGGCGGCTTCGAGCACCTCTTCCAGTGGTACGGCAGCGGCGACGTCGAGACGCCGACGGCCAACCCCGAGATGACGTTCCGGACGTCCGCCGCGAGCGCCCAGCACCTGCGGGACCTCAACGAGCGCACCGGCGCGCTTGTCGTCGGCCGGCGGCTGTTCGACATGACCAAGGGGTGGGGCGGCCGGCACCCGATGGACGTGCCCGTCGTGGTCGTCACGCACACCGTGCCGGAGGGTTGGGAGCCGGAGAGCGACTCCTTCGTCTTCGTCACCGACGGCATCGCCAGCGCCATCGACCGCGCGAAGGCGCTCGCCGGTGACAAGGAGGTCGGCGTCAACGGTGGCACCATCGCGGCCCAGGTCGTCGAGGCCGGCCTGCTCGACGAGGTGCACGTCGACCTCGTCCCGGTCGTGCTCGGCGCCGGCACCCCGCTCTTCGCCGGGCTCACGATCGCGCCGCTGCAGCTCGACGGCCCGTTCCGCGTCGTCGAGGGCGAGGGCGTCACACACCTGGCCTACCGCGTACGCCCGGTGGCCTGAACGCTCCGGGGGGCCGGCCAGCACGGCCGGCCCCCCGCATCCGTCTGTCGGCGTGGAGCTTGATCGGAATTGGTGTGGCGCGCTGGTGCGCGTGTCGGGAACACTGCGTCGGTGACTGGTTCCGCATCGCCTCGGCTGCTTCGACCGCCTGCCCTACGGCCCGGCGATCTGGTCGTTGTCGCCGCGCTGTCCGGGCCGCTGCACACCGCCTACGAGCCAGACCTCGCGCAGGCGGTGGTCGTGCTCGAGCGGATGGGGTTCCGGGTGCGGCGGGCACCGCTTGTCGACGCGGGGCGGCAGCGCTGGTGGAGCGCGGCCACGCCAGCGGAGATCGCCGCCGAATTCAACGGGCTCCTGCGTGATCCCGAGGTGCGCGCCATCATCGCCCACGACGGCGGTCAGACGGCGCTCGGCTACCTCGACCTGATCGATGTCGAGGCGATCGCCGCCGACCCCAAGCCGATCCTGGGCTACAGCGACATCTCGCTGCTGCATCTGGTGCTGTACGTGCGTACGGGTCTGGTCGGGTTCCACACCGACCTGGCCACTCCCGGGCTCGGCGGCGCGTGGCAGCGTGCGTCCGCGGCGCGCAGAGCAGAGCTGGAGAGGCTCTACTCGGCGCTGCTGACCGGCACGGAGCCGCTCGGCGCGCTGCCTGCCAGCCCGTCCTGGGAGTGCTGGCGTCCCGGCCGTGCCGAAGGTCGGCTCATCGGCGGGGTGATCAATCGCATCGCGCTGGTGCAGGCGACGCGGTACGCGCTACCGCTCGACTGGTTCGACGGCGCGGTGCTGTTCTGGGAGGAGATGGGCGGCCAGGCGTCGTACGTGTGGAGTTATCTGCACGTGCTGCGGCACGCCGGCATCCTCGACCGGATCGGTGGCATGGTCGTGGGCGTACCGCACGCGATCGACGGGCTCGACGCGCCCGACGCGTCCCCGACCCTGTCCGAGATGGTGCTCGACGTCCTCGGCGACCGTGACATCCCGGTCCTGGGCAACGTCGAGTTCGGACACGCGGGCCCCAATCTGCCGATGCCGGTCGGCGTCCGTGTCGCCCTCGACGCACGGCAGCGGACGTTGTCGCTGCGGGAACCGGCGGTACGGCCGCACCTGACGACCGGCCCGGTCGACTGAGGCCAGCGGGCGCGCAGACGCGAGGCTGTCGGTGCGATGTGCTGAGCTGGACAGCATGGACTACTCGCGATATCTCGACTGCCTCGCGGACGACTTCGCCCGCCTGCGCTCCCTCGCCCCGACCAACCCCGCGGCGCCGGTGCCGACCTGTCCCGGCTGGACCGTCGCCGACCTGGCCCGGCACGTGGGCGAGGTCTACCTGCACAAGACCCTGGCGATCCGCGACGGCGTCGAGGCCGAGCCGTGGCCCCCGGCGGAGCTGGCATCCGAGGCGCCGCTGGCGCTGCTCGACCGCGCGTACGCCGAGCTGCGGGCGGAGTTCGCCGCCCACGACCCGCAGGATCCGGCCGGCTCGTGGTATGCGCCCGGGCGGTCCGTCGGTTTCTGGATCCGCCGCATGGCGCAGGAGACGGTCATCCACCGCATCGATGCCGAGCTGGGCGTCGGAGCGCCGGTCGCGCCCGTTCCGGACGACCTCGCCGTGGACGGCGTCGACGAGTTGCTCCGCGTGTTCGTGGAGTACTCGGTCGCCGAGTGGGCCGATGCCTTCCGCGAGATCCTGGCCGGCTCACCGGGTTGGACGTTCGCCGTCCGGGCCGACGACACGGCGTGGTCGGTGCGTACCCAACCGGCGGTGTTCCGCGTGACCGACCGCGTGGCCGACGCAGCGGACGTGACGGTGACCGGCCCGCCGGCGGCGATGCTGCGCTGGGCGTGGGGGCGGGAGCTGGCCGGCGAGCCGAGCGGCGTCCGCGTCGACGGGCCGGCGGAGGCGGTGGCCGAGCTGCGCCGGTGCATCGTCGTCGCCACTCAATGAGGCGGTGCGAGGGCGGCCCTAGAATCGATTGACCTCACTGCTTCGGTGGTGGAGGGCTGGGGGCTACCACGATGGGCGGTGAGGACGATGGGGCCGGACGAGCGGCGACGGTTGTTCGAGCAGGCACGGGAGCGCGCGGCGCGACAGGACACCTGGGCGGAGGCGGACCGGCTGTGGGTCCGGGTGATCGAGGCGTACCGGGAGGCCGTGCGGGGTCCCGGTCGGGTGGCCCTACAGGATCAGCAGCAGTTGGCCCGGGCGCTGTGGCGGCACAGCATGCTGCTGTCCGCGCTCGGCAGGGCCGCCGACGGGATGGCTCCCGGCGGTGAGGCAGTGGTCGTCTTCGAGCGGGCGTACGACGCCGTGGCGGCCGAGGGCGGGAACGTGGCGGCCGCGCCCCGCGACGACGCCCTCGCCGAGCTGATCACCGCACTGGTGGACCTGGCCGAGGTCTCGTTCGCCGCCGGTCAGCCCGCCACGCGGCGGGACCTGCTGGAGCGGGCCGTGACGGTGGGCCTGACCTCCGCCGGGAATCCGCCGTCCGCCGGGCCGCGCACCCGGGAGGCGATGGGCACGGCCTACCACAACCAGGCGACGGCGCTGCTGCACCGGCACCTCACCCGGCCGTCGTCGGGCGACGGCGCCCAGGAGGCGGCGCTGGCGGCGTCGCGGGCCTGCGAGCTGCGGCAGGGACTGCTCGACCTGGCGCGTCCGCTGACCTTCTGGGAGATGGCCAACACCTACGGGGTGTACGCCCAGTGCCTGATCCTGATCGGCGACCTGGACCGGGCGGCCATGGTGCTGGGAATGGGCAACCGCTTCGTGGAGACGTTGGGCCCGGCAGCGGCGGAGCCCGCCCAGAAGCTGCGGGTCGCGGCCGAGATGCTGGCCCGGGAGAAGGGTGGGTCGGGGCGCGTGACCGGCTCGCGCCGTTGGGGCCGGCGGCGGGGGTGACCTGCCGATCGGCCGGCATCCGCCCGCCCCCGGCTTGCATGGCATCGTCGCCGATCGATACTGTGCGTGCAGGCGCCGCCCCGCCGCAGACCACCACCGTCGATCCGAAGCGGGTTCCGCATGCGCACACTGAGACTTGTCACGTCGCTGGCCGTCGCCGGCCTGCTCGCCGGCACGGTGGCGATGATCGCCACGCCGGCCAGCGCGGCAACGGCCGCGTTCTCCGTGACGAACAGCTGGGGCAGTGGCTATCAGGGCCAGGTCACCGTCACCAACGACACCTCCGCGCCGATCAGCAGTTGGCGGGTCGAGTTCGACCTGCCGGCCGGGTCGACAGTCAGCCAGTCGTGGAACGCCCAGCAGGTGACCTCGGGCAGCCACTACACGTTCAGCAACGTGTCGTGGAACGGCGCGCTCGGCGCCGGTGCGTCGACGTCGTTCGGCTTCCTGGTCAACGGCTCCAGCACTCCGGTGAACTGCACGGTCAACGGCACCAGCGTGTCCTGCACCGGCGGCACGCCGCCCACGACCCCGCCGCCGACGACTCCGCCCCCCACGACTCCGCCGCCGACCACTCCGCCGCCCACGACTCCGCCTCCCACCACCCCGCCGCCGACGACCGGCACGCCTGTGCAGCGGTACGGGCAGCTACGGGTCTGCGGCACGACGATGTGCGACAAGAATGGCGCGCGGGTGCAGCTGCGCGGCGTCAGCAGCATGTGGCTCAACTGGGAGACCGCTCCCTACGCCGAGAACCTGTCCGCGCTGACCTGGATGCGCGACAACTGGAACCTCCAGGTGATCCGCGCGGCGATGGGCGTCGAGCCGGCCGGGGCGTACCTGAGCGACCCGGGCAGGGCGCGGGCGCAGGTGGAGACCATCATCAACAACGCCGTCACCGCCGGGGTGTACGTGATCGTCGACTGGCACGCGCACGAGGCGCAGAACAACCAGTCCCAGGCGGTGGCGTTCTTCGGCGACCTGGCACGCCGCTACGGTCACCTGCCCAACGTCATCTGGGAGACGTGGAACGAGCCGTTGCAGTTCAGCTGGACCGGCGTCATCAAGCCGTACCACCAGGCGGTCGTGTCCGCGATCCGCGCCGCCGACCCGGACAACATCGTTGTGCTCGGAACGCCGACCTGGTCGCAGGACGTGGATGTCGCGGCGGCCAGCCCCGTCTCCGGCACCAACCTCATGTACACGCTGCACTTCTACTCGTGCACCCACGGCGCGTCACTGCGCGCCAAGGGTGACGCGGCGATCCGGGCCGGCCTGGCGCTGTTCGTCACCGAGTGGGGTGCCAGCAACGCCGACGGCGGCCTCGACGGCCGGGCCTGTCTGTCGGAGGCGCAGTCCTGGATCGACTGGATGAAGACGAACGGCGTCTCCTGGACGGCGTGGAAGCTCGACGTCGGCACCGACACCACCAACCTGCTCAACCCCGGCGCGCCGGTGACCGGCGGATGGAACAACTACCTGCACGGCCACGCGCCGTTCGTGGTCGCCAACATGAGGTAACCCAGATCGCGTTCTTGATCAACTCCAGTTCGCTGATGTCGGGGTGTCCCGCTGGCCCGGACACCCCGACATCGCCGATCCTGTGTCGATCACCGCATCCGACCCCGAGCGTCGGCTCAGGGTGTGAAGGCCCGCCGGTACGCGGTAGGGGTGGTGGCGAAGGCCCGCTGGAAATGCGCACGCAGGTTGGTGGCCGTGCCCAATCCGGTTCGCCGAGCGATCTCGTCGACGCTGATCCCGCCGTCTTCGAGCAGCGTGCAGGCGGCGCGCAACCGTTGCTGGATCAGCCAGGCTCGCGGACTCATCTGGAACCGGTTCCGGAAGGCGCGGTGCAACGTCCGAGTGGACATCACCGCCTGCCGGGAAAGGTCCGCGACGGTGATCGGACGATGCAGGTTGCCGCTCGCCCAGGCGGTGACCACAGCCAGCTCGTCGTCCTCAACCGCCACGCCGGCCGGGATGAACTGCGCCTGGCCGCCCGCTCGGTGCAGTGGGGTGACCAGGTGACGGGCCCGCTCGATGGCGACCGCCTGCCCGTGGTCGCGGCCGACGAGGTAGAGGCACATGTCGAGGCCCGCGGCGAGCCCGGCGCTGGTGATCACCTGGCCCTCGTCGACGTACAGCGCAGTGGCGTCCACGTGCACCCGGGGGTGTTCGCGGGCAAGCGCCTCGGCGTGCGCCCAGTGGGTGGTCGCACGGCGGCCGTCGAGCAGCCCGGCCTGAGCCAGCGCGAACGCTCCGGTGCAGATCGACGCGATGCGCGCGCCCCGACGGTGTGCCAGCCGCAGCGCGTGGAGAGCGCGCGCCGGTGCCGGACCGCGGCGGAATCCGGGCACGATCACGGTGTCGGCATCACCGAGGGCGGCGAGCGCCGTGGCGACTGTCAGGTTCAGGCCCTCGGTCGTGGTGCGGACCTGACCACCGTCCATTGCGGACACCGTCATCGCGTACCGACCGTGGCCCTCGTGGCCGAAGACGTGCGTCGCGATGGTCAGGTCGAAGGCGACGACCCGGGGTAGGGCGAGGACGACGACCCGATGCGTGGCGGAACTCTTACGCATGATGGCAAGGATGCCACTCGTCACCCTCCGGTCGACGGGAGATCCTGACCGGGTGCGAATTGAGATCGTGGTGTTCGACGGCTTCGACGAGCTGGACGTCTTCGGGCCCTTCGAGGTGTTGGCGATTGCCGGGTTCGACGTGGGCCTGGTCGCCGTCGAGCGGCCCGGGCCGGTCACCAGTATGCGTGGGGTGCAGCTCCAGGTCCCCGACGTGCTGGGCCGGGCCGACGGCGTGGTCGTCCCCGGCGGCGGATGGCTGAACCGGGCCGCCGAGGGCACCTGGGCGCAGGCACAGCGCGGCGTTCTTCCGGCGAAGCTGGCCGCGCTCGCGCCATCGACACGGTGGATGGCATCGGTGTGCACCGGCGCGCTGCTCCTCGCGGCCGCCGGTCTGCTGAGCGGCCGGCGGGCGACCACCAACCGCGAGGCGTACGACGAACTGCGCGCCTACGACGTCACAGTCCTCGACGAGCGCGTGGTCGACGACGGCGACCGTGTCACCGCGGGTGCGCTCGCGGCCGGGCTCGACCTGGGACTGTGGCTCACCGAACGGGAACTCGGCGCCGCCACCGCCAGCCGTGTCGCCGCGACGATCGAGTACGCGCGGACCCCGAGCCGGTAGCCGGGTTCGGTCAGCGTGAGCGTGGCGTGGTCGGCCGGGACGTGTCGGTCGGGAAGTCGATCCGCATGACCACCCGACGCAGCGTGGGGTGGCTGACCTCGGTGAACCCGGCCTCCTCGAAGACCTGCCGAACCCCGACGTGCGCCTCGCCCCAGGTGATCTGCTTGCCGGCCTCGGCGAGCATCGGGTACGCCTCCAGCGCCCGGGCGCCACGCTCCCGCGCGAAGCCCACCGTGGCGCGGGCCAGGGGATAGGTCAGGCCGCGACCCCGGTAGCCCTTGCGGACCACCAGGCAGGTCACCGCCCAGACGGCGTCGTCGTCCTTGTCCTCGTCGCGACCGAGCCAGGGCACCCGCTGGTTGCGCAGCTTGGGGTACGCCGTGCGCGGCTCGACCGCCACCCACCCCACCGGCTGGTCGTCGAGGTACGCGACCAGCCCACTGGTGTCCGTGGCGTCCGGCTCACCGCAGCGGGTCTGCTCGCGGGATGCGGCCATGCGCTCCTCCTGCGTCGACACCTGCCACAGCCAGCCGCGGACCTTGAACCACTGGCACTGGCACCGGCCCGCGTCGGCCGTGCCGAGAATGTCCTGGAGATCTTCCCGGGACGCCTCGTTGGCGGGCACGATCCGGACATCCTGGTCGCCGATCGGCCCCTGGGCCACATCGCTCAGAGCAGTCATGCCGCACCTCTCCGGTGATCGTCTCGGTCAGGTCTGTCGATTCTGCCTCGGTCGAGATTCGAGTGTCCGAAGGGGATCAGCGGCGCACCTCATCGCTGGGTGACCCCGAGCAGAACGGTGCGTCACCTTAACGTGCCGGAAACACCCCCGGTACCAAGCCTGGGAACGCTCGTCGGACAGTCGAGACCACCGACACGCGAACCGGGGTGACCATGGTCGACAACACCACGAACGCGGCGACGTTCGACGGGCCGGTGGGCCGGTCCAACAACGGCCGGGCCGTGCCGACGTCCCGTTCCGCACCGACGACCGCCGTGCAGGACGACCCGGCCGACCTCGCCACCATCGGCGTGGAGGAGGAGTTCCACGTCGTCGACCTGCACACCCGGGAGCTGGTGCCCCGGGCCGGAGAACTGCTCGACCGGCTGCCGGCCACGTCGTTCACCGCCGAGCTGCACCGCAGCGTGGTGGAGACCAACACCGCGGTCTGCCGCACCCTGGACGAGATCCGCGCCGAGCTGACCCGGCTGCGTCAGTCGGCGGTGCAGGTCGCCGACCGGGCCGGGCTGGGCATCGTGGCGGCCGGTACGGTGCCGCTGCGCGCCGACGGCGACCCGAGCGTCACTCCCACCTCGCGCTACCGCCGGATGCTCGACGAGTACCAGATGCTCGCCCGGGAGCAGTTGATCTGCGGCGCGCAGGTGCACGTGGGCGTCTCCGACCGGGACCTGGCGGTGGCCGTCACCAGGCGGGTCCAGCCGTGGCTGCCGGTGCTGCTCGCCCTGTCCACCAGCTCGCCGTACTGGATGGGTCAGGACAGCGGCTACGCCAGCGTCCGTTCGCTGGTCTGGCAGCGCTGGCCCACGGCCGGCGACCCGGGCGAGGTGACGAGCGCCGCCGACCACGAGGCGCTTGTCGCCGAGCTGATCTCCTCGGAGACCATCACCGATCCTGCCATGATCTACTTCGATGTCCGGCCGTCGGCGCACGTGCCCACCGTGGAGCTGCGCATCACCGACGCCAACGCCGACGTGGAGACCATCGTCCTGCTCACCGGCCTGTTCCGGGCGTTGGTGCGCCGGGAGGTCGCCGCCCTGCGCGCCGGGGTCGAACGCACCGCCGTCCGGCCGCCGGTGCTGCGGGCCGCCGTGTGGCGGGCCGCCCGCTCCGGGCTGGAGGGCGACCTGCTCGACCTGCCCCGCTCGGCCCGGCCGGTGCCGGCCGCCGAGGCGGTACGCCGCCTGGTGACCGATTTGCGTCCGCAGTTGGAGGCGACAGGTGACTGGGAACAGGTCAGCGAGCTGACCCGGTACGCGCTGGAACGCGGCAGCTCCGCCGCGCGGCAGCGGCGGGCGTACGAGCGGCGGGGCCGGTTGGCCGACGTGGTCGACCTGCTGCTCGACGAGACCCGGGGCCGGGTGCGTCCCCCTCTGCCCGGTTTGTCGCCGCCGCCCGCGCTGTCCACGTACACCGATGTCGGCGACGAGGTCTTCGGCCCGGACGGGCCGGAGCCGGCGTTCCGTCCGCTGCTCGCCGCCCTGCGCACCCTCGGCGCCGCCGGCCTGCGCCAACGCGAGCACGACCGGGACGAGGAGCAGCGCGCCCGGGGCGTGACCTTCAGCGTGGCCGGCGAGGCCAGCACCCGGCTCTTCCCTGTCGACCTGGTGCCCCGGGTCGTGCCTGCCGACGACTGGCGGACGCTACGGACCGGCCTGGTGCAGCGCGCCCGCGCGCTCGACGCGTTCCTGCGCGACGTGTACGCCGACCGGGCGGTGGTGGCCGACGGGGTCGTGCCGGCCTGGGTGGTGGAGTCCTCACCGGGGCTGCGTCCGACCGGGGCGCTGATGGGCCGGCGCGGCACACGCGCCCAGGTGTCCGGAACCGATCTCGTCCGCGACCCGGACGGCGGCTGGTACGTGCTGGAGGACAACCTGCGGGTGCCCTCGGGAATCGGCTACGCCGTGCAGAACCGCCGCCTCACCCGGGCGGTGCTGCCGGAGCTGCCGGTGCCCGACGACCTGCTGCCCGCCGACGAGACGCCCGCGATGCTGCACCGGGCGCTGCTCGCCGCCGCACCCGCCGCCGCCGACGACCCCGCCGTGGTGGTGCTCAGCAGCGGTCCGGGCGACCCGGCCTGGTTCGAGCACCGGCTGCTCGCCGACGAGATGGGCGTGCCGCTGGCCGAGAGCGGCGACCTGCTGGTGTCCGACGGCCGCGTCCACCTGGTCCGCGACGGCCGCCGCAGCCAGGTCGACGTGCTCTACCTGCGGATGGACGAGGACGCGTTGCTGCACGCCCCGGGTGCCGACGGTGTGCCGCTGGGCTGGCCGCTGCTGGCGGCGGTGCACGCCGGGCGGCTCACGCTCGCCAACGCGCTGGGCAACGGCGTGGGCGACGACAAGGCGCTGTACGCGTACGTGCCGCGGCTCATCGAGTACTACCTGGGGGAGAAGGCGCTGCTCGGCGACGTGCCGACGTACCTGTGCGGGCTGCCCGAGCAGCGTGCCGAGGTGCTGGGCCGGCTCGACGAGCTGGTGCTCAAGCCGGTCGACGGGTACGGCGGGGACCGGGTGGTGATCGGCCCGCGCGCCGAGGCGGAGGAGTTGGACGCCGTCCGGGAGCAGATCCTCGCCGCCCCGCACCGGTGGATCGCCCAGGAGGTGGTGGCGCTCACCACCCACCCGGTCTTCGACGGTACGGCCCTCGCGCCGCGCCACGTTGACCTGCGGGCGTTCGTGTTCCTCGGCGAGACTGCGGAGGTGGCGCCGGTGGCGCTGACCCGGGTCGCGCCGGCCGGCAGCATGATCGTCAACTCGTCGCGGGGCGGTGGGTCGAAGGACACCTGGCTGCTCGGGGGAGCCGATCGGCCCCCGGTGTAACTCACGCTTGACGCAGATGTCATCGGGACGCAACCCGGTCCGCCAAGCCTGGACCGGTCAGCGGCCCGAGCGGACCGAGCCGATGAGAGGTGTGTGCCATGTGCGGTATCGGAGGCGAGTTCCGCCTCGACGGGGCGCCACCGGACCTGGCGGCGGTGCAGCGGATGCTCCCCGTTCTGTCCTCCCGAGGGCCGGACGGTGAGGGGAGCTGGCAGCACGGCCCGGCGGCGCTTGTGCACCGCCGGCTGCGCATCATCGACCTGTCCGACACCGGCGCCCAGCCGATGGTCGACCCCGAGCTGGGCCTCGCCCTGGTCTTCAACGGTTGCATCTACAACTACCGGGAGCTGCGCGACGAGCTGACCGCCGCCGGCTACTCCTTCCGGTCCACCTCCGACACGGAGGTGATCCTCAAGGCGTACCACAGGTGGGGAGCGGCCTGCGTCGAGCGCTTCTACGGGATGTTCGCGTTCGCCCTGGTCGAGTTGGCCACGCACACGCTGGTGCTGGCGCGCGACCGGCTCGGCATCAAGCCGCTCTACCTGGCCGAGACGCCGGGCCGGATCCGCTTCGCGTCGACCCTGCCGGCGCTGCTCGCCGCCGGTGACGTGGACACCGACCTCGACCCGGTGGCGCTGCACCACTACATGAGCTTCCACTCGGTGGTGCCGCCGCCGCGCACCATCCTGGCGGGCGTCCGCAAGCTGCCCCCGGCCACCGTGCGGGTCGTCACCGCCGACGGCCGCAGCACCGACACCGTCTACTGGCGGCCGGATTTCACCCGTGCCGCCGCGCCGGCCATGTCCCCGCAGGAGTGGCAGGAACGGATCATGGCGGCGCTGCGCACCGCCGTACGCCGTCGGATGGTCGCCGACGTGCCGGTCGGCGTGCTGCTCTCCGGCGGCCTCGACTCCAGTCTGATCGTCGCCCTGCTCGCCGAGGAGGGCCAGACCGGGCTGGCCACCTTCAGCATCGGCTTCGAGGCGGCGGCGGGGGAGAGCGGCGACGAGTTCCACTACTCCGACCTGGTGGCCCGCGAGTACGACACCGACCACCACCAGATCCGCATCGGCGCGGCCCGGTTCGTGCCGGCGGTGCACGAGGCCATCGCGGCGATGAGCGAGCCGATGGTCAGCCACGACTGCGTCGCGTTCCACCTGCTCTCCGAGGAGGTGTCGCAGCGCATCACAGTGGTGCAGTCCGGCCAGGGCGCCGACGAGATCTTCGCCGGCTACGACTGGTACCCGCCGATGGCGAACGTGTCCCGCGCGGACGCCGTCGAGGCGTACGCCCGGGTGTTCTTCGATCGTCGGCACGACGCGCTCGCCGGGCACCTGGCGCCGGAGTGGATGCTCGACCACGACGCGAGCCTGGAGTTCGTCACCGCCCACTTCGGCGCGGCGGGCGCGGACACCGCGCTCGACGCGGCGCTGCGCCAGGACAGCCTGGTGATGCTCGTCGACGACCCGGTCAAGCGGGTCGACAACATGACGATGGCGTGGGGGTTGGAGGCCCGGGTGCCGTTCCTCGACCACGAGGTCGTCGAGCTGGCCGCCGCCTGCCCACCGGCGCTCAAGCTGGCCCAGGGCGGCAAGGGTGTGCTGAAGGCCGCGAGTCGGGGCATCGTGCCCGACGAGGTGATCGACAGGCCGAAGGGTTACTTCCCGGTGCCCGCCATCCGGCACCTGTCCGGCCCGCTGCTCGACGACGTCCGGGACGCGCTCACCGCCCGCCCGGCGCGCGAGCGCGGCCTGTTCCGCAAGGACTACCTGGAGGAGTTGTTGGACGCGCCGAACGCCCGGCGGACCACGTTGGGCTCCAACGCGCTCTGGCAGCTCGGGCTGCTGGAGCTCTGGTTGCAGCGGATCGGGGTTTAGATGAGCGTACGGACGCAGGCGCCGCTTACCACCCGCCTGGCCCACCTGACCGCGCACCGGCCGGTGCCGCCGCTGCCGGCCGGCGAGGACTTCGCGCCCGCGCCGTCGCCGGACGGCCGACGGGTGGCGTACCTCTCCGACCGGGCTGGCACCCCGGCCGTCTGGGTACGCGACGTCGGGGCCGCCGAGGCCGTCGCGCTGCCCAGCGGCGACGAACCGGTGCTGGCGGTCAGCTGGTCCCCGGACGGTCAGTGGCTGGCCTACGTCGTCGCGCCCGGTGGCGCTCCCCGCACCGAGCTGTGGGTGCTGAGCCCGGACGGCACGCAGCGCCGCCAGGTCGCCGGGTTCGGCCGGCGCAGCGCGGCCCTGTCCGGTTGGCTGCCCGGCGGCGCGCTGATGGCGGTCACCGAGACCGCCGAGCGGGGCGCCGCCGTGCTCGTCGACGCCGACACCGGGCACCGGCGGGTGCTCGCCGAGGGCGACCTGCTCACCCTCCTGGACGTCAGCCCGGACGGCGGGTCCGCCCTGCTGCGGCGCGGTCCGCGCAACGCCCGCTGGCTGGAGCTGCTGGACGTGGCCACCGGCGACCGGGTACGCCTGCTGCCGGACACCGGCCGGGGCAGCACCGACCAGGGCTGGTTCGGCCCTGACGGGACGAGCGTGCTGGCGCGCACCGACGCGTTCTCGGAACTGGCCGCCCTGGTGCGCGTCGACCTCACCCTGCCAGCGGCGATGCCGACGCCGACGCGGCTCGCCGGCCGACCGGACGCCGAGCTGGAGCACGTCGCGCTCAGCGCCGACCGGCGACGCGCCGCGCTGCTGTGGAACACCTACGGCGGGCGCAGCGAGCTGAGCCTGCTCGACCTCACCAGCGGTGTGCAGCGGGCCGTCGCCGCCCCGGGCGAGGTGCTCGACGGCGTCGTCTTCGCCGCCGACGGTGACCTGCTCTGCCTCACCGCGCAGGGGCCGGTGCAGCCCCGGGAGGTCTGGCTTGTCGATCCGGCGACCGGGACGCCCCGTCCGCTGCGGCCGGACACCGGCGCCGCGCGTACGAGCGGAAGCGGTGTCGCGCCGCAGCTCGTCGACCTGCGCGCCCGCGACGGGATGCCGCTGTCCGGCTGGCTCTACCGCCCGCCCGGTCCGGGCCCCTGGCCGACGGCGATCAGCCTGCACGGCGGCCCCGAGGCGCAGGAGCGTCCCGGCTACAACCCGCTGTTCCAGGCCCTCGTTGCGCAGGGCGTCGCGGTGTTCGCGCCCAACGTGCGCGGCTCGTCCGGTTTCGGTCGCACCTTCGTCGCCGCCGACAACCTCGCCGGCCGGTACGGGGCCATCGCGGACGTGGCGGCGTGTGCCGACCACCTGGTCGACAGCGGTGTCGCGATCCCGGGCCGGCTCGGCTGCCTGGGCCGCTCCTATGGCGGCTACCTGGTCCTCGCGGTGCTGGTGAACTTCCCCGGCCTGTTCGCCTCCGGGGTGGCCGAGTGTGGCATCTCCGACTTCCGCACGTTCTACGCCGGCACCGAGCCGTGGATCGCCGCCGCCGCCGTCAGCAAGTACGGCGATCCGGTGCGCGACGCCGACCTGCTGCGGGACCTGTCGCCGATGACCCACATCGACCAGCTCGACGTGCCGGTGCTGCTGATCCACGGCGCCAACGACACGAACGTGCCGGCCGGCGAGTCGGCCCAGGTGGCGCAGGCCCTGGCCGCGCGGGACGTGCCGCACGGGCATCTCGTGCTCGCCGGCGAGGGGCACGACTTCCTGGCCCGCGACAACGCCGAGACGGCGCGTACGGCCACCACCGCCTGGCTCACCCGGCACCTCGCCGTGACGGCGGCCGCCCTCGGCTGAGGCGTTATCCTGCGCCCGTGGACGTTGCGGCGCAGGGTGAGCGGCTGGCCGCCGACCTGGGCCGGTGGCTGGCCGAGCTGACCTTCGTCGACCTGGACGCCGACGACGTCACCGCGCGGGTCATCGACGCGGTGGCACGGTGGGGGCAGGCGCGGGGCTGGCGGGTCTACCGGCGCGCGCCAAGTGTCGTGCCGCTTCCGCCGCCGATGCAGCAGCGGCACTCCGTGCTGGATGTGGCGTGCGCCCGCCCGGACGGCCCGCCGGTGGTGATCGAGGTCGACCACACCGACCGGGCCCGTACGGTGCAGAAGCTGACAGCCGAGGCGGAGGCCGGCCGGATCCCGATCTGGGTGCGCTGGGGCGTCGGCCGCTTCACCGCGCCGCCACCGCCGGTGCGGATGGTGACAGTCGAGGTGACCCGCCGCGCCGGGCCGGCCGGGCGCGGACGCCTGCACAGCCGCACCGACGACCGGCCCGCGCCGGCGCACTCGACCGGTGGCGGCACGGCGGCACCGCAGGCGCTGCCGATTCCGCTTGTCGACCCGGCTTCGGGCGTGGCCGGGGACGCGGGTAAGGGCACCTGAAGCGAATCGTAAGCGGGGGCCGGCAGTGTTCCGGGTGTCAGCAGAACACGACAGACACCCAGGAGATTCCGATGCGCAAGCTCATCAACTCGACCTACATCACCCTCGACGGCGTCATCGAGAACCCGATGTGGACCGGCCCGTACTTCGACGAGGAGTCCATCGTCGTGGCCGGCGAGCTGACCGACGCCGCGGACGCGATGCTGATGGGTCGGGCCACCTACGACGGCATGTCCGTCGCCTGGCCGCAGCAGGACGAGAGCGACCCGACGACCGGGGCCGCCTACTTCAACAACGTCAAGAAGTACGTCGCCTCGACCACCCTCACCAACCCCACCTGGAACAACACGGAGGTGCTCCAGGGCGACCTGGTCGAGGCGGTCACGGCGCTCAAGGCCCAGGACGGCAAGAACATCATCCAGTACGGCTTCGGCTCGGTCACCGCCCAACTGATCACCGCGGGCCTGGTGGACGAGGTCCGCTTCTGGATCCACCCGGTGCTGCAGGGCACGCCCAGCCTGACGGTGCCGCTGACGGACTTCCAGACGTCGTTCGACCTCGTCGACACCCGGGTGCACAAGAGCGGCGTGATCGTCGCCTCGTACCGGCCGAAGACCGCTGCCTGACCGACCCTGACCGTCGCCTCAGAGCTGAGCCCGGGCCTCGCCCGGGCTCAGCTTCGTGCCCTCGTCGACGAGCGCGTCGAAGCGCTCCGGCCCGAGGGCGGCCCGCACGCGGCCGGTCACCCGGTCGACCTCGTCGCGTTCGCTCGGGGAGGCCGGGGCCTCCAGGGCCACCCGGGCGGCTGCCGCAGAGCCGAGCAACCGGGCGGCCGCCTCCGGCGAGCGCACCGCCGACGCCATCCCCTCCACCGCGGCGACCCCGTCGCGGGGCGAGGCCATCGCCTCGGCGGCCGCGTACGCCTCGACGTGCAGGGCCAGCGCGGCGTCGGGGTCGCCGCCCTGCTCGACGGCGTACCCCAGCTCCACCAGGACCATCGGCAGGTAGAGCGCGGGCCGCGTCTCGCCGCGCCCCCGCTCGGCGAGGTGGGTGAGGTGGGTGACGGCGAGGTCGAGCTTGCCGTCGCGGCGGGCGGCGAACCCGAGGCTCATCTCGGCGAAGACCAGCGCGCCCGGCGCGTCCTGCTCGACCGCCAGCCGGTACGCGCGCTCGGCGAACTCCCGGGCCTGCGGGTAGTCGCGGGTCTGCACCGCCAGCCAGGCCAGCCAGGACAGTTCGGTGCCGACCTGCGGCCACAGCTCCAGTTCCTCGGCCCAGCGCAGTCCCTCGCGGTGCAGGTCGACCGCGCGTTCGTGTTCGCCGCGCATCTCGGCCAGCCCACCCACCCACTCGGTGGCCTGGAGCCGACCCCACCGGTCACCGAGGTCGGCGAACAGCGCGGCGCTGCGCGTCGAGGCGTACTCCAGGGTGCTCTGGTCGCCGGCGGCGTGCGCGAGCATGGCCCGGGAGGCGAGCACCGCCGCCTCGGTCCACGTGTCGGCCGGAGCGTGGGGCAGCAACTCAGCGGCCAGGGCCAGCTCGCTGTGCGTGATGACCGCGTTCGCCGCGAACCAGGCGCCCCGGCCGTCCGGGTCGTGGGCCAGCGCGGCACGGATGTCCTCGGGCGTGACCGCCTCGCCGCGTAGCAACGCGAAGCCGATCCGCCACGGGGCCGCGCGGGACTCCTGTGCCGGGTCGCCCGCGACGGCGAGGGCCCGTCGCGCCTCGGTGAGCCGGCCGCGCAGATACCAGTACCAGCTCAGCGCGACGGCCAGCCGGAGCCCGCCGCCGTGGGCCAGCGCGGCGCGCAGGTTCGCCGTCTCGGCGTCCAGCAGCGCCAGCCACCGCCGCTGGTCGGCTCCCCGCAACTGCGGGTCGGCGCGTTCGGCCAGGTCGGTGTAGTAGGCGGCGTGCCGCGTCCGGACGGCGTCGGCGTCGGCGAGGCGGTCCAGGCAGAACGCGGCCACCGATTCGAGCAGCCGGTAGCGCGGACCGGCCGGGGAGTCGTCAAGCACCACAAGCGACCGGTCCACCAGCCGGGCGAGGGCGTCCAGGTCGGCCTGGCAGACCTGTTCGGCGGCCTCCGGCGTGCAGCCGTCGCGGAACACCGCGAGCCGGGCGAGCACCTCCCGGTCGGCCTCGTCGAGCAGGTCCCAACTCCAGCCGATCACCGCGGTCAGCGTCCGCTGTCGCGACGGCACGTCGCGCTGAGACGTGGTGAGCAGCCGGAACCTGTCGTCGAGCCGATCCACGACACCTCGCAGGCCCAACGCGCGGACCCGGGTCGCGGCCAGTTCCAACGCCAGCGGCAGGCCGTCCAGGCGACGGCAGAGCTGGGCGACCGCCGGCGCGGTGTGCTCGTCGAGGCGGAAACCGCGGTGCTGGGCGGCGGCGCGGGCGGCGAACAACCGGGCCGCCGCCGAGCGCCGGACCGCGTCCGGGTCGCTGTCCTGGGGCAGCGACAACGGGGGTACCTCCCAGAGCAGTTCCCCGGTCAGGCCGAGTGACTCGCGGCTGGTGGCCAGCACGCGTACCCCGGCCGCGTCGCGCAGCAGCCGGGCCACCAGCGCGGCGACCGGCTCGATGACGTGTTCGCAGTTGTCCAGCACGAGCAGCAGGTGTCGCTGCCGCAGCGCCGCGACGAGTCGGTCGGTGGCCGACAGGCTCGTGCCGGCGGCCTCGCGGGCGTCCAGCGCGCCGAGCACCTGTTCGGCGACGCCCGGGTCGCCGGCGGGCAGCGCTGCCAGCTCGACCAGCAGGACGCCGTCGGGAAAGGACTGGGTGCGGGCGGTCTCGGTGGCCAGCCGGGTCTTGCCGACGCCGCCCGGCCCGATCAGCGTGACCAGGCGCTGCGCGGGCAGCAGGGCCCGCAGCTCGGTGAGCGCCTCGGCCCGGCCGACCAGCTCGTCGAGCTGGGCGGGCAGGCTGTTGCGGATGATCGCGGCCTTGGGTGGCGCGCTCAGGCCGGCGTCCTGTTCGAGGATCCGGCGGTGCAGGGCGACCAGTTCGGGGCCGGGGTCGAGACCCAGCTCGTCGGCGAGCCGGTCCCGCAGGTCGGCGTAGCTGTCCAGGGCCTCGGACTGGCGACCGGCCGCGTACAGCGCGCGCAACTGCACCGCCCGCAGGCCCTCGCGCAGCGGGTGCCGGGTGACCAACTCGGCCAGGTCGGCCGCGACGAGGTCGTGCTCGCCCCGGGCCACCCGCGCCTCGGCCAGTCGCTCGTGCACGGCGAGACGCTGCTCGGCGAGGCGGGTGGCCTCCGCGCGGACGAACTCGGCGTCGGCCACGTCCGCGTACGCCTCGCCCCGCCACAACGCGAGGGCCTCGGTCAACCTGTCGACGTCGGTGTGCCGGGCCAGCTCGGCGAACCGGTCGGCGTCGACAGTGCCGGCCCGCAGCAGATAGCCGGGAGCGCGGGACTCGACCAGGTCGCGGGCACCCGGCTCGGCGTCGTTGAGCGCCTTGCGCAGCTGCGACACCCGGACCTGGAGGGCGCCGGCGGGGTTGGCGGGGGAGTCGTCGCCCCACAGGTCGTCGATGAGCCGGTCGGCGGAGACGACCTGGTTGCGGTTGGTCAGCAGGTCGGCCAGGAGGGCGCGGACCTTGGTGCCGGGCACCACCACCGGCTCGCCGGCGTCCGTGGTGACGGCGAGCGGCCCGAGCACCCCGAACTGCACGGCCGTCATCCTAGTGTGGCTGGAGTGCTAATCCTCTCCTCCTCCTCCTCCGCCGTTTTCCTCCAGGCAGTCCTCGATGCACTGGGTGTACTCCTTGTTCGCTTTCGTCATCGCCACGATCATGAGTATCAGCATGACCGCAGCGCAGGCGAGGACCAGCGGCGGGAACACCAGGACCGCACAAGCCATCATCCGCTGAACGGCATCGATCTGCGCGGCGAACAGTTTCATCATGAACGTCAGAAGACATGCGTTCTTGCACGCGCTGGCTTGATCGCCGGCGGCGACGCCGTCGGTGGTCGCGCGCTTGAGTGCATTCATGAACGCCTCGTCACGCCGCATCGCGTCGAAGATCAGCATGTTTTTCGCGTGATCGTCCATTGATGTCAGCTCCGGGAACGCCTCGATCAGCGCCAACCCGTGGGTGAGAGCTCTGTGCATGATGTCGGTGATGTCGGTCGGGGTGAGCCCGGCCAACTGGGCCAGCTTCGCCAGTTCGGCTTCGGAAATCTCCGAACGTTGCCGAGCCAGAGCGCGCAACCGTCGCGCCAGGGCCTCTGCCTCGGCCTGTTGAACGCCTATCTGATCGGCGGTCAGGTGGCGGACCGCCGCGGTGTGCGCGGGCAAAACCATCAGGCCAACCGACAGCAGTCCCTGAAAAGCTGCGCTCCCGGACAGGTCGCTTGCATTGGGTGTGGGCATCTTCGACTCCTTGTGTAATTCGAGGGGCAGCCGCCGTACGACATCCAGGTAAGCATCAACCAATATCAATAGTTGCGCCATTGCCCCGTCGGAAGAGCGACTCATCCCCGAGAGAGTTCGCGTCCCACGGGCCAGTAGGAACGACCGTCTCAATGCCGATGGTCAACCACAATTCCGTACGGTGGCATTCGTACCAGCCTCGGAAAGGAGATCGAAAGCAGACCGTAAGCGCGCCCGCGCACCATGTGGGCATGGAGATCTACCACGAGACACATGGAAGTGACGAGGGCCGGCCGCTGGTGCTCATCCACGGCGCGCTCTCCGGCATCGGCACCTCGTTCGGCACGATCCTGCCGAACCTGGCGAAGTCCCGGCGGGTCATCGCCGTGGAGTTGCAGGCGCACGGCCACACCCCGGACGCCGACCGGCCGCTGACCGTGGAGCACTTCGCCGCCGACGTGGTCGAACTGCTCGACCGGCTCGGTGTCGAGCGGGCGGACGTGTACGGCTGGAGCATGGGCGCTGCGGTGGCGCTGCGCCTGGGCACCGACCACGCCGAGCGGGTCGGGCGGCTGGTCCTCGCCTCGGTGAGCTTCGAGGACGCCGGCCTGCACCCGGGGCTGCTCGACGGGATCCAGGATCTGCAACCGGAGCACCTGCACGGCTCGGAGTTCCACGAGGAGTACCTGCGGACCGCGCCGGACCCGGCGGGCTGGGCCAACCTGGTCACCAAGATGAAGGTGCTGGACGCGAACCTGCCGCGCTGGACGCCCGAGCAGATCCGGGCCCTGGCCGCGCCCACCATGATCGTGCTGGCCGACTCGGACATCGTCCAGCCCGAGCACGCGGTGCTGATGTTCCGGCTACTCGGCGGCGCGGTGCCCGGCGACCTGACCGGTCTGCCGGCCTGCCGGCTGGCCATCCTCCCCGGCACCACCCACACCACGATTCCGCAGCGCGCCGACTGGCTGGCCCCGATGATCGACGAGTTCCTGAGCGACGGGTGAGGCCCCCCGGGGCGGTGGGGGCCGAAGTGGCTACTTCTCCAGGAGCAGCGCTTCGGCGCCCACCGGTCGAAAACCAGCCGCCTGAAAGGCTCGCACGCTGCGCGCGTTGCCGGCGGCCTGCTGCGCCCAGACCGGCTGACCCTCGGGGACCAGATGGCGGGCGGCGGTCGCCAGCGCCCGGCCGAGGCCCCGGTGGCGAACGTCCTCGTCGACCTCGATCGCCGCCTCCCAGCGGCCCGCCACACCTCGGCCGAGAACGACCACGCCGCCCTCGGCCGCCCAGACGCGGACGTCGTCACGGCGTTTGCGTGCCCGGGCCTCGCGGGGATGCTCGGCGTCGGTCAGCTCGCGCAGCGCGAGCGGGGGAGCACCGGCGAGGGGGGAGGCGACGGTCAGCAGGTCGATCGTGTCCGTCGACCGGCCGGTGCGCTCGAGCAGCGCGCTCAGGAAGCGCGGATTCATCGTGGCCGCCAGGCCGTCGCAGTCGAGGGCGGCCAGGGTGTCGCGGACCCAGTCGGGGTCCTCGTCGGTGAACACCACGGAGTGCGCGGTGAAGGCGATGACCCCGGCGTCCCGACGGCTGTGCTGCGCCACGATCGTGGTCCCGCCGTCCGGGGGCGGGAAGTGCCCGCGTGCTGCGGCGTCCAGGACTTCGGCCAACGTGCCACCCACGATCGTCGCCTCCCCGTTGCGAGCCAGCGTCCATTCTCACCGGTCCGAGGGGAAGTCCGCCGCCCCACGGTCGATCCGCACCTGGTGGGACCGTCTGGTCGACCTCGTTCTCCCTTCGATGCGCGCGGCGCAGCGGGCATCGGACAGCCGGCGCGGCAGGCTGTCGCTAGGGTTGGTAATTCGGTCGGTGCTGTCGCCGATGGCTGTCGGGAGAGCATGTGGCCATACGGGTGGCGAGTGCAATGTTTGGGGGAGGTAGCCGCTTGACGACCGAGCATCGGATGCTGCTTCCCACTGACGAGCAGATCCGGGCGCTGCATGAGCGGTTCGCGCCGACCGAAGAGGCCTTCGAGCTCGTCTACACCCATTGCGAGATCATCTGCGCGGTGGCCGAGCAGCTCCTGGCCGACTACCCCCTGCCCCTCAACGCCGCTCTCGTCCGTGCGGGCAGCCTCCTGCACGACATCGGCGTCTACCGCCTGTACGACGCGGCCGGACAGCTCGACCACGGGACGTATGTCCGGCACGGGATTTTGGGGCACACGTTGCTGCGTGATCTCGGGTTCCCCGAGTTGGTGAGCAGGTTCTGTTCCCATCACACCGGGGTCGGGCTTACCCGTGAAGACGTGCTGCGTCAGGGCCTGCCGCTGCCAGTTCGCGACTACACGGCTGACACGGTGGAGGAGCAACTGGTGATGTACGCGGACAAGTTTCACAGCAAGACGACGCCGCCAACGTTTGTGACGGCGAGTTCCTACGCTGCCAGCGTGCGGCGGTTTGGTGACGACAAGGTTGACCGCTTCGCGGCAATGGTGGAGATGTTCGGTGAGCCGGATCTCCTGTCCCTGTCCCGCCGCTATCAGCATCCGATGGTCTGACATGTTCGGGCGTTTCTACGCGGGAGGTGCTGGCTGCCCTGGGACGTAAGTCGGCGTCGGGGGTGAACTAAAGTCACGTCGGGGTAGACGTGCGGCAGATGTGGCTGACCGGCCGAGACGCGACGATCGGGGAGTGGATACACCCAGCCTCGCAGGGCGGCGTGACCTGCTCATACCGGTACAGGTCACCGCGATGGTGGCGCTCAGCGCGGTGAGCGCGGAGTTGTTGGCGGCGTACGGCGATAGTACTGGGCATCTGGGCCCGGCCGCGTTCTCTGTCGTCTACTTCTCCGCGCTCTACGGTGCCCCGGCGCTGCTCGCACGAGAGGTTGCCCGGCGAGCGGGTTGGGGCTGGCCGTCGCTGTTGTTGCTCTTCCTCGCCCTCGGCCTCACTCAGGCCTGCATTATCGACCAATCCATGTTCAGCGACGACTACGAGGGATACGACGGCTGGGAAGAGAGCTGGAAGGCCACCCTTGTTCAACCTCTGGGAATCAACGCCTCCAACACTCTGAACTTTCTCGTGGGCCACGTAATCTTCAGCTTCGGCGCGCCAGTCGCCCTCGCCGAGGCATGGCGTCGCGACCGCGCCCGCGCGCCCTGGCTTGGGCGCCGTGGCTTGATCATCGCCGGACTTGCCTACCTCGCGGCTGCGACCCTCATCATGTTCCAGCCCGGGTCGCACGCGGCGTCGCAGACCCAGTTGGTGGTGTCGGTCGGACTGGTTGTCGGCTGCGGAGGGCTGGCTGCCCTGGTCGGCCGGCGCCACCGTCAGCGACCCGCGCCGGAGGTGCGACGCGGTCGCCGGGCGCCGACCATCGCGGTGACCTTCACGATCGCGCTGGTCCTCGCCGTGGCACGAGCGCTCGTGGCCGAGACCTGGGCGGGATTAGCGCAGGGCGTCGTCGTGACCGCCCTCGCGGCTGCCTTTGTCTGGTGGTCGGCACGCCGTCCGGGATGGGGGATCCGGCACGCAGCGGCAGTCGCGCTCGCGTTCCTGGTGGCCAACGGCCTGTTGGCCTTCACCTACTTTCCCCTGCTGGGCGAGGTCTCGGTCGGCGCCAAGTACGCCCACAATGTGGTGATGCTGCTCGTCGTCCTCACCGCTGGCTGGTTCGCGCTCAGGACGGGCGGGCGCCGGGCCTGACCTCACGACGAGGTAGGCGAAGATGTCCAATCCGCCGCCCGTGACGACATGGCGTGGGGCCGGAGAACCGGGTAGAAACATCAGAGAGCGCTCTCACCGCCCCCAGCTGCGCCGGGAGCACGCCCGGTCAGCGGAGAGGACGAACCACATGACAACCCCGTCCCGACGTACCCTGATCCTCGCTCTTCTGGTCACCACCGCCCTCGCGACGAGCGGCACCGCCGCCACCGCCGGCCGCCCCACGCACGGCGCACCCGACTTCGGGCCGAACGTGACGATCTTCGACCCGACCATGCCGGTAGGCGAGATCCAGCAGACCCTCGACGCCGCGCACGCTCGGCAGGTCGACAACGAGATGGGCACCGAGCGGCACGCCTACCTGTTCAAGCCGGGCGCGTACGGCACCGCCGAGCAGCCGTTGCAGGCCAAGGTCGGCTACTACACCGAGGTCGCTGGCCTGGGCGGCTCGCCCACCGACGTCGCCGTGAACGGCAAGCTGGAGGTCTACAACCGCTGCCTGGCCGACGGTGGCACCGGCAACTGCCTCGCGCTCGTCAACTTCTGGCGCACCCTGTCCAATCTCTCGCTCACCGTCGACGGCGCCGGGCAGGACGGCTGCCGGGCGACGGCGAACTTCTGGGCGGTGTCCCAGGCGGTCTCGATGCGCCGACTGAACATCGCCGGTGGCGGTCTGTCCCTGATGGACTACTGCACGGCCGGCCCGCAGTACGCCAGCGGCGGTTTCATCGCCGACTCGCGGCTGCCGGCCACCACCAACGGCTCCCAGCAGCAGTGGCTCACCCGCAACAGCGAGGTCGCCGGGTGGTCTAACGCCGTGTGGAACCAGGTCTTCGCGGGCGTCGAGGGCGCACCTGACGACGCCACGTTCCCGGACCCGCCGTACACCACGCTCGACGCCACCCCGCTGAGCCGGGAGAAGCCCTACCTGTACGTGGACGGCAAGGGCCGCTACAACGTGCGGGTGCCGGCGGCGCAGCGCGACAGTCGGGGCGTCTCGTGGGCCGACGGCCTGACCCCCGGGCGGTCCATCGGGATCGACGACTTCTTCGTCGCGAAGCCGTCCGACCCGGTACGGCTGATCAACAGTCAACTGGCGCGCGGCAAGAACCTGCTGCTCACCCCCGGCGTCTACGACATCGCCCGCAGCATCGAGATCCGACGGGCCGACACGGTGGTGCTCGGCATCGGCCACGCCACCCTCACCGCGGTGAACGGCGCGGTCCCGCTGGACGTCGCCGACGTGCCCGGCGTGATCGTCGCCGGTGTCACGATCGACGCCGGCACCGTCGAGTCGCCGGCCCTGCTGCGGGTGGGCCGTCAGCACGGCCACGGTCACAGCAGCCCGGTCAACCCGACCACGCTGTCCGACGTGTACTTCCGCGTCGGTGGCCCGCACATCGGCCGGACCAACACGGCGCTGGAGGTCAACAGCGACAACGTGCTCATCGACCACACCTGGGTGTGGCGCGGCGACCACGGCGTTGAGGGCTTCACCGAGGGCGTCAACGGCGACACCGATCGCTGGCGCACCAACACCGGCCGCTACGGCGCTGTCATCAACGGCGACCACGTGACCGCCACCGGCCTGTTCGTCGAGCACTTCCAGCGGTACAACACCGTCTGGAACGGCGAGCACGGCACCACGATCCTCTACCAGAACGAGCTGCCGTACGATCCGCCGACGCCTGCCGACTGGATGAACGGCACGGTCGAGGGCTTCGCCGGATACAAGGTAGGCGACCGGGTCCGCCACCACGACCTCTACGGCGGCGGGGTGTACGTCTTCAACCAGAACAACCCGTCGATCCACACCGAGAACGGCTTCGAGGCGCCTGTCACGCCGGGAGTGCGACTGCACCACATCATGACCGTCAACCTCAGCGCCGGCACGATCGACCACGTGGTCAACGGCGTCGGCGACGCGGCCGACATGACGAAGGTCGGCGAGCCGGTCTTCGTCGCGCAGTACCCGACGCCGTAGCCGTTTCGGGGCGTACGACAGGAGGGCCGGAGCCGGTGTGGCTCCGGCCCCGACGGCCCCGCTGCGGATCAGCTCCGTTGTCAGGCCCGCAACGAGCCCGTGGCCGACCCATAGTCCGGCAGCGGCCGGATCCTGGGCTGCAGGCGGCGTTCCACTCGGGCCATCGCTGCGAGCAGTGGCAGCCGGGCCATCGTGTTGCGAGCCCAGATGCCGCGGCGGCTCTTCGGCGCGAGCATGCCGATGAAGAGGTTCGACTGGCTTCGCTCAACCGTCGTGCGGTAGCCCTGCTCGTACCGGCGGAAGGCGATCCGGTGATCCCCGGCAGCCGACGAGAGCTCGCCCGCGAGTCGATACGCGCCGACGAGAGACAGCGTCGCCCCGGCACCCGCAGCCGGTGACGCACAGTGCGCGGCGTCTCCGGCGAGGGCCACCCGCCCCGACGACCACGACGCCATCCTTACCTGGCTCAACGCGTCGAAGTAGAAGTCAGGATCGGCGAGTGCGCCTGCCAGCAGGTCCGGTACGAGCCATGGCAGGCCCGCGAACGCCTCGCTCAACAGGCGCTTCTGCTGCTCCACGTCGCGGTGGTCGTACGGGATCGGCCGGCTGCGGAAGATGAAGTTCGCCTTCGCCCCGGCATGGGTGCCGGAGCGGTAGATCGAGGCGGCCCGGCCGGGCATGTTGTAGAGGGTCACCCACCGCTGCTCACCCAGGGCGGGGTCCGCCTCGGCGAAGGCGAAGTAGTAGCCCAGGTGCTTGACGAACTGTGCTTCCGGGCCGAAGGTCAGGTGCCGCACCGTGGAATGCGTGCCGTCGGCGCCAATGACCAGGTCGAAGCGGCGGGTCGGCCCGTGCTCGAAGCCGACTGTCACTCCGTCCTCGTCCTGCTCGATGGCGCGGATGGAATCACCGAAGACGTACTCGACGTCCCTCGTCGCCTCGTGGAGGATCGCGGCCAGGTCACCGCGCATGATCTCTACCTCGGCGCTGGCGGCCCGCCGTTGGATGGCCCGCATGTCGATGCGGGCCACACTCCTGTTGGCGGCGTCCACGAACGACAGGCCGGTGACGTCGGTTGCCGCCGCTCGGATCCGCGGCATGATCCCCATCCGCTCGGCGACCTCAACTGCCTGTCCACGTACGTCAACTCCGTTGCCGCCCTCGCGCAGTCGAGGTGCACGCTCGACCACCGTCGGCGTAAATCCGTACCTGGCCAGCCAGTACGCCAGCGTCGGTCCAGCGATGCTGGCCCCCGAGATCAGAATCCGCCGGTTCATTGACTCCTGCCTTCTGGCATGACGAGGAGCACGCGGGTAGGGCGCGCGGCTTGCGTCATCCGGTGAGGGTTCGTAGTCTAAGTGAAATGCGTGTTCCACTTCACGATATGGAACGGACGTTTCAGATGTCAACCCCTGCCGGGAACGGTGTGACCCGACGTCGGGCGGATGCCGTCCGCAACCACCACCTCGTCCTGGAGGCGACCAAGGCGCTCCTCGCCGAGGGTGGCGCCGCCCTGACCGTCGACGCGATTTCGCGCAGGGCCGGCGTCGGGGCGGCTACCGTCGTTCGCATCTTCGGCAGCAAGGAAGCGCTCGTCGACGCCGCCGTGGCCGAGTTGCTCGAACCGCTCATTCAACGAGGCCGAGATGCGCTGTCCGAGCCAGGCGCCGAGCAGGCCCTTCGGGGTTTCCTCGTCGAGGCGATAGCGTTCCAGTCCGCCCACTGGGTCATGGGCGAGCGGCTCGGGGCGATGGAGTTGCCCGCCACGACGGCGCAACGAGCCGCTCTGGACAGGGTGGGGCTCGATCTGATCCGCCGGGCCCGCGACGACGGTGCCATCCGTACCGACATCGACGCCACGGTCGTCGCCGTGCTGATCAACGAACTGACCTATGCGATTGCGAGGTCGGCGTCGGCGTCGCGCGCCCTCGCCGAGAGCTACCTGACGGTGATCATGGACGGCCTCCGCCCCCAGCGAAAGCGGCCGCTTCCGGCTCGCTGATTCAAATTTTCATCGATCAGTCGCACTCTTGCGGGGAAGCATCCACTGCTGCCACGATGGCCGTCAATGCCTTCCGTCCCGAAGGAGTGGTCCTCATGGCGGTCTCCCGCCGCAGGTTCGTCACGTCCGTGCTAGCGGGGTCCGCCCTCGCCGCCACCTCCACCACCAAACTGCTCGCCAGCCCCGCGCGCGCCGCCAGCCCTGTCGGGGACGTGGTCGGCAAGGTGACTGTCGGCTACCAGGGCTGGTTCAGCGCGCCCGGCGACTCGGCGCCCATCGGCGGCTGGTGGCACTGGAGCCGCGACCGCTTCCAGCCGCCGTCGCCGTCGAACACCACGATCGTGTCCTGGCCGGACATGCGCGAGTACACGCGCAGCTATCCCACCGCGTACCCCAACCTCGGCAACGGATCGCCGGCCACCCTCTTCTCCTCGTACGACCAGCAGACGGTGGACACCCACTTCCGCTGGATGCAGGAGTACGGCTGCGACACCGCCGCGCTGCAACGGTTCAACCCGACGGGCGACGAGGGGCCGACCCGCGACGCGATGACGCAGAAGGTCCGCTCGGCGGCCGAGCGCTACGGCCGCAAGTTCTACATCATGTACGACGTCACCGACTGGTTGACCATGCAGACCGACATCAAGACCGACTGGACGACGAAGATGTCGGCGCACACCGCGTCCAGCGCGTACGCCCGCCAGAACGGCAAGCCTGTCGTCTGCATCTGGGGGTTCGGCTTCAGCGAGTCGAGCCGACCCTTCACCCCCGGGCCCTGCCTGGAGGTCATCAACTGGTTCAAGGCGCAGGGCTGCTACGTCATCGGTGGCGTGCCCACCTGGTGGCGGCAGGGCATCGAGGACTCCCGCCCCGGCTTCCTCGACGTCTACCACGCCTTCCACGCCATCTCGCCGTGGATGGTCTACCGCGCCCGGACCGTGGAGGAGCTGGACTCGTACTACAACAACGTCAACATCGGTGACATGGCCGACTGCGCGGCGCGCGGCATCGACTACCTGCCCTGCGTGATGCCCGGCGACCTCGCCGGTGGGCACCGCAAGCACGGCGACTTCTACTGGCGGCACATCTACAACATGGTCCGGCTCGGCTCCCAGGGCCTGTACGTGTCCATGTTCGACGAGTACAACGAGGGCAACCAGATCGCCAAGACGTCCGAGACGCAGGCCACCACCCCGGCCGGCGCGAACATCCGGGCGCTCGACGAGGACGGCGTGGCCTGCTCCTCCGACTACTACCTGCGCATCACCGGCGACGGCGGCCGGATGCTCAAGGGCCAACTCGCACTCACCGCCGTCCGCCCGACGCCGCCGATGGTAGGCACCCCGCCGCCGGTCACCGGAAACCTCGCGGCCGGCAGGTCCACCTCCGCGAGCAGCCAGAACGGCTCGTTCGCCGCCTCGAACGCGGTGGACTCCGACGCCGGCAGCTACTGGGAGAGCGGCGGCGGCTCGTTCCCGCACTGGTGGCAGGTCGACCTCGGCGCCAGCCACCCGGTCAACAAGCTCGTGGTGCGGCTGCCCGCCGCTTGGGGCGCGCGTACCCAGACCATCACCGTGCAGGGCAGCGTCGACGGCAGCTCCTTCTCCACAATCGCCGGGGCCTCCGCGTTCGCCTTCGACCCGGCCACCGGCAACACCGTCACGCGCACGCTGACGACCACCACGGCCCGCCACATCCGGCTGAGCATCGCCGGCAACACCGGCTGGGCGGCGGGCCAGCTATCCCAGGTCGAGGTGTACGCCTCAAGCGGCACCACGGACAACCCGCCGTCCGCCCCGAGTGGCCTCACGTCGACCGGCCGGACGTTGAGCAGCGTGTCCCTGGCCTGGACGGCGTCGACCGACGACAACGGCGTGACCGGCTACCAGGTGCGCCAGGGCGGCACGGTGGTCAGCACCGTCACGGGCACCACGGCGACCGTGAGCGGGCTCAGCGCCTCCACCTCGTACACCTTCACCGTCACCGCCCGCGACGCGGCCGGCAACACCTCGGCGGCCTCGAACGCGGTCACCGTCACCACCGACCCCCCGGCCAACTCCGACCTCGCCCGCGGCCGATCCACGAGCGAGAGCAGCCACGTCCAGAGCTACGGGTCGGGCAGCGTGGTCGACGGCGACGCGAACAGCTACTGGGAGAGCGCCAACAACGCGTTCCCGCAGTGGGTCCAGGTCGACCTGGGTGCGACGCGCACGGTCGGGCGGGTGGTGCTGAAGCTGCCGCCGTCGTCGGCTTGGGCGACCCGCACGCAGACCCTCGCCGTGACGGGCAGCGCTGATGGGAGCAGCTTCGGCACCCTTGTCTCCTCGGCGGCGCGGACCTTCAACCCGTCGACGGGCAACCAGGTGGCGCTGACGTTCGGCGCCGCGCAGACGCGCTACGTGCGGGTCACCGTGACCGGTAACACCGGCTGGCCGGCCGGGCAACTGGCGGCACTGGAGGTGTACGCCAGCTGACCGGTTGTGGGGGCGGCCGCCGGACGCCGACCGGCGGCCGCCACCCATGCGGCGAACGGGCGCAGCACTAAACTGCTTACCCGGCACGCAGTGGCGATGCCGGGACGGGGGCGGCGATGAGCACCGAAGATCGCATCGAACGGGCCAGGGTCCTCTATGAACACGCCGTGTTCAGCGGCGATGCTGGCGTGCTGGTCGACGCCGAACGGGACCTGGACGCGGTGGAGGCCGACGCCGCGCTGGCCCGGGGGCGGATCCTGCACGCGCGATTCCTCAACGAACGCGCCGTCATCGGCTCGTCACCCGTCGAAGACCCGGCTGAACTGCGGTTGTTTGAGCGTGCGATCGCGCTGTACCAGGCGCTGGGCGACACGCGCGGCCAGGCCGAGGCGCTGTTCTGGATCGGCTGCCTGCATCAGGTGATCCGGCGCGACAACGAGACCGCGGTTCCGTACCTGGCACGGTCCCACCGGATGGCGGCGCAGGTCGGCGACAAGCCCACTCAGGCCGAGGCACTGCGACACCTGGGCATCGCGGCGCACACGGCCGGCCGACTGGACGAAGCGCGCGAGCGGCTGGAGGAGTCGTCACGGCTGCGCCGTGAGGTGGGGGCGCTGCCGGGCGTGGCCGCGAACATGGTCGGCCTGGCCTACATCGCCGCTGCCCAGGACCGCCATGCGGACGCGCTCGCGACACTCGACGAGGCGAACGCCATCGCCCAGGCCCACGGCGCCCATGCCATCGTGCGGCAGATCGAGCAGGCAAGAACACAGATCTAGGCACTAGCCTCGACTGATGTCGTCGATCCGCCCGGTCGCCCTTGCCGTGCCACGTCGTGGTGAGGACCTGCTCGTGTTCGAGAGCCACGACTCCGCGAAGGACGAAACCTTCTACCGTCCCCTGGGCGGCGGGATCGAATTCGGCGAGACAGCCGAGGCCGCCGTACGTCGCGAACTGCGCGAGGAACTCGACGTCGAACTCCTCGACGTACGCCTGCTGGGCGTTCTGGAAAACCTCTTTCACGCGTTCGACCGCGACGGGCATGAGATCGTCTTCGTCTACGACTGCCGGCTCACCGACCAGTCGCTCTACGAGCGGGACACGGTCGGCGAGATACTCGACGAGCCGGGCACGAAAGTCGTGTGGCGTTCCTTGAGCAGCTTCACCGCAGGCAGCCCGCTCTATCCCGCAGGCCTCGCCGACATGCTTCGCGGCCGCTAGATCGTTCACCGGTATTTCTCCTCTTCACCCGGTGCCACTACTATCTCCTCCGCTCCCGGTCAATGGTCCCGAATGGAACCCCTGTCCGGAAACCTCCGGGCAGCCCAATGCTGGGATCTTGATTTGGTGGTCTTGTCGTACCGGGCCCCTACGTTGTGCCGATGACGCGATTCGTACAGCAGCCCGACTACGAGGGTGCGGAGTTCGTCGACCTGTCAATGGCCAGCGCAACCTTCCGCGAGGTGGATCTCAGCGGCGCCCGGATGCGTGGCGTGCTGCTGTTGGACGCCGACATCGACGGGGCGATCGACGGCCTGCGCGTCAACGGCGTGGAGATCATGCCATTGATCGAGGCTGAGCTGGATCGCCTGCACCCCGAACGGCTTCGACTGCAGCCAACCACGCCCGAGACGATGCGCGATGCGGTGGATGTCATCGAGGAGCTGTGGCAAGCGACGCTGCGACGCGCAAGCGTGCTGCCAGAGGAAGCCGTCCACAGATCAGTGAACGACGAATGGTCGCTCGCCCAAACCCTGCGCCACACGATCTTCGTCGTGGACGCCTGGTATGGCCACGCGGCGGCCCTTCGCCCGAACCCGTTCCATCCGATCGGCGTACCCGCATCGTTCACCACCAACGGCACCGAGTTCGGCATCGACGAGTCGGCCGCGCCCACCCTCGGCGAAATCCTCGCCGTGCGCGCCGAGCGGATCGCCGATCTGCGCGCATATCTGGCGCAGGTCACGCAGGAGGAGCTGGACCGCGTGCGGGGGCCGAACACCGCGATCGGCTGCCCGCCGCCCGCCGAACGTACGGCGGTCAAGTGCCTGCAAGTCATCTTCAGCGACCAGTGGGCGCACGTGCAGTTCGCCGACCGCGACCTGGCCATCCTGGAACAGGAGTATGCGTGATGCTCCGGGAGGTCCACTGCTGAGGCCGCGATCTGGCACAACTGGACCATCGACGCACCCGTCGAACGCTCCTTGATCGCCTACGACCATTGATGACCTGCCCAGAATTACCGGCAACGATCTAGGGGCCGCCGTCCACGACCCAGCTGTGGATACCTAGCCAGGCAGCAGCCGCCTCGGCACCACCGGGCCGCACGCCGGCCAACTCCGCCAGGCCGTCCGAGACGGAAGCGTTATGCACCGGTGCACGGTAGGCGATTGTGGAGTGGAGGAGCGGTCAGTCTCCGTCTCGCAGGGGCATCAGCACATCGATCCGGTCGTGGCGGCGGTAGTACTCGATGCACGGGCGCGTGTCGTCTCGGTCGGCCGTGCGCTGCAACTGTTCGAAGGTCGGCGTGAGCAGGGCATAGGCGGCGGGTTGCGGGCCACGCACGGTCGCGCTCAGGTATCGGCCGCCCGGAACGACGCCCGTTCGTAGGCCGAGGTGGTCGGGGGCGTCACCGGCCCGGATCTGTACGCAGCAGCGGTAGATGCCGGTGTCGTCGAACACGCCGAGGAATGTGCGTCCGCGCATCGACCCCAGCACCGTCTCCAGCTGGTCCCAGGCCGGCCCGATCTCGTCGGACCCGTCTCTTGCCTCGATGAACATGACAGGCGTCTCGGTGCGCTCGACTCGCCTGACCGGCAGGTGCATCCTCGGCCCTCCTCCGTCACGTGGTCCGCGTCGGAGACAAGCTACTCGCGACCTCTGACACTGTCTGGCCCGCGAACCCGGTCCGGCGGCACTGTTGAGCCGCCGGCGCCTGTTGGTCACGGGCCCTCGCCGCCGCACGGATGCTTGTGGCGACGTTGGCGGGAAGACGCTGCTCGGCCTCTCGGCGGGTGAAGAAGGGCGATGTCCTCCAACTCCTGCCTCGACAACGTGACGCCGTCAAGACTGGCGAGGGACCCGTCCAGGTCACCTTGGGGACGCTAGCGGGCAGGTTTCAGGTGGGCCGAGGCTCTAGAATTCGCGAGTGGGCCCCTCGTCCGAGCTAGCTGCGGCAACCTCGCAGCGCCATCTGCGGAATGTCCTACCCCGCCGCTGGCTGCACGTGCAGGCAGTGGCAGCCAAGGCGGAGCAGCTTGCGTGCCTGGTCGGAGACGACGCGGACGTGCTGACGGCTGCTGCGTGGCTGCACGACATCGGGTACGCCCCAGATATCGCAGATACAGGCTTCCACGCACTGGACGGCGCACGATGGCTTCGGAGGCATGGCTTTTCAGATCGGATCGCGGCTCTGGTTGCCTACCACTCCTGCGCTGTCCACGAAGCAGACGAGCGGGGTCTGGGACAGGCGTTGGCCAACGAGTTCCCGCGCGAGGAAACGGCGACTTCGGATGCGCTCTGGTACGTGGACATGACGACTGGGCCGGACGGCCAAGACCTCACCGTCGATGAGAGGCTGACGGAGATCCGGCAGCGCTATGGGCCGGACGACGTCGTGACACGGTTCTGGGAGAGAGCTGAGCCGATGCTCCGATATGCCATAAGCAGGACTCAGCATCGCCTGTCAGCTCAGCCGATGTAGGGGGCAGGACGCCGCTGAAGTCCATGGTCGACCCTGAGCCGCATCGACGGGTGGATTGGAAGCTGGTCCAGTTGGTCGCGGGCCATCCAGACCACGGACGAGGACTCGTCGCTGGTCTTGGGGTCGCCCGAGAGGTACTGGGCGCGGAAGCAGATTGAGAACTGCTGACGGACCTCGCCGTCGCTGTACTCCACCACGTGCCTGGGGTCGGAGTAGATCCCCACGATCTCGGTCACCTCGACCTCAATGCCGGTCTCCTCGCGCGTCTCCCGAACGGCTGTCTCGGCAATGAACTCGCCGAAGTCCTGAGCACCGCCCGGCAGTGCCCACAGGCCGTTGTCGGTCCGCTGGATGAGCAGCACTCGCCCCTGCTCGTCCTGAACGAAGACGGTCACGGCTACAACGATGCTGTTCGGCTTCGGGGCGTTCGCGTTGTTGAAGTGCTCGATCCGGGCCATGCCCTCAGCCTTTCTCGGTTGGCGACTCAGTGCTCGGGCCAGACGGCACGCTTCTTGCCGAGTACTCGGTTGAAGCTGGCGACGTAGCTGTCGAACAGGTCCCCACCTCCAAGCCGTCGCAGGTGCAGCATCGGCGCGTAAGCGGCCGGCGTGCCGTAGAGGTGGGTGTTGACCAGCATCTCGTCGTCGAAGCGGTAGATGGAGTTGTAGAGGATGGTGTCGTGGTAGTAGATCCCGACGTTGTCCAGGTCCCGAAGCTCTTTATAGAAGGCCAACGCGTTCAGGATCTTGTTGGACATGGCTGGGCCAATGCCCTCGGCGTCTCCACGCTCGGTGATGTGCTCGCCGTCCGGGTCGCCGAACAGCAACTCCACCTGCGCCCCGGCCAACGCCTTCTCGCGAAGCGTCGGGATCCAGCGGTGGTTGAACTCCGGGAGGAACAACCCTCCGTAGACCAGGACGCCGACCTGTCGGGTGGCCTGCTCCAAGAGATGCTGCCAGAGGTCGGTAGGAACGGCTCCGCGGCGCGGGTACACGTGGACTAGCTCCGACTGGCTGATCTGTACGGCTCGCTGCGTCGGAAGCGCGTCCGGCCAGAGGTACGACTCACTCTCGTTCAGCAGCTCGGCGATGGAGTGGCGATAGCGCGGGTACGGGTTGCGGGTCTGCGTCACCCACCGCTCGACGGTCTTCGGGTCGACACCAAGCTTCTCGGCCAGCGCAGATGCGGTCAGGCCCTTCTTGAGCATCCCGTTGCGAAGACGGTCGTTCGGCATCGCGTTTCCTGCTCACCGGGGTTTGGGACGGCATCGGGGACGACTCACCCTAACAAGGACGTCCCCACTCGTCCGTGACTCGCGGTGAGGTTGTCACTACCAATCGGCGGAGCCTGGTTCTGCAAGTCCTGTGGTCCAGACAGGACATGGGCGGTCCGGCCAGAGTTCGAAGCTCGCTTCACAGAAGCAGGGCTTGTCGTGCGCCGGTTGACGGAGGTGGGAATGCAGGGCGACGAGACGGCGAGCAAGGGTGAGCAGGCCGAGGCAGCCGAGCGGGAGGCTGCCAAGCAGCGCCTCCTGGCCCAGGCCGAGGCGGACCGCGTACCCGTGGAAGACACGACTCGTGCGGTCCCGGACCGGCGGTGGCGGCGTGACAAGCGATGACCTGCCGATCGGCCGCCGGGTCGCCCGCTGGCGGGTGCGGCGGTCGATGACCCAGCAGCAGCTCGCCGATCGTCTCCGCAGGTCGAAGAGCTGGGTCGACAAGGTCGAGCGGGGAGTGCGGGCCCTGGACCGGTACTCGGTGATCCAGGAGTTGGCCGATGTGCTGCGGGTCGACCCGGAGGTGCTGCTCGGCCAGCAGCCGCAGAGGACGCCGGTCGGCGCTCTCGAAGGGGTGGACGACATCCGAGCCGCTCTCGCCCGCTACGACGCCCCGGAGGCCGCACCGCAGACGACGGAAAAGGCGAGGAGGCAGGTCGGGTACGCCTGGTTGACCTACCAGCACGCGCACTACGCGCAGTTGGTGCGGGTGTTGCCGAGCCTGCTCGACGTCGTGCAGGGCGCGCGGTCACCGGAGGTGGGGGTGCAGACGTACCGGATCACCTCCGCCTTGCTGGTCAAGCTCGGCGAGGCCGACCTGGCCTGGCTGGCCGCCGACCGGGCGATGGCCGCCGCCGGTGACGATCCGGCGCTCGCGGCGACGGCTGCCGTGTCGGTCGGGCAGGCGCTGCGCGCGTCGGGCCGCGACCGTTTCGCCCTGGCCGCGACGCTCGCCGCCGCGAACCGCGTCCGGCCGCAGCGGTCGCCGGGGGAGTGGGCGGTGGGTGGGACGCTGCTGGTCCAGGCCGCCCTGGCCGCCGCCGGCTGCGGCGAGCACCGCCGCGCCGACGAGCTGGCCGACCGGGCCGCGGGCGTCGCCGCACACCTTCGGGGGTACGACGATCAGCACCGCACCAGCTTCGGGCCGGTCGCCGTCGAGTTGGCGCGGGTGCTGGTGGCGGCGCTACGGGGTGACGCCGACGAGGCGGTGCACCGGCATGTGAGGGTCGTTCGGCGGGACGGGTGGCGGCGGTTGCCGGCCGAGCATCGGGGCGCCTACCTGCTCGACGCCGCTCGGGCGTACCTCCAGATCGGTGACCTGCGCGGGGCGGCACGCGCCCTGGTCGACGCGGACAGTGTCGCGCCCGCTGAGGTCCGGTGCCGGCCGTTGGCGCGTACTCTCATCGCCGATGTCGCCCGTGCGCAGCCGGCACCGGCCGGCGTGGCGCGACTGGCGACGCTCGTCGGCCTCATTCGTTGACGGACGCGCGCCGGGCCGTCGCCCCGGCGCAGGTGCGGGCGTCCGTCGGCACTGCTTCGGCTACGGGTCAGCCGGCCAGTGCCGCGCCGATCGCCCGCACCTGCGCCGGCGCGACCGACGCCCAGTAGTCGGCGTCGTGGCAGCCCACGCCGATCGTCACGACCCCCGGGTCGGGCAGCCGGTCCCGCAGTGTCTGGACCGCGTCCGCGAACGGGTCGGCCGCGCCGATCGCGATCCGCACCGGCAGGCCGGCGAACTGCGCGGCGCGGGCCGTCACGTCGTACCGGGCCCACTCGTCGGGATCGTCGAACGCGCCGGCGTTGACCCCCTCCGCGTCGGCGTACGAGCGGAAGATCGCCGGTGAGGTGGCCACCACCGCCCGGAACCGGTCCGGATGGGTCAGCGCGGCGAGCAGCGCGCCGTACCCGCCCATCGACCAGCCGGCCACCGCGACCCGGTCGGTGCGCAGGCCGCGCCCGGCCAGCAGCGGCAGGAACTCGTCGACGAGCATGCCGAGCGGGTCGTCCGTGGCGTGCGGATGCCAGTAGCCGTCGCCGCCGTCCGGTGCGGCCAGCGCGAACGGGGGCACCCCTGCCGCGAGCGCGCCGGCCAGGAACTCCGGATACCGGGCGGCGGTGACGGCGGAGCGGGCGTCGGCCCCGTACCCGTGCAGGGCCAGGCAGACGGGCAGCCGCGCGCCCGGGGCGTACCCGGGTGGGTAGGAGGTGGCGAAGCCGACCTCCCGGCGGCGTGCCGTCGAGCGGAAGCTGCCGATGACCGGCGGCTGGGGCGTGCCCTGCGGCGCGGTCGGCGGTGCGGCGTCGCAGCGGCCCAGCGCGTGGTCGAGCACCGACCGGCCGGGCAGCACCTCGGCGTCCACCAGGGCGATGCCGCCCACGCCGAGCGCGGTGACGCCGCCAGCGGCGGCCACCAACTGGAGGAATCGGCGTCGACTGATCGGCATCCGGTCACCGTAGTGGCTGCGCTCCGAACAGGGGGTGGTGAACTTGACCGAGCTGCGCTTCTCAGCCCAGCCGTGGCAATCGGCGAAGAATCACCCGTCCTGTCGCGCCCCTCGGGCTGCCAGGGCAGAGTAGCGGGTTACCGACGACGTCCGAAGGTGTCAGCGGTGGCGATCTCAATAGGATGCGCGCATGTCTCGGCCACTGATCTTCGACCTATTCCACACTCTCGTCCACGGTGCCGACGACGAACGTGACCGGGTAGTTGGTGAGATGGCGCTCGTGGTCGGGGTGGCGCCGGCCGCGCTGGTCGCTGCGTACCACGCCACCTGGCGCGACCGGCTGGTCCGGTGGGACGTGGAGGAGACCGTCCGCATTCTCGCCGGTCGCCTCGGCGGCACGCCAACCGACGAACAGGTGACACGGGCCGGTGGACATCGGCGAGCCCTCGCGCGCCGGGTGCTGGGCACTGTCTCGACCGCCACGTTGGACGTGCTGGACGCGCTGCGCGACGACGGGCATCCGTTGGCCCTGATCAGCAACGCCACCTCGGAGACCGCCGAGGCATGGCCGGACAGCCGGCTTGCCCGCCGCTTCGACGTCGCGGTCTTCTCCTGCGAAGTCGGACTGGCCAAGCCCGACCCCGCGATCTATCGCATCGCCGCTGAGCGGTTGGGCGTCGCGCCGCCAGAATGCGTCTTCGTCGGTGACGGCGCAGACGGCGAACTGGCCGGCGCGGCGGCAGTCGGTATGACAGTGCTTCGTACCACCGAGCACAACGACACCGACCCAGGCTGGGGCGGACGTGCGATCGCTACCCTTGGCGACCTGCCCGGCCTGCTGCGCGAGTCGACCGGTCCACGTTCCGCCTTCACGTCAGTCACGGAATCGCCCGCCGGAGTCGCATCGGCGTAGCCGCGCCTCAAGTGTCGCCCTCAGCCATTCAGCCAGTTGTCGTCGACTTCGTCCGGTTGGCTCACCGGTTGATCGTCCCGCGGGTTTGACGCGGAGGCGCGTCGACGAATCGCGTTTCCGCCCGGGTGGTGCCGGCCCGCTGTGAGACTGGGCGAGTGCCGGCACTGTCGGTGCGTCGGCGCTGGCCGACTCGACGTGGCGAGGTGGGGAAGATGGCCAACGACAACGAAATCCGTCCCTTCCGGCTGGACACACCGGAGGACGCCATCGCCGACCTACGTCGCCGGATTGCGGCTGCCCGCTGGCCCACTCGCGAATTGGTCACCGATCGCTCGCAGGGGGTGCAGCTGGCGACGGTCCAGGAGTTGGCCCGCTACTGGATGACCGACTACGACTGGCGTGCGTGCGAGACGAAGGTGAATTCGCTGCCGCAGTACACGACGAACATCGACGGCGTCGAGATTCACTTCATCCACGTGCGGTCGCAGCACGAGAGCGCCTTGCCACTGATCATGACGCACGGCTGGCCGGGCTCGGTCGTCGAGCTGCTCGGGGCCGTCGGTCCGCTGACCGACCCGACGGCGCACGGCGGCACCCCCGAGGACGCGTTCCACCTGGTGTTGCCCTCCTTGCCCGGCTACGGCTTCTCCGGCGAGCCGACCGAGCCTGGCTGGAATTCGGCGCGGATGGCACAGGCGTGGGCGAAACTCATGGACCGCCTCGGGTATTCGCGCTACGTCGCACAGGGTGGCGACGTCGGCGCCGCCGTCACGGACGCCATGGGGCGCCAAGGACCCGAAGGGCTTGTCGGCATTCACGTGAATCTGCTCGCCGGGGCGAGCGCGATCAAGGATCAGCTGCCGGCAAATTCTGAGCAGGAACGCGCCGCGCTCGACGCGCTCAAGCTGTTCTCGATGGACGGTTTCGGCTACTTCCTGGAGCAGTCCACCAGGCCGCAGACGATCGGCTATTCGCTGCTGGACTCGCCTGTCGGGATGGCGGCCTGGATGCTCGACCACGACACGGACAGCTACTACAAGATCTCCCGCGCGTTCCTCGACGGTGAGTCCGTCGGCGGTCTCACCCGGGACAGCATCCTCGACAACATCACGCTGTACTGGTTGACCGGCACCGGTGCTTCGTCCGCCCGGTGGTACTGGGAGCAGGGGCGGTTTCAAGCAGCGGCCCAGGCGGCCGGTCAGACTCCGCCGCCGGTCACGGTTCCGGTTGGCTTCACCACGTTCCCGGGCGAGATCTGGGCCGCTCCGCGTAGCTGGGCCGAGGCGGTGTACCCCGGCATCGCGTACTTCAACGAGGCCGACCGCGGCGGGCACTTCGCGGCATGGGAGGAGCCGGAACTCTTCTCCGCCGAGCTGCGGGCGTCGTTCCGACCGCTGCGAAACGCCTGACGGCCTCACCCGCTGACGGACGTGCCGATCGGAACACCCCTGTGCGTGGCATCTGGCCTGACCTGGGCGACGGTGGCCGGCCGCATATCCGGCGACCCGACGGGAAAGCGCGGGGCGTCCGAGAGCCCACACCGGAGCAGGAGAAAAACATGCCTTTCATCACCGTGGGGACGGAAAACTCCGCACCCATCGACCTGTACTACGAGGACCACGGATCCGGTCAGCCGGTCGTGTTGATCGCAGGCTTCCCGTTCAACGGGGCGACCTTCGAGAAGGCGACAAACGCCCTGCTCAACGCCGGATACCGGACGATCACCTACGATCGACGCGGCTACGGCAACTCCGCCCAGCCGGCGTTCGGGTACGACTACAACACGTTCGCGGCAGACCTGGACGTGCTGATGACCGAGCTGGACCTTCACGACGCGACCCTCGTGGGTCACTCGATGGGCACCGGCGAGGTGGTCCGCTACCTGGCCAACTACGGCTCCCAGCGAGTGAGTCGCGGTGTGCTGCTCAGCCCGCTGCAACCCATGCTGGCCAAGGCGAAGGACAACCCGGAGGGCGTCGACACGAGCCTCTTCAAGGGATTCCAGCAGGCCATCATCAAGGACCGCTACGCCTACCTGACGTCGTTCTGCGACGCGTTCTTCAACTACAGCGAGAACAAGGGCAAGTCGGTCAGCGAGGATGCCTACCGGGGGCACTGGCAGATCGGCGCGATGGCCTCCGCCAGGGCCACCCACGACAGCGTGAGCGCCTGGCAGGAGGACTTCCGCCCCGACCTGCCGAAGATCGACGTGCCGATCCTGATCATGCAGGGCGACAAGGACAACGTGCTGCCCTACCCGGTGACCGGTCAGCGGCTCGGGCCGATGATGCCGACCGCCAATCTGATCACGCTCAAGGGCGCGCCGCACGGCATTCCGTGGACGCACGCCGACGAGGTCAACAAGGCGATCATGGACTTCATGAAGCAGCCGGCCAAGGCTCGCGCCTGACGAGTACCGGTAGCCGATCGGACGCCAGCGTCACGATGACGCTGCGGCACCCGACCCCTTCCCGGGTCGGGTGCCGTCGGCGTTTCACGGCCGGCGGGCCACCACCGCGCCGTTCGCGCCGGGGGCGTCGAACGGCACGGTACGGACGTCGACGAAACCCGCGTCGGTGAGCCACGCGCCGTACTCGGCGGCCGAGTAGTTCCGGCCCCCCTCGGTCTCGACAAGCATGTTCATGCCCATCAGGGCCGCCTCCGGTGGCCCGGTGCGCTCGTCGTTGAGCAGCAGCTCGCAGACGACTATCGCCCCGCCGGACGGCAGCGCCTCATGACACCTCGCCAACAGCGCCCGGTTCGTCGGCTCGTCCCAGTCGTGCAGGATCATGCTGAGCAGGATGACGTCGTGCCCGTCCGGCAACGCGGGATCGGCGAGGAAGTCGCCGGGCACCGCGTCGATCCGATCGGTCAGACGCGCCTCCGCGATCCGCTCCCGCGCCCGCACGCACACGTGCGGCAGGTCCAGGACCGTCGCGCGCAGCTCGGGTAGGCGGCGGCAGAACTCGATCGGGAACGCGCCGGCCCCGCCACCCACGTCGAGCAGCCGACGGTACGCGGAGAAGTCGTACGCGTCGGCGAGCGCGCTCGCCGTGAAGCTGGACGTCGAATACATGGCGTCCCAGAACTGCGCCAGCATCAACGGGTCCTCGGTGTCGAACATGGACTGCTGCGACTCGGGGTCCCAGGTCAACGGTCGATCCGTGCGCAGCGCGTCGCCGATCCGGTGCCACGGCAGGTAGGTGCGCAGGTCGGAGTAGCGGATCTGGGCGCCGAAGTAGTAGGGGCGGCCCTCGACCAGGAACTGCTCGGCCAACTCGGTGTTGCGGTAGCCGTCGCCGGCCTTCTCGAGCAGGCCGAGCGAGGCGCACGCGGCGAGCAGCAGGTCCGCCGGCCGGTCGGGCAGCCCGAACTCGGCGGAGGCCTGCTCGACTGTCATCGTCCGCCCGCCGGCTAGCCGGGTGAACAGACCGAGGTCGACGCCGGCCGCGAGGGTCTTGAACCCCCACACGCCGGCCACGAGCTGCATGAGCGGAGTCGGAGTGACCATGGCGACATGAGATCACACATCACACGTTTCCACGATGGACGGTCACGCCCGGATCAGCGTCACCAGCCCCGCGGCCACCAGCACCCCGGCCCAGAGCCGATCGACGTTGAACCAGGCCCGACGCAGCACCCCGACCCCGAGCACCTGGTAGACAAGCATCGCCACGACGAACGCGGTGCCCAGCATCGCCACGGTGTGCACGCCCGCCGCCGCCAACCCGGTCAGCGCACCGACCGGCGCGGCGGCCAGGTGCCCGGAGTGACCTCCGGGCACCGGCTCGGCGACCAGCACCGGCAGCAGCATCAGCCCCGCGCCGTGCGCCGACGACATGAGGAACGACCAGCCAACGAGCTGTGCCGAGGACAGCCGCATCCCCGCCCAGCGGAAGTGCCGCTCGGAGAGCAGCCGCCACAACCCGAAGCCGACCAGCAGCACGCCGCCGACCACCGCCAGGGCGGTGCTCGCCGTCACCGACCTGGTCGCGGTGACCAGGGCGGCGACGATCGCCACCGACGCCAGGTGCCCCGCCGCGATCGGTGGCAGCGCGCGCAGCAGCGCCGCCCGGTCGCGTTCCTGCAGGCCCCGGGCCACCGCGAACAGCCAGCCCATCGCCGGGTTCAGGCCGTGGAACGCGCCGAGCGCCGCGAGCGTGGCGAGGGTCCCGACGGTCACGGGAAGCAGTACGAGTCGGAGGACGCGTCCCCGCCCTGCAGGCGGGTCTGGTGCACCCGCCGGCCCCGGAACTCCTCACCGTGCGGGAAGAACCTCTCGTCCGGCGTGAGGCCGCCGGCGTCCACGTCGACGTCGAGCTTCGCCAGCCAGGCGCCCACGCCGTCCGGATAGAACTGGTCGTCCCACGCGCCGTAGAGGGAGTTGCTGACGTAGACCCGCCGCCCATCCCTGCTCACCTCGACCATCTGCGGACCACCCGCGAGGGCCTCGTCCGGTGCGGACGGGTGCGCTGTGCGGCGGACGATCCCGCCGAGGTGCACCGAACCGGTCTGCACCGGGTGCAGCGGGTCGCTGACGTCGTACTGGCGCAGCTCACCGGTGCCCCAGCAGGAGACGTAGAGGAACCGGTCGTCCACCGACAGGTCGATGTCGGTCACCAGCGGCGGCACCGCGCCGAACGGCTTGAGCAGGTCCGGCAGATCCGCCGGGTCGGCCGGCTCGGCCGGGATGTCGATCACCTTGGTGACCGCCCAGGCGTCCCCGTCGCGGTGCCACAGCCAGATCGAGGCGGACAGGTCCTCGACGCTGATCACCACCCCGACGAACCCGTACGACTTGCGCGGATCGTGCGCCGGGCGCAGCTCCAGCGGCATCTGGTACTGATCACCCAGGTCGACCCGCTGCACGTGCCGACGTTTCGCGAGGTCCCAGAAGTGGATGGCATGGCCGTAGCGTCGGCCCAGCAGCAGCTCGCCGATGATCCCGTCCTCGATCATCGACGGGGTGCCCCACTCGCTGGTGACCAGCACGTCCTGGGTGAGGTGCCACCACACGTCGTACGCCAGGAACTGCGGGCCCCGGTCGGCCTCCCACGCCCCGCGGACGTCGAACGTGGTGTGGTCCAGGATGGCGATGCCACCCGGGCCCTCGGCGCCGTCCGCGCCGCCCAGGGCGGACAGGTAGATGCCGTCCGGGCCGCAGTGCACGGTGTGCGGCCGGGAGTAGCCGGCCCGCTTCGACAGCTCCTCCGGCCCGATCACCTTGACGACCTGCGGTTGGCGCGGGTCGGGCTGGGTGTCGAGCACGTGGATGCGCGACGAGCGCAGGCCGGGCACGATCAGGTAGCGCCGCTCGACGTGCGGGTGCGGGGCGGTCGGGCAGAGCGCGCTGCTGCACGCGTTCCACCCGAAGTGGTGCACCTCGTCGCCCAGGTGCGGCAGGTCGGTCCAGCCGACGACCCGGCCGTAGTCGGGGGAGTCGGGGTCGGTGTCCAGCACCGCTATGGCGTCCGGACGGCTGGCGCTGCGGTCGAAGGCCGCCACGTAGGCGAGCTTCTCCGCCGGCGCGGTCGCCGCCTCGCTGGGCGACGGGTAGAAGGTGGGGTCGGGCGTCCAGCGGGTCATCGGGTCTCCGCTCGTTCAGGTGGTGGGAACGCCGAGTCGGTCGAGCAGGTGGCGGCGCAGCGCGCCGAAGCCCGGGTCGTCAGGCGTACGGGTGGGGCCGAGGTCGACGGGCAACTCCGCGGCGATGCGGCCGTCGTCGAGGAGCAGGATCCGGTCGGCGAGCAGCAGCGCCTCCTCCACGTCGTGGGTGACAAGCAGGGCGGCGAAACCGTGCTCGGCGCGCAGCCGGCGCAGCAGCACCTGCATCCGCAGCCGGGTGAGCGCGTCCAGGGCCCCGAACGGTTCGTCGAGCAGCAGCAGGTCCGGTTCGCGGACCAGGGCCCGCGCGACGGCCACCCGCTGCGCCTGCCCGCCGGACAGCTCGGCCGGCCAGGCCCGGTGCCGCTCGGCAAGCCCAACCTCCCGCAACGCCCTGTCGACGCGCCCGGCGGTGTCCGGACCGGACAGGCCGAGCCCGACGTTCGCCGCCACCCGCTTCCAGGGCAGGAGCCGGTGTTCCTGGAAGACCACGGCGGCGGTGCCGTGCACGACCGTCTCGCCGCCGGCGTCGCCGTCCAGGCCGGCGAGGACCCGCAGGAGGGTGCTCTTGCCGGAACCGCTGGAGCCCAGCAGAGCCACCACCTCACCCCGCGCGATGGTCAGGTCGACCCCGGCCAGCACGACCGCCGGCCCGAAGGCCCGGTGGATCGCGTGGGCGGTCAGCACCGGCGTCGCGCCGGTCAGCTGGCTCGCAGTCCGCGTCGCCATGTCAACATCCTCCTCTCCGCAACGCGCAGGGCAAGGTCGGATATCAGCCCGAGCAGCGCGTAGACGAGCAGGCCGAGGACCACGACGTCGGTCTGACTGAACTCCCGCGCCTCCATCATCAGGAAACCGATGCCGGTCTGGGCATTGACCTGTTCGCCGACGACGAGGCTGAGCCAGGCCGCCCCGATCGCGAGGCGCAGGCCGAGAAAGAGCGACGGCAGCGCGCCGGGCAGCACCACGTGGCGCAGCCGGGCGGCCTGCCCGAGCCCGCAGGCGCGGGCCGCCTCCACCAACCGTTCGTCGATGTCCCGGATGCCGGCGTAGGTGTTGAAGTAGATGGGAAAGAACGCGCCCAGGGCCACCAGGCTGATCTTCAACGACTCACCGATGCCGACCCAGATGATCAGCAGCGGCACGAGGCCCAGGTGCGGCAGCATCCGGGCCATCTGCACCGGCGGGTCGACCAGGTCGTCGCCGAGGCGCAACAGGCCGGCCACCGTACCCAGGACCAGCGCCAGGACGCCGCCGATGAGCAGCCCCGCGCCGGCCCGGGTGAGCGAGTCCAGGAGGTGGACGGCGAGCGTACCGTCGCGGGACAGTCGCCAGCCGGTGGCGAGCACGTCGCTCGGCGCGGGCAGCTTCTCCGGCGCCAGCACCCCGGTGCGGGCGGCCAGCTCCCAGCCCAGCACCAACACGACCGGGCTGACCAGCCGTCGCCACCGCCGGGTCGGCCGGGGTCGTCGGAGGTCGGGCGCCGCGACGGCCGCGGCCTCCGGCGGCGTTTCCAACAGAGGTGTACGGCTCACTGGAACACCGCGCTGAAGCGGTCGTCCACCCGGCCTTTGATGTCGACCGGGCCCGGAATGAGGTCCAGCGCGATGAAGCTGTCGGTGATGGCCTGGAGTTCGTCGCCGATGGCCGGAGTGACCGGGGCGAGCGGCTTGGCGCTGCGGTCCAGGGCGCGGCTGGTGACGTCCTCCGGGATCTTCAGCTCCGGCGCGAGCGTGCGGGCCCGCTCCTGCGGGTTCGCGATGCCCCAGTCGGTCACTTCGCGGTAGCGCTGTAGGAACGCCCGGATGTCGTCCGTGCGCTTGGCGACCGCGTCGGGGGCGGCCAGCACGTACTCGCGGTTGCTGGCCAGGCCTGTCGCGTCCGCGAGCACCCGCACGCCCGGCTGCTCGGCAAGCGCGAAGTACGGGTCCCAGATCACCCAGGCGTCGACCTGCCCACTGTCGAACGCGGGTCGCCCCTCGGCCGGCTTGAGGTACTTGACCTTGATGTCCTGCAACGTCATCTTGTTGGCCTCCAGCAGCCGGACCAGCAGCCAGTGCACGTTGGAGCCCTTGTTGAGGGCGATGGTCTTGCCCTTGAGGTCGGCGAAGCTGCGGTAGCCGCTGTCGGCCTTGACGAGCACCGCCTCACCCTGCGGGATCGGCGCCGAGGTGCCGATGATGGAGAACGGGATCTTTCCGGCGGCGGCGAAGACGGGTGGGGCCTCGCCGACCTGTCCGATGTCGATCGAGCCGGCCTTGAGCGCCTCGGTGAGCGCCGGCCCGCTCTCGAACAGCGACCACTCGACGCCCGGGGTCTCGCCGCGCGCCTTGACCAGGCTGAGCCCTCCGAAGCGCTGGTAGCCGATCCGCAGCTTGCCCGCCTTGCCTCCGGCGTCGGCGGACTCGCCGCAGGCGCTCACGGCGGCGCCGGCGAGCAGGACCACTGCGGTGAACGCGGCCGTCAGCAGGCGGCGACGCGGGGGATGACTCGGCGAGGGGGTACGCATGGCGGCTCCTTGGATCGGGCAGGTGCGCCGGGCCGCATCGACCGGCGTGGGGTGGCGTGGGCGGTAGCCTACTAACCCGATAGGTTTTATGGGTAGGCTGTCGCCGGGATCGTCCCACCCCTCAGGAGGTGCCCGCCTCACCGCGCGCGCCGCCCGCACCCGCACCGCCGCGCACTGGAGGAAAGAGCCCCGATGACCCTCACCTTCCACTGGTTCCTGCCCACCAACGGCGACAGCCGGGACGTCGTCGGCGGCGGCCACGGCGTGCCGACGGGGGCCGCCGGAGGCGCCCGACCGGCCAGCGTGGCCTACCTGGGTCAGATCGCCCGCACCGCCGAGCAGCTCGGCTTCGTCGGCGCGCTCACCCCCACCGGCGCGTGGTGCGAGGACGCCTGGTTGAGCACGGCGATGCTCACCGAGGTCACCGAACGCCTCAGGTTCCTGGTGGCCTTCCGGCCCGGCCTGACCTCACCCACCCTCGCGGCTCAGATGGCCTCGACGTTCCAGCGACTGTCCCGGGGCCGTCTGCTGCTCAACGTGGTCACCGGGGGAGAGTCCTCGGAGCAGCGGGCGTACGGCGACTTCCTGGACAAGGACGCCAGGTACGCGCGGGCCGACGAGTTCCTGCACGTCGTCCACGCGCTGTGGCGAGGTGAGACGGTCGACCACCACGGCGACCACCTGCGCGTCGAGCAGGCGCGGCTGCATCGGCTGCCCGACCCGACGCCGCCTGTCTACTTCGGTGGCTCGTCCGCCGCCGCCCTGCCGGTGGCGGTGCGGCACAGCGACGTCTACCTCACCTGGGGCGAGCCGCCGACCCAGGTCGCCGACAAACTGGACCGGGTGCGAGCGCTGGCCGCCGACGCCGGGCGGGAGCTGCGCTTCGGCATCCGACTGCACGTCATCGCCCGGGACACCGCCGACGAGGCGTGGGCGCAGGCTCGCCGCCTGCTCAGCGGCATCTCCGAGGCGGACATCCGGGCCGTGCAGGACGGGCTGCGCCGCAGCGAGTCCGAGGGACAGCGCCGGATGCTCGACCTGCACGGCGGCTCCCGCGACAGCCTGGAGGTCTCGCCCAACCTGTGGGCAGGCGTCGGGCTGGTCCGGGGCGGCGCGGGCACCGCACTCGTCGGCAGTCACCGCGAGATCGCCGACCGGATCGCCGAGTACCACGCGCTGGGCATCGACGAGTTCATCCTCTCCGGCTATCCGCACCTGGAGGAGGCGTACTGGTTCGGCGAGGGCGTCCTGCCGATTTTGCGCGAGCGCGGCCTGTGGCGGCACCCCGACGGCCAGCCGGGGCCGACGGACCACGTCGAGGTCCCGTTCGCCGGGACGTCGACGCCGCGCCCGCGACCCGCGTCCCTGATCGGTGGCAGCTGAGCAACTCGACACGCCGCGCACCGCCCTGCTGAGCTGCCACCGATCGCCGCGCCGCCTCCGGTTACGCGCCGGTGGCGTCCCAGACCACCACGTGCACGACGAACGCCTGGTCGGCGCGGGTGTCCGTGATCGTCGCGAACCCGAGCCGACCCTCCGAGGTACGGAAGCAGAAGTCGGCGCCGTCCGTGAACGAGGGCAGCGCCGACCCGGCGGCCGACGCGACGCAGCCGGCGTACGCCTGGGCGGGGTTGCCCCCGGAATACGGGTAGACGTTGGGCCCGTTGGCGACCCGGACGTTGTCCGCCCGCACCTGTCCCCAGTCGTGGTAGAGGTCGAGCCCGTCGGTCGCCCCGCCGGAGTGTTTCGCGACGACCTGCTGCTCGGGCCGGTCGACGTCGACGGCGGCGAAACGGGGCAACACGACGCTCCGGTCCACGAGCGTGCGGGGCGCGTCCGGGTCCGTCGCGGTCGTACCCCCTGGGGCCGTGGTGGCCTGGGTGGGCGTCGACCCGAGCGGCGCGGCGGCGGCGGTGGTGGTCGGTGCGGGCGCGGGCGCCGACGTCGGCGGCGTTGCCGTCGACGAGCCGGCGGTGGGCGGCGGCGTCGACTGGCGGCCGAGCTGGGTCGCCACGACACCGCCGAGTACCAGGCAGCCCAGCGCCAGCAGCGCGATCGCGAGGCGGGTCCGCCGATACCACAGCCAGAACCCGGCGAGCAGCAGGACCGCGGTGAGGGTGAGAGCGAACAGCAGCACGTCCCGGCGCAGCACGCTCTCCACAGCGGTCACCACACCGAGGACGTTGGCCACCACGCCGATCACGGCGAGCGTCCGGATCCGATGATCGCCGCTGCCGCTCGCTGCGGGCGGCGTGGCCGACTCTCCCAACGCTTGCCTCCACTGTGGATGTAGCACGACTTCACGGGTGGGCGGGACCACCCGCCCCGTCATGATTCCATCGACGCGCTCGTACGCCAGGCGCCGCACACCGCGAGGATGTGCGGACGGCGAGTCGGCTATCCGACGGGCCACGGCGTCGCCGTCGATCCCGAACGGACTGTTGCCCCGGCCGGTGACGATCCTCTACGGTCTGCTGAAGCGGTGGGCGGTGCGGTCCGCATCCGACCGAACACCGCCGGATGCTCGTCGCGCGGGCCGGGATGGTGGAGTCCCGGGCCACCCCGTGGGCGGGAGTTCCGGCGGACGTGTGACTCCAGCTCGTACCCCGGGTGGCTGCTGCCCGGCGCGGCTCCAGGCGGAGCCGACGGCGAGCCGGACACGCCGATCACCACCGGAGAGTCCCTGTGTTCCTCAGCCCCCACGAGCAGGACCGCCTGCTCGTCCACGTCGCGGCCGATGTCGCCCGGCGCCGCCGCGAACGCGGCCTGCGCCTCAACTATCCCGAAGCTGTCGCGATGATCACCGCCTTCCTGCTCGAAGGGGCCCGCGACGGCCGGTCGGTGGTCGACCTCATGTCGGCCGGCCGGACCGTGCTCGGCCGCGACGACGTCCAGGACGGCATCCCCGAGCTGCTGAGGGAGGTGCAGGTGGAGGCCACGTTCCCGGACGGCACCAAGCTCGTGACGGTGCACCACCCGATCCCGTGATCCCCGGAGAGATCCTGCCGGCGGCCAGCCCGGTGGAGATCAACGTGGGCCGGCCGGTGACCACTCTGGTCGTGGTCAACACCGCCGACCGGCCGGTGCAGGTGGGCTCGCACTACCACTTCGCCGAGACCAACCCGGCCCTGAGCTTCGACCGGGACGCCGCCTGGGGGCAGCGCCTCGCCGTACCGGCGGGCACCTCGGTCCGTTTCGAGCCGGGCGTCAGCCGCAGCGTGGACCTGGTCCCGCTCGGCGGCGCGCGCATCGTGCCGGGCCTGCGCGGGGAGTGCGCCGGCCCGCTGGATGAGCCATCCCCGGCCACGCCGACGACCGACGTGGCGGCGACTGACGGGCCGGCGCGGTGAGCGCCGTGCGGCGGGACCGCTACATCGACCTGTACGGACCCACCACCGGCGACCGCATCCGGCTGGCCGACACGAGCCTGCTGATCGAGGTGGAGACCGACCACTGCGTCGGCGGCGACGAGGCAGTCTTCGGCGGTGGGAAGGTGATCCGGGAGTCGATGGGGCAGTCGCGGGCCACCCGCGCCGAAGGTGCCCTCGACACCGTCATCACCGGTGCCGTGGTGCTCGACCACTGGGGTGTGGTCAAGGCCGACGTGGGACTGCGGGACGGGCGGATCGTCGCCCTCGGCCGAGCCGGCAACCCGGACACCATGCCCGGCGTCCACCCGGACCTGGTCATCGGCCCGGCCACCGAGGTGATCGCCGGCAACGGCCGGATCCTCACCGCCGGCGCGGTCGACACCCACGTGCACTTCATCTGCCCGCAGATCGTCACCGAGGCGCTCGCCAGCGGCATCACCACGCTCGTCGGTGGCGGCACCGGTCCCGCCGAGGGCACCCGGGCCACCACTGTCACCCCGAACGCCTGGCACCTGGCCCGGATGCACGAGGCGCTGGACACGCTGCCGGTCAACGTGCTGCTGCTCGGCAAGGGCAACACCGTCTCCACGGAGGCGCTCTGGGAGCAGCTGCGGGCGGGCGCGGGCGGTTTCAAACTGCACGAGGACTGGGGCACCACGCCGGCGGCGATCGACGCCTGCCTGCGGGTGGCGGACGCCTCCGGGGTGCAGGTGTCGATCCACACCGACACCCTCAACGAGGCCGGTTTCGTGGCCGACACCCTGCGCGCGATCGGTGGACGGGCAATCCACTCGTACCACACCGAGGGAGCGGGAGGCGGGCACGCGCCGGACATCATCACGGTGGCCAGCGAGCCGAACGTGCTGCCGTCGTCGACAAACCCGACCCGCCCGTACACCCGGAACACCCTCGCCGAGCACCTGGACATGCTGATGGTCTGCCACCATCTCAACCCGTCCGTGCCGGAGGACCTGGCCTTCGCCGAGAGCCGGATCCGACCGTCCACCATGGCAGCCGAGGACCTGCTGCACGACCTCGGCGCGATCTCCATCATCGGCTCCGACGCGCAGGCGATGGGTCGGGTGGGTGAGGTGATCCTGCGGACCTGGCAGAGCGCCCACGTCATGAAGGAGCGGGTGGGCGCGCTGCCGGGCGACGGCGCGGCCGACAACCACCGCGCCCGACGGTACGTGGCGAAGTACACGATCTGCGCGGCGATGGCCAACGGGCTGGAGCGGGAGATCGGCTCGGTCGAGCCCGGCAAGCTCGCCGACCTGGTGCTCTGGGACCCGGCGTTCTTCGGCGTACGACCGCACCTCGTGCTCAAGGGCGGCATGATCGCGTACGCCCAGATGGGTGACGCCAACGCGTCGATCCCGACGCCGCAGCCGATGCTGCCGCGGCCGATGTTCGGGGCGTACGGCGCCGCGGCGGCCGCCACCAGCCTGACGTTCGTGGCGCCGGCGGCCCTGGACGCCGGTCTGCGCCTGGACGTGCGGCGGCGCGTGGTGCCGGTCGCCGACGTGCGGTCCCGGGGCAAGGCGGACCTGCCGGAGAACAACGCCATGCCGCACATCGAGGTGGACCCGGACACCTTCACCGTGCGGATCGACGGCGAGGTGGTGGAGCCCGACCCGGTGCCTCAGCTGCCGATGGCTCAGCGGTACTTCCTGTTCTGATGGCGACGTCGAGCCTGCTCCTGTTGCTCGCCGACGGCCGCTTCCCGGCCGGCGCGCACGCGCACTCCGGCGGTCTGGAGGCGGCCGTCGCCGCCGGCCGGGTCACCGACCTGGCCTCGTTGGAGTCGTTCCTGGTCGGCCGGCTGACCACCGCCGGGCTGGTCGGCGCGGCGTTCGCGGCGGCGGCGCACCGGGTGGCGCTGCCGGTCGGCGAACCGGACGGTTCCGGCGCGCGGTCGCGTGCCCTGGCCCAGCTCGACGCGGAGCTGGACGCGCGGACCGCCGCCCCGGCGTTGCGGGCCGTGTCCCGCCGTCAGGGACGGGCACTGCTGCGCGCCGGACGGGCCATCTGGCCGCAGGCGCCGTTCGGTGACCTGCCCGCCACACCCGGGGGAGCGCACCAGCCGCTGGTGCTCGGGCTGCTCTGCGCCGCCGCCGGGTTGAGCCGCACCGAGACCGCCACGGTCGCCGCGTACGGGACGGTGACCGGTGCGGCCAGTGCCGGCGTACGTCTGCTCGGTCTCGATCCCTACCAGGTCCAGGCCCTGCTGGTCGGCCTCGCCGACCTGTGCGACGGCACGGCCGCCGAAGCGGCACGCGCCGCCGACGATCCACCCGAGCGGCTGCCGGCCGCCGCCGCCCCGCTCGCCGACATCCATGCCGAAGCCCACGCCACCTGGGAGGTGCGTCTCTTTGCGTCCTGACACTGTTGAGCCGACCGCTGTACCCGCCGCTGTGCCCGCCGCCGGGCCGATTCCACCGCACGACGAGAGCGTTCCGCACACCCACCCCGAACCGGGGGTGGACCCGCACCCGCCCCTGGCCCGGTCGGGCCGGGCGCTGCGGGTCGGCATCGGCGGACCTGTCGGATCCGGCAAGACCGCCCTGGTGGCGGCCCTCTGCCGGGCGTTCGCCGACGAGTTGCGGCTCGGCGTGGTGACCAACGACATCTACACGACCGAGGACGCCGACTTCCTCAAGCGGGCCGGCGTCCTGGACCCGAGCCGGATCCGCGCGGTGGAGACCGGCTGCTGCCCGCACACCGCCATCCGCGACGACATCGGCGCCAACCTCGACGCGGTGGACGAACTGGCCGAGGCGCTCGGCCCTCTGGACCTGGTGCTGGTGGAGAGCGGCGGGGACAACCTGACCGCCACGTTCAGCCGGGGCCTGGTCGACCGGCAGATCTTCGTGGTCGACGTGGCCGGCGGGGACAAGGTGCCGCGCAAGGGCGGGCCCGGCGTCACGTCCGCGGACCTTCTCGTGATCAACAAGACCGATCTGGCGCCCATGGTGGGCGCCGACCTCGCGGTGATGGCCCGGGACGCCCGTGCCCGCCGTGGCGACCTCCCGACCCTCTTCCTGTCGATCGTCGGCGATCCGACGGCGGGTCGGGTCGCCGACTGGATCCGGCACGAGTTGGCCCATCACGTGGCCCTGCACCCCGTCGCCGCACCGGCCGGCCCGGCCTGATGCGAGCGTTCGCCCGGCTGGTGGCCCGCGCCGACGGCCGGGGCGGCACGGTCCTGACCGAGGTGCACGGCGAGACGCTGCTGCTGCTGCGGCAGACGCCGGGCGACTGTGGCGTCGCGACCGTGCACGTCGTGGGCGGGGCCGCCGGCCCGCTCGCCGGTGACGACCTCCGCCTGGAGATCGACGTGGGACCGGGAGCGGCGGTACGGGTGCACAGCGTCGCCGCGTCGGTGGTCCTGCCGGGCCGGCCCGGGGCGGTGTCGCGGATGGCCGTGCGGGCGGTGGTGCACGAAGGCGCGGCACTGCACTGGCTGCCCGAGCAACTGGTCGCGGCGGCCGGCTGCGCCCACCTCGCCGAATCCCGGATCGAGCTGGCCGCCGGGGCGAGGCTGAGCTGGCGGGACGAGTTGATCTGCGGCCGGTACGGCGAGGCGCCCGGCGGCGCTGTCGTGCACACCCGGGTCGACTACGACGGCCGGCCGCTGTTGCGCCAATCGCTGGCAGTGGGACCGCAGGCACCCGGCTGGGCCGGCCCCGCCGTGCTCGGTGGGGCCCCGGCCACCGGCTCGCTGCTGGTGGTGGACCCGTCGCGGCCCGCCCAGCCCGCGACGGCCGAAGGCACCGTTGCCCGGCTGCCGTTGGCCGGTGGCCCGGCGACCCTGTGGACCGCCACCGCCCCCGACGCGCACACCCTGCGCGCCCACCTCACCGTGCGCGAGGAGTGATCGAGTCCGACAGCCGATCCCCTGGTACTCCAACCTGACTTCGCCTGTCTGCGCTGGTAGTGAGCGCCCGGCCGACTGAACTGACTACGTCTGGTTACCGCAGGGCGGAGGTACGTGCGGGGACGTCGTCGGGAGCGGGGCTGAACGCGCGTATCGCGGCAGTTGAGGACGTCGCAGAAGTTCAGCTAAATTGTGATGGCCGTTGATCGGCATAGCCGTTGAGCTCGAGCGGGCACGGAAGCAGGCCTACTCCTCCACGACGGATAGGACGATCTTGCCTTGAATATGCCCGAGCTCGGCACGTTCATGAGCCTTCGCTGCGTCAGGCAATGAATATGTGCTGTCGACGCCAACGCAAATGCGGCCTCCTTCGATGAGGTGGGCGAGTTGGTTCATCTGGTGCCCGTCGGAGTGCACTTGGCCAGCAGGCAAGGTGATGCGCCGGTGCGCGGCCTCCTCCCGGTGGTACTCGCCGAAGAAGACTGGACTGATCGTGCCACCGGTCCGCACGAGGGGAACGAATCGGTGACCTTGTGGGCCGCCGACGGTATCGATCAGATGGTCGACGTCCCGCAGCACGTGTTGAACGTCGGTGGTGGTGTAGTCGATGAACTCATCAGCGCCGATCTTGTGCAGGAACGCTTCGTGCCGCCCCGAGGCGATGGCGATGACGCGCGCCTGCCGCAACTTGGCCAACTGCACCAGGAAGTGTCCGACTCCCCCAGCCGCGCCGTTGATCACCACGGTCGTGCCCGGCAAGGGCTTGATGTGGTCGAACAGGAACTGGTAGGCCGTCAAGGCGGACATCGGTACGGCGGCGGCCTGTATGTGACTGAGGTTGGCGGGCTTACGCGCCAGATGCGCGGATGGCGATGTCGTGTATTCGGCGTAGCCCTTACCGCCGTTGTTCAGTTGTGGGAATCGCACCAGGCCGAATACCGGATCGCCCACCCGCCACTGGGTGACGCCGGATCCGACCTTCGCGACCACGCCAGATACGTCGGAGCCCGGGGTGAAGGGCAGCCGAAGCTCAGGTCGGATCGTCGACGGCAGCGTGGCGAATCCCGTACGGGCGTACCAGTCCGGAGGGTTCAGGCCGGCCGCGTGCACGCGAATGAGGACCTCACCTGGTGCGGGTTCCGGCAGAGGTACTCGTTCGTACGTCAGCACCTCGGGTCCGCCGAAGGCGTGGACCTGTATCGCTCGCATCGTCGGTGCGGACATCGTGCCTCCTGGTGAGCATACGGATCAGCTGTCCGGTATATTCGGAGCACTGCTCCGTCTATCTAAGCGGGGCACTGCTCCGGATGTCAACGGTGGGAGGTGCCGCGTGCCTGATCCATCCGCCCCGGGTGCACGTGAGCCGCGGGGGCAACGCGCGGACGCCCAGAGGAACTACGATCACCTTCTGGCGGTGGCCAGAACCGTCATCGGCAAGGAAGGGATCCAAGCTTCCCTTCGTGAGATCGCACGTCGTGCCGAGGTGGGACTCGGCACGTTGTATAGACATTTCCCCACTCGTGAGGCGTTACTGGAGGCCCTTCTCCGGCAAGAATTCGACCGCTTGGCCGCCGAAGCCGGCCACCTACTGACGCAGCCTGCACCAGCAGAGGCGCTGCGAACTTGGATGGGCGATTTCGTTCAGAATTCCAGCGCATTCCGAGGCCTTCCTGCTTCCATGCTGGCTACACTTGCCGACGAGCGTTCGCCCCTACATGCGTCCTGTCAGGCGATGAGAGAAGCCGGCACGCAGCTGCTGGCTCGAGCCCAGGGTGCCGGTGACATCAGGTCCGACGTCGACGGGACCGACCTGTTTGCGCTTGTCAATGCCGTGGGATGGGTCGCTGAACAGGATCCAACTTTGGCAGATCGGCGAGAGAAGATGCTTGCGCTAGTGATCGACGCTCTCGCCTTCCGGCGGCCAGATTAGCGTCATAAGCTTGGACTTTTCGGCAACGCACTCTATTCGGCAGAAGCGGATACGCCATACCGCCGGTGCTGGCTCGCTGGTGACGGAACGTCACGATGGCCGGCCGCACGTTCCTGTGGAGCTCGCTGAATCCGCTGACCGGCTCGCGGGCGGCTGAAGGCTCGGGCGTGCCTCCGCCGTCTGCAGGACGCTGTGCACGTTCAGCGGCTCTGTCGCTGATCTTGTGACGGCGGCTGGTGGACTATCAACATCTGGGCCGTGCTCACGGGACTTCAGAAGACACTTTTGCCGCATCTGTCCAACGTGGTTATCGACTTTCGCGCACAAGGCTCACCTTCGGCCGCTGACTGCCCTCTCTCGGTCGCGGACTCGACTGGACCACACGAACACCTGTGACAGTGCACAGGTGTTCGTGTGGTCCGTTACTCGTTCGGAGTGTTACCTGACTTCTTCGCCTAGGTCGCTGAACAGGTAAGTGACGGCGTGGGTGCCGAGCTGCCGGAACCGAGGAAGCCGAACGTCGCGCTGGCACCTGGCGCCAGCGTCCCGTTGTAGGACACGTTGGTCACCGTGGCGGTGCTTCCGCTGGTGGTGAGGGAACCGCTCCAGATCTGGTTGATCGTCTGCCCGGACGGCAGCGTCCAGCTCACGGTCCAACCGCGGGTGGCCGCCGAGCCGGTGTTCGCGACCGCCACCTCGGCCTGGAATCCACCCTGCCAGCTGCCGACGACCTGGTAGCTGGCGCTGCACGCCGTACCTGGCACCGGCGGCGGGGAGGTCGGCGGCGGCGTGGTCGGCGGCGGGGAGGTCGGCGGCGGCGTGGACGACGGCAGCAGGGTGATCGTGTACGCGTCGTTGACGTTGCTGTTGGCGACGTTCACCGTGGCCGAGTTGCCGTTCACACTGACCACCTGGTCTTGCACGGTGACCGGGCCGGTGACCGCGCCGCCGTTGTTGTCCGGGATGCGCTGCACCACGACGCGGACCTGGTTGTTCACGACGAGTCCGCTGGTGCCGTTGAGTCCCTGCAGCGAGACGGCGATGTTCCCGGTGGTGCGTCCCCCGCCGATCAGGACCTTGGCGGTGCCGGTGTCCTTCGTGGCGTACGCGTCGTAGCCGGCCGACGGCGTGGTGGCCACCACGGTGCCGGTCTGTCCGGCGTAGAACCGATAGACCCACCACTCGCCCTTGGTCTGGTACTGACCGGCGGAGTTGTGGATCAGCAGGTTGCCCAGGTCGTTGTGCAGGTTGCCGCCGCTGGCCCAGTTGGCCCGCAGCCCGTCGGCGCCGGCCCGCTCCAGCCGGGTGATGTACCAGGCGCCGTCACCGGGATTCTGCTCGTTTGAGGCGCCGTACTCGTTGATCTGGTACGGCCGGGTGTGCGGGATGCCGCGGGAGCCGAGCGTGGTGTTCGCCGCCGCGACGTTGGCGACCGGGTCACCGGGCAGGGAGTGCCAGCTGAAGATGTCCGGCACCACGTTGTTGGCCTTGACGTAGTCGAGGTACTGGTTCCACCAGGCACCGGTGTTGGTGGTCGGTACGCCGGCATAGCTGGGACCGACGATCAGGGTGCCCGGCATCTCTGCGCGCAGGCGCTGGTAGGTGCGCCGCCACAGCTCGAAATACTGCGACTGTGGCCGGTTCCAGAAGATCGAGATGTTGGGCTCGTTCCAGATGTCCCACTGCACCGGCACACCCGTGGCCTTGACGTCGGCGATCACCCGGGTGAGGAAGTTGTTGTAGTCGGTCCAGTTGCCGTTGTCGCCGGGGTAACGCGGGATGTTGGCGCCGTCGGCACCCCACAGGTCGTGGGGGAGCAGGATGAACGTGCCGCCGAGGGCCTTGGTGCGCAGCATCTGCGCCCGGGTGGCGTTCCACCGCCGGTCGTACCCGCCGCCCTGCCAGCCGCCGCCGGACAGTTGCGCTCCGCCCGCGCGCATCGCCTGGAACTTGATGTCGGTGAAGTAGTTGCTCGGTGGGTTGGCGCCGTTCTCGGACATGCCGTAAATCCAGCCGGACGCCCGGTAGGTCGGCGCTGCGGTGCCGGTGGCGAAGTTCACGCTGATGCTCTGGTTGTCGGCGTGCGCCGGAACCGAGACGGACAAAACGCCGGCCGCTATCAGCACACCGGCCAGCAAATGGCTGGCGCGGAAGCGGGGTGGGGGTGCGGATCTCACGTTGCCTCCAGGGGACGGGGAACGGCTTCAGGGGACGGGGAAGCGGCTCGGGCGGGTGCGGGGACGGTGCTGTCACGCAGCGAGATCGGCGGGAAGCTGCGCGATGGATTCCTCGGGGTCCGTGGCGTCGTCGGCCTACGGCCGCTCGACACCCAGTCGAATCGGTTCGAACGCGACCATAGGCAGCGACCTTCGTCGATGTCAATCGATACGTGTGACTTTACGACCCTGATCGAACCGTTTCGTTGCCTCGCGCCACCCGCGGGCGAAGATGGGACGGACCGCCCGGCTGCCCGCACCAACCCCTGGCGCGCCCGCGTTGTCGAGGCGGCCGGCGCGGATCGGCGCGCCCACCCGGCGCGCCGTCGGCGGAGGAGAGCGGATCGTCGGGGTTGGCCGACTGGACGGCCACGACGATGCCGCCCAGCACGATGAGTCCCACCACAACGGCCGACACCACGAACACCGGCCGGGTCCACGGGGACGGCTCGTCGGCGAGGTGTGACGGCAGGCCGGCGTTGTTACCGGGGCGGTCGGCCAGGAACATCTCCCTTCCGATGACGACGGCTCCCGCTACGGCGGCCGGGGCGACGACCCACTCCGTCCAGCGCAGCACCGTCGCGATGATTTCGGCGGCCGGCGGCTGCCCGCCACGTTGTCGTTCGGGGGCTCGCTCGTCGTTCCGCCAGGCAAGCCCAAGTCCGATCTTGAAGAGTTGCGTGCCCACGCGGCTGCGTTCGGATCGACCGTGCGGTACGTACAGGGCGACGCCAGTGAGTGTCATCGCAACGTCGCGGCGCTCTGGATCGACGGAGTCATCGAGTCAATCGGCACGGGCTACGCGCTGTCTGACGACGAACTCTGGCGGCAGCACTCGTGGGGTGTGGATCCCGACGGCACGCTGTTGGAAACCACGGATGAGCGGCGCGCCTACGTGGGCATCGTGCTGCCAGCGAGGGCGCCGAGCATCCAGTTCGCCGGGAGCAACGCCCAGGAACACCTCAAGATGGTGTTACGGCAACGTGGTCCCCGCGCCGCAGAGCTGGTCAGCATGATCCGCGAACTGGCAAATTCGGGCAGTTCTCGCTCCTAGCTGACGTCGACTTCCCGCTGGCGCGCAAGCTGTGTACCCGGCTTCGGACACCCAACGGTCAACGTAGGTGGCGAACGTGCGATCGGACAGCACGCACGATCGGCGGCAGATGCGGATGCTGGGCGCGGGCGCGACATACTCGCTTCCATGGATAGAGCATGGAGGCTTCGTCCGGCGCTGCCTGCGGATGCGGAATGGCTTGCTGACCTCAAGGCGCGCGCCATGCGCCCAGACCTGGAACGCCTGGGACTGTGGGATAAGGAGTGGGCTCGCCGCCGGTTCCTGGATACCTACGTTCCTGCCAACACCGACATCATTGAGGTCGACGAGAAGCCGGTGGGTGTCATCGCCGTGCGGCCCGAGGTCGATGCGCAGTGGATAGAGCACTTTTATCTCGATCCTGCGATTCAGGGTCAGGGCATAGGCGGTCAGGTACTCAGGCACGTCATGGACGCCCACCGTGACGCGAGGCCTTTCCGGCTTGCCATCGACCGGGGCAGCACGGCGCGCTGGCTCTACGAGCGAGTCGGCTTCGTTCACCTCTACGACGACAGCAACGGCGTGGATCAGATTTTCGGCGCTCCGGGAACCGCTGCCGAGGCAGCCGACCATCGGATCCTCGGGCCCAGGGCTTCGCCCGGTCGAGCTGGCTGATCCCTCGGCGCCGTCGCCACTGCCGCAGGAGTTCCCCGACCGTGTACACGATCGTGGGAGTCTGCCCCGTTTGCGCATCCCCGCACCTGACGGTCCTGCGGCTTCTTATCCTCGAGAGGATGTGCCAACCGGAGCGACTGCCGTTCGGATGACGGCTCACAGGAGGCCGTGATGAGTGGGAAAGATCGACCCGAGGGCATCAGTCCGACAGCGGTGGAGGGCGCTCCCGGGTTGTGGCGTGTCGATCTCCAGAGACACGATCTCAGCATCGAGGGCCGTGAGGTCATCCAGAGTCGGGTGGAGTTCACGCCGGACTCGCCGCCGTTCAAGCACTTCCACCCCGGCGAAGAGATCATTTGCGTGCTTCAGGGATCGCTGGAGTACACCCTTGAGGGCCAGTCACCGGTGGTGTGCAACGCCGGCGATGCGCTGACCGTGCCGTACGGCGTCCACCACCAGGCCCGCAACGTGGGCACTGGCGTCGCGGTCGAACTTGCCACGTACGTCGTCGAGAAGGGTAAGCCGCTTCTCACCAAGGTGGAGTGACCGCCGGGATCGGGTCAGTGGCGCGAGCCGGCCGCATCGGCGTGATCGCGAGGACGGGCCGGGTCGAGGCGGTCGATCAGGTCGTCGAGCTGGCCGATGAGGGCGGCGTCGGCCGGTACGCCCAGGTCGGCGAGGCTGGCCCGGACCCGCTCGTCGAGGCGGGCGTGTTCGCGGCGGCCCCGGGCGGTCAGGTAGGCGCGGATCCGTCGGCGGTCCAAGGGGTCGATCCGCCGGAAGACGAGGTTACGGTCGACAAGGTGGTCGACCAGCTTGGTGAGGGTGCCCGGCGGCAGCGACGCCTCGGCCGACACCTCGCTCATCGGATGACCCTGACCGTCGGCGAGCAGGCAGAGCACCCGCCACGCCTCGGTGGTCAGCTCGTCGTCGGCCAGGACTGCGCCCAGCCGGCGGGAGAGCAGCCGTTCGGCGCGGGTGAGCGAGCGCAGCAGGTCGGCTGGCGCCCCGGGCACGTCTGACATGGATCTCCCTGGTCCGGTGGCCCTGCCATGTTACCGAGTCGTCCCGGTCCGTGGTGAGCTCTGGTCTTCCGACGTGGGCCGGGCAATCATGTGCTCATGTCCGCGCCGGCACCGCCGTGGCTCACCGTCGATCGGGCCGTGGTCAGCATCGCGCTTGTCTATCCGATGCGCGGGCCGGCGGGAATGTTCGGCCCGACCTGCGAGCTCTGCGCCCAGCTCGCGGTCGAGGAGATCAACAGGTGTGGTGGGGTGCTGGGCCGCGAGGTGCGGCTGGTGCCTGTCGACGGCGGCGCCCCGCCGGCCGAGGTGGCCGCGGAGGTCGAGGCGCTGGTGTCGGTGGGCGCCGTGCAGGGTGTGACCGGTTGGCACATCTCCTCGGTGCGGCAGGCGCTGGCGCCCCGTGTCGCACACCGGGTGCCGTACGTCTACACCGCCCTGTACGAGGGCGGTGAGCGTACCGAGGGGGTGTTCCTGACCAGCGAGACGCCGGACGCCCAGCTGTGGCCCGCGATGCGGCTGCTCGCCGGGGAGCAGGGCGTACGACGCTGGTTCGTGGTCGGCAACGACTACGTGTGGCCGCGGCGCACCGCGCGGGCCGCCCAGCGGTACGCGCTGCGCGGCGGTGGGCGGGTGGTGGGGCAGGCGTTCCTGCCGTTGGAGACGCACGACTTCGACGACGTGTTGCGCCACATCGAGCGCAGCGAGGCCGACGCGGTGGTGATGTTGCTCGTCGGTGCCGACGCGGTGCGGTTCAACCGGGCGTTCGCCCGCGTCGGGATGGATCAACGCTGCCTGCGGCTGAGCACCCTGATGGACGAGAACATGCTGCTGGCGAGCGGCGTCGGCGCGACGCGGCGGCTCTACAGCACGGCGGGGTTCTTCGCGGGTCTCGTGACGCAGGAGAATCTCGACTTCCACGGTGAGTTCGCCCGCCGGTTCGGGGTGGAGGCGCCGCCGTTGGGCAGCCTGGGGGAGTCCTGCTACGAGGGCGTGATGCTGCTCGCCGCCCTGATCGGGCAGGCCCGCACCCTCGACGTGCGGGCGATCGAGACGGCCGCCGACACGGTGGCGTACCACGGGCCGCGCGGTCGGTTGCGACTGCGACGGCGGCACGTGCGCCAGCGGATCTACCTCGCCGAGGCCGACGGTCTCGACTTCACGGTGCTCGCCCAGCTCTGACCGCCGTTCCCGGCCCTTGACAGCCCCACCCGGCTCGACCCTAAGATGCTTCCTGCGTGAAGTATCTGGCCGAGGGTCGGATGCCGCGAATGTGTGTCCACCGTCGGCGGAATCTGTTCGCCGGCCATTGTGGTGGCAATTTTATCGCAGGATTCTCCCTGGCCGGCACCGTCTTCGACTGACGGTGCCGGCCATTGTGGTGGGCGCATCTGCAAGGTCGTGGGAAACAGTCAATTAAGGGCCGGGAAACACTCACGCAATCAAGTCGGTCGACGCTTTGCGTGCCCGTACCCGATGCGATGGCCAGAGGCGGCGTCCACCCGTCGACCCCGGCATCGCCCACGTCAGCTCCACCGGACCGCACCGACCGTCCATTCGCCACTTGAGTGCACCGCAGGGAGAATAGATGTCACTTCTTTGGAGCCGCCGCATCCTGGCGGGCGCCCTGACCCTCGTCGCCGCGGCCGCGCTGACCGCCTGCGGCAGCAAGACCTCCGACGAGGGCGGCGCGGCCGGCGTCACCGCCGACGTCTCCGGCGACACCGTCAAGGTGGGCCTGCTCAACTCGCTCTCCGGCACCATGGCGATCAGTGAGGTCACCGTCCGCGACTCCATCATGCTCGCCGTCGAGGAGATCAACGCGGCCGGCGGGGTGCTCGGCAAGAAGATCCAGCCGGTCGGCGAGGACGGCGCCTCGGACTGGCCGACCTTCGCGGAGAAGGCCGAGAAGCTCATCTCCGAGGATCGGGTGGCCGCCGTCTTCGGCTGCTGGACGTCGGCGAGCCGCAAGGCGGTCAAGCCGGTGTTCGAGAAGAACAAGGCCCTGCTGTTCTACCCCGTGCAGTACGAGGGTCTGGAACAGTCGCCCTACATCTTCTACACCGGGGCGACGACCAACCAGCAGATCGTTCCCGGCCTCGACTACCTCAAGGCGCAGGGGGCGAAGTCGGTCTATCTGGTCGGCAGTGACTACGTCTTTCCCCGTACCGCCAACAAAATCATCAAGGCGTACGCGGCCGCCAACGGGATGACAGTGCTCGGCGAGGACTACGCGCCGCTCGGGTCCACCGAATTCGGCACGATCGTCAACAAGGTCAAGTCCTCCGGGGCGGACGCCGTGTTCAACACCCTCAACGGTGACAGCAACGTGGCGTTCTTCAAGGAGTACAAGTCGGCCGGCCTGACCGCCGCCGCGATGCCTGTGGTGTCGGTGTCGATCGCCGAGGAGGAGGTCAAGGGCATCGGCACCCAGTACCTGGAGGGCCAGCTGACCGCCTGGAACTACTACCAGACCACGCCCGGCGCGGCGAACACCAAGTTCGTGGCCGCGTACAAGGCGAAGTACGGCGCGGACAAGCCGACGAGCGACCCGATGGAGGCCGCCTACGTCAGCGTGTACCTGTGGAAGGCGATGGTCGAGAAGGCCGGCGCGTTCGACGTCGAGAAGGTCCGCACCGCCTCCGACGGGATCACCTTCGACGCGCCGGAGGGCCTGGTCACCGTCGACGGGAAGACCCAGCACATCGCCAAGACCGCCCGGGTCGGCAAGGTCGGCGCCGACGGTCTGATCACCGAGGTGTGGAACTCCGGCAAGCCTGTCGCTCCGGACCCGTACCTCAAGACCTACCCGTGGGCGAGCGGCCTGAGCTGACGACGCCGGCCCGGGCGGGGCGCGTTGCCGCGCGGCTCGCCCGGGCCACCCGACCAGCAGTACGGAGTACCCACCGTGACAGTCCTCTTCGGTCAACTCTTCACGGGCATCAGCATCGGCGCTGTGCTCCTGCTCATCGCGCTCGGGCTGGCGCTGACCTTCGGCCAGATGAACGTCATCAACATGGCGCACGGCGAGTTCATCATGGCCGGCGCGTACACCACGTACGTCCTGCAGCAGAGCATCACCGGCGCGGGCCTGTCGCTTGTGGTCGCGCTGCCGGTGGCGTTCGTGGTCGCCGGCACGATGGGTGTGCTGCTGGAGGTCCTGCTGATCCGTCGGCTCTACGCCCGCCCGCTGGACACCCTGCTGGTCACCTGGGGTGTGTCGCTGATGCTGCAACAGCTCGCCCGCGACGTCTTCGGCAGCCCGAACGTGCAGACCCGCGCGCCGGAACTGCTCACCGGCAACGTCGCGTTGCCCGGCGGGCTGACCGTCGCCAACAACCGGCTGTTCATCCTGGCGCTGGCCCTGGCGGCCGTCGCGGCGCTCACCCTGGCGCTACGGCTCACCCCGCTCGGTCGCCGGATCCGCGCGGTGGTGCAGAACCGCGACCTCGCCGCGGTGTCCGGCATTCCCACCGCCCGGGTCGACCGGACGACCTTCTTTCTCGGGTCCGGCCTGGCCGGGCTCGCCGGGGTGGCGCTGACCCTGCTCGGTCCGATCGGCCCGACCATGGGCACCAACCTGATCATCGACGCCTTCCTGGTGGTCGTGGTCGGCGGGATCGGCCAACTCAAGGGCAGCGTGATCGTCGCCTTCGCCCTCGGCGTGCTCCAGGCCACCGGGGAGTACCTGACGACCCTCAGCATCGCCAAGGTGATCGTGTTCGTGGCGATCGTCGCGTTCCTCCAGTGGCGGCCACAGGGCCTGTTCACCCTGCGGACGAGGAGCCTCGCATGACCGCCGTGACGCCCGCGCCTTTGAGCACCGCCACCGCACCGGCCACGGCCTCGGCCGGCGCCGCGCCCCCGGCCCGCTCCGGCGGCCGTTCGCGGCTACGGACGGTGGCCGGCTTCGCGTTCGGCGCGGCGCTGCTGTTCGCCGTGGCACCGCTGCTGCTGTCGGACTTCCGGCTGGCGCTGCTCGCCAAGTACCTCTGCGTCGCCATGGTCGCGGTAGGCATCGGGATCGCCTGGGGCCGGGGCGGCATGCTCACCCTCGGTCAGGGCGTCTTCTTCGGCCTGGGCGGCTACGCGATGGCCATGCACCTCAAGCTCGCCGACGCGGGTCCCGGTGGGATGCCCGACTTCATGCAGCTGTACGGGCAGCTCGACGAGTTGCCGCTGTGGTGGCGTCCGTTCGCCAGCCCCTGGTTCGCGTTGCCCGCCACGGTGCTGCTGCCGATGGTTGTCGCCTTCGGGCTCGGTTCGCTCGTGTTCCGCCGCCGGGTCCGGGGCGCCTACTTCGCCATTCTCAGTCAGGCCCTCGCCGCCGCCATGGTGATCCTGCTGATCGGCCAGCAGGGCACCACGGGCGGCACCAACGGGCTCACCGACATCAAGGGCTTCTTCGGGTACGACCTGGACGACCCGGTCAACCAGCGGATGGTGTACTTCATCATCGCCGGCGTCCTGCTGGCGTTGCTCGCGCTGACCCGTCAGCTCATCCAGAGCCGCTACGGCGAGCTGCTGGTGGCGGTCCGCGACGGCGAGGAGCGGGTCCGCTTCCTCGGCTACGACCCGGCGTCGGTCAAGCTGGTGGCGTACGTCGTCGCGGCCGGCATGGCGGGGCTGGCCGGTGCGCTGTTCGTGCCGGCGGTGGGCATCATCTCGCCCGCGCTGATCGGGATCGTCCCGTCGATCGAGTTCGTCATCGGGGTAGCGGTGGGCGGCCGTGCCACGCTGCTCGGGCCGGTGCTCGGCGCGGTGGCGGTGGCCTGGGCACGTACCGCCCTGTCGGAGCGTTTCCCGGGCACCTGGACGTACCTGCAGGGTCTGCTATTCGTGGTGGTGGTGGCGTTCCTTCCCGGCGGCCTGGCGTCGCTGTGGGCGCTGGCCCGCCGGCGCGACGTCGGCGCGCGGCCGGCGCGGCGCGGGTGGTCACCGCTGGGCCGACGACGCGCCGAGCGGACGGAGGTGGAGGCCCTATGAGCGGCGAGCGGTTGGACGGCCTGTCCGTCCGTGACGTGCGGGTCAGCTTCGACGGCTTCACCGCCGTCGACGGCGTCTCGCTGGAGGTGCCCGCCGGCGACATCCGGTTCCTGATCGGCCCGAACGGCGCCGGGAAGACCACACTCGTCGACGCGATCACCGGCCTGGTGCGGGCCACCGGCTCGGTCCGGTTCGGTGACCAGGAGCTGCTCGGTCGGCCGGTGCACCGGATCAGCCGGCTCGGCATCGGGCGGACCTTCCAGACGTCGACGATCTTCGAGGAGCTGTCGGTCGTGCAGAACCTCGACATCGCGGCCGGCGCCCGGCGCAGTTGGGTGACCCTGGCCCGCCGGCGGCGTGGGATCCCCGACGAGGTGGCGGCCGCGTTGGAGACCATCGGTCTGACCGGGCGGGCCGACCAGCTCGCCGGGACGCTCGCGCACGGCCAGAAGCAGTGGCTGGAGATCGGCATGCTTCTGGTGCAGGACGCGCGGCTGCTGCTGCTCGACGAGCCGGTCGCCGGGATGAGCCACGAGGAGCGTGACGCGACCGGGGCGCTGCTGGAGACGGTGAGCCGGGACCGCACGGTGGTGGTGATCGAGCACGACATGGACTTCCTGCGTCGGTTCGCGCGCAGCGTCACAGTGCTGCACGCGGGGAAGGTGCTCAGTGAGGGCACGGTGGCGCAGGTCCAGGCGGACCCGCGTGTGCAGGAGGTCTACCTTGGCCACCCGGTCGCCGCCGGGTCGGCCCCCAGCGGTCTGGAGGCATGATGCTGACCCTGCGCGGGGTGCACGCCGGATACGGGCGTTCAAGGGTGCTGCACGGGGTGGACCTCGCCGTCCCGCCCGACGGGGTGGCCGCGGTGCTCGGGCACAACGGCGCCGGCAAGAGCACCCTGCTGCGGGTCGCGGCGGGCCTGCTGCGTCCCAGCGCCGGCACCGTCGAGCTGGACGGCGAGGACGTCACCCGTCTCGCGCCGCACGAGCGGGTGCAGCGCGGAATGGCGTACGTCCCGCAGGGCCAGCAGTGCTTCCCGCACCTGACCGCCGCGGAGAACCTGCGGCTGGTCGCCGACGGCCGGCGCGACGGCCCGGTGGCCACGGCGGAGGTGCTGGACCTGTTTCCGGCGCTGCGCCCGCTGCTGCGCCGGCGGGCCGGGCTGCTCTCCGGCGGCCAGCGCCAGCAGTTGGCCATCGCCCGTGCGCTGATCACCCGGCCGCGGCTGCTGATGCTCGACGAGCCGACCGAGGGCATCCAGCCGTCGGTGGTCGCGGAGATCCAGGAGCGGATCGTCGAGCTGACCCGGCAGTCCGGGTTCAGTGTGCTGCTGGTCGAGCAGCATCTGGGTTTCGCGCTGCGGGTGGCGGACCGCTACCACGTGCTGGAGTCCGGCCGGGTCACCTCGGACGGCGACGGCGGTGTCACCGCGGAGCGGGACGTCCGGGCGGCCCTGGCGGTCTGACCGCGCCCGGCGGCGTCCTCCGGTTCGTAGAATCCGTGCCATGGCGCAGATCGTCGAGTTGCTGGCCTCGCCCGTGCACCGGTTCCGGGGCCGGCCCTCCGACGGTCCGACGCCGGCCCCGCCCGGCGAGCTGGTCGACGCCGTCCAGATCCGGGCCGGCCTCGGCATCGTCGGCGACCGCTACTTCGGCAAACCGGCGCACCGCGACGCCAGCGTGACAGTGATCGCCCAGGAGTCTTTGCCGGCCGGCATCGGCCTGGCGCAGGTCCGCCGCAACATCCTCACCACAGGCATCGCCGTGGACGAGCTGATCGGCAAGGTCCTGATCCTGGACTCCGGCGACGGCCCGGTCAGCCTACGGGTCAACCGCGCGGCCCGGCCGTGCGCCTGGATGGACGTCACGGTCGGGCCGGGCGCCTGGAAGGCGCTGCGCACCACGGGCGGCATCCGCTGTACGCCCCTCGACGACGGCGTGCTGCGCATCGGCCCGCTCGACGCCACCGTGAGCTGAGCGGGACAGCCCAGTCGTGTGGGTCAGACCGGGCTGATGTGGGCGGCGAGGATCCGCCAGCCGTGCGGGTCGTCGTGGACCCACGTCCGCGTGTAGCGCAGTCGGGCCGCGAACGGCTGACCGTTGAACACCCCGGCGACCCGGCCCAGGAAGAACGTCACACCCGTCCGGCCGACGACGAGCAGGTCCAGCTCCTCCTCGACCAGCTCCTCGATGATCGAGGTGCGGTCCCGGTGCGCGGCCAGGTCCTCGGCCTTGCCGTGCTGGCGGCCGTCGGGGCCGATCGCGATGAGCTGGTCGACGAGCAACTGGTCGAGGGCCGCGACGTCACCGGCCCGCTGCGCGGCCTGCAGGGTGCGTTCGGCGTCGAGCAGCTCCGCCTCGCGTGCGCTGTCCGGCATGGGCCGTCCTCCTGGTCTGCTCCGCCCGGCGCCACCGTCCGGACTGACCGCATTGTGGCAGCCGGCGCCGCCCCGACGTGGGCGCATCGGCGCGGTGGCGCGTTCCGTGCACCCTGGCCGTGCGCGTGCTGCCCGGAGCCGCCCGACTCACAGGGCCAGTCGGATCCGGACCACCGTGCCCTCACCGGCTGCCAACACGGCCACCTCGTCACAGATCTGCTCGACGATGGCCAGCCCGCGGCCCCGTACCGCGTCGGCGGCCGGCATGCCCCGGCCGAACGCCCGCGTCGGGCCCTGGTCGACGACGTCGCAGAACAACTGGTCACCCTCGGCCCAGAGCCGGACCCGTCCACCCTCGGCGGTGTGTTGCAACGTGTTGGTGGCCAGTTCGCTGACCGCAAGCGCCAGCAGCTCCACCCGCTCGGCCGGCAGGCCCCGGGCGGTGGCGCCGGCACAGACGAACGCCCGCAGTTCCCGCAGGTCGGTCGCCACCTCGTACGCCATGGTGTCCGTCGGCAGGGCGGGCGCGAGCTGTTCGGCGACGGCGCGGGTCTCCCGCTGGTTGGCCGCCATCAGCCCGCCAGCCGCGGGTCGTCGGCGGGCGGGCGCAGCAGGTTGCCGATGCCGGTGATGTCGAGGACTGTCGCGACCGGGCCGGCGGCGTTCACCGCGTACAGGTGGCGGCCGTTGGCGCGGGCCTCCTGGTGGGCGGTCACCAGGCCGTGCAGGCCCGTGGAGTCGAGGAAGCGCAACCCGCCGACGTCGACCACCACCACCGGCGCGGCGCGCACCGCCGCGGACAGTACGACCGTCAGCTCGGGCTGGGCCGCCAGGTCGCACTCACCGGTCAGCGTGACCACGATCCGCCCGGGTGTCGTGGACGTGCGGGCCTCGAAGTGCGCCATCGGACAGCAGCACCCTTCCTCGTAGCGTCAGCTGTTGTCGGCACATCATGTCATCCGTCGGCGGACCGGCCACGTCGTCCGTTCGGCGGTTGATCACGAAGAGCCGTTCCGCCGAGCGGCCGAGGCCGGACGCGTGCGGTATCGGCGGGCGCGACGGGTCAGGGCGCTGCGTCGAACGCGACCGACTCGCTCAGCTCGCGCCACCGCGCGTCGGACGCGGCGAGCGCCTCGGCGACCGTCGAGGCGGCCGCCACGGCGTCGGCGCCGAGGAGCAACCGTGCGGGCGGATCGTCGACGCGGGTGATCCGGATGATCGCCTGGGCGGCCCGGCCGGGATCGCCGGGCTGGTTCCCGCTGGTGCGGCGCATCCGCTCCACCACCGGCTCGATGACCGGCCGGTACGGCTCGCTGACCGGCAACATGCTCATCGAGGCGCCCGCCCAGTCGGTGCGCAGCGCGCCCGGCTCGACAGTCGTGATCCGGATCCCGAACGACCCGACCTCCGTGGCGAGCACCGCCGAGAAGCCGGCGACCGCCCACTTGGCGGACTGGTACGCGCCCAGCCCGGTGCTGGCGACCCGGTCGCCGACGCTGGAGATCTGCACGATGTGCCCACGCCCCTGCTCCCGCAGGACAGGCAGGGCGGCGCGGGTCAGGTTGACCACCCCGAAGAAGTTCGCCTCGATCTGTGCCCGGAAGGCGTCCTCGGACATGTCCTCGATCGCGGCCACGTCGGCGTACCCGGCGTTGTTGACCAGGACGTCCAGGCCTCCGTACGCGTCCACCGCGCCGCGTACGGCGCTCCGGGCGGCGGCCGGGTCGGTGACGTCGAGCGCGACCGTCCGGACCTGGTCGCCGTACCTGTCGGTGAGGTCGTCGAGCTGTGCCGGGTTGCGGGCGGTGGCGACGAGCCGGTCGCCGTCGGCCAGCACGGCCTCGGCGAGCGCCCGGCCGAGCCCTCGGGAGCAACCGGTGACGAGCCAGACTCGGGGCACGACGTCTCCTCCTGACGGGCGGTCCGCGTAGTGGTTACGGGCGGATGTCCAGCGCGCCGATCAGGTCGTCGCGCAGGGTGAACCGGTGCCGCAGCTCGATCGGGCTGCCCGCGAACTCGCCCGACACCCGCGTGCGGACCAGGTACGAGTCGCCCGCCTGGGGCGTCACCCCCACCGGTTCGGCGGTGTACGAGGTGGCCGCCGTCGTCCGCTGCGCCCAGGAGCGGATCGAGGGCCTGCCGTCGTACAGCCGGTCCTCGTCGGCCACGCTCGCGGTGTCCGCGAAGCAGGCGACGAGGGCGTCGACGTCACCGTCGCCGACGGCCCGGAAGTACCGGTCGATCACGTCGGGTAGGTCGACCGCCATCTGCTCCTCCTGCGGCACGGGCCGCCGTCGGGCGGCCGGCGTGTACCGGTCCGACCTCACCGTACGAGACGGCGTCGGCCGGGCGCGGAGCAACCACAGAACCGACGCGGGTCAGGGCTTGCGGCCGACGGCGCAATAGCCGTCCAGGGGCGCCGGCGTGCCGTCGTGCTCGGGTCGCCAGTGGGTGAACGGAACCAGGCCGGGCTCGACCAGCTCCAGGCCGTCGAAGAACCGGGCTATCCGCTGCGGACTGCGCAGGTGGTACGGCAGCGCGCCGCTCTCGTTGTACTGGCGGTGCGACTCGACGACGGCCTCGCTGGTGTCGGTGCCGTCGGAGAGCGCCAGGTAGCTGCCCGACGGGACCGCGTCGAGCAGCGTGCGGATGATGGCGACCGCCTCGTCGTCGTCGCCGACGTGGCCCATCACCCCGAACAGCAGGACGGCGACGGGTTCGCTGAGGTCGAGGTGCTCGGTGGCCTGCCGGAGCACCGCCTCCGGCTCGCGCAGGTCGGCGTGGATGTAGCGGGTCAGCCCGTCCGGGCTGCCGATCAGCAGCGCCCGCGCGTGGGCCAGCACCATCGGGTCGTTGTCGACGTAGACGACCCGGCTCCGCGGGTTGACCCGCTGGGCCACCTGGTGGGTGTTGTCGGCGGTCGGCAAACCGGTGCCCACGTCGAGGAACTGGCGGATCCCGGCCGGACCGGCGAGGAAGCGCACCGCGCGGGACAGGAACGCCCGTGACTCGCGGGCGGTCTCGATCATCGCGGGGAACAGCTCGCGTACCTGCTCGCCGGCCAGCCGGTCGATCTCGAAGTTGTCCTTGCCGCCCAACCAGTAGTTCCAGATCCGGGCCGAGTGCGGCACGTTGGTGTCGATCTTGGGCTGGTCGGCGGCCGACAGGGGGGCGGTTTCCGCCATGGGGCGTCCTTCCGCTCGGGGGTGGGGAAGACACGAAGGACAACCATGTTCGCACAGCCCTTCGATGCGTAAAGCGGACACCTGTGCCCTGCGACGCACCAGGGTTTGCCGCCGGTGGGCGGGGGTAGCCACGCGTCTCGGCAACGGAAGGGCGGGACCATGGCCGATCTCGGATTCGTCGACAAGGTCGCGGCACGGGCGGGCGTCTCACCGACGCAGGCACGCCCGCTGACCGAGGCCGTGCTGCGGACGCTCACCGAACGTCTCAGCGGCGGCGAGGCCGCGGCGCTCGCCCCCCATCTGGCCGACGAGCTGAGCCCCCTGCTGGTCAAGGCCGCCGAACCGCCGGAAACCTTCGGGTACGACGAGTTCCTGCGCCGCGTGGCCGAGCGCGCCGGGACGGACCGGCCCGGGGCCGAACGGGGCGTACGGGCGGTTCTTCAGACCATGCACCGGGTGGTCGGTCACCGGGAGTTCACCGATGCCCTGGCCCAGCTCCCGGCGGACCTGCGCGCACTGGCCCAACCCCTGCCGCACGGTCCCTGACCGAGAGCCACTTCACCCCGGCTTTCGGACGCCTGGCATCGATGACCGTTCGGTCCCTGGCGTCTCGACGCGTCGGCGTATCTACTGTGCGTGACTGATCGAACGCGCAGTGGTGGCGACCGGCCGCTCCCGTCCGCCGGAGCTCCGCCGCTCCGAGCCGAGGAGCGCCCCCTTGACGTCCCTGCTGTCCCCGCGCACCCTGCTGACCGCCGCGACGACCGCCATCGTCGCGTCGACAGTTCTCACCCCGACCTCCGCCCTCGCATCCCCGCCCTCCTACCGCGTCGTCGATCTCGGCACCCTGAGCGGCGGCGCCGGCGCCGCGACAGCGATGAACGACCGTGGCGACATCGTCGGGTGGAGCACCGTCGCCAGCGGCGCCCGGCACGCCGTACGCTGGCGCAACGGTGTCCTCACCGACCTCGGCGTGCTGCCCGGCGACACCGACTCCGCCGCCGTGGACGTCAACGAGTTCGGGGACGTCGCCATCACCTCGTACGGCGCTGACTACCTGACCCGGGCGGTGCTCTGGCGCGACGGCCGGCTCATCGACCTGGGCACCCTGGGCGGCGAGAACAGCGAGGCGATAGGCGTCAACGACCGGCGGCAGGTCCTCGGCACCAGCGAACCCGCCGGCGAAATGCCGCACCGCTTCCTCTGGCGCGACGGCGTCTTCACCGACCTGGGACTGCAGTACTTCTACGAGTTCACCGCCGACGTCAACAACCGCGGCGACGTGGTGGGCGGGTTCAACGTGCCACCGCGGGACTACCCCTGCACCTGCGTGGGCGGCCTGTTGCGCGACGGGGTGTTCACCCAGATCGGCAGCGCGGCCCTCGGAATCAACAACCGCGGTCAGGTGGTGGGCGAGGCCAACGGTCACGCGTTCCGGTGGCAGAACGGGAGGCTCACCGATCTGGGCACCCTCGGCGGCAGCCGGAGCTGGGCCACGGCGATCAACGACCGGGGCGTGGTGGTGGGCTTCAGCAGCGTTCCGAACGAGGGGCGGCACGCGTTCCTGTGGCGTGACGGGGTGCTGACCGACCTCACCGGCCGGGGCGTACGGGTGGACGACTCGATCGAGGACATCAACAGCCGGGGCTGGCTGGTGGGCGGCCGGGAGGGACGGCCACTCCTGTTCCGCTGACCGGCGCGGAACGCGGTCCTGACTGGGAGTGCCGACGGCGGTCAGCGGCGGCCGCGTCGCGCCGGCCGACCGTTCGTTCCGCCGCGCGCACGAGAGGCCCCGCCCCGTGGACGCGGGACCGCGCCGCGCGCAGGGGTGGCGCCGCGGGATGGGCGTGCCGCCGGCCGGCGGCGGGCCGCCACCACGACGATCGTGCCGACAATCAGCACGACGGCGGCGGGCACCAGCCAGGGCGGAAGCCCTCCGGACGGCGGGGACGCCGGCGGCGCGGCCGCGGGGGTGACGGCCGGGTCGAGTGTCGCCAACGGCACGGCCGAGGCCGAGGGGGTGCCCTCGGCCTGGGCGAGCAGGGCCGGATCGGGACCGTTCGTCGGTGCCGTCCAGCCGGCCGGGGCCGCCGTGCTCGGGCCCTGGTAGTCGAAGGTGACGGTGCCCCGCACCGCTTCGCCGTCCGAGGCGACAGTGAGGTAGGTGGCGGTGTAGCGGCCCTTCGCCGGCCAGTGCGCGACGGTCACCATGGCGGGGAAGCCTGTGTGGTAGAGCCGCGGCTCGAAGGTGCCGTTGACCAGGAAGTACTCCTGCACCGGCTTGTCCAGCCGCTTCGGCTCGCCGTGTGACCAGCCGCTGTCCACCCGTGACCCGTTCGGGCCGGTGACTGTGAAGTGCGCGTTGGTGGCCGGCTTCTCGGTGAAGTACAGGCCGATCTGGGTCAGGGGCTTGCGGACCACGGTGCCGGTCAGCGGCGTGGAGGTCGCCAACTGTCCGTGCGCCGACGCCGGGGCGGCGGGCAACGCCAGCGACACCACCAGCAGCGCCGCCAGCACGGCGACGGTACGGCACACAACGTGACAGAAAGTGACCAGCCTCGATCGCATTCGTTCATCATGGTCATTTCCCCACCGCCGAACAAGACGTAGAGTTCACCCTCCGACGATCAGCTCGACACCCCGTCCCCCCGCGTCGTTCGGAGTCCGCCCGTGTACGTCCGCACCCCCGGTGCCCGCCGCACCGCCATCCCCACCACCCTCCTCGTGACCGGTCTACTCGGCACCCTGCTCATCGCCGGCTGCGGGCACGACGACGACCCGTCCGCGGCCACCCCCGCGACGCCGCCGACGTCGGCCGCCGCACCGACCTCCGCTGGTTCGCCGGCCTCGACGGACAGTCCCACTCCCTCCGCGACCGCCAGCACGCCCGCTGTCGACCGCGAGATCACCGTGACCATCGCCAAGAGACGGATCAGCCCGCCGACCGGCCGGGTGACAGTGGCCAAGGGCCAACTGGTCCGGATCACGGTCACCTCGGACGTCGCCGACGAACTGCACGTGCACGGCTACGACCTGGGCGCCCGACTGCCCGCCGCCAAGCCCGCCTCGGTGGAGTTCCGGGCCGACAAGACCGGGCTGTTCGAGGTGGAGACGCACGAGACCGAGCTGGTGCTGTTCCAGCTCCTCGTCCGCTGAGCCCGATGACCGCCGGACCCGCGCTGCTGGCGCACGGCGTCGGCGGCCGTCAGGACCTGCCGATCACGCTGCCCGAACTGGTCGTCGCCGCCGCCCTCACCCTTGTCGTCACGTTCGTCGCCCTGGGCCTGCTCTGGCGCGAGCCACGCCTCGACCGGGACGCCGCCGGTGGTCGGCCGGTGCCCGACCGGCTGGCCGGCTTCGTCGACGCCCCCGCGTTCCGGTGGACGCTGCGTGGACTGGGACTGCTCGCCGCCGGCTGGTTCTGCGTGGGCCTGCTCGCCGGGCCGGACACCCCGGACAACCCGACGGCCGGCGCGCTCTACGTGCTCCTCTGGGTCGGGCTGGTTCCCGTCTCGCTGCTGTTCGGTCCGGTCTGGCGGGCGGTCAGCCCACTGCGTACGGTGCATCTGCTCGTCGCCCTGGCGGCGCGGCGCGATCCGGCGCGCGGCGTCCGGGAGCTGCCCGCCGGCCTGGGGCTCTGGCCGGCCGCGCTCACCCTGTTCGGGTTCGTCTGGCTGGAACTGGTCGCGCCGGAGCGTGCCACCCTGCCGGTCATCACCGCGTGGCTGGCCGGGTACGCCGTGGTCATGCTGGGTGGGGCCGCGCTGTTCGGCGCGGACTGGTTCGACAGGGCCGATCCGTTCGAGGTCTACGGCGCGCTCGTCGGGCGGCTCGCCCCGATCGGCAGGGCCGCCGACGGTGTGCTGGTGTGGCGCAACCCGCTCGACGGGATCGCCGGGCTGCGACCCCGCCCCGGACTCGTCGCGGTGGTGATCGTGCTGCTCGGCTCGACCCTGTTCGACAGCCTCTCCAACGCGCCGGCGTGGCTGCGCTTCGCCCAGGAGAACGGCCTGCACCCGGCGGTCACCGGCAGCGCCGGACTGGTCGGGGTCATCGGCGTCGTCGCCGTGGCGTACCTCGTCGCCACCGTCGCCGCCGCCCGCGTCGGTCGCGCGGGATCGGCCGGTGCCGCGGACCCGGCGGTCAGTGTCGGGTCCCGGCGGGTGCCGGGCGAACTCGCGCACTCGATCGTGCCGATCGCCGTGGGTTACGTGGTGGCGCACTACTACTCGCTGCTGATCCTGGAGGGTCAGCGCACCGTCGCCCTGCTGTCCGACCCCCGCGACACCGGAGCGGACTGGTTCGGCACGGCGGGTTGGCAACCGCACACCGCGCTCGTCACCCCGTCCGGGGTGGCCAACCTGCAGATCACCGTCATCATCGTCGGGCACCTGCTCGGCACACTGCTCGCCCACGACCGCGCCCTGTACCTGTTCCCCCGGGCGCGGGCGGTCGCCGGTCAGCTCCCGCTGCTCGCGCTGATGGTCGCGTACACCGTCGCCGGACTGCTGCTGCTCTACGCCGGTTAGGGCGGCGCACCGGCCCGGTGCCGACGTGCCCGCGAACACGGGTGAGGATGGGGCGTGGACTCCGCTCTTCGGCGCTACCTCGACGACCTCGTGGACACCGCCCGGGACGTGCTCGGCGGCGACCTCGTCGGCGCGTACGCGGCCGGCTCGGTGGGTCTCGGCGCGTACCAGGCCGGCCGCAGCGACGTGGACGTGGCGCTGGTCTGCGCCGGCCCGCTGACCGAGGCGGCCAAGGTGGCGCTTGTGGCGCGGCTGCGGCACGAGGCGCTGCCCTGCCCGGCACGCGGGCTGGAACTGGTCGTGTACCGGCGGGCGGTGGCCGCGGCCGGCAGCCCCGAGCCCGGCTTCGAGGTCGAGCTGAACACCGGGCAGGCGATGCCGTTCCGCCGCACCCTCGACCCGGCCGACCGCCCGCCGAGCGACGGCCGGTTCTGGTACGCGCTGGACCGCAGCATCCTGCACCAGAGCGGGCTGGCGCTGGCCGGGCCGCCGGCCGGGGAGGTCTTCGCCGACCTCACCCCGGCCGACAGGCGCCGCCTGCTGATCGAGGCGCTGACCTGGTGGCTGGCCCTGCCGACGCCGCCGGGTGAGAGGCCCGCGCCCGGCGCGGAGGACGCGGTGCTCGGCGCCTGCCGTTCCCTGGTGTGCCACCGTGACGGTGTGTGGCTGTCCAAGGTGGCGGCCGGCCGGCGGCTCGTCGACACCGGCGACCCGGCCGAGGTGATCCGCCGGGCGATCGCCGCGCGGCACGGCGGGCCACCGCCCACGGGTACCCAGGCGCGCGCCTTCCAGGAGCGGGTACGCGCCGAGATCGCCGGCTGACCTCACCCGGCGGGACGTGCTCAGCGTTGTCGGGCCGGCTCAGCGCACCGGGCGGGACTTCAGCGACGCGAAGAGCAGGTTGAGGCCCTCGGTCATCGTCGGATGCGTGATGACCGCGTCCCGCAGCGCGGTCCACGGCATCGAGGTGAGCATGGCCAACTGCACCGAGGTGATCACCTCGCCCGCCTCCGGGCCGAGCAGCGCCGCGCCCAGGATCTGGTCGGTGCGGGCGTCGATCACCGCCTTCCACATGCCCCGCGTCTGGCGCAGGGTGCGGGCCCGGGGGATCGCGGCGACGGGCAGATGGGCCACCTGGACGTCGTACCCGGCGCGGCGCGCGTCGCTCTCGCTGAGACCGACCCGCGCCAGCTCCGGGGTGGTGAAGACGGTGTACGGGATGAGCCGGCCCGCCGTGCTGCGCTGCTCACCGGCCAGGTTCGCCCGGATGATCCGGTAGTCGTCGAGCGAGGCGTGGGTGAACTGCGGGCTGCCGGCGACGTCCCCGGCGGCCCACGTCCGCTCGGCGCTGGTACGCAGGTACTCGTCGACGACCACGAAGCCCCGGTCGTTGAGGCGGACACCTGCCGCGTCCAGCCCCAGCCCGTCGGTCACAGGCGCCCGACCGGCCGCCACGAGCACCTCGTCCCCGGTCACCACGCTGCCGTCGTCGAGGGTGATCCGGGCCGTACCGTCGGCGTCGCGGTCGACCCGGGCGACAGTCACCCCGACGCGTACGTCGATGCCGTCGTCGAGGAAGACCCGCATCATCGCGTCGCCGATGTCCGGGTCCTCGCGGGTGAGCAGTTGGGGACCGCCCTCGATCACCGTCACCGCGCTGCCGAACGACGCGAACATCTGCGCGAACTCCACCCCGACCGTGCCGCCGCCGAGCACCACCAGCCGTGCCGGCAGCCGATCCAGGCGCAGCAGGTCGTCGCTTGTCAGCACCCCGGCCTCGACCATCCCGGGTACGGACGGCAGATACGGGCGGGTGCCCGTGTTGATGACCACGTCGTCGCCGCGCAGCAGTCGTTCGCCGCCGTCGGCCAGCGACACCTGCACGGTCCGCGCGCCCACGAACCGCGCCTGACCGATCACCAGGTGCAGACCCGAGTCGAGGAACTGCTGCCGGTTGGCGGCGACCATCCCCTCGACGACGTCCTGCTTGTGCGCCCGCAGCAGGTCCACGTCGACCCGGCCGCCCTGGACCACGAGGCCGAGCGCGGCGGCGTCGCGGAGCTGGCGAGCCGCCCGCGCGCTCGTCACCAACGCCTTCGTGGGGATGCACGCGACGTTTATGCAGCTGCCGCCGATCATGCCGCGTTCCACCATCGCCACCCGACGGCCGGACCGGGCGACGTCCATGCTGAGTGTCTTGCCGGCCTTGCCGCCACCCACGACGAGCAGGTCGAAGTCCTCCGGTTGGTCGGTCACGGGGCTCCTCTCGGCCGCGCGGCGCTCCTGGTCGCCGGTCCGGCCGGCGGCCGTCGGTGCGTGTCGGCCAACCCAGCCTGCCAGCTCCGCTGGGACGTTCGGGACGATTCCGCGCATAACCGCCTTGGCGTACGTCGTCCCCGACCGTCGCGACCGGCCCACCGCGCGCGGGTCGATCCTCGGCCGGGCTCCCCGTCGTCAGCGGTAGACCGTTACCCGGGGCCCGCGCGCAGGCGCACGGACCCGGGTGCACGGCGAGGTCAGTGCCGGGCGGTGCCGTTGTCGCTGACCGGTTGCCCGAAGGCCAGGAACGGTACGGGCGTCGGAGGCTCGGGCCGCGTGAAGATCGGCTCGGGGCGGTTGGCCTGCATCCCCGACGTGGCCGTCCGATCGGTCGGCTCCACCGGATACCGCAGGGGCACCCCAGCCGGGCGCTCACCGCCGGCCTGGTCACCACCGGTGCGCTCGGCGTCGGCGTGCTCGGCGTCGGCGTGCTCGGCCTCGGGGTGCTCGGCCTCAGGGTGCTCGGCCTCGGGGTGCTCGGCGTCGGAGTGCTCGGCCTCGGCCCGGGTCTGGTCGGCCCGGCTGTCGTCTGCGTCGCCCCGGTCTGCGTCGCCCCGGTCTGCGTCGGCCCGGTCGGCGTCGGCCCGGTCGCTCGCGGGCCGGTCGACGGGGAGCAGGTCGACACCGGTGCGGGCCGCGCTCGACCGGGAACCGACCATCGGGTACTCGGCGGTCTCCGTACCGCCGGCCGCGGCGGCCATCACGGCGGCAGCGGCCAGGTCGGCCACCCGCTTCGCCTCCCGCTGCACCCGGGCGCGGACGTCCTTGGCGTGCCGCTCGGCGGAATCGCCGGCCCGTCGGGCCTCGTCCAGCCGGGTCGCCTCGGCGGTCAGGTCCCGCCGCACCTCACTCAACCGCTGCTGGACGCGGGACAGCTCGTTCTCCAGGGCCTCGCCCTCCCGGCGGACCTCGGCGAGCTGCTGCTGGGCAGTCTCCAACTCGGCGTGCAGTTCGGCCGACTCCTCCCGACGCTCAGCGATCTCCTGCTGAAGCGCGGTCAGCTGCTCCCGGTGGCTGGCCGCCTGCTCGTCGGCCCGGTTCCGCAGTTCGGTCACATGCTGCTGCGCCTCGGCCAGCAGCGCGGCGATCTGCTGCTCGGTGAAGCTGCGCTGCTCGGCCAGCTCGTCCTCCGCGGCCGCCTGCAACTCGGCGATCTCCTGCTCGGCGGCGCTGCGCCGCTCGGCGACCTCGCGCTCCACACCGGCCTGCCACTGGGCCATCTCCTGCTGGTTCTTGGCCCGCGCCGCCTGGACCTCCTGCTGGATCTGGGTGCGGGCCGACTTCATCAGGGCGTCGGCGGCGACGCGTGTCTGGTTGAGCTGCTGCGCGCTCTGCTCGGTGATGCGCTTCGACTCGTGCTGGGCGCGCTCGTGCGCGGCCTCGCCGTCGGCGCGCAACTGCTCGGCGCGCTCCCGGATCGCGGTCAGCTCCGCCTCGGCCACCGCGCGTCGCTCCTCGTACGCCTGCTCCTGCTCGGTGCGCCGCGCGGCCAGCTCCTCCGACAGGTCCTGGCGTGCCTGCGCGGCCCGCTCGCGGGTGTCGGCGAGGATCCGCTCCGCCTCGGTGCGCAACTCGTTGGCCCGGTCGCTTGCCGACTCGGTGATGAGGGCGGCCTGCTTCTCGGCGAGGGTGAGGATCTCGCCGACCATCGGGCCCAGGTCCTGGAATGAGGCGCGGTCCACCTGTACCGGCTGCTCGTGCAGCTCGGCCAGCTCGGCGCGCAGCCGCTGCACCTCGGCGGTCAGCTCACGAACCCGCACCGCCGAGCGCCCGTGCTCGCCGCTGAGCATCGCGATCTGGCCGTCGAGCTGCTCCAGGTGCCGGTCCACCTGGCGTTTGTCGTAGCCGCGCAGGGCGAGCTCGAAGCTCGGCCGCGAGGCCGCGTCGTCGCGTGCTGCGAGCGGCTCAGCGCCGATGGACATGCACCATCCTCCGTACGATCGGGGGCGTCAGGGCCGGCTGTCGGCCGCCCCTGCGGGCCGTGAGTGTGGCGCAACGCTACCGCCGAGCCCACTCCGGTGCGAAGGCCCGCCCCGTCTCGATGCCGCACGCTTGTCGATCGTGGAGTCGTGGCGTCCGGAAGGCCCTGATCCGCGGCTCTTGTCATCCGCCACGACTCCACGATCGACAGGTTCAGCGGCGGCGAGCCAGCAGAACCGCGTCGTGGTGGACGACGTCGTGCGGGCCGGGACGGGCGCGGGTGTCGGTGGCGAGCACGTCCCACCGGGTCGGGTCCAGCGAGGCCGCCACGTCCTCGGCCGTGTACATCATGTCCGGCATGTGCATCCGGTGCCCCGACGTCCACAGGTCCGACGGGTGGTGCCCGACGATCAGCAGCACGCCGCCCGGGGCCACCGCGTCGGCCAGCCTGGCGAACAGCTCCCGCCGTGGTGTCGGGGGCAGGTGCATGAACTGCGCCGACACCAGGTCGTACGCCTGCTCGGCGGGCGGCTTGTCACGCAGGTCGACGTGTGTGAACTCGATCCGGTCCGCGACACCGGCGGCCTCGGCGTGCTCGGCGGCCCGGGTCAGCGCGGTGGTCGAGATGTCCACAGCCGTCACCCGCCAGCCCCGCTCGGCCAGCCACACGGCGTCGGCGCCCTCACCGCTGCCCACGTCCAGGGCTCGCCCCGGCGCCAGGTCCGTGGCCTCGGCGACGAGTTGAGGGTTCGGGCGGCCACTCCACACCGCCGGCTTGGACTGGTACCGCTCCTCCCACGCCGGCTCCTCGAAGGTCGTGGCCACCAACTGCCGGTACGCGGTCACCGCGTCGCGGGTGTCCTCGGCGATGAGGTCGGCGTTGATCGCCGCCGCGGCGGTGAGGCCGGCGGCGGCGGAGGTGATGACCTGGCCTCGCAGGTCGGCCACGTTGCCGGCCACCCAGACACCCGGCACCGTCGTCGCGCCTGTCGCGTCGGCCGGGATCTGGGTGCCGATCACGTGCCCGCCCATCGTCACCTCCTCGGGGGCCAGGCCCAGCCCCACCAGCAGGTCGGCGCGGGGCACCGTGCGGGTCCCGACCACCACCACCTCGAGGGCCACCACCCGGCTGTCGGCGAGCCGTACTCCACTCAGCATGTCCCCGTCCACCTCCAGCGCGGCGACCGGGCCGGGCACCACCGCGATTCCCCGCGCGGCGAGTCGCTCGGCCGTCTCCTCGTCCGGGGTCGGGGCGTCGTGCAGCAGGAGCAGCACGTCGGAGGTCCACTGCCGCCACATCTCGGCCTGGTGCACGGACATCGGCCCGGTCGCCAGCACACCGACCCGCCGGTCCCGCGCCTCCCAGCCGTGGCAGTACGGGCAGTGCAGCACGTCACGGCCCCACCGCTGCGCCACTCCGGGCACGTCGGGCAACTGGTCGGTGAGCCCGGTGGCCACCAGCAGGCGACGGGCCCACACCGAAGCACCGTCGTCGAGGGCGAGGCGGAAGCCGTCGCCGTCGCGGCTCGCGGTTTGCACCCGGCCGGCGCGGAACTGCCCGCCGTACCCGGCCACCTCGGCGCGTCCGGCCGCGAGCAGCTCACCCGGAGGCGTGCCCTCCCGGCCCAGGTAGTTGTGCACGTGGTCGGCCGGCGCGTTGCGCGGCTCGCCGGAGTCGATCACCAGCACCGACCGCCGGGCCCGGCTCAGTGCCAGCGCACCGCTGAGCCCGGCCGCGCCGCCGCCCACCACCACCACGTCGTATGTCTCGTCCACCGGATCGTCCCCCTACTTGTCGGCTGAGCCCACCATCCGTCGCCGTCGCCCCGGTGGCAAGTATCGTTGCCGTTATGGCAAACGAGGACAGCGCCGCGCTGGCGGCCGTCGGCCCCCGACTACGTGCCCTGCGCCATCAGCGCGGCACCACGCTGACCCAGCTCGCCGAGCTGACCGGCATCTCGGTGAGCACCCTGTCCCGGCTGGAGTCCGGCACCCGCCGGCCCACCCTGGAGCTGCTGCTCCCGCTCGCGCGGGCGTACCAGGTGGCGCTGGACGAGCTGGTGGACGCCCCGGCCACCGGCGACCCTCGCGTACGCCCCAAGCCGATAGTCATGCACGGCGTGACATACCTGCCGCTGACCCGCCGACCGGGCGGCCTCCAGGCGTTCAAGCAGATCCTCCCGCCGGACCCGACCGCCGGGGGGCGGACCCCACAGACCCATGAGGGGTACGAGTGGCTCTACGTGCTCTCGGGTCGGCTGCGCCTGCTGCTGGGTGACCGCGACATCATCCTGACGCCCGGGGAGGTGGCCGAGTTCGACACCCGCGTCCCGCACCTGATCATGAATCCCGGCCCCGGCGCCGCCGAGGCGCTCAGTCTCTTCGGGCCGCAGGGGGAGCGGCTGCACGTCCGCGCCCGCCCCGCCACGTCCGACCGGGAGACCGAGCGCTGATCATTCGCGGCCGTGCGCACCGCCCAACCTGCTGGTGACCTGCCGCGAGGGCCGGACCGGTTCCCCTCCGGTCCGACCCTCGCGAACGTTCCGCGCTAGGCGCGGAGTCTGCGCTGCCGGACGACCAGCAGCAACGCGGCACCGAGGAGCACCGCGAGCACACCGGCCGACATCCAGCCGCCGATCGGGAACGACGTGCCGGTCACCGGCAGCTTCCCCTTCACCGGGATGGTGATGGTGGACTCCGGCGCCACCGGCGCGGGGCCCTCCGGCGGGGTACCGGTCGCCGTCGCGGTGTTGCGCAGCGAGCCGTGGTGGTAGTCGGCCTTGCTGACCGTGTACGTCGCCGCACAGGTCACGGCAGCACCGGCGGCCAGGGTGACCGAGCCGTTGGGTGTCCGCTCCGGGCCGCAGGTGATCGGGCCGAGGTTGGCGGATGCCGCCGGTGCCGTGAGGGTGTCGGTGACAGTCACGTCGGTAAGCGCCACGCGGCCGGTGTTGGTGACCACGAACTGGAACGGCACCTGCTGACCCGGACGAGTGATCTTCTCGGTGCTGCTGGACTTCACCACCGTGATGGCGGCGCCGCCCCGGGTGGCCGTGACCTCGGCGGTGGCCGGTCGGGAGCGTACCGGTGACGGTGGTTGTTGGCCGGGGATGGTCGGCGGCGTGCCGGCCGCCACGGCCGTGTTCGTGATCGTGCCGGCGTCGATGTCCGCCGCGGTGACGGCGTAGGTCGACGTGCAGGTGGTGCTCGCCCCGGCGGCCAGGGTGACGCTGCCGTTGGCGACCGGCGGGCTGCCGCACGTGATCGCCCCGGGCGTGCCGGTGCCGGAGAACTCCGTCTCGTCGACGTTCACCGCGCTGAGCGCGGTGGTGCCGGTGTTGGTCACCACGAACCGGTACGTGACCACGTCACCTGCTGTCGACACCACCGTGGGTGTGACCGACTTGGTGATGGCGATCGCCGGGTGCGGGATCGGGATGTCCAACGGGGACGGCGGTGAGACCGGCGGCGGCCCGAACGGTGGCGTGCCGGTGGCGGTGGCGACGTTGCGCAGCGACGAGCCGGCGAACTCCTCCGCCGTGACGATGTAGGTCGTCCGGCACTGGATGGACGCGCCCGGCGTCAGGGTCACCTCGCCGTTCGGGATGTTCTGCGGTCCGCACGTGATCTCGCCGAGCTCGCCCCGCTCGGACGGCGGCAACACGGTGTCGTTGACTGTCACTCCGGTCAGCGTGAGGCCGCCGGTGTTGACCACCAGGAAGGTGTACGGCACCTCCTGGCCCGCCGCGGTGATCGCCACGGTGGTCGACGACTTGATCACGTCGATGTCGACCACGAGCCCCGCCTGGGGAATGGTCAACGTCGAGGGCGGCGAGTTCACAGGCGTACCCCCGGGTGGGGTGCCGTGTGCGGTGGCGGTGTCGGTGACGCCGTTGTTGTCGAGGTCGGCCTGGGTGACCGTGTAGGTGGCCGTGCAGGCGGTGGACTCACCCGGCGCGAGGGTCGTCGTCGCGCAGGTGATCGGGCCGAGGTTGGCGTTGGACGAGGGCGGTGCCTGGACGTCCGTGACGTTCACGCTGGTCAGGGTGAGCCCGCCGGTGTTGACGACGTGGAACCGGTAGGGCACCTGCTGCCCGACCGTGCCGATCGTGGTGACGTCGGAGACCTTGACCACCGAGATCGTGGCGACCAGCCCGGATTCGGGGATCGTCAGTGTGGACGGCGGCGAGTTCACCGGAGTCTCGGTGCCCGGTGGCGTGCCGTGCGCGGTGGCGGTGTCGGCGACCGCGTTGTTGTCCAGGTCCGCCTGGGTGACGGTGTAGGTGGCCGTGCAGGCGGTCACCGCACCCGGCGCGAGCGTGGTCTGTGGGCAGGTGATCGGGCCGAGGTTGGCGTTGGACGAGGGTGGCGTCTGCGCGTCGGTGACGTTGACGTTCGTAAGCGTGACGCCACCGGTGTTGATCGCGAGGAACTGGTAGGGGACCTGCTGCCCGACAGTGGTGATCGTCGTCGTGGTGGACGACTTGACGACCGAGAGCGACGGCGTGACGTCGGCCGCCGGGATGGTCAGCACGACCTGGTCCGAGTCGACCGGCTCCTCGGTCCCCGTCGGGGTGCCGTGTGCGGTGGCGATGTCGGTCAGTTCGTCATGGTCCAGGTCGGCCTGGGTGACGGTGTAGGTCGCGGTGCACGTCGTTGTCTGGCCGGGGCTGAGGGTGGTCTGTGGGCAGGTGAGCGGGCCGAGGTTCGCGTTCGACGACGGCGGGTCCTGCACATCGGTGACGTTGACGTTGTTCAGCGTGATGCCACCGGTGTTGGCGACCAGGAACTGGTAGGGCACCTGCTGACCCACGGAGCTGATCGTCTCGGTGGTGGAGAACTTCACCATCGCGATGGCCGGAAACACGTTACCGGTCGGGATGGTCAGCGTCGACGGCGGCGACTGCACAGGAGTAGCTCCGCCGGGCGGGGTGCCGTGTGCGGTTGCGGTGTCGCGCACCAGGCCCGCGTCCAGGTCCGCTTGGGTGACCAGGTACGTGGCCGTGCACGCGGTGCGGGCGCCGGGGGCGAGGGTGGTGGCGACGCAGGTGATGGGGCCGAGGTTGGCGTTAGACGACGGCGGCGACTGCACGTCGGTGACACCGACGTTGGTCAGGGTGAGCCCGCCGGTGTTGACCACATGGAACGAGTACGGCACCTGCTGCCCGATCACACTGATCGTGGTGGTCGTGGACGTCTTCAGGACCGCGATCGAGGCGACCAGGCCGGTCTCCGGCAGGGTCAGCGTCGAGGGTGGCGAGTCCACCGGCGTACCGCCGGGTGGGGTGCCGTGTGCGGTGGCGGTGTTGGTGACCCCGTCGTTGTCGAGGTCGGCCTGGGTGACGGTGTAGGTCGCGGTGCACCCGGTCCGCGCGCCGGGCGCGAGGGTGGTGGCTGCGCAGGTGATCGGGCCGAGGTTGTCGTTCGACGAGGGCGGTGCCTGCACGTCGGTGACGTTGACGTTGGTCAGGGTGAGTCCGCCGGTGTTGACCACGTGGAACGAGTACGGCACCTGCTGCCCGACGGTCGTGATCGAGGCGGTGGTGGAGGTCTTCGTCACCGTTATCGACGGGATCAGCCCCGCCGCCGGGATGGTCAGCGTGGACGGCGGTGAGGTGACCGGGGGACCGGTGGGTGGCGTACCCCGGGCGGTGGCGGTGTCGGCGACCCGGTCGTTGTCGAGGTCGGCCTGGGTGACGGTGTACGTGGCGGTGCAGGTGGTGGTCGCGCCCGGCGCGAGGGTGGTGGCGGCGCAGGTGATCGGGCCGAGGTTGTCGTTCGACGAGGGCGGGGTCTGCACGTCGGTGACGCCGACGTTGGTGAGGGTGAGGCCGCCGGTGTTGGCGATCAGGTACCGGTAGGGCACCTGCTGGCCCACCGAGGTGATGGACGTGGTGGTCGACGACTTCACGACGGTGACGGCGGCGGTGAGCGACTGCGCCGGAATGGTCAGGGTGTCCGGATCGGACACCACAGGCGGTCCGGTGGGTGGGGAGCCCTGGGCGGTGCCGACGTTCGTGACACCGCCGTTGTCGAGGTCCGCCTGGGTGACCGTGTAGGTGGCGGTGCACGCCGTCCGCGCGCCCGGCGCGAGGGTGGTGGCCACGCAGGTGATCGGGCCGAGGTTGTCGTTGGACGAGGGCGGGGTCTGCTGGTCGGTGACCGAGATGGTGGTGAGGGGGACGCCGCCGGTGTTGACCACGTGGAACGAGTACGGCACCTGCTGGCCGACGGTCGTGATCACCGTGGTGGTCGACGCCTTGATCAGGTCGATGCCGGCCGGGCTCGCGCCCGCACAGGACAGCGTGGTGCTGAACGGGAAGTAGTGGATCTCGCCGCCGCGGTGGTCAAGCGTACGGGTGATCACGCTGCCCTCGGTGTTGCTGGCCGAGAGGTCGGTGAGGCTGGCGTTGGGGGCGTAGATGGTGCCCTCGACCGTGGCGGCCCCCGGCGTGAGGGTGAGCGCCGTGGCGGTCGGGAAGTTCAGCAGGACGTAGCGCGCCTGCGGGCCACCGATGCCGGAGAAGTTCGGGGCGGTCCAGGCGAACGTGTTGCCGACGCCCGTGGTGTCCACGTTGACCAGCAGCGGGGTGCTGGCGGTGGGCTGGTTGGCGAAGGTGAGCGTCTGGATGTTGGCCAGGTCGGCGGCGGTCAGGTTCAGCACGTTCGTCACGCCCGGGGTGAGGGTGACCACTGCGTTGCTGCCCGCAGGGATCGGCCGGGGGAGCACGTCGCCGTTCGGTGTCCGGAGCACCACCGTGTTGTCGCAGGTGGCGAGGCCGGCGGTCGTGTCGCGGAAGGCGGCGAAGGCGCCCGCGAAGTTGATCGGCGAGGTGGGCCCGACGCTGGCCACGGGCTGCCTGGTGACAAGCTCCACCCGCGGGGACGCGTCGTAGTTGTTCGACGGCAGGATCCGCGTGTTGACCTGGGCGCCGTTGTTGTCGGTGTCGCGCACGAAGGTGCCGGTCAGGTCGCCGACCTTGGCGTACCCGTTGGAGAGCACCTGCAGACGGGTGCCACCGACGCTGCCGGCGAAGTTCACGCGCCCGCCGACGACCAGGGCGCTCGGTCGGGCGTCGCCCGGTACGACGAACGACCCGGCGGTCGCCCCGGCGAGTTGGTAGTTGCCGAAGGTGAGGTCTCCGCCGACGGCGAGGGTGCCCTCGTTCTCGTCGCTGACGACGTTGGCGTCGCCCTCGGTCATGACCCCGAAGCTCAGCGCCTCGGCGACCGGGTCCACCGGTCCGACGTCCTCGGCCGCGGTCAGTACCCGATTCGGCAGGGGCGCGGCCGGCGTCGGCGCCAGCAGCGCGTTCACCGCCAGGATGGCGCCGACGGCGGTAAGCGCCGCCGCGCGGGTCCTGCGGCTACCCCACGAAGAAATCCTCATCACGCCCCCGTTGTGTCCGATGTGCCAGGGGAGCGTAGCGAGGCAAATGTCGACCTATGAGCTATTTGTCCGAAATGATGACGGGGGTGGGAGATCAGCGCGGCGCGGCCAGCGGCGGCGCCGACGGCCCGAAGGTGGTCAGGAACCGGTCCCGGAAGGTGTCCATCGGCCACACCGGCGCCTGCGGGCCGGGCCGTAGGCCGTCCTGCCAGCCCCATCCCGCGACCCGGTTCAGGACCGCCGGGTCCCGGGCCACGATGGTGATCGGCACGTCCCGGCTCGCGCCCTCGCCTGTCACCACCGGGGCCGGCTGGTGATCGCCGAGGAAGACCAGCACCAGATCGTCGTCGCCGTAGGTCTGCACGTAGGAGATCAGCGTCTCCAGCGAGTAGGCCACGGCCTGCCGGTAGCCGGCCCGGATCCGGCCGGTGTCCCGGTCGTCGGAAGCGCCGTCGTTCCTCGCGCCGGCGTCACCGTGGTAGACCGCGCCGTCGCCCACCTCGTCCCAGCCGATCAGGTGGGGCACCGCCGTCCACGGGGAGTGGCTGGAGATGAGCGGGATCTCCGCCATGATCGGACGGTCCGCGCCCGCGCGGACCTGCCGCTGAAAGAACGACAGCGTGTACTGATCGGGCATCGGGGCGTAACTGAACTTCGGGCCCCGATAATCGAGCGCCGCGGCGTCGTAGTAGCGGTCGTAGGAGAAGAACCCCCGCTCCGGCCAGGGCTGGGTCGCCGCCGGCAGCACTCCGACGGTCTGCCAACCGGCTCGGCGGAACGCGCCGTTGAGGGTGAGCCGGTCGCTGGCCAGCAGAGAGCGGTGGCGCTGTTCGTTGTTCGTCCACAGACCCGACAGCAGCGTGTCGTGGGCCAACCAACTGCCGCCGCCGAACGTCGGGGAGGTGAGGAAGCCGCTGCGCGCGCCGTACCCGGCCGCGCGCAGCCGCTCCGTCCCGGTGTCCAACACCGCGTTCACCTGCGGCGCCAGCTCTGGATCCTCGACGGCGTCGCGCCCGTAGCTCTCCACGAAGGCGAGGACGACGTCCTTGCCGCGCAACCCGGTCAGCAGTTGGTCACCCGGGACGTCCTGGAACGGGTCGGCGTCGATCTGGGCGGTGAACCGGCCACGGTCGCCCAGCCGGGCGTCCACCTGCTCGGCGTGCGCGCCGACAAGCGCGGTGGTCCCGGCGTCGGCCACCGGCACGCCCGGGACGATCCGCACCCCGACGACCGCGCAGAGCACCCAGGCGACGGTCGACGCGGCCACCGCCCGCGTCGCCACCCGCTCGTGGCCGACCAGCAGCGACGCCAGCCGCCGCACCGCCACGGTCACCGCCACCAGCAGCGCGCCCACCAGCAGCACGACGCCCACCACCGCGCCGACCGCGCCGGCCCGCCCGGCCGAGTCCCGCACGAACCCGTACGCGTCGTCGAGCAGCAGCCAGTCCAGCACCAGGTCGAACGGCCGGTCGAGGGCCGTGCGGAAACCCAGGTCGGCGAGCTTCACGATGGCCAGCAGCCCGAGCAGCGGCCCCACCACCGCCACCACCACCCGCCGGGGCCGTGGCGGCAACGCCAGCAGCAGCGCCGCGACGAGCAGACCCTCCAGCGGGATGCGCAGGAACGCGCCGGGCGTCAGCTCGCCGAGCCGGTCCGGGCCGACCAGGACCGCGTACACCAGACCCACGGCCAGCACCGCGCCGGCCGCCGACCACGTCCGCCGCGCACGGCCGCGCCGCACGGGCGACACCACGGGAGTACGCCCCGAAGCGTCACCGGTCGGGGCGGGGCTCGGGCGTTGGCGGGCGGTCAGCCGGCGCAGCCGGGAGGGAAGGCTCATCACGACCTCCAGTCGGAGTGGACCGTACCGCCCGAGCGGAGCGCAAGCGCGGGCACCGGTCCGGGGACCGGCAGCAGCGGCGGCACGACGAGCGGCGCGTGCCCGCCCAGCGGGAGCAGGGGCAGCGCCACAGGTGCGGCGGGCGTGGCGATCGGCGGCGCGACCGCGATCGGCGCGGTGACGGTCGGCGCGGTGACCGTCGGCACGGTGACCGTCGGCGCGGTGACCTGCGGCGCGGCCGGGCGGCGGTGCCACAGCCAGGCCACGTCGCGGCCGAACGACTCGACAAGCAGGGCCAGCGCCGCCACCAGGACCACGGTGGTCCACGGCTCCGGCAGCACCCGCGCGGCGGCGACCGCCAACACCACCCCCTGCGCGGCGGCCACCACCTTGCGCCAGTAGCGCGGCGGCAACGCGGCACGCAGCCAGGGCAGCACGGCGCTCGCCGCGACGAAGACGTACCGCATCGCGCCGACGGCCAGCACCCAACTCCCGGCCGCCGGGGCGACGTACACGCTGAGAACCAGGATGAGGAACGCGTCGACCTCCATGTCGAAGCGGGCCCCGAGCGCGCTGACCGTGCCCGTGCTGCGGGCGACCTGACCGTCCACCGCGTCCAGCAGCAGGGCCACCGCGCTCACGGCGACCAGCAGCCCCACCGGCGTCGGACGGCCGAACGAGTCCACCACCAGCGCGGTCACCGCGCCGACCAGGACGGCCCGGGCCAGCGTCACCCGGTCCGCGGGACCGAGACGGGACGCGCCGGCCAGGTGCAGGCCCCGGCTCAACGCGAGGCAGGTGAACGCCGCGTAGCCGGCCCCGGCCAGCCAACCCGCCGCGCTCAGACCCACGGTGGCGGCCAACGCCGCCAGCACGACCAACTGCGCGCTCAGCCCGATCACCGGACCGCTTCGAACTGTGGGCACCGTACCTCCGTGTTTATGATCGACGACCCCGACAGGGAACACGGAAATCAGGGCCGTTCGGTTCGACAGGGACAAAAGGTGAGGTGTGCGAGGGTGATCCGCGAGGCGTACGCCTGCTGGGTGCGCGAGCCCGGCGCGGCGGAGATCCGGCCGGTGTCGCTGCCCGCTCCGGGGCCCGACGAGGTGCTGGTGCGAGCCCGCTACTCCGGGGTCAGCCGGGGCACCGAGACGCTTGTGTTCGCCGGTCGAGTGCCCGTCGACCAGTACGCGGCGATGCGCGCCCCGTTTCAGGAGGGCGACTTCCCGGGCCCGGTCAAGTACGGCTACCTCAGCGTCGGCGTGGTCGAGCAGGGCCCGCCGGAGCTGCTCGGGCGTACGGTGTTCTGCCTGCACCCGCACCAGAGCGCGTACGTCGTGCCGGCGACCGCAGTGGTGCCGGTGCCGGACGACGTACCGCCCGCCCGCGCCGTGCTCGCCGGCACTGTGGAGACCGCCGTGAACGCCCTGTGGGACGCCGCGCCCCTGGTCGGCGACCGGGTCAGCGTCGTCGGCGCGGGCATGGTGGGCTGCTGCGTCGCGGCGCTGCTCGCCCGGTTCCCCGGCGTGCAGGTCGAGCTTGTCGACACCGACGCCCGCCGGGCCGGGATCGCCGGCGCCCTCGGTGTCGGGTTCGCCCAGCCGGGCGACGCGACAGGCGACCGGGACCTGGTGGTGCACGCCAGCGCCACCTCCGCCGGCCTGCAACACGCGCTGGACCTGCTCGCGCCCGAGGGCACGGTGATCGAGTTGAGCTGGTACGGCGACCGGCCGGTGCAGGTGTCGCTGGGCGGCGCCTTCCACTCCGGACGGCTGACCGTGCGCAGCAGCCAGGTCGGCATGGTCGCGCCCGCACGGCGGGGCCGCCGCAGCTACACCGACCGGCTGGCGCTGGCCCTGGACCTGCTCGACGACCCGGCCTTCGACGCGCTGATCACCGGCGCGTCCCGGTTCGCGGAGCTGCCCGACGTACTCGCCCGACTGAGCACGGGTGACCTGCCCGCGCTCTGCCACCTCATCACCTACGACGACGGGGAGTGACAGTGTTCAGCGTGACAGTTCGAGATCACATGATGATCGCCCACAGTTTCCGGGGCGAGGTGTTCGGGCCGGCCCAGCGCCTGCACGGGGCGACGTTCGTGGTGGACGCGACGTTCCGCCGCCCCGACCTGGACGCCGACGGCATCGTCGTGGACATCGGCCTGGCCACCGAGCAGCTGCGGGCCGTGGTCGGCGAGCTGTCCTACCGCAACCTCGACGACGAGCCCGCGTTCGCCGGAATGAACACCACCACCGAGGTGCTGGCCCGTACCGTCGCCGACCGCCTGGCGGAGCGCGTGCACGCCGGTCAGCTGGGCGCGGGGGCGCGTGAGCTGGCCGGCATCACCGTCACCCTGCACGAGTCACACGTCGCCTGGGCCAGCTACGAGCGGTCGCTGTGACCGACGCGGGCCGGCCGACGCCGGCCCACGCCGCCGTGGTCGTCGGCGCGCACGGCAGGACGGTGCACGTCGTCCTGCCCGGCGACATCGACGACCCGGCAACGCCCAGCGGCGGCAACGCCTACGACCGGCGGGTCTGCGCCGGTCTCGGCGAGAGCGGTTGGGTGGTGCGGGAGCACCCGACGCCCGGAGCGTGGCCGCACCCCGACCCGGCCGCCCGGGCGGTGCTGGCCCGGCTGCTCGCCGCCCTGCCGGACGACGCCGTCGTGCTCGTCGACGGCCTGATCGCCTCGACCGTGCCGGACCTGCTCGCCCCGCACGCCCGACGGCTGCGCCTCGTCGTGCTGGTGCACATGCCCCTGAACGACGAGGCCGAGGGCCGGGCGCTGGCCACCGCGCGGGCCGTCGTCACCACGAGCGAGTGGACCCGCCGTCGCCTGCTGGCCCGCCACTGGTTGTCCGCCGACCGTGTCCGCGTCGCACCGCCGGGAGTGACGCCCGCGACACCGGCGCCCTCCGGCTCGGCGGCCGGCGACCGGCTGCTCTGCGTCGCCGCGGTCACCCGGCACAAGGGCCACGACGTGCTTGTCGACGCCCTGTGCGTGCTGGCCGAGATGCCCTGGACGCTTGTCTGCGCCGGCACGCTGACCCGGGAACCCGAGCTGGTGCGCCGGCTGCGCGACCGGCTCGCCGGCGCCGGGCTGGCGGAACGGGTCCGGCTGGCCGGCCCGCTGACTCCTGCGGCGCTCGATGCCGCGTACGCCGCCGCCGATCTGCTCGTGCTGCCGTCGCGCGGCGAGACGTACGGGATGGTCGTCACCGAGGCGCTGGCCCGGGGCGTGCCGGTGCTGGGCACCCAGGTGGGTGGCCTGCCGGAGGCGCTCGGTCGTGCGCCCGACGGTGACCTGCCGGGGCTGCTGGTCCCGCCGGACGACCCGGCCGCCCTGGCCGGCGCCCTGAGCTGGTGGTGGGGTGACGAGGAGCTGCGGGCCCGGCTCCGGCGTGCCGCGCTCGCCCGCCGCGACACCCTGACCGACTGGCCGGCGACGACCGCGCGCCTGGCCGCAGTGCTCAAGGAGGTGGCGGAGTGACCGTCGAGGAGACCCTGCCGTTCGCCGACTGGCTGCGTCTGCGCGAGCCGGCCGACGCGGCGGCCCGCGCCGAGGACCTGGTGGACGCCGTCCGGCCCCCGCTGACCGGCGACGCCCCGATCCTGATCCACGACCTGGGCAGCGGCACCGGCTCGATGAGCCGCTGGCTGGCGGCGCGGCTGAGCGGGCCGCAGCACTGGGTGCTGCACGACCGCGACGCCGATCTGCTGGCCCGCGCGGCCGACGGCATGGCCGGGGTGACCGCCGCCGACGGAGCGCCGGTCACCGTCGACACCCGTTGCGGCGACCTGACCCGGCTGAGCGCCGCCGACCTGTCCGACGGCGCGCTTGTCACCGCGTCCGCGCTGCTGGACATGTTGACCGCCGAGGAGGTCGATCGGGTGGTGGCCGCCTGCGTCGACGCCGACCGTCCCGCCCTGTTCGCGGTCTCGGTGACCGGACGGGTCCGGCTCACCCCGGCCGACCCCCTCGACGCCGAGGTCCAGGAGGCGTTCAACGCGCACCAGCGGCGTGCCGTCGACGGCCGCCGGCTGCTCGGCCCGGACGCCGTCGCCGCCACCGCCGCCGCGTTCGCCCGGCGGGGCGTGCGCGTACGGGAGCGGCCCAGCCCGTGGCGGCTCGGCCCGGAGCAGGCCGACCTGGCCGCCGAGTGGTTCCGCGGTTGGCTGGGCGCCGCCTGCGAGCAACGCTCCGATCTGGTCGGTCCGGCCCGGGCGTACGCCCAGCGCCGGCTGGCCGACGCGGCCGCCGGCCGGCTCGGCGTGATTGTCGAACATCAGGACCTGCTGGCCGGCGGATGAACCGTCGCCGCCCTGGGTACGTGCTCTAGAGAGAGTGGACGATCTTCGGGGAGGACCGGCGTCGATGCTGTGGGCCTGGGCACGAGTGGTCGGCGGGGTGGGCCTGCTCGCCGTCCTGCTGTGGCAGGTGGGTGGCGGCCCGTTCCTCGCCGGCGTACGGCTGATCAACGCGCCGTCCCTGGCCGCGGCCCTGCTCATCGGCGTGCTCACCACTGTCTGCGCGGCGTGGCGGTGGAGCCTCGTCGCCGGTGGCCTCGGCGTACGCCTGCCGTTGTCGACCGCCGTGGCGCACTGCTACCGGGCGGTGTTCCTCAACGCCACGTTGCCCGGCGGGGTGCTCGGGGACGTGCACCGGGCGGTGCGCCACGGCCGCGACGCCGGCGATGTCAGCCGGGGCATCCGCGCGGTGATCTGGGAACGTACCGCCGGCCAGGTGGTCCTGGTGGGTGTCGCGCTTGTGGTGCTCGCGGCGTTCCCGTCCCCGGTGCGGCCGTACCTGCCGGCCGCCGCCGCCCTGCTGCTCGCGGGTGGGCTGGCAGTCGTGTTGCTGGCGCGGCTCCTGCCCGGCACCGGCCGCTCCCGGTGGGCCCGCGGCGTACGGACCGCCGTGGCGGACGTCCGTGCCGGCCTGCTGGCCCGACGGACCTGGCTCGGCGTCCTTGTCGCCTCCGCCGTGATGGTCGCCGGTCACCTGGCCACCTTCCTGCTGGCGGCGCGGACCGCCGGCTCCGACGCCCCGCTCACCCGGCTGCTGCCCCTGACACTGCTCGCCCTGCTCGCCATGGGCCTGCCCCTGAACGTCGCCGGCTTCGGCCCCCGTGAGGGGGTGGCCGCGTGGGTGTTCGGCGCGGCCGGGCTCAGCGCGGCCGAAGGTGTCGCCACCGCCACCGTCTACGGCGCCCTCGTCCTGGTGGCCAGCCTGCCCGGCGCGGCAGTCCTGCTCGCCCGACGGGCCCACAATCCCGCCACCGCTCGGGAAGCTGCCTCCGGCGGCGGCTGTTGAGTCAGTGGTGAGACGGTACGCGCCGTCGCCTCCGGGCGGCGCCGGACAAAGGAGTCCCATGCTCGAAGCACTGCCGGTCGCCACGGTCCGTACGCAGGTCACGGTGCCGCTGGCGTTTCCCGACGGCTACACCACCACCGTCCGGGTGTTCACGTTCAAGGGACTGGTGGACGGTCGGGAACACCTCGCCCTCGGCCTGGGTGACTGGGCCGGGGCGCTGGACCGGCTCGCCGCCGGCGGGGAGCCGCCGCTGGTCCGCCCGCACAGCGAGTGCCTCACCGGCGACGTGTTCGGCAGCCAGCGCTGCGACTGCGGGCCGCAGCTGCGCGAGGCGGTGCAGCGGATCGCCGAGACCGGCGGGTTCCTGCTCTACCTGCGCCAGGAGGGCCGGGGCATCGGCCTGTACGCCAAGCTCGACGCGTACGCCCTGCAGGACGCCGGGTTGGACACCTACCAGGCCAATGTGGCGCTGGGCCGGGGTGAGGACGAGCGCGACTACAGCGTCGCCGCGCAGATGCTGGCCACCCTCGGCGTGCCCCGGGTCCGCCTGCTCAGCAGCAACCCGGACAAGGCCGAACAGCTCACCCGCCTGGGCGTGGACGTCGTCGAACGTGTACCGACGAGCATCTTCCTCTCCCCGGCCAACGCCGAGTACCTCGCGGCGAAGGCCGCCAAGGCGGCACAGACCGAGGCGGCGGAGGCGGAGTCCGGTCGTACCCCTGACCGGCACGTCTCCCGGTGAGCTGCCGGCCGGCGCCGACGCGGCCCTACGTGCTGCTGAGCTGCGCCACAAGTATCGACGGGTACATCGACGACGCTTCCGAGCGGCGGCTGTTGCTGTCCAACTCCGACGACCTCGACCGCGTCGACGCGGTCCGGGCCACCTGCGACGCGATCCTGGTCGGCGCCGCCACGGTCCGCCGCGACGACCCCCGCCTGCTGGTGCGGTCCGCGTCGCGTCGGGCCGAGCGGATGGCGCGCGGGCGGCCCGCGTCGCCGACCAAGGTGACCCTGACGGCCCGGGGGGACCTCGACCCGACCGCCCGGTTCTTCACCGCGGGCGATGCCGTCCGGCTTGTCTACTGTGCCAGCGCGGCGCTGGACAAGGCCCGGGAGCGGGTCGGCCGGGTGGCCACCGTGGTGGACGGGGGCGAGCCGGTCGACCTCGGGTGGGTCCTCGCCGACCTGTCGGCGCGGGGTGTGCGCCGGCTGATGGTGGAGGGTGGCGGGACGGTGCACGCCCAGTTCCTCACCGCCGGCCTCGCCGACGAGCTGCACCTGGTGGTCGCCCCCTTCTTCGTCGGCGACCGCCGGGCGCCGCGCTTCGTCGGCGAGGGGAGCTTCCCCTGGCATCCCGGTCGCCGCGCCCGGCTGGCCGAGACCCGCCAGATCGGCGACGTGGTCCTGCTCCGCTACGCGCTCTCCGAGCGCTGCCGCGACGCCTGAATACGACGCAGCAGGTACGCGAGTCCGCTGAGCAGGAAGAGCGCCGCGCTGAGCAGGAGCCAGCGCACCAGGTACGGCCGCTGGGTCAGGCCGGTGGCCGCCTCGTGGGTCGTCTCGCCCCAGCGCAGGATGCCGGGGGAGTAGACGACGAACAGCAGCGCCGTGCCGAGCGCCGGCACACGCAGGTGGTTGAGCAGCGTGACACGATCGCGGACCACCGCGCGCAGCGCCCGGTCGGCGCTCGCGTACACCGGGAACAGCACCAGGTCGTGGGCGATGACCGCGCCGACGAACCAGAGCAGCATCCGGCCGAACGTCGCCTCCTGCGCCAGCCGCAGCGCCACCCAGCCGGCGAGCACGATCACCGCGGTCACCAGGAGCAGATGCCACGGCGCCGCGCCGTAGCCGGCCCGCAGCCGCCCGGCCGGCCCCGCCGTCGGCCTGTCCCGTCCCTCGGTCGGTCTGTCCCGTCCCTCGGTCGGCTCGTCGCGCTCAGCCATCGGTCCGGACCCGGAAGTCGATCTCGGCGACCCACTTCGTGCAGTGCACACCGGGCAGGGCCGGCACGATGACCCGAGCCGGATAGCCGTGGTCGGGGGCCAGGTCGACGCCGTTGACCCGCAGGGCGAGCAGCGAATCCGGATCGAGGACCTGGTTGGCGGCGAGTACCGCCGTACGGAACAGCCCGCCCTGCTCCAGCGACGACACCCGCGCCGAGACCGGGTCCGCGACCCCGGCGAGGGCGGCCAGGTCACGAAGACGGACGCCGGTCCACGTCTGCCGGGTCGACCAACCCTCCACGCAGGAGATGGGCAGCGCGGCGGTGTGTTGCGCCATGGCCAGCAGGCCGGGCCGGTCCAGGGTCACGGTCCGGCCGCCGCCGCGCAGGGTCAGCCGCCAGCTCGCGTCGGTCTGGTCGGGGCGGATGCCGGCGGCGGCGACGGTGCGGTTGACCGGGAAGCCGTTCGGCCCGGTGCCGGGCTGTCGCCCCCGGGGCAGCAGCAGGGCGGTGCGCCGCAGCGGACCGTCGAGGCTCTGCCCGATGGTGAGGACGGCCAGCAGCAGCGCCCCGCCGCCGACCAGGCCGACCGCGCCGCGTCGACTGACCGTGGCGGGCCCGGGTTCGGCGGCGACCAGGCCGTCCGGGTCGGGCGGTTCGGGCCGCGTCGCGGCGCGCGGGGTCCGCAGCTCCGCGCCCAGAGGGCGGGACCGCAGCGCGGTCACCAGCCGGGGGAACTTGATGAGCACGTGCGCCACGAAGGCAGCCGTGAAGATCCAGGCCCCGAAGTAGTGGGCGGTGTAGAAGTCGAAGCCGAACACGTACGCGTACTGGATGTTGAGCAGGCCGGTAGCGATCTGGAACAGGATCCCGCCGACCAGCAGCAGGAGAGTGAGCCGTTCCAGCACCTGGGCGAGTGAGCGGGCCGGCGGCCAGTCGAACAGCTTCGGCAGCACCGACCACAGCTTGCCCAGCACCACCGGGACGAGCACGATGCCGAGCGTCACGTGCAGTCCCTGGGTGACCCGGAACAGCCACGACGGCCGCGTCGGCCAGTCGAAGGCGGGTAGCCGCAACCAGCCCACGTGCGACGGGAACGCCTGATCGAACTGCGGGCCGTAGGCGGCGTAGTCGAGCAGCCCGGTGATGATCACCAGGGGCAGGGCCACCAGCAGCACCGACCCGTAGACGGCGGTGAGCCAGGGGCCGCGCAACGGGCTGCGCCAGCTCCGTTCGGCGGCGTCCACACCGGGCGGGCGGTGCTGGGCCAGCCCTCGCCAGAGCCGGCGCGGCGCCCCGTAGCCGCCGTCCGCGTCCGCGGCCCTGGTCCCGCTGCCGCCCGAACCGGGTCTGCTTACCGGCACCCGCCGCTCCTTCCTCGCCGTTCTCGCGCCGTACGTCGTCCACACTCCTCGGCCCGGCCGGGCGCGTGGACCGGCGGCGGGCACTGCCGGCAGGTTAGACCGCGCGGGTACGGCCGGGCCGGGTTTACCGCATTACCGAACGCTTACCGGGCCGCCGGCGCCGTCCGAGCTGTTGCGAAGTCCTTACGGGTCCGCCGAACCGGCCCGCCGGGCGCCCGTTCCGCCCTACCGTGACCGGCATGCGCGTACTGGTCACCGGCGCGGCCGGGTTCATCGGGTCGCAGGTCGTCGATCTGCTCGTCGAGCAGGGTCAGGAGGTGGTGGCGCTGGACGCGCTGCTGCCCCAGGCGCACGGCGGTGAGCTGCCGGCGTGGTCCCGCCGACACGACGTGGTCCGCGGCGACGTTCGTGACGGGCCCCTGCTGGACCGGCTGCTGAGCGGCGTGGACGCGGTCTGCCACCAGGCGGCGATGGTCGGCCACGGCCTCGACCCGTCGGATGCCCCCGACTACGTCACGCACAACGACTACGGCACGGCGGTGCTCCTGGCGGCCCTGCACCGGGCGGGGATCGGCCGGCTGGTGCTGGCCAGCTCCATGGTGGTCTACGGCGAGGGACGCTACGCCTGCCCCGAGCACGCCACGGTGCGCCCCGCGCCCCGCCGCCCCGAGGACGTGATGGCCGGCCGGTACGACCCGACCTGCCCGCACTGCGGCCACGGACTCGAACCGGTGCTCGTGCCGGAGGACGCGCCACTGGAGCCCCGCAGCACGTACGCGGCCAGCAAGCTCGCCCAGGAACACCTGGCCGCCGCATGGGCCCGGCAGACCGGCGGCGCCGTGTGGGCGCTGCGGTACCACAACGTCTACGGCCCCCGGATGCCCCGCGACACTCCGTACGCGGGGGTGGCATCGATCTTCCGGTCCGCGCTGGCGGCCGGCGTGGCGCCGCGCGTGTTGGAGGACGGCCGGCAACGGCGCGACTTCGTGCACGTGACCGACGTGGCGCGGGCCAACCTGCTGGCCCTCACCAGCAGCGCGCCGGCGGCCACGCTGGTGCCGGTGAACGTCTGCTCGGGCGAGCCACACACCGTCGGAGAGCTGGCGGTCACCCTGGCCGAGGCGATGGGCGGGCCGGCCCCGCAGGTCGTGGGTGGGGCCCGCGCCGCCGACGTGCGGCACGTGGTCGCCGACCCGCGCCGGGCCACCGAACTGCTCGGCTACACGGCCCGGGTCGGCTTCGCCGAGGGCGTGGCCGGCTTCGCCACCGACCCGCTGCGCGAACCAGCAGCCGTCGCGGGCTGACCCGTCGGCACCGGCCGTCCGTGGCCCTGCCGTCCGTGGCCCCTGCCGCCGGGGTGACTAGGAGACCGTCCAGACCAGATGGTTGACGGCCAGCGCGGTGAGCGCCTGCGCGGCCAGCCACCAGCGCCGCGACCTCGCCGGCAACCACGCCGTGGCCACCAGCAGCCAGACGACGAACGGCAGCCAGATCCGCTCCACCTCCGCCTTGCTCAGTCCGGACAGGTCCGCGCCGAGGACAGCGACGAGGGCGGCAAGCGGTAGCAGCACGGTGGGGCCCGCTGCGCGTACCGCTGCTGCCGCAGGCGTGGCCAGCCGGCCGACGGCCCGCCACCCGCTCGCGGCCGCGCCCGGCCCGAAGCGCGGCCCGCCCGGCGCCGGCCCGCCCGCCGAGGTCGGGGCGGGGGCCGGCAGCGCCGCGCGCAACCCCGGCCACGACGATCGCGCGGCCGCCAGCACGCGGCGCAGCGTCGGCCCGAGCACGGGCCCGGCGCTGAGCAGCAGCGCGGCCAGGTTGGCCCACACCCAGTAGGCGTACGGGCGGTCGGCGGCCCAGCCCTGGTAGTACCGCTGCACGACCAGGTGGTAGCCGACCCACCAGTGGAAGCCCGTCGCGCTGAAGGCCGCCACCACTGCCGCGACCCCGACGACGGCGGCGAGCAGCACGCTCCCACGGTGCGTACGGCGCAGCGCCACCACGGCCAGCGCGAGAAGACCGACCAGGAGGAACCCGTACGACAGGTACAGCGCGAACCCGAGCACGGCCCCGCCGGCCAGAGCGGCGACGCGGCCACGGACCGCCAGCAGCGCCAGGCCGGCCGCGACCACGGCGGCGAAGATGCCGTCGGCCGAGGCGCCCACCCAGACCGCCCCCGGCAGCAGCACCAGGAACGGGAGCACCGCACGCGCCGCGTCGGGTGCGCCGAGAGCCCGCAGGGTCACCGGCACCGACACCGCGACCGTGGCGCCGACCAGCACACAGGCCAACGCGGCGGCCGCGCCTCCACCGAGGCCGATGCGGTCCAGCCAGACGAAGATGAGCAGCGCGCCCGGAGGGTGACCGGCGGTGTGGGTGGCCCACGAGCCGGGCTGGAAGTCGAGGATCCGCCCGGCGAAACCGGCGAGCATCGCCGGGATGTCGGTGATCCCGGGAACCTCGTGCAGATACTCGGCCTGCGGGGTGAGCTTCCGGGTCAGCCCCGCCGTCCAACCGTCCACCAGGGCCAGCGACAACGTCCAGGCCACCGCCGTCAGCCACGCGGCGGTCAGCAGGACACCCCACCGGGCGGTACGGGCCCACCGCGCTCCCCAGCCCACCACCGCGACCGCGACCGCAAGCGCGGCCGGGCTGCCCCAGCCGACGTGCGGTCGCCACGTCGCGTACAGCGGCGCCGCGTCGGCGTGCATCCCGGCGCCGCGCGCGTTGAGCACGGCCCCCACCAGCACGGCGATGGCGAGCAGCGCCGCCTCCACGCCCACCACCAGGAGGTCCCTGGCGTGGCGGCGCGGCGGGGTCCGCCCGGGGGCGGCGGCGAGAGCGGTGGTCGAGGCCATGACCACCGGACGGTACGGCGACAGCCCGACCCCGCGCCCCGGAATCGGCCTCCCGTCACCGGACGGTAAGAAATGCCCGGGTGGTAAGGGTTCGGTAAGCACATTTCCGCCTCCGTCGCCGGAGTGCCGCCCTAGCGTCGGCGGTATGCCGACTGAGATCGACGTGGTGCTGCCCTGCCTGGACGAGGCCGCCGCCCTGCCGGGCGTGCTCACCGCGCTGCCGCCCGGCTACCGGGCCATCGTGGTGGACAACGGCTCCCGGGACGGCTCGCCCGAGGTGGCCGCCCGGTACGGCGCCCGGGTGGTGCACGAGCCCCGACGCGGCTACGGCGCGGCAGTGCACGCCGGTCTGGAGGCCGCCGACGCCGAGGTGGTGTGCGTCCTGGACGCCGACGGGTCGTTCGACCCCACCGAGCTGCCGGCACTGGTCGCGCCGGTGGTCGCGGGCACCGCCGACCTCAGCGTGGGCCGGCGACGGCCGGTCGGGGCCGGGGTGTGGCCGTGGCACGCCCGCGCCGGCACGGCGCTTGTCGCCGCGCTGCTGCGCCGTCGGGGCGTACCGCTGCGCGACCTCAGCCCGATCCGGGTGGCCCGGCGCGAGGCGCTGCTCGGCCTGGGCGTCACCGACCGGGCCTTCGGCTACCCCCTCGAACTGCTGATCCGGGCCGCCGCCGCCGGCTGGCGGATCCACGAGCTGGACGTCACCTACGCGCCGCGGGCCGCCGGCACCCGGTCCAAGGTGTCCGGCTCGGTGCGGGGCACCCTGCGGGCCACCCGTGACTTCGCCGGCGTGCTGCGTACCGTGGAAGGCCCCCGGTGACAGTTCTGCTGGTGGTCGCCAAGGCGCCGGTCGCCGGGGCGGTGAAGACGCGGCTCTGCCCACCCGCCACCCCGGAGCAGGCGGCCCGGATCGCCGCCGCCGCGCTGCGCGACACCCTCGACGCCGTCCGCGCCACCCCCGGCGTCACCCCGGTGCTGGCCTGGTCGGGTCGGCTGGCCGAGGCCGAGGACGCGGCCGCGCTGACCGCCGCGCTGGCCGGCTGGCCGGTGCTCGACCAGCGCGGCGCCGGCCTGGGCGAGCGGCTCGCCAACGCGTACGCCGAGGTCGCGGTGGCCTACCCGGGCCGGCCGGTGTTGCAGATCGGCATGGACACGCCGCAGGTCACGCCGGCCGGGCTGGCCGCGGCGGTGCTGCGCCTGCGCGCCGCCGACGCGGTGCTCGGCCGAGCACGCGACGGCGGGTGGTGGTCCCTCGGGCTACGCGATCCCCGGCACGCCGAGGTGCTGCGCGACGTGCCGATGTCGACGCCCGACACCGGTCGCGGCACGTGGGCGGCCCTGACCGGGCGCGGTCTGCGTACCGCGCCGCTGCCGGTCCTGCGCGATGTCGACGAGTGGTCCGATGCCCTCGCGGTGGCCGTCGAGGTGCCCGAGGGTCGCTTCGCCCGACAGGTCGCGGCGGTCCGCCTCGCCCTGCTGCCGGGAGGCCGGCGGTGAACCCCGTCGACACCGCCCCGGTCGACGTCGCACCGGCGAGGCCGTCGCCCACGCTCCCGTCGGCGACGGCCCGGGGGTACGACGAATCGGACCCGTTCGCCGCCGCGCTCGCCGACCGTGTGGCCCGTGGCCGGTGGCTGGTTCACGGCGACGGTGTCCGCAGCCGGCTGCCGGTGGACCGCTGGCACGGACCGGCCGAGCCGGCGGTCTCCGCGCTTGTCGAGCGGTGTGCCGGGCCGACACTCGACCTCGGTTGCGGGCCGGGGCGGCTCACAGTGGCGCTGACCCGGGCCGGCCGGACGGCGGTAGGCGTGGACGTCTCCGCCACGGCGGTGCGGCTGACGCGGGCCCGGGGCGCGGTGGCCGTGCACGGTGACCTGTTCGAACCGCTGCCCGGCGAGGGCCGGTGGGCGCACGCCGTGCTGATCGACGGGAACATCGGCATCGGCGGTGAGCCGGTCGCGCTGCTGCGCCGCTGCCGGGACCTGCTCGTACCCGACGGCACGGTCCTGGTCGAGCTGGAGCCGCCCGGCGCCGGCCTGTGGCAGGGCCAGGCCCGGGTGGCCGCCGAGCAGCGGGCCGGCCGTCTCCTGCTCGGCCCGGCGTTCCGGTGGGCCCGGTTGGACGCGCGCGCCGTGCACCCGGTCGCCGACGCCGCCGGGCTCGCGGTGCGGGAGGTGTTCCGGAGGGGGCGACGCTGGTTCGGCGAGCTGACGGCGAGCCGCTGACGCCGCCGGTGTCAGGCGGTCGGGAGCGGGAGGCGGACCACGAAACGGCAGCCGCCGACGACGTTCTGCACGTCCACCCGGCCGCCGTGCGCCTCGACGAGCCCGCGCACGATCGCCAGCCCCAGCCCTCCGGAGCCCTCCCCGCCGGAGCGGGGTGTCCGGGCCGGCTCACCCCGGAACGCCACGTCGAACAGTCGGGGCAGGTCGTGTTCCGGAATGCCGCCGCAGGTGTCGGCGATCGCCAGCCAGGCGGCGTCGCTCTCCCGCCCGGCGTCCACCCGCACCGTGCCGTCGCTCGGCGTGTAGTGCACCGCGTTGAGCAGCAGATTGCCCACCACCCGGGCCAGCTCCGGCTCGCTGGCCAGCACCGTGGGCCAGCCCGACTCGGCGGCCACCAGGCGGATGCGACGGGCCTTGGCCAGCTGCGCGGCGCCGGCCAGCGCGTCGGAGACCACCTCGCCCAGCGGCACCGCCGACAGTGTCAGGCGCAGCGCCCCGGCGTTGATCCGGGACAGCTCGAACAGGTCGTCGACGAGTCGGGTCATCCGGTCGGTCTGCAGGCGGATCCGCCGGTGATATTCGGCGACCGTCGCGGGGTCGTCGACCACCCGGTCCTCCAGCGCCTCGGCCATCGCCCGCAGGCCGGCGAGGGGCGTCCGCAGGTCGTGCGACACCCAGGCCACCAGGTCCCGGCGGCCCTTCTCGACCCGCCGTTCCCGCTCCCGGGCCTGGGCCGCCCAGACCGCCGCCACGGCCAGTCGGCGCCCGAAGTACCAGCCGACGCCGAGGCTCACGACCGCCGCCGCGGCGACCGTCAGCAGGACGACCTGGAGGTCGTGCGGGGACAGGAACATCGCCTGGGCGACCACCACCACCCCGGCCACCACGGCGGCCACCGTGACGGTGAGCAGGACGCACACGTGCACGGTGATCGACCGGTGCCGCAGCAGCCGCAGCGTGAGCGCGCCCAGCAGGCCCACGCCGAGCGCGGCCGCGAGCGCCGCCGCGAAGATCAGCGCCAGGTCACGCATCGGCCGGCTCGTACCGGTAGCCGACGCCCCAGACCGTGACGATCCGTCGCGGTTCGGCCGGATCGTCCTCGATCTTCTCCCGCAGTCGCCGCACGTGCACGGTCACCGTGGACTGGTCGCCGAAGTTCCACCCCCACACCCGCTCCAACAGCTCGGCGCGCCGGAACGCCCGCGTCGGGTGCCGCATCAGGTGCGCCAGCAGGTCGAACTCGCGCAGCGTCAGGGCCAGGTCGCGGCCGTGCAGCCGGGCTGTCCGTGGCCCGGTGGCCACCTCCAACCCCGCGTCGGCCAGCAGCTCGGCCGCCGGGGCGGCCGGTTCACCCGCCCGGCGCAGCACCGAACCGACCCGCAGTACCAGCTCACGCGGCGAGAACGGCTTACCCAGGTAGTCGTCGGCGCCCAGTTGCAGGCCGAGCACCCGATCCGCCTCGTCGCCGCGCGCGGTCAGCATGATGATGGGTACGCCGTCCGGCTGCTCCCGCAGTCGCCGGCACACCTGCAACCCGTCCAGGCCGGGGAGCATCAGGTCCAGCACGACCAGGTGCGGCGGCCGGTCCTGCACGGCCTCCAGAGCGGCCAGGCCGTCGCCGACGTGGCTCACCTCGTACCCGGCGTGCTCCAGGTAGCGGCAGACCACGTCGCTGACGGTCCTGTCGTCGTCGACCACGAGCACCCGCTGCGCCACTGGCCACCTCCCCGGGCCAGCGTAGCCAGCACGGATGCGGTCGGCGATTGCGCAGACCTTGCGGTTTGCTTACCGCCGAGCCCCTGGTCGTCGACCCGACGGCTGATCCGGCACGGGCCGGCCGGCGCGGGCTGACCGAGTGATCAGCCCGGCGGCGCGGGCTGCGTACGATGCGGGGCTGGGTTTCCCTCGTCGCGGCGGAGGTATCGGGCAGATGGCAGGCCAGCACGAGGGTTTCGCCCTCGGTGTCGACCTCGGCACGTCCAACACGGTCGCCGTGCTGCGGTGGCCGGACGGGCGGACCCGTCCTGTGCTGATGGACGGTCAGCCGGTCAGCCCTTCGGCGGTGTACGCCGACCCGGACGGCACCCTGCACGTCGGCACGGACGCCCGACGGCTGGCGCAGGCCGACCCGGCCCGGTTCGAGCCGAACCCGAAGCGTCGGGTGGACGAGCCGACAGTCAGGCTCGGTGAGCGCTCGTACCTCCCGGCGGAGCTGCTCGCGGCGGTGCTGGCGGCGGTCGGGCGGGCCGCGGTGGACGCGGTCGGCTTCCTGCCTCCTGCCGTGCTGACCTGCCCGGCGGCCTGGGACGAGACGCGCCGGCAGGTGCTCGCCGACGCGCTGCTGCGGGCCGGGTGGCCGCAGGCGGCCGAGCACACCCTCGCCGGGCCGACGCCGCCGGGCACGCGTCTGCTGCGCGAGCCGGTGGCCGCCGCCCGCTACTACACCCAGGTGCTGCACCGGCCGGTGCCGGTCGGCGGCGCGATCGCGGTGTTCGACTTCGGCGGCGGGACGCTCGACGTCGCGGTGCTGCGCAACGAGGGCGCCGACCCGTGGGGTGACTCCGGCTTCCGGGTGGTCGCCGACGGCGGCCTGCCCGACCTGGGCGGCCTCGACCTGGACGCGGCGCTGGTGCAGCGGGTCGGCGAGCTGCTGGGCGAGCGGCACGCCCGGCGGTGGGCGCGGCTGGTCCGGCCCTCGGATGCGGCGCAGCGCCGCGACCAGGTCCGACTCTGGGACGAGGTACGCGGCGCGAAGGAGATGCTGTCCCGCTCCGCCGTGGCGCCGGTCGCGGTGCCCGGGGTCGCCGAGGCGGTGCGGCTGACGCGTGACGACGTCGAGCGGGTGGCCGCGCCGCTGCTGCGTCGGGCGGTGCAGCGGGCCCGGGAGGTGATCGCCTCGGCCGGTCTGCGCCCCGACCAGCTCGCCGGGCTGTTCCTGGTGGGCGGTTCGTCGCGGATTCCGCTGGTGGCGCGGATGCTGCACGCCGAGCTGGGAGTGGCGCCGACCGTGCTGGACCAGCCGGAAATGCCGGTGGCCGAGGGCGCGCTGACGGACCTTCCGCTGCGCCGAGCCCTGCCGGCGTACGCGGGACCGCAGGCCGCCCCTCCGGCCTCGCCCGCGCCGGCTGTCCCGGCTCCGGCAGGCCCGGCCGCCCCAGCGCCAGCGGGCCCGGCTGTTCCGGCTGTCCCGACGGGGCCGAATTCGGCGCAGACCGTGCCGGGCGCGGCGGGCCAGGCGGGGCCGAGTTCGGCGGAGACCGTGCCGGCTGCGGCGGGTCCAGCCCTGCCGGGTTCGGCGGAGACGGTGCCGGCTGCGGCGTCGACCGCGCCGACCGTGCCGTCGCAACCCGGGCCGGCGTCGACGCGGCCGGACTGGCCGCCACCTTCGATGCCGACCGTGCCGGGGCCGCAGGGCGTCGCGGGCACCCTGGCCGACGGGGTGGATGCCGCCGGAACACCCACCCCATCCGGCGGTGCGACCTGGCGGCGGGCCCGCTGGGTGGTGCTCGCCGCGGTGCTCGCCCTGGCCGGGATGGCCACCGCGGCGACCCTCTACCTGCTGCGGGACCGCTATCCGGACCTGGAGTTCGCGTCGCTGCGCGAGCTGTCGCGGCCGCCGGCCGGCGCCGAGCGGCCCAGCGACATGTGGACGGCGGTGCTCGACGATCGGGCCTACCTCGGGTACCCGCTGCCGGACGATCGGCTGGAGGTGGTGGCCGTCGACACCAACACCGGCGACGAACTGTGGCGCCGGCAGACCGACGTCACCGCCGACGACTGGTCGGGACTTGTCGCCGTGCCGGGAGCGGTAGCGGTTGTCGCCGACGCCCCGGTCGACAGCACCCCGCGCGAACTGGCCGTGCTGGACGGCCGCTCCGGCGCCCAACGCTGGCACCGGGCGATCCGTGGCGACGACGACGTCTACTTCTCCGACGACACGGCGGTGCTGGTGGACCGGTCCGGCGGCCGGCTGCTCGGCCTGACGTTGGGCGACGGTTCCGACAAGTGGAGCAGGCCCAGTCCGCGTGACCAGTACGGCGGTGTCCGTACCGTCGTCCGGCCGGTGGGTACCGACGAGGCGGCGGGTGGGCCGGCGTTCCTCGACGGCGCCGCCCGCGACCCGTGGACGGGCAAGGGACGGCGACTCGTCCAGCTCGGGCCGGACCGGTCGCTGCGGCTGCTCGACATGTCCTCGGGCTCGGTGCTGCGCGAGTGGGGCAACGTCGCCGACCTCGACGATCTGCTGGTGGCGCACGAGGACCGGCTCTACGTGGCCCCCACCGACGGCGGGTACCAGGTGCTGGCCTACGACCTGGATTCCGACGCGGCCCCGGTGGTCCTCTACCGGGCCGAGGACGCGGAGTACCGGCCCAAGACGCTTGTGGCCTGCGGTGAGCGGCGGGCCTGCCTGGTGCAGGTGCGCAACAGCGACGCCGAGCGCACCGAGGTGGTCGCGGCGACCGAGGGCAAGCCGGCGGTCACCTGGTCGGCGCCGGGCGCGACAGGGCTGGTCCCGGTCGGCGAACAGCTGCTCGCCGAGCGGGAGTACCCGAAGACGACCGTCACCCTCTTCGACGCGGCCGGCAAGGTGGTGCTGGCCGACCGCCCCGGCGTGGCGGCCCGGCTGGACGCCGGCAACCTGCTCGTCTTCGCCGAGGCGACCAGTTCGGTGGCGGACGACCGCAGCGTGGCCGGCGTGTGGGCCGAATCGGGCACGATCGACGAGCTGGGTCAACTCGTCGACGTCCGCAGCGCGTCCTGCTCGTGGAACACACGGGTGATCGCCTGCGGCGCGGACCGGGACTTCGTGCTGTACCGGTTCACCGACTACGGCGCTTAGGATGCTCCGGTGATTCTTCGGGGTACGGTCCGCGCCGATCGTCCGCTGGTGGTACTCGCCGTCGGCGAGGAGGCCCGCTATCTACCCGCTGAGCTGCCGGTGCTGCTCACCGGCATGGGCAAGGTGAACGCCGCCAGCGCGGTCGCCGCCGTGCTGGCCGCCGGGCCACGCCCCAGCCTGCTGCTCAACCTGGGGACGGCCGGCGCGCTGCGCCCCGGCTGGACGGGCATCCACGAGGTCGCCACGGTGCTCCAGCACGACCTGGACACCGCCCTGCTGCGGACGCTCACCGGTCAGACCTACGGCGCGCCGCTGGCTCTGGCCGCCGAGGGCGCGGTGCTGGCCACCGGGGACACGTTCGTGGCCGACGACGACGCCCGGGAGCGCCTGGCGCAGCGCGCCGACCTGGTCGACATGGAGGGGTACGCGGTGGCGTGGGCCGCCGCGCAGGCAGGCGTGCCGTGCCGGCTGGTCAAGCAGGTAAGCGACGAGGCGGGGGAGGGCGCGGCCCGCACGTGGCGGGAGTCGGTGGACGCCTGCGCCCGCGACCTCGCGGACTGGACCGCTCGACACCTCGCCTGAACGGGCCGGTCAGTCGTCGAGCCGCCGGGCGTGCAGCCCCGGCTCGGTCGCGCGGTAGTGGGCGTGGGAGGGGATCAGCGCGTGGCCGGCCAGTCCGAGGGCCGCGATCGCGGTGACCAGCACCGGTGGCCAGTCGCCGGCCCACGGCAGGGTCAGCAGGGGCACCAGCTGCCACACCACGCGCCGCCACGGCACGCGGGCGGACAGCAGTACGGTGAACAGGGCCCTGCCGACCACGAACAGCGCCGGCCCGCCGATGATCAGCATCAACCACCGCACCGGCGTCGTTCCGGTCGGCCGGTCGACCACCAGGTCGAAGGAGGCCGCCGTGACGGCCACCCCGGCCAGCATCACCAGATGGGTGTACGGCGCCACGCGGGCCGGGCGGTCCCCCCTCGCTCCCAGCAGCTCGCCGGCCCGGAAGACGTAGATCTGCCAGAGCAGCAGCATGATGGCGAACGCGCAGAGCAGGGCGGCGAGCCGAAGCCGGTCGAATTCGCTGCGGCTGACCTCCAGGGTGGGCACCAGGATGATGTCGCCGAGGGCCAGGATGACGAACTGCTGGTACCGCTCGCCGAGGTGCTCGGTGGTCCGCGCGTACTGGTTGAGGGGCACCCGACCGAGCCAGGGGGTGGGGTAGCGGGCCGCCGCGGAGGCCAGGTCGATCCCGATCGCGAGGGTCCAGAGCCCCCATCGTGCCGTGTCGGCCAGCGCGCCGACGATCCAGAGGACGCCGGACACCAGGAACCAGAACAGGAACCGGCTGGCTCGTGCCAGGGCCAGGCGGTGCTGCTGCCGAAACAGCGCGGCGAGCAGGATGATGCCGCGTATCACGTGCGTGCCGACGTAGGCGAGCGCGAAGGCGGTGGCCTGCCCGCCGGTGACCATCGGCAGCGCGGCCGCCATCCCGACCGACCCGACCATGGCGACCATGAGGATGGCCTGGATCGGGCGCTGCTGCGGGTCGTAGAACTCGGTGGTGGTCGAGGTGACCGACCACGTCCACCAGATCGCCGTCAGCATCAGGAGCACCTTGGCGCTGTCGGCCCAGGACTCCTGGTCGGCGAGCAGCTTCGAGGTCTGCGCGAGCGCGGCCACGAAGACCACGTCGTAGAGCAGCTCCAGCAGCGTGGCCCGGGTCGACCCTTCCGGCCGGCGTAGAAGTGCCGCGGTGCCTCCGGTGGTCATGCCCGGCCTCCCGCCGTGTCTCCCGAGGATTATCGGCGGCGTCGGCGCGGGTCGTCCCCGGATCGGCGATTCCCGCCCGTCGGGGAAGAGGGCGACCGAGGGTTGCCGGGACGTTCCACCCCGGGCGACGCTTGTCGGCATCCATCGGTCTCGATCTCCACCGGAGGTTCGGATGCGCCGCTCCCCACTCGTCGCCCTCGTCCTGACCGCCCTGCTGCTCGTCGCGCCGGGCGCGGCGCAGGCCGCCGTCCCCGACCGGGCCGCCGCCGATCCGGCAGCCGTGCTGTCCGGGGTACGCACGCCCGGCACCGCCTGGGGCCTCGACCCGACCACCGGCCGGATGACAGTCACCGTCGACGACACCGTGGCCGCCACCGACCTGGCGAGGCTGCGGGCGGTGGCCGACCGGGCCGGCGCGCTGCTACGCCGCGAACCCGGCACGCTGCGCCCTCTGATCGCCGCCGGGCAGGGCATCTACGGCGGCGGCAGTCGCTGCTCGCTGGGCGCGAACGTGCGCAGCGGCAGCACCTACTACGTGATCACCGCCGGCCACTGCACCGCCGCCGTCAGCGCCTGGTACGCCGACAGCGCGCAGACCACGGTTCTCGGCACCCGCACCGCCACCAGCTATCCGGGCAACGACTACGGACTGATCCGCTACACCGGTCGGATCGCCCATCCGAGCGCCGTCTACACCTACCCCGGCCTGCTCACCATCTACGGCGCCGGCACCGCGTACGTGGGTCAGGCGGTGTGTCGCAGCGGTAGCACCACAGGGGTGCGCTGCGGCACGGTCACCGGCCTGAACCAGACGGTCAACTACTCCACGGGCGTGATCTACGGCCTGATCCGCACCAACATCTGCGCCGAGGCGGGGGACAGCGGCGGGCCGCTGTACGTGGCGTCCACAGGCACCATCCTCGGCATCCTCTCCGGGGGCACCGGCAACTGCACCTCCGGCGGCACGACCTACTACCAGCCGATCGGGGAGGTGCTGGCCGCGTACGGACTGACAGTGCCCTGACACCTGTTGCGCTCAGCGCAACGGGTTGCTCGTCTGGCACAACGCGCCTAGGCTCGGCGGCACTCCGGACCCCTCCCCGAGGACGTGTGCCGCCATGTCGAGCAAGCCCTTACCCGACCGCGCCGCCGCCCCGGCCGGCTCCGCGCCGGCCGAGGTGGTCGCGGTGGGGGAGACCATGGTCGTGCTGTGCCCACCGCCGGGCGAGCCGCTGGAGCACGCCGAGCGGGTCGCCGTCTCGGTCGGCGGCGCCGAGTCCAACGTGGCCGGTTACCTGGCCCGCCTCGGCCACCAGACGACCTGGGTGAGCCGGGTCGGCGACGACCCCTTCGGCCGGGCCGTCGTTCGGCACGTGGCCGACGCCGGCGTCCACGTCGACCTGGTGGGCGTGGACCCTGCCGCCCCCACCGGCCTCTACCTCAAGGACCCGGGCCCGACGGCCACCGCCGTGCACTACTACCGGGCGGGCTCGGCCGCGTCCCGGATGGACCCCGGCGCGCTGGCCGACCCACGGCTTGCCGGCGCGCGGGTGCTGCACCTGTCCGGGATCACCCCGGCGCTCTCCGCCTCCTGCCGTGCGCTTGTCGAGCACGCGGTGACCGACCGGCCGCTGCCGGGCGCGCTCGTCAGCTTCGACGTCAACCACCGAGCCCGGCTCTGGCCCGTCGAGCGGGCCGCGCCGGTGCTACGTGACCTCGCCGACCGCTGCGACCTGGTCTTCGTCGGCCAGGACGAGGCGTACGCCCTCTGGGGCACCGCCGACGCGGCCGCGGTACGCCGACTGCTGCCCGGCCCGCGGACGGTGGTCGTCAAGGACGGCGCCGTGTGCGCCACCGCCCTGAGCCGCGACGCCGCGCCTGTCGTCGTCCCGGCGCCCCGCGTGTCGGTCGTGGAGCCGGTCGGGGCCGGCGACGCGTTCGCCGCCGGCTACCTGGCCGGGCTGCTGCGCGACCTCGACCCGGCGCGGCGGCTGCGCCTCGGTCACCTCGTCGCCGCGCAGGCGCTGGGCAGCGCCGCCGACAACGCGCCGCTGCCGGCGTGGTCCTGGTTTCAGCGGCTGCTCGACGGACCCTGGTCACCGCCCGACCTGACCACCGCATCGGCGGAGGGCTGAGGGGTGTCCGAGGGCGTCGACCGGGCGATGCGCGTGCTCGAACTGCTGGCGCGCGAGCCCGCGCAGCTCGGTGGCGTGGCCGCCGACCTGGGGGTGCACAAGTCCACCGCGCTGCGGCTGTTGCAGACCCTCGAGTCGGGTGGCTTCGCCCGCCGCACCGACGGCGGCTGGACGGTGGGCCTGCGGCTGATCGACCTCGCGCAGCAGGCACTGGACTCGCTGGACGTGCGTGCGGTGGCCCGCCCCCACCTGGCGGCGCTCGGCCGCGACTGCGGGCACACCATCCACCTGGCACAGCTGGTCGACGACGACCTCGTCTACGTGGACAAGATCGAGGCCCGTGGCCAGGTGCGGATGTACTCCCGGATCGGCCGCACCGCCCCGCTGCACGCCAGCGGGGTCGGCAAGGCGGTCCTCGCGTACCGCCCGCAGTTGACCCGGCTGGTCGAGGGCGGCGCGCTGCCGGCGTACACCCCGGCCACCATCTGTGACCCGGCCGCGCTGCGCGCGGAGCTGGCGACCGTCGCCGAGCGGGGGTGGGCCGCCGACGACGGTGAGTTCGAACCGCTGATCACCTGTGTGGCCGCGCCGGTGCGCCACGCCGACGGGTCGGTGAGCGCGGCGGTGTCGGTGACCGCTCCGACGGTGGTGGCCACCCTCGCCGACCTGCGCCACGTGCTACCGCGACTGCTGGCCACCACCCAGCAGATCTCCCGTGACCTCGGATGGAGTGGACCATGACCACAGCTGACTTCGACCACATCTTCGGTGGCGCCCGGGTGATGGCGATCCTGCGCGGCCTGCCGGTCGCCGAGACCGTCCGACTCGCCGAGCGCGCCTGGGACCTGGGCATCGACGTGGTGGAGGTGCCGGTGGCCACCCCGGACGCGGTGCCGGCCCTGCGCGCCGCCGTCGAGGCGGGGGCGGCGCGGGACCGGATCGTCGGCGCCGGCACCGTCCTCGACGTCGAGCAGGTCGCGGCGGCGGCCGACGCGGGTGCCGCGTTCACCGTGGCGCCCGGTCTGGACCTCGCGGTCGCCGACGCCGCGGCCGAGCGTGGCCTTCCGCACCTGCCCGGCGTGGCCACCCCGACCGAGGCGCAGCAGGCGCTGCGGCACGGCCTGACCTGGCTCAAGGCGTTCCCCGCGATCTCCCTCGGGCCGGCGTGGTTCAAGGCCATGGCCGGCCCCCTGCCGCAGCTGCGCTTCGTCGCCACCGGCGGCCTGGACGCGGGAAACGCCGCCGCGTTCCTCGACGCGGGCGTCCGGGTGGCAGCCGTCGGCTCGGCTCTCTCCGACCCCACCCAGTTGGACCAGCTGGCCGAGCTGACAACCCACAAACGGTGACAACGGGCTGGCGCGATTGCGCCATGGCGTCAATGCGCCGGGGGACAGCGGGGTACGAGGAACGGGCGTTGCCGTGATGCTGTGCTGCGTACCGCTCCTCGACACAAAGAGGTCATCGTGGCTCTGTCTTCCAGGCGCCGCCGATCCGGGCTGATCGCCCTCGGCACCGCCCTCACTCTGGCCGCCGGGTTCACCCCACCCGGCACGGGGGCGTCCGCCGCCCCGCCGGGAAACTCGGGTCGCCCCACCGGTCAGCCGCCGGCGGCCCCGGGCCGCGTGTCGACCGTCACCCTCATCACCGGTGACACGGTCACCGTCACCACCGCGGGCGACGGCAGCACCGTCTCGACCGTCCGCCGGCCGGACGGCAGCACGCCGACGTTCCACCGTACGGTGCTCGACGGCGACACCTACGTCTACCCGGACGCGGCGCTGCCGTACGTCACCGGGGGCCTGCTGGACCGGCAACTGTTCAACGTCACCGACCTCATCGCCGACGGGTACGACGACGCGCACACCGACGCGCTCCCGCTGATCGTGACGCTCACCGACGCCGCGGCCCGCGCCCGCACCCGGCCCACTGTGGACGGTGCCGAACTGGTCCGACCGCTGGACAGCGTGCGGGGCGCGGCGCTGACCCGCCCGCGCGGCACCGCCGACCGGTTCTGGGGCGCGCTCACCGCCGGCACGGCCCGCCGTACCGGTGACGCGCCGACGCTCGCGAACGGCATCGCCAAGGTCTGGCTGGACGGCCGGGTGCACGCCGACCTCGCCGAGTCCACCGCGCAGATCGGCGCCCCGGCCGTGTGGGCCGAGGGCAACACCGCCGCCGGTGTCGACGTCGCGGTGCTCGACTCGGGTGCGGACGCCGAGCACCCGGACCTCGCCGGGCAGATCGCCGAGTCGAGCAGTTTCGTGCCCGAGGAGCCCGACATCCTCGACTACAAGGGACACGGCACGCACGTCGCTTCGACCATCGCCGGGACCGGCGCCGCGTCCGGTGGCGCCGAGCGCGGCGTCGCTCCGGGCGCCCGGCTGCACGTCGGCAAGGTGCTCAACAGCGAGGGCAGCGGGCAGGACTCGTGGATCATCGCCGGGATGGAGTGGGCCGCCCGCGAGCAGAGGGCCCGGGTCGTCAGCATGAGCCTGGGTGGCGAGTCCACCGACGGCAGCGACCCGATGAGCCAGGCCGTCGACCGGCTCAGCGCCGAGACCGGCGCGCTCTTCGTGATCGCCGCCGGCAACGGCGGGCCGAACAGCATCGGCAGCCCGGGGGCGGCGAACTCCGCGCTCACCGTGGGAGCCGTCGACTCCACCGACCACCTCGCCGACTTCTCCAGCCAGGGCCCGCGCGCCGGTGACGGTGGACTGAAGCCCGAGATCACCGCACCCGGTGTGGACATCCTCGCCGCCCGCTCCCACTACGTGCGGGGCGGATCCGGGGACTACACGCTGATGAGCGGCACGTCGATGGCGACGCCGCACGTGGCCGGCACGGCCGCGCTGGTCGCCGCAGCGCACCCCGACTGGACCGGTCAGCGCATCAAGGAGGCGCTGGTCAGCACCGTCAAGGCCACCCCGGGCTACACCCCGTACCAGGCCGGCGCCGGCCGGGTGGACGCGGCCGCCGCCGTGCACGCCACAGTCTTCGCCACCCCGAGCGCCTACTCCGGCTTCCAGGCGTGGCCGCAGCAGCCCGGCGCGAGCGTCGACCGGACCGTCACCTACACCAACGTCGGCAGCACGCCTGTCACCCTGCGGTTGGCCCTCGACGCGCCGACCGCACCGACCGGCCTCTTCGCCCTGTCCGCCGGCACGGTCACCGTGCCCGCCGCCGGCACCGCGACGGTGACGCTGACCGCGGCGTACGACAGGTTGCCGGTCGAGAAGCAGGTCAGTGGCGCGATCATCGCCACCGACGACGCCGGTACGGTTCGTGGTCGCACCCTGATCGGGGCGGGCAAGGAGGGCCAGCGGCAGAACCTGACGCTCGTCGCCAAGGACCGGGACGGCAAGCCGCTCGCCGGCAAGGTCATCCTCACCACCGACGGCCTGTTCAGCGCCGTGGACCTGCCCGAGAGCGGCACCGCCACGCTGCGGCTGCCGGTGGCGAGCTGGAGCGGCTGGCTCTCCGCCGACGTGCGCGGCGCGCACGGGCCGCACTCCAAGGGCATGGCGATGCTCAGCTTCACCGACGTCAACCTGACCGCCGACCGCACCGTCACCCTGGACGCGCGGGCCGCCCGGCAGGTACGCGCCGAGGTGCCGCAGGAGGCCACCGCCAGCGCGCTGCGGATGGACATCCACCGGTCCACGAAGAACGGTCTCACCGAGAGTCAAGTGCTGCCCGACGACTCGTACGACAGCATGTGGGCGTTGCCGACGAGCCGCCCGGTGACCGACGGCGAGTTCGAGTTCGGCGCCCGGTGGCGGCTGGAGCAGCCGGCCCTGACGTTCTCGGCGGGCGGCCGCTCGTACGACGATCTGCTGGTGAAGCGGGCGACCCCGGCGCTGCCGGCCGGTCGTCGCCAGGTGGATGCGGTCTACGTCGCCGACGCGTCGGCGGCGGGACTGGCCAAGCGTCCGGTCCGCGACCGGGCCGTGGTGGTACGCCTCAGCGACAGTGTGGACATCGCCACCCAGGCGCAGGCCGCCGCCGCGGCCGGGGCGGCGCTGCTGCTCGTTGTCAACGACGGCGTCGGTCGCCTCCAGCCGTGGGACGAGGCGCCGTGGAGCCCGGAGAGCCCGGCCCCGGTGACGGTGGCGACGCTCGGTGCCGACGAGGGCGACCAGCTCATCGCGGCGCTGGGGCGCGGCCCGGTACGGCTCACCGTCGACTCGCACCCGGAGACCACCTACCTGTACGACGTGGCGCACCACTGGACCGGGACGGTGCCTGCCGACCCGACCTACCGGCCCACGAAGCGGCAGTTGGCCCGGGTCGACGTGGAGTTCCGCAACTACCGGCAGGGCAAGGCGCTGGAGTTCCGCACCGACGTGTGGCGCGGCTGGGCGTCGAGCAACCAGGAGCCCGCCCCGGCGCAGGGCCGGCGGACCGACTGGGTGAGCGCCGACCAGCGGTGGATCGACGACGCGTTCATCGCCGGCGAGACGGGCCAGCACCTGATGGAGGTGGCCACCTACCGGGCCGACCGACCGAGCAGCGTGCAGTGGTTCGGGCCGATCCAGCGACCCCGGATGGGCGGCGGCTACGTGCCGGTGCGCTACCTGGACACCGTCTACCTGCCCGCGCCGGGCTGGGGCGACGGGGGTGGCCACATCGGTGAGGCGTACGCGAACTTCGACATGGTCAACCGGACCACCCTCTACCAGGGCGACACGGAGCTGAACTGGGGTAACGCCGAGTATCTCCAGGTTTCCGGGCTGGCCGCGCAGCGCCTGCCGTACCGCCTGGTGGTGGAGAACGACAGGGCCTCCTGGACCAACCCGTACTCCCGGCAGACCCGCACCGAGTGGGGCTTCAGTTCGGCGGCCACCGGCGCGGAGTCCTCGGCGGTGCTGCCGATGATCCAGCTGGACTACCAGGTGGCCATCGACCCCGCCGGCCGGGCGTCGCGGCGGGCGCCGCTGACCGTGGTGGCCTCCCACCTGCCGGGTGTCACGGGCACGATCGGCGCGGTCACCGTCGAGGTGTCCTACGACGACGGGAAGACCTGGCAGAAGCAGCGGCTGACCCGGCACGGCGACGGCTGGCGTACCACGTTGGCCGGGCCGGCGAAGGCCGGCTTCGTGAGCCTGCGCACCACCGCGCGCGACGCGGCAGGCAACACCGTGAGCCAGAGCATCACCAGGGCGTTCGGCCTGCGGTGACGCGCTGACGGCCGGCCGCCGGTCGGGGTGCCCCACGCGCCCCGGCCGGCGGCCGGTGTCGTCGCGGCGTCAACCGGCGGCCGCCGGCCGGTCGAGGAAGTGCAGCCGGGCGCGCTTCTCCGGCAGGTCGATCACCGGGCCGGTCCGGAAGCCGCTGCGCCGCAGCCGGCGGAGCATCCGCTCGTTGCGGACGTCCGGCTCCATGACGACCCGCAGCCGGCCCGGGTCGGCGAAGACGAACTCCAGGATCGCGCCGAACAGCGCGCCCGTGAAACCCCGCTCGGCGGTCACCGGCGGCCCGACGAGCAGGTGGACGCCCACGTCGCCGGGGCGCACCTCGTAGCACCCGCCGACCGGATCGGCCCCCGGCTCGTACGTCTGCACAAGCGCCACCGGTACGCCGTCGCGATGTGCCAGGTACGCGTGGTGGGTGCTCAGCGAGTCCAGGTACGCGTAGATCTCGCGCACCCGCTCGCGGCTGGCCTCGCGCATCCCCCAGAACCGTGCGCGTTCGGCAGTGACCCAGCCGTGCAGCAGGTAGGCGTCCTCGTCCGGACGCACCTGGCGGACGGTGACCACGCCGAAACCGGTGACGTCACGCCGGTAGTGCGGTTCGTCAGTGCTCATCCGGCTCCTCGGTGAGGCGGTCCCAGTCGGTGGTCACCGGCAGCAGCTCGCCGGCCAGCCACGCGGCCTGCTGGTCGTCGTGGTGCGGGTCGCCGGGCACCCCGCAGGCGCCCAGCGGGACCACCCACCGGCTGTCCTGGCGGCGGGCCAGGTCCCAGACGAACCGCGCGGCAGGCCCCCGGAAGCAGCCGTGGGTGACGCCGGGCACGCTGGAGGTGGCCAGCACGCAGTCGTGGTCGCCGTCGAGGCGGGGACCGGGCGCGGCGTCCGGGTCGGGCAGCGCCCGCCACGGCGTCAGCCGGTGCAGGTCACCCCAGCGCACCGGGCCGTCCGTCGCGTCCGCGACCTCCGCGGCCGCCGCGCGGACCGCCGCCGCCGCGTCGAGGCCGGGCAGCGACGTGCCGCCGAGCAGGTGCTCCAGCGCGTAGCCGACCCGCGGCGTCAGCGCCAACCAGGGCGCGAACACCTCGGGGTACGCCGGAGGCTCGGCCAGCGACGCGAGGGCGGGATCGGCGGCGATCCGGCGGACGACTGCGGCCCGCAGGAGGGCGAAGTCCGCCGCGTCGGTGCTGTCGGCGGTCATTCGCCGGTCCCAGCGCAGCAGCCGCTCGCGTAGCGCGGCGGCGGCCGGGCCGAGCCCGGTCAGCCCGCCCAGCACCGCCAGCAGCGGCCCGGCCGAGCCGAGGTACGTGTCGGTGTGCACGACGGCCATCTCCTCCGCAGTCCAGTCCCGGCCGGCATCGAGCAGCTCGGTGATCCGACGTGCCCGGTGCGGAGGGGCGAACTCGACGCCGAGCGACGCCGCCAGCCCTCGCTCGTTTGCCATCACCGCCCGGCCGGTCACCTCCGCGCGGGGCAGCGGCGCGTGCCAACCCCGCCAGGCGTACGCGGCCTCCCAGGCGGGGACCACCCGCCGGCCGTTGTCGGGATGCCGCTGCGGCACCGCCCCGGCGACCCGGTGCAGCAGCCCGCCGGCCGTGTCCGCCGCCTGCACGACGTTCACCGGCTCCACCCAGTGCCGCAACGCGGAGTCCACATCGGACACCCTACGGGCGCGCAGCAGTTCCGGTAACGCCGCGAAGCCCAACTCGCCGCGGACCCGGGGCGGGTAGCGCAGGCTCACCGCCGTCTCGTCGTCCGGTCCACCGGCGATCACGGGCCCCCGGTCGGTCTCCACCACCTCCACCCGGACCGGGTCCGCGCCGGCCACCTCGATCGTCTCGACGTGGACGTGCGCCTCCCGCCAGCCGTCCGGGCCGAACGCCTCCACCCGCGTGCCCTGCCGGCGCAACCGCTCGGCGTAGACGTCCTGGTAGTCGGCCATCGCGTTGGTGATCGCCCACGCCACCGCGCCGGTGTGGCCGAAGTGCGCGATGCCCGGGACGCCGGGTACGGCCAGCCCGACCACGTCGTACTCCGGGCAGGCCAGCCGGATCTGCTGGTAGACCCCCGGATCCTCGAGGAACCGGTGCGGATCGCCGGCGAGCAGCGCGCCGCCCGTGCCGGTGCGTTCGGCGGCCAGCAACCACCCGTTGCTGCCGGCGACTGCCGGCCCGTCGGTGGCGAACGCCTCGACCGCCGCCGGGCCGAGGCGCTGCGCGACGTGCTCGCGCCACAGCTTGCCGGGAAATCCCGCGAACAGGATGTGGTGGCCCAGCCACACCGCGAGGGGCGTCCACGGCTCCCACCGGCCCGGCACGAGCCCGGTGGCGGCGAACTCCGGTGACCGGGCCGCCCCGGCGGCGAGGCCGTCGTTCACCCCGTCGACGTACGCGCCCACCCACTCGGCTGTCGCGTCGTCGAGGTTGGCGTGGCAGCGGCGGGCGGTGTCGTCGAGCCGGACCTGGCGTGCGAAGCGGTCCCAGCCGAGCGCGTCGACGCCGAGGACAGCCGCAGTGGTGCCCCGCGACCGGTGCCGTTCCACCTCGATCTGCCACGCCCGGTCGTACGCGGTCACCCGGCCCTGGGCCGCCGCGAGGGCGAGCGGGTCGGCGGCGCGTACGTGCGGGACGCCCCACCTGTCGCGGAAGAGCCCCGGCCTCATGCCGGCTCGGGTGCGCGACGGCGGGCGGCCGGGACGACGAGCGGGGTGCCGGTCTCCGGGTCGTCGATCACCCGGCAGGGCAGCCCGAACACCTCGGCGACCAGGTCGGCGGTGACCACCTTCCGAGGGTCGCCGGCGGCCACCACCTGCCCGTCGCGCATCGCGATGAGGTGGGTGGCGTACCGGGCGGCGTGGTTGAGGTCGTGCAGCACCGCGACGAGCGTACGGCCCTGCTCCTCGTGCAGCCGCGCGCACAGGTCGAGGATCTCGATCTGGTGGGCGATGTCGAGGTACGTGGTCGGCTCGTCGAGCAGCAGCAGCGGGGTCTGCTGGGCCAGCGCCATGGCGATCCAGACGCGCTGCCGCTGGCCGCCGGACAGCTCGTCCACCGGCCGGTCGGCGAGGTCGGCGACCCCGGTGGCGGCCATCGACTCGTCGACGATCCGCTCGTCCTCGCGTGACCACTGCCGCAGCAGACCCTGGTGGGGGTAGCGGCCCCGGGCGACCAGCTCGGCGACGCCGATCCCGTCCGGGGCGATCGACGACTGCGGCAGCAGGCCGAGGGTGCGGGCCACCTTACGGGCGGGCAGGTCGTGGATGTCCCGACCGTCGAGCAGCACCGCGCCGGCGCTCGGGCGCAGCATCCGCGACAGCGCGCGCAGCAGCGTCGACTTGCCGCACGCGTTCGGACCGATGATCACCGTGAACGACCGGTCGGGCACCGCCACCGTCAGGTCCTCGGAGATGGTGCGGCGGTCGTAGGCGAGGGTCAGCGCGGTGCCGCCGAGGCGGGACGTCATGGATGCTCCTTGAATCGCGTCAGGGGTGTTCACAGCCGACCCGCCCGGCGTTCGACGGCCAACAGCCAGACCAGGTAGCCACCGCCGAGCACTCCGGTCACCACGCCGACCGGAAGTTGGTGCCCGGGAAACGCGCGCTGGGCCACCAGGTCGGCGCCGACGAGCAGCGCCGCGCCGACGGCCATCGACGGCAGCAGGTTCGGGCCGGGCGTCCGGGTCAGCCGCTTGGCCACGTGCGGCGCGACGAGCGCCACGAACGACACCGGGCCGGCGGCCGCCGCCGCGAACGACACCAGCAGCACCGCCGAGGCGAGCAGCACCAGGCGCAGCCGGCGTAGCGGCACGCCGAGCGCGCTGGCGGTGTCGTCGCCCAGCTCCATCATCCGCAGCGCCGGGCCGCAGCCGACGAGCACCAGCGGCGCGAGCACCGCGGTGACGGCGAGCAGCGGCCCGGCGTTGGCCCAGCCCCGTCCGTCCAGGCTGCCGGTGAGCCAGAGCACCGCGCGGGCGGCGTCCATCAGCGGGGCCCGGGTCAGCAGGTAGCCGTTGACGCCGGTGAGGATCGCGGAGACGCCGATGCCGACCAGGACGAGTCGGTAGCCGTGCACGCCCCGCCGCCAGGCGAGCGCGTAGATCAGCAGGCCGGTGGCGAGCCCGCCGACGACCGCGGCGCCGGCCAGGGCCAGGCTGCCGCCGCCCACGACGACCACCACCAGCGCGCCTGTCGACGCGCCCTGGGTGAAGCCGAGAATGTCGGGGCTGCCCAGCGGGTTGCGGACCAGTGACTGGAACACCGCGCCGCCGAGCGCCAGCGCGGCGCCGACCAGCAGGGCGGTTACCAGCCGGGGCAGTCGTAGCTCGGTCACGATGAACTGCTCCGCCGCGCTGCCGCCGCCGGTCAGGGCGCGCAGCACGTCGGTCGGGCCCATCGGGTAGTCGCCGCTGCCCAACGCGACCAGGCCGAGCCCGCTGGCGAGCACCGCCGCGCCGAGGCCCACGGACAGGGCGCGGGGGCGGAACCGCACCGACAAACCCCCGGGGGTACGGAGAACAGTCATGGTGCTGAGCCCGTTGGTGCGCGCGCTCACGGGTGTGCCACCCGTCCCCGGGTGACCAGCCAGAGGAAGAGCGGGCCGCCCAGCACGGCGGTGACCATGCCGACCTGGAGTTCACCGGGCCGGCCGAGCACCCGGCCCAGCACGTCGGCGCCGAGCAGCAGCACCGGCGCGAGCACCGCGCAGTACGGCAGCAGCCAGCGCAGGTCGGGCCCGGTGAGCGCGCGTACCAGGTGCGGCACCAGCAGGCCGACGAAGACGATCGGGCCGCAGGCGGCGGTCGCCGCGCCGCAGAGCAGGGTGACCGCGACGATCACGGCGGCCCGGATCACTGCCGGTCGGGCGCCGAGGGCGCGGGCCGCGTCGTCGCCGAGTGCGAGGGCGTTCAGCGGACGGGCGGCGCCGAGGGCGACCAGCAGGCCGACCAGGATGAACGGCGCCACCCGGGTCACGGTCGCGGAGTCCGCGCTGGCCAGCGAGCCGACCGTCCAGAACCGCAGCCGGTCCAGCGAGGCGGTGTCCAGCAGCATGACCGCGCTCACGAACGAGTACAGGGTGGCGTTGAGCGCCGCACCGGCCAGCGCGAGGCGGGCCGGGGTCGCGCCGCGCCCGCCGCCCACTGCGTACACGAGCGCGGTGACAAGCGCCGCGCCGAGCAGCGCGAACCAGACGTACCCGCCGATGGCGGTGACGCCCAGGAAGGTGGCGGCGACGGCCACGGCGGCGGACGCGCCGGCGTTGATGCCGAGCAGCCCCGGGTCGGCGAGGGGGTTGCGGGTGAGGGCCTGCATGACGGCGCCGGCCACTCCGAGCGCCGTGCCGGCGAGCAGCCCGAGCAGGGTACGGGGGAGGCGCATCCGGTGCACCACCGCGTACTCGGTGGCGTCGTGGTGCAGCAACCCGGACCAGACGTCGGCGAGCGGCAACGACTTCGCGCCCACCGCGATGCTGAGCACCAGGATCACGCCGAGCAGCGCCACGGCGCCGAGCAGGCCGACGGCGCGGGCCGCGCGGCGTCGCTTCGGGGGAGGGGCCGTCGACAGGCCCGGCACGGTCGGTGCCGAGGTGGTGACGGTGGGTGTGGCGTCCAGTGTGGGCTCCGGGAGTGTGGCGACACGGCGAACCGCTGTTGACAACAACCGAGGTTAGGCTAACCTAACCCCGCTGTCCCGGTCGACCCGACCTTCCCTTGATCGAAAGACGACACCATGCCCGATGCACTGTCCGCCCGTCGCCTCTCTCGTCGTGGCCTGCTGGCCGCCGGCGGCGCCGCCACACTGGCCGCGCTCCTCGCCGGCTGTGGCAAGGACGATGCGGCCAAGCCTGCTGGCAGCGGCAATGCCAGTGGCCCCTGGTCGTTCACCGATGACCGCAACAAGAAGATCGAGGCGGCGGCCCGTCCGGCGCGCGTGGTGGCCTTCACCGGAGTGGCGGCGGCACTGGTCGATTTCGGTCTCGACAAGCAGCTCGTCGGCGTGTTCGGCGAGACCAGGCGCGCCGACGGCTCGGCCGATCCGCAGGCCGGCGACCTCAACGTCGAGGCCGTCGAGGTCCTCGGCAACGTGTGGGGCGAGTTCAGCCTGGAGAAGTACGCGGCTCTGCGCCCCGAACTGCTTGTCACCCACATGTACGACCCGGACGCTCTCTGGTACGTGCCGGACGAGAGCAAGGACAAGATCCTTCCGCTCGCGCCCAGCGTGGCGATCACCACGGCCCGCGTGCCGATGACCAAGCCCATCGAGCGGTACGCCGCGCTGGCCGAGTCGCTCGGCGCCGACCTCTCCGCCAAGAAGGTCACCGACGCGAAGGCCCGCTTCGACGCCGCCGCGGACGCCGTTCGGCAGGCCGTCAAGGCCAACCCCGGCATCAAGGTGATGGCCTGCTCCGGCAGCCCCGACCTGTTCTACGTGTCCAACCCGAAGGTCAGCACCGACCTCATGTACTTCGCCGAGCTGGGCGTCGACATCGTGGTGCCCACCAAGCTCGAGGCCGGCGACTACTTCGAGGCGCTCAGCTGGGAGAACGCCGGCAAGTTCCCGGCCGACCTGATCCTGCTGGACAACCGCAGCACCGCGTTGCAGCCCAAGGACCTCACCGCCAAGCCGACCTGGCAGCAACTGCCGGCGGTCAAGGCCAACCAGGTGACCCCCTGGGACGCGGTGCCCCGCTTCTCCTACGCCGGCTCCGCGCCGCTGCTGGAGAACCTCGCGACCGCCATCCGGAACGCGAAGAAGGTCAGCTGACGCCATGAGCACGAGCACCGTCGAACCCGTCGCCCTGCAGTACCGCTTCTTCGCCGCGCACGTCGTCCGGGCCCGCCAGGTCGGCGCCTCGCTGATCCGGGTCACCTTCGGTGGCGGGGAGCTCGTCGACTTCGCCGGCGGCGGCCGAGACCAGAGCGTCTCGCTGTTCCTGCCGCATCCCGGGCAGGACACCCCTGTCGTCCCGGTCGAGCGGGGCGAGGACTGGTTCGCCGCCTGGCGTGCCCTCCCGCCGGATGTCCGCGCGGTCATGCGCTCGTACACCATCCGGGAGCACCGCCCGGAGGCCGGCGAGGTGGACATCGACTTCGTCGGTCACGGCGGCACCGGTCCCGCCTCGCGCTGGGCCAGCCTGGCGGGGTTCGGCGACCGGGTGCTGCTGCTCGGCCCGGCGGTGCACGACAACCGCAGCGTCTGCTTCCGCCCGCCGGACGACACCGACCTCGTGGTGCTTGTCGCCGACGAGACCGCGCTGCCGGCCACCGCCGGCATCCTGGCCTGGTTGCCCGCCGGCGCCCGCGTCCGCGCCTGGATCGAGGTCCCCGACGCCGCGGACATCACCGAGCTGCCCACCGAGGCCGCCGCCGAGATCCGCTGGATCGTGCGCGGCAGCACCCCGCCCGGGAGTGACCTGCTGGTCAGCGCGCTGCGTGCCGCCCGCCTGCCCGCCAGTAAGCCGTACGCCTGGATCGCCGGCGAGTCCGGCGCGGTGCGGGCGCTGCGCCGGCACCTGGTCGGCGAGCGCGGCATCGACCGCCGCCGGGTGACCTTCGCCGGCTACTGGCGGCGCGGGCTCTCCGAGGAGGACGTGCGCGCCGAGGCGCTGGCCGCCGCCACCGCCTGATCAGCGACCCACCGCCAAACGCAGCACGTCCCCCGGCGCTCGAACCCGCGCCGGGGGAGGGTTCCGGCTGCCCATCGTCGAGAACGTGGAGGACATCCCGTGACCGTGCCGACGTACCCCGTTGAGCCCGACCTGCCCGCGCCGGCCGTAGCCGCACCGCCGTCGACAGGCATCCGGCCGCCGGCGTCGACGGCCGCGCTGCCGCCGGCGATGGGCGCCGCGCTGCCGCCGGCGACGGCTGCCGAGAGGGCCGCCGCGCGGGCGCAGCTCCTGCACGACGGCTCGGTCGAGCAGTACCGGCGGGCGATCGCCGCCGGCGTCGACCGGGTCGCCCACCGGGTCGCCGCGGTGGACCGGCCCGGCACCGGCGTCACACCGGCCGAGTTGGCCCCCCTGGTGGACCGGGTCGACCTGGACCGGCCCCTGGGTGACGCCGACGCGGCCCTGGACGAGCTGGAGGACGTCTACCTGCGCGACGCCGTCTGGTTCCACCACCCCCGCTACCTGGCCCACCTCAACTGCCCGGTGGTCATCCCGGCGCTGCTCGGCGAGGCCGTCCTCAGCGCGGTCAACTCATCCCTGGACACCTGGGACCAGAGCGCCGGGGCGACCCTCATCGAGCGGCGGCTGATCGACTGGACCGCCCAGCGGATCGGGTTCGGCCCGGACGCGGACGGCGTGTTCACCAGCGGGGGCAGCCAGTCCAACCTCCAGGCGCTGCTGCTGGCCCGGGAGGAGGCGTGCGCCGAGGCGACCACCGCGGCGGCACGCGCCGAGCTGCTGCCCCGGCTGCGGGTGCTCACGTCCGCGGCCGGGCACTTCAGCGTGCAGAAGTCCGCCAAGCTGCTCGGGCTCGCCCCGGACGCGGTGATCGCGGTGCCCACCGACGCGCAGCGGCGGATCCGACCCGCCGCCGTCCGCGAGGAGATCACCCGGTGCCGGCAGGCCGGGCAGGTCGTGATGGCTGTCGTCGGCACCGCCGGCACCACCGACTTCGGCTCCATCGACCCGTTGACCGACCTGGCCGGGATCTGCGCGGCGGCCGGCGTCTGGCTGCACGTGGACGCCGCGTACGGCTGCGGGCTGCTCGTCTCGCCGACGCGCCGGCACCTGCTCGACGGCATCGAACGGGCCGACTCGGTGACGGTCGACTACCACAAGTCGTTCTTCCAGCCGGTCAGCTCCAGCGCGCTGCTGGTCCGCGACCGGCGGGTCCTGCGCCACGCCACCTACCACGCCGACTACCTCAACCCGGCGCGGATGGTGGAGCAGCAGATCCCCAACCAGGTCGACAAGAGCCTGCAGACCACCCGCCGGTTCGACGCGCTGAAGCTCTGGCTGACCCTGCGGGTGATGGGCCCGGACGCGCTCGGCGCGCTCTTCGACGAGGTGGTCGACCGGGCCGCCGACGCCTGGCAGCTCGTCAGCGAGGATCCCCGCTTCGAGGTGGTGACCCGCTCGCAGTTGAGCACAGTGGTCTTTCGCTACCTGCCCACCGGCGCGGGCCGCGAGTTCGCCGACGCGGCCAACCTGCACGCCCGGGAGGCGCTCGCCGCCTCCGGCCTCGCCGTGGTCGCCGGCACCCGGGTGGACGGTCGACACTTCCTCAAGTTCACGCTGCTCAACCCGGCAACTACCGTCGACGACGTCGGCCACGTGCTCGAACTGATCGCCGGTCACGCCGGCCGGTACGTGCGCCAGCGCGCCGCCGCCGACCTGACCTGCCCCGTCGGCTGACCCCGACTGATCCCCGCCGGCTGACGCCGGCTGACCCGCCCGTCGGCCGACGCCGGCGATCACGAACCTGCGCCTGGAGACTCGGATGTCCACCCACGACTTCATCGCCATCGGGCTCGGCCCGTACAACCTGGGCCTGGCCTGCCTCACCGCGCCGATCGACGAGTTGGACGGGGTGTTCCTGGAGGCCCGCCCGAGCCTCGCCTGGCATCCCGGCATGCTGCTGGAGTCGGCCCGCCTGCAGACCCCGTTCATCGCCGACCTGGTCAGCCTCGCCGACCCGACGTCGCCGTACTCCTTTCTCAACTACCTCAAGGAGATCGGCCGGCTCTACCCCTTCTACATCCGGGAGAGCTTCTACCCCCTGCGCAGCGAGTACGACGCGTACTGCCGGTGGGCGGCGGCGAAGCTGCCGAACCTGCGCTTCGGCCAGACGGTGACCACTGTCGAGTACGACAGCGCCGACGAGCGGTACGTGGTGCGGGCCACCACGAGCGAGTCCGAGAGCGTCGAGTACCGCGCCCGGCACCTGGTGCTCGGCACCGGCACCCCGCCGCACCTACCCGCCGCCGTGGCCGGGCTGCCCGGCGACGCCGTGCACAACTCGCGGTACCTGGAGCACCGCGACGCGCTGCGGGCCAAGCGCAGCATCACAGTGGTGGGCAGTGGGCAGAGCGCCGCCGAGATCTACCACGACCTGCTCGGCGACCTCGACCGGTACGGCTACCAGCTCACCTGGGTCACCCGCTCGCCCCGGTTCTTCCCCCTCGAATACACCAAGCTGACGCTGGAGATGACCTCGCCGGACTACGTGGACTACTTCCACGCGCTGCCCGAGGCGACCCGCTACCGGCTGGAGGCCGACCAGAAGGGCCTGTTCAAGGGGATCAACGCCGACCTGATCAACGACATCTTCGACCTGCTCTACGCGCACAGCGTCGACGGGCCGGTACGCACCCGGCTGCTGACGAACACCGAGCTGGTCGGCGCCACCCACCAGGACGGGGAGTACCGGCTCGGGTTGCGGCACGTCGAGCAGGAGCGGGACTTCACCCTGCGTACCGAGGGGCTGGTGCTGGCCACCGGCTACCACTACCGGGTGCCGGAGTTCCTCGCCCCGGTGCGGGAGCGGATCCGCTGGGACGCGCACGGCCGGTTCGACGTGGCCCGCAACTACAGCATCGACCACAGCGGGCGGGGCATCTTCCTGCAGAACGCGGGGACCCACACGCACAGCATCACCTCACCCGACCTGGGCATGGGCGCGTACCGCAACTCCTGGATCATCCGGGAGCTGCTCGGCCGGGAGCACTACCCGATCGAGAAGAGCATCACCTTCCAGGAGTTCGGCGCCCCGGCCGGGGTGATGCCGTGAACGTCGTCTTCACCCGCGTCGACGACCGGCTCGGCGCGTTCGCCCTGCGTACCCTCGAACCGGAGGCCGACGCCCCGCTGCTGCACGGCTGGGTGACCCACCCGAAGGCGGCGTTCTGGCTGATGCAGGACGCCGACGAGGCCCAGGTGATCGAGGAGTACCGACGCATCGCCGCGCACCCGCACCACGACGCGTACCTCGGGCTGTGGCGGGGGGAGCCCGCCTTCCTGGCCGAGCGCTACGACCCGGCCCGTGTCGAGCTGGTCGGCCTGCACGACGCCCAGCCCGGCGACGTGGGCATGCACTTCCTGTGCGCGCCCACCGGCGACCCCGTGCACGGCTTCACCCGGGCGGTGATCACCACAGTCATGGCCTGGCTCTTCGCCGACCCGGCGACCGAGCGGGTGGTGGTCGAACCGGACGTGCGCAACACCGCCGTGCACGCGCTGAACGCCGCCGTCGGCTTCGAGGTCGTCGGCCCGATCGCCAAGCCGGAGAAGGACGCGCTGCTCAGCGTCTGCACCCGAGCCCAGTTCCAGGCCGCCGCCACCCACACCGAAGGAGCCCCGGCGTGACCTCCACCGCCGTCCCCGCCCAGACGACAGCCGCGCACACCACCCCCGCCGCGCCGGCCGCGCCCGAGAACCCGGTCGCGCATCTCACCCCGCAGCGCTGGGCGCGGGCCAACCGGATGCTGGTCCGCAAGGCGCTCGCCGAGTTCACCCACGAACGGCTGCTCACCCCGCAGCCCGTGCCGGGCCCCGACGACCGGCAGTGGTACGAGGTCCGCAGCGACGACGGCACCGTCACCTACCGCTTCGCGGCCCGGGTCCTCGCGCTGGAGCACTGGCAGATCGACGCCGACAGCATCACCCGGCACCGGGACGGCGTCGCGGTGCCGCCCGACGCCGTGGACCTGATCGTCGAGCTGCGCGACGCCCTCGGGCTGTCCGCGCGGGTGCTCCCGGTCTACCTGGAGGAGATCACCTCCACCCTCGCGGGTACCGCGTACAAACTGGCCCAGTCCCTGCCGGGCGCCGCCGAACTGGCCGGGGCGGACTTCCAGACCATCGAGACGTCGATGACCGAGGGCCACCCCTGCTTCGTGGCCAACAACGGCCGGCTCGGCTTCGGCGTCGACGAGTACCACCGCTACGCCCCGGAGGCCGCCACTCCCGTACGCCTGGAGTGGCTGGCCGCGCACCGGGACCACTCGACGTTCAGCAGCGCCGCCGACCTGGACTACGACGCCCTGATCGCCGGCGAGCTGGACGCGGAGACACTGGCCCGGTTCGCCGCCACGATGGCCGAGCTCGAGCTGGACCTCGCCGACTACCACCTCATCCCGGCGCACCCGTGGCAGTGGTGGAACAAGCTGGCCGTCACCTTCGCGGGGGAGTTGGCCGAGCGTCGGCTGGTGCACCTCGGACCCGGCCCGGACTCGTACCTCGCGCAGCAGTCGATCCGCACGTTCTTCAACGTCACCGAGCCGCGCCGGCACTACGTCAAGACCGCGCTGTCGGTGCTGAACATGGGCTTCATGCGCGGGCTGTCGGCCGCGTACATGGCCGCCACCCCGGCCATCAACGACTGGCTGGCCGACCTGATCGCCGGCGACGAGGTGCTCGCCGGCACCGGGCTGACGATCATCCGGGAGCGGGCCGCGGTCGGCTACCGGCACCGGCAGTACGAGGCGGCCACCGAGCGCACCTCCCCGTACCGCAAGATGTTTGCCGCGTTGTGGCGGGAGAGCCCGGTGCCCGGCCTGGCCCCGGGGCGGCGGCTGTCCACGATGGCCGCGTTGCTGCACACCGACGACCACGGCGGCTCGCTGGCGGCGGCCCTGATCGACAGGTCCGGCCTGACGCCCGGGGTGTGGCTACGCCGCTACCTGGACGCCTACCTGACCCCGCTGCTGCACAGTTTCTACGCCCACGACCTGGCCTTCATGCCGCACGGCGAGAACGTCATCCTGGTCCTCGACGAGCACGACACCGTCGAGCGGGTGATCTTCAAGGACATCGCCGAGGAGATCGCGGTGCTGAACACCGACGTCGAGCTGCCGGCGGAGGTGCGGCGGATCCAGGTCGAGGTGCCCGACGACACCAAGCTGCTGAGCATCTTCACCGACGTGGTGGACTGCTTCCTGCGGCACCTGGGCGCGGTGCTGGTCGAGGCCGGGGTGCTCACCGAGGACGCCTTCTGGGGCACGGTCGCGGCCTGCGCCGCCGCCTACTTCGACCGGGTGCCGCACCTGGCCGAGCGGGTACGCCACTACGACCTGTTCGCCCCCGAGTTCGCGCTGTCCTGCCTCAACCGGCTCCAGTTGCGCGACAACCAGCAGATGGTCGACCTGGCCGACCCGTCGGCCGCCCTGCAGTTCGTCGGCACCCTCACCAACCCCCTCGCGGCCCACGCCCCGGCCCGCTGACACGGCCCACGCGCTGTTCTATCTGGTGGTGTTCGGCCGCTCGGTTGAGCCCGCTCGTGTTATCGATAACACGAGCGGGCACGCGTTACCCCAGACGCCTACCGGTAGGGCGACGCACCGATCGTCCACAGGCGCGGGACCACTGCCGACAGTTACCATCTTGAATTGATGGGGCCTGGGGCCGTAACATGCCGGACACGGATGTGAACGCTAACGTTCGGACCCCTGCATCCCCGCCGAGCCCGTCCCGCCCGGTTGTCGTCCCGTCGCCGGTAGCGCTCACCTGGAGGTCCCATGTCGTCCCTGCCCCTCAGCCGACGCCGCGTGCTGCAAGCCGCCGGCGCCACCGCCGTGATCTCCGCGACCGGAGCCACGACGCTCGGCGCGGGCCCCGCCGCCGCTGCCGTGGTCCCGCCGGCGCGGCCGGACATCGGCGTCGGCGCCTACGCCTTCGACCTCGGTCAGGTGCGACTGACCGCCGGCCGCTGGCTGGACAACCAGAACCGCACCCTGAACTACCTGCGCTTCGTCGACGTCGACCGCATGCTCTACAACTTCCGCGCCAACCACCGGCTGTCCACCAACGGCGCCGCCACCAACGGTGGGTGGGACGCGCCGAACTTCCCGTTCCGGACCCACATGCAGGGGCACTTCCTGACCGCGTGGGCGCAGGCCTATGCGGTACTGGGTGACACCACCTGCCGGGACAAGGCGAACTACATGGTCGCCGAGCTGGCCAAGTGCCAGGCCAACAACGGCGCGGCCGGATTCGGGTCGGGATATCTCTCCGGTTTCCCGGAGTCCGACTTCTCCGCCCTCGAGGCGCGCACGCTGTCCAACGGCAACGTGCCCTACTACTGCATCCACAAGACGCTCGCCGGGCTGCTCGACGTCTGGCGCTACACCGGAAACACGCAGGCCCGCACGGTGCTGCTGGGCCTCGCCGGCTGGGTCGACAACCGCACGTCCCGCCTGAGCAGCAGCCAGATGCAGTCGATGCTCGGCACCGAGTTCGGCGGCATGAACGATGTGCTGACCGAGATCTACCAGATGACAGGCGACTCCCGGTGGCTCACCACCGCCCAGCGCTTCGACCACGCCTCGGTGTTCAACCCCCTGGCCAACAACCAGGACCAGCTCAACGGCCTGCACGCCAACACGCAGGTGCCCAAGTGGGTCGGCGCCGCGCGTGAGTTCAAGGCCACCGGGACGACCCGCTACCGGGACATCGCCAGCAACGCGTGGAACATCACCGTGCGCGCGCACACCTATGTCATCGGCGGCAACAGCCAGGCCGAGCACTTCCGGTCGCCCAACGCGATCGCCGGATACCTCAGCAACGACACCTGCGAGCAGTGCAACACCTATAACATGCTCAAGCTGACGCGGGAGCTGTGGCTGCTCGACCCGAGCCGGACCGACTACTTCGACTACTACGAGCGCGCCACGATCAACCACCTGATCGGCGCGCAGAACCCGGCCGACAGCCGGGGCCACATCACCTACTTCACCCCGCTCAAGCCGGGTGGCCGGCGCGGCGTGGGCCCGGCGTGGGGCGGCGGCACCTGGAGCACCGACTACAACTCGTTCTGGTGCTGCCAGGGCACCGGCGTGGAGATCAACACGAAGTTGATGGACTCCATCTACTTCTACAGCGGCACCACGCTGACCGTGAACCTGTTCGTGCCCTCGGAGCTGAACTGGTCGCAGCGGGGCATCACGGTCACCCAGAGCACCACGTACCCGGTGAGCGACACCACCACCCTCACCCTCGGCGGCACGATGAGCGGGTCGTGGAGCGTCCGCGTCCGCATTCCGGCGTGGACCAACGGCGCGACGATAAGCGTCAACGGTGTGGAGCAGTCCGTCGCCACGACGCCCGGCAGCTACGCCACCGTCACGCGTACCTGGGCCGCCGGGGACACCATCACCGTGCGCCTGCCGATGCGTGTCGTGGCGCAGCCGACGAACGACAACTCCAGCATCGCCGCCCTCACCTACGGCCCGAGCGTGCTCTGCGGCAACTACGGCAACAGCACGCTGAGCGCGCCGCCGGCACTAAACGTCTCGTCCATCGCCCGGACCAGCACCAGCGCGCTGGCGTTCACCGCCACCGCGAACGGGTCCACCGTCAACATCGGGCCGTTCCAGGACGCCCACGGCTTCAACTACACCGTCTACTGGAACACCAGCGGCAGCAGCGGTGGTGGCAGCAGCCACCGGCTGGTAAACGTGGGCACGGGCCTGGTGCTCGGCATCCAGAACATGTCCACCGCCGACGGCGGGCTCGCCGTGCAGTGGGGTGACACCGGCACCGCCGACCACAACTGGGTCGTGGTGACCGACGGCAACGCGGTCCGGTTCCGCAACGTCAACAGCGGCAAGGTCCTGGGCGTGGAGAACATGTCCACCGCCGACAACGCCCGCGTGCTGCAGTGGTCCGACAACGGCACCGCCGATCACCGGTGGACCCTGGTGGACAACGGCGACGGCACCTACAAGATCCGTAACGTCAACAGCGGCAAGCTGCTCGGCATCCTGAACGGGAACACCGCGTACGGCGCGCAGGCCGTGCAGGACTCGGACAACGGCAGCGCCGACAACCGCTGGCGGCTCGTGGCCAACGCCTAGGGCTCACGCCACCACGTCGAGGGCTCGACCTCGCTCAGTCGGCCGTTCCCGCGCGCCCGAACGCGCGGGCCAGCTGGGCCAGGTCGAGCCCCTCGAAGTGGCGGAGGAACCGCCGACGTACGGCCGCGAGATGGCTGGGCCAGGACTCCTCCAGCCGGGCGAAGCCCGCGTCGGTGAGCACCGCGTTCCACCCACGGGCGTCCTCCTCGCACCGTTCCCGCTTGACCAGGCCCTGCGTCTCCAGCCGAATGATCGTCCGGGTCATGCCGCTCAGCGAGAGGTAGCAGGCCGCCGCGAGCTCGTGCATGCGCATGCGCCGGTCCGGCGCCTCGGAGAGATTCATCAGAGCGGTGTACTCGGTGAGCGGCACCTGCCGATCGCTGACCATGTCGGCGTCGATGGTGCGCGGCACCACGTACATCACCCGGCCCAGGGCGCGGATCAGCGCCTCCTCGTCGGAATCGAGGGGTCGCAGAGGCTCGGAGCTGGGGTCGGGCATGCTCTCAGCATAGTTGCTTGATTGAGCAATTGCTCACGCAGCGTGTGACGACGCCCATAGGGCCGTCATTTGCTTGACGAAGCAAGAAGTGGCTAGCGTTCCGGCGTCAGGTTCGGACTACTGAAAGGCGCAGCCATGACCAGGATCGGGATCATCCTCGGAAGCACCCGCCCGGGGCGTAACGGCGAAGCCGTCGCCCGTTGGGTCCACGAGATCGCCCAGCAGCGCTCCGACGCGCAGTTCGAGCTGATCGACCTGCTCGACTACAAGCTGCCGCACCTCGACGAGGCGTACCCGCCCTCGATGGGCCAGTACAGCCAGCCCCACACGCTGCGCTGGGCCGAGACCATCGCGTCGTTCGACGGTTTCGTGATGGTAACGCCGGAATACAACCACTCGACCTCGGGCGCCCTGAAGAACGCCATCGACTTCCTCTACGGCGAGTGGAACAACAAGGCCGTCGGCTTCGTCAGCTACGGCTCGGTCGGTGGCACCCGGGCCGTCGAGCACCTGCGCCTGATCGCCGGTGAGCTGCAGATGGCCGACGTGCGCGCGCAGGTCGCCCTCTCGCTCTTCACCGACTTCGAGAACTTCAGCGTCTTCAAGCCCAACGACCACCAGCGGGACGCGCTCAACGCGACCCTCGACCAGGTCGTGGCCTGGAGCGCCGCGCTCGCGCCGCTGCGCCAGGGCTGACCCCCTTCGCGTACGCCCTGAGACGGCCCCGGGAGTTCCCTCCCGGGGCCGTCTCAGCTCGACCGGACGTCGAAGGCGGTGCCGGTGGCGACGGCGCGCAGCTTGTCGGGATTGGCGACGTTGTGGATGGCGGTGATGCGGCCTTCTGCGTCGATGTCGAAGGTGACGGTGGCGATCACCCGGCCCGCGCCGCGGAACACCACGCCCGGGCCGCCGTTGATCTCGGCGCGGGCAACTGTCATGTCGGCGGGCGGGACACCCTGGTAGGTGACGGTGCCGATGGCGGCGAACCAGGCGGCCACCGTCCGGGCGCCCACGATCGGCCGCAGCGCCTGACGGACCTTGCCTCCACCGTCGGTCCACAACGTGACGTCCGGGGACAGCAACTCCAGCAGGGTGTTGAGGTCCCCACCGGTCGCGGCGGCGACGAACCGTTCGGTGACCCCGCGCTGCCGCACAGGGTCCGCCGGGAAGCGTGGACGTCGGGCCCGCACGTGCTCGCGGGCACGGTGCGCGGCCTGGCGTACCGCGGCCTCGGAGCGTTCCACCGCCTCCGCGATCTCGGCGTGACTGAAGTCGAAGACCTCCCGCAGGACGAACACCGCTCGCTCCAGCGGGCTGAGCGTCTCCAGCACGACAAGCATCGCCATCGACACCGACTCGGCGTCGGTGACGGCGTCGGCCGTGTCGCCGACGGTGAGGATGGGCTCCGGCAGCCACGGTCCCACGTAGGTCTCGCGTTGACGCTGAGCGGAGCGCAGGCGCTGCAACGCGAGGTTCGACACGATCCGCGCCAGGTACGCCCTGGGGTCGGCGACCTGCGAACGTTCGGCCGCCGACCAGGCGATCCAGGCGTCCTGCACCGCGTCCTCCGCGTCGGCCGCGCTGCCGAGGATGCGGTACGCCACGGCGAACAGCAGGTTGCGGTGGCGGTGGAAAACCTGCTGGTCGACGCTCTCGGCGGGTGGGGTCACCGGGCGTCCCGCAGCCGGGTGAAGCGGCCGCCACGCGGCCAGTACGCGCCGGAGGCCGGCATTCGCGACATGCGGCGGTACGTCGGCCAGGGCGAGGCGCTCACCGTCTCCTTGTACCAGACCGCGGCGCGGCCGGTCAGACACACCCGGCGCGGGCTGTCGTCGGGGTGGGTGAACTGGACGACCGCGTCACGCCGTCCCAGGCTCACCGGCGTGTGGTAGTAGCCGAACCGGAACGGTCGGGGCTGCCGGCCTCGGAGGGTCCTGGCGATCGACACCCCGACGTGCACGCCTGTCGGCATGCCGCTCTGGCAGGTGCCGTGCAGGACGCCGTAGCCCTGCGGGATCGCCGCGGCGTCGCCGATCGCGTACACGTCCGGGTGGGAGACCGAGCGCAGCGTCGCATCGGTGACGACGCGACCGCGCTCGTCCACGGTCAGCCCCGCCGCTGCCGCCAGCGGGGACACCCGCGTACCGCCGGTCCAGAGGACGACGTCGGCGGCGACGCCGCGCCCGTCGGCCAGCTCGACCCCGTCCGGCTGCACCCTCGTCACCGCCGACCCGCCGCGCACCTGAACGCCCAGTCGCGTGAGGGCGTTGCCCAGGTACGCCCGTGCCGTCGTGTTCATGCCCGCCCCGGGCTCCCGCTGGCCGACGAGCACGACTGTCAGCTCCGGGTGCCGCTCGGCGATCTCGGCCGCCGCCTCGACGCCGCTCAGGCCGCTGCCGGCGACGACGACGGTTCCGCCGCCGAGCCGCGCCAGCCGGTCGGCCAGCGCGGCCGCGTCCCCCGGGCTGTCCAGGGTGTACGCGTGCTCCTGGGCGCCCGGCACCGCTGCCGTGGCGGCGACGCTGCCCAGCCCGTAGACAAGCGTGTCGTAGCGCAGTTCCCGGCTGTCGTCGACCCGGACGGTTCTCGTGTGCGCGTCCACGGCGGTCACCCATCCGCGGACGAACCGCGCGTCCGTGCCCGCCAGCAGGGTGGGAATGGTCAGCTCGGCGAGGTCCTGCCCGGTCGCCGCCATGTGCAGCCGCAACCGCTCGGTGAACCGCTCCTGCGCGTTCACCAGCGTCACCCGCACGTCGGAGCGCCGCCGGGTGCGCGCCGCCAGTTGGATCGCCGTGGCCATCCCCGCGTAGCCCGCCCCCAGGATCAGGACGCGGTGCGTGCTCTGTGCCGTGTTCATCGTGGTGCCTCTCCGCTCGCCGTTCCTCGCCGATCGAGGTGACGACCAGGAGATGCGGTACGCCGCCGGTTCGTGACATCGGTCCGATGTGACGGGCGGCACGGCGGCACGAGGGCGGCTACCCTCGGCGGGATGAGCCGAGCTGCCAGCCCTCATCGGCCGCCGCTGTGGCGGGACCGCGCCTTCGGCACGTACTGGATCGCGCAGTCGCTCTCCGCGGCCGGCGACGCGTTCGCCTACCTGGCGGTGCCGTTGCTGGTGTTGCAGGCGACCGGGTCGGTGGCGCAGATGGGCCTGCTCACCGCCGTCGCGGGCGCGGCGTCCGTGCTCGCCGGGGTCTTCGGCGGCGTGCTTGTCGACAGGTACGACAGCCGCACGCTGATGATCGTCGCGGACCTGGCCCGTCTGGTCCTCTACGCCCTGGTGCCGCTGGCCTGGCTCGCGGGCCCGCAGGTCTGGCTGCTCTTCGTCGTGCTGCCGATCTGCGAGGCGGCCGGCATGCTGTTCCAGGTCGCGGCGGTGACCGCGGTGCGCAACCTCGTCGACTCCGACCGGCTCACCGAGGCCAACGGTCGGCTCCAGGCGACGTTCGCGGCGACCGCCGTCCTCGGGCCGCTGCTCGCCGGCGTGGTGTCGGCCCGCTTCGGCCCGGCGGTCGCCATCGCCGTCAACGCGGCGAGCTTCGTGCTGTCGGCAGCCGGTCTGTCGCTGATCCGGCTGCGCCCCGTCCAGGCCGCCGACGCCGCGCCGGTGACCCGGCAGGGTCCGGTGGCCGAGTTCCTGGCCGGGGCGCGGTTTCTGTGGCGACAGCCCGTGCTCCGCGCGCTGACCGTCCTGCTGTCGGTGTTCATCTTCCTGACCTACGGCTTCACCGACGTGCTGATCTACCGCGTCACGCACGACCTGGACGGCACCGAGGGGACTGTCGGCACGGTGCTCGGCCTGGCGGCGCTGGGCACGGTCGCCGGGGCGCTGCTGGTGGCGCCGCTGCGTCGCCGGCGCGGCTTCGGCGCCACCTGGATCGGCGCGCACGCGGTCTGTGGGTTCGCGCTGGCGGGCGCCGGCATGGTGACGACCCTGCCGGCGGTCACCGCGCTGACCGCCGTCTACCTGTGCTGTCTCAGCATCGGTGGCATCTGCTCGATGTCGCTGCGCCAGGAGATCACCCCCGACCATCTGCTCGGTCGCGTCACCTCGGCGTTCTGGAGCACGCACTACGCCCTCGGGCCGGCCGGCGCCGCCATCCTGACCTGGACCGCCGGCCGGTACGGCGTGCCGGCGGTCGCGTTCGTGGCCGGAGCGGGGTGCCTGCTGGTCGCGGTCGGCGGGTTGTTCACCCCGATTCGCCGCGCCGGCGCGCAGACCCGTCTGTCGCCTCCGGCCGTGCCGGTGAGCCAGGCCGGCTGACCACCACGGGGGCGCTCATCGCCGCAGGTGCCGGTCTCCCTGTGCCGGTCTCCCTGCGTCGGTCTCCCTGTGCCGGTCTCCCTGTGTCGGTCTCCCTGTGTCGGTCTCCCTGTGCCGGTCTCCCTGTGCCGGCCTCCCTGCGTCGGCCTCCCTGCGGGGTCTGTGTCGCCCCTGTCGAGCTGCCCCGGAGGTGGGGCAGCACGGCGGACCGGACGGCGGACCGGCTGCCCCAGGAACGGGGCAGCTCGACAGGCGCTCACCTACACAGGGGACACCCGCCACGGTGCCCGCCACGGTGCCCCAGCTTCGGGGGGAAGGCGGGCGGCGGTCAGAACTCCTGGTACATGACGTGCAGGCCGACCCGGCCGAGGGCGGGATGGCGGAACGCGCCCGGCACGGTGCCGACCACCTCGAAGCCCTCCCGCCGGTACAGCTCGACCGCGGACCGGTTGCTCTCCACCACGGCGTTGAACTGCATCCCGACGTACCCCCGAAGGCGTGCCCAGGTCAGGGCGTCGCGGCACAGCGCGGTGCCCACGCCCCGGCCCCGCGCGTCGGCGGCGACCAGGAAACTGGCGGTGGACACGTGCGCGCCCGGCCCGGGCCGGTTGGCGCCCATCTTCGCGCTGCCGAGGACCCGGTCGCCGTCGACCGCGACGACGGTCCGCCCGGGTGGGGCCTCCACCCAGATGCCGTACGCCGCATCCGCGGTCATCTCCGGGTCGTAGGGAAAGGTCTCCTCGGCCCGGACCACGTCCTCGATGATCGGCCACACCTGCGACCAGTCCTGGTCGTCGAACTCACGGATCAGCACCGGCGCAGGCTACGCGGGGCGCTCCGGCCGGGACAGCGAGTTTGGGTGCGACGCCGCGTCGGCCGCCGACCACGCGGGGCCGGCTGTGTCCCGGCGGATCAGCTCGGCGGGGAGCACCTCGACCCGCGGCACCGCCGTCCCGGCGCCCAGCACCAGGGACATCGCCCGGACTCCCATGTCGACAAGCGGCAGCCGTACGGTGGTCAGCGCGGGTGTCACGTCCCTGGCGATCGGCATGTCGTCGAAGCCGACCACGGAGACCTGGCGCGGCACGGCCAGCGAGCGGGCCCGCAGGGTGGCGAGGGCGCCGATGGCCATCGAGTCGTTGAGGGCCACGATCGCGGTCAGCCCGGGGTCGGCGTCGAGCAGCCGGGCGGTGGCCTCGGCGCCGCCGTCGCGGTCGAACTCCGCGTACCGGATGCGCCGTTCGGGCAGCTCGCGGCCCTGCGCGGTGAGGGCCTGTCGCAGCCCGGCCAGCCGATCGGTGGTGGTGGTGAGGATGCGCGGGCCGGCGACCACGCCGATGGCCCGATGCCCCAGCTCGCACAGCTCACGACCGGCGAGGTGCCCGCCGGCCCGGTTGTCCGGCATGACGGCGTCACCGGAGTGCTCGTGGCGGCCGATGACCGCGACCCGCCCGCCGGTCGCCTCGTACGCGGCGAGCTTCTCGTTGAGCTGCCGGGTGAACGCGTCGTCGTGGTAGCCGGAACCGGCCAGGATCAGCGCCGCCACCTGGTGGCCGCGCAGCAGCTCCACATACTCCAGCTCGCGGTCCGGGTCGCGGTAGCTGTTGCAGATCATCAGCAGCCGCCCCCTGTCGGTGGCGACGCGTTGCAGCCCACGGGTGATCTCGGCGAAGTACGGGTCGGAGACGTCGTGCACGATCACACCGACCGCGCTGCGGTGCGAGCGGGCCAGCAGCTGGGCGTGCGCGTTCGGCACGTACTGCAATTCGGCGACGGCGGCGAGCACCCGCTCGCGCAGCTCGTCGGTGACCGGTTTGCTGCTGCTGTTGATGACGCGGGAGGCGGTGGCGGGTGAGACGCCTGCCCGGCGGGCCACATCGGACAGGGTCGCCATGGCCCGCCCCCTCGATCTGTTGACGGCGTTTCGCCGTGCCGGCTAGCGTCACCGTACCGCAGAGAAAGCCCTTTCCCGCAGGGAGACCCGGTGACGTCGACGGAGGGAACACCATGACCCGCAGATCCATCGGCATCATCGTCAACGGCGTGACCGGACGGATGGGCTACCGCCAGCACCTCGTCCGGTCCCTGCTGGCCATCCGCGAGTCCGGCGGTCTGACGACGTCCGACGGCACGATCATCTGGCCGGAACCTGTCCTGGTCGGGCGCAACGAGACGAAGCTCCGCGAGCTCGCCGCACGGCACGGCCTCACCGACTGGACCACCGACCTGACCTCGGCGCTGGCCCGCGACGACGTCGAGATCTACTTCGACGCCCAGATCACCCAGCAGCGGGAGAAGGCGATCCGGCAGGCCATCGAGGCCGGTAAGCACATCTACACCGAGAAGCCCCTGGCCGAGGACCTCGCCGGCGCGCTCGACCTGGCGCGGGCGGCCGACGCCGCCGGGGTCCGCACCGGTGTCGTACAGGACAAGCTGTTCCTGCCCGGCCTGCGTAAGCTCAAGCGCCTGATCGACGGCGGATTCTTCGGCCGGATCCTCTCGGTGCGTGGCGAGTTCGGCTACTGGGTCTTCGAGGGTGACTGGCAGCCGGCCCAGCGCCCGTCGTGGAACTACCGCGCCGAGGACGGCGGCGGCATCACCTCCGACATGTTCCCGCACTGGCACTACGTGCTGGAGGAGCTGTTCGGCCGGGTCAACGCGGTCTCCTGCGTGACCGCCACCCACCTGCCCGAGCGTGTCGACGAGGACGGCCGCGCCTACGTGGCGACCGCCGACGACGCCGCGTACGCCATCTTCGAACTCGACGGCGGGGTCATCGCGCAGATCAACTCGTCCTGGGGCGTGCGGGTGTACCGCGACGAGCTGGTGGAGTTCCAGGTCGACGGCACCGAGGGCAGCGCAGTCGCCGGGTTGCGGACCTGCCGGGTGCAGCACCGGGCGGTCACCCCGAAACCGGTGTGGAACCCGGACCTGCCGGCCACCGAGGACTTCCGTGCCCAGTGGACCGAGGTGCCCGACAACGAGGAGTTCGACAACGGGTTCAAGGTGCAGTGGGAGGCGTTCCTGCGGCACGTCGTGGCCGGCGAGCCGTTCCAGTGGGACTTCCTGGCCGGCGCGCGCGGCGTGCAGCTCGCGGAGCTGGGGCTGCGCGCGGCCCGCGAGGGCGTCCGGGTCCAGGTTCCGGAGCTGAAGCGGTGAGCGCGAGGAGTGAGCCGGGTTTGCGAGCCCCGCAGTCGCGAACGGAAGGTGGCTCGGTGAGCGCCGCCGAGGTGCTGCTGCCGGGCGGGCGGCGACACCGGTTGGCCGGGGGGAGCGGGTTCGCCCGACCGGCCGCCCCGGCGACCGGTCGGATCGCGTACGCCGCCGCGCACGTGGTCGCCGACCCAGGCGCGGAGAACGTGCCGGGTGCCCCGGCGGCGGTGGACTGGGACACCACCCTCGCGTTCCGGCGGCACCTGTGGTCGTACGGGCTGGGGGTCGCCGAGGCGATGGACACCGCCCAGCGGGGGATGGGCCTGGACTACCCGGCGACCCGGGAGCTGATCCGGCGCAGCGCCGCCGAGGCCCGCGCGGTGGGCGGCCGGATCGTCGCCGGTGTCAACACCGACCAGTTGCCGGCCGGCCCGGCCACCCTGGCGGCGGTCACCGCCGCGTACCGCGAGCAGCTCGACGACGTCCGCGCGGCCGGCGCCCGGCCGGTGCTGATGTGCAGCCGGCACCTGGCCGCCGTCGCCCGCGGCCCCGAGGACTACCTCCGGGTGTACGACGAACTGCTGACCACCGCCGGAGAACCGGTGGTGCTGCACTGGCTCGGCCCGATGTTCGACCCGGCGCTTACCGGTTACTGGGGATCGCCGGACCTGGATCTGGCCGCCGACACGGTCGTCGAGCTGATCAAGGCACATCAGTCCATGGTGGACGGCGTCAAGGTGTCGCTGCTCGACGCCGGCCGGGAGGTGGCGCTGCGCCGTCGACTACCGGCGGGGGTACGCCTCTACACCGGCGACGACTTCCACTACCCGGAGCTGATCCGGGGTGACGAGGTGGGCCATTCCGATGCCCTGCTCGGGGTGTTCGCGGCCATCGCGCCGGCCGCCGCCGCCGCGTTGGCCGCCCTCGACCGCGGTGACCTGGCGGCGTACGACGAGATCTTCGCGCCGACCGTGCCGCTGGCCCGGCACCTGTTCGCGGCGCCGACCTGGCACTACAAGACGGGGATCGTGTTCCTGGCCTGGCTGGCCGGTCACCAGGACCACTTCACCATGGTCGGCGGCGCGCAGTCCGGGCGTTCTTCCGCGCACCTGGCGACCCTGCTCACCCTGGCCGACGCGGCCGGCCTGCTGCCCGACGCCGACCTGGCCGCAGCCCGCGCCCGGGCGTTCTTCACCGTCGCGGGCGTGGCGCAGTGAGCGTCGAACTCACGGACGCGACACCGGTGGGCGGCAGCGCGGATGAGCTCGCGCGCTTCTCGTTCAACCAGGCCACCGCCCAGCACTGGGCGCTGCCCGACGTGGTCGCCGGCTGTGTGGCGGCCGGTGTGCCGGGCATCGGGCTGTGGCGGGAGCCGGTGGCCGGGTACGGGCTGGCCCGCTCGGCGAAGCTGGTCCGCGAGGCGGGGCTCGCCGTGACGTCCCTGTGCCGGGGGGGCTTCTTCTCCACCGACGACTGGCTTGCGGACAACCTGCGGGCCATCGAGGAGGCCGCCACGCTTGGCGCGTCCGAGCTGGTGCTGGTCTCCGGCGGTCTGCCGCCCGGCAGCCGGGACGTCGACGGCGCCCGCGCCCGTGTCGCCGACGCGATTGGCGAGCTGGCCCCGCACGCGGCGGCGTCCGGCGTCCGGCTGGCCATCGAGCCGCTGCACCCGATGTTCGCCGCCGACCGGTGCGTGATCGCCACCCTCGGCCAGGCGCTGGACATCGCCGAGCGGTTCGACCCGGCGGTGGTCGGTGTGGTCGTCGACGCGTACCACGTGTGGTGGGACGACACGGTGTACGCGCAGATCGCGCGGGCCGGAGCGCGGATCGCCGCGTTCCAGGTCTGTGACTGGGTGACTCCGCTGCCGCAGGGGGTGCTGCTCGGCCGGGCGCTGCCCGGTGACGGGTGCATCGAGCTGCGCCGGCTGCGCGAGGCGGTCGACGCCGCCGGCTACGGCGGCCCGATCGAGGTGGAGGTCTTCTCCGCCGAGGTGTGGGCGCGTCCCGGCGCGCAGGTGCTGGACGCGGCCATCGCCGGCTACCTGCGCCACGTTGTCTGAGTGGTCCCTCTCGTGAGGGACGGGGCTCCTCTGCTGCGGGGAGGTCACCGGGTTCGACGGCGCGGGATGGTGGGCGTCATGAGCCGGTGACGGTCGAGCTCGACGGGGGAGGACCGATGACGGGACATGCCATCCGGGCGGCACGGCTGTTCGACGGCGAGCGGCTCGTGGACGGCGGGGTGCTGGTGCTGCTGGACGACTGTCGCATCACCGACGTGCGCGCGGGTTGGGCGCAGGCGCCCCAGGGGTGGCCGGTGCGCGAGCATCCGGACGGCACCCTGCTTCCGGGCCTGATCGACGCGCACGTGCACCTGTGCGCCGATGGGGGGCCGGACGCGCTCGGCCGGCTCGCCGAACGCCCGGAGACGGACCTCGACACGGTCGTCGAGGCGTCACTGCGCGCGCACCTGGCGGCAGGCGTCACGACCGTCCGTGACCTGGGTGATCGTCGTGGCGCCGTGCTGCGATGGCGGGCCCGGGAGGTGCGCGACGACCTGCCAACCGTGGTCGGGTCGGGCGTGCCGATCACCAGCGTCGGCGGGCACTGCTGGTGGATGGGGGGTGAGGCGAGTGGCGTCGACGGGATCCGCGAGGCCGTGCGTCTCCAGGCGGCGGCCGGTGCCGACCTGCTGAAGGTCATGGCCAGCGGCGGAGTGTTCACCCCCGGCACCGACACCACCCGGCCGCAGTTCACCGACCAGGACCTGACCGCCGCGGTGACCCAGGCACACGATCTCGGCCTGCCGGTGACCGCGCACGCGCACGCGCTCAGCGCCGTCGAGCAGGCGCTGCGCGTCGGTGTCGACGGCATCGAGCACTGCACGTGCGTGACCGCGACCGGCGCCCACGTCCCGGAGGAACTCGCGGATCGACTGGCCGCGTCCGGGGTGGCGGTCTGCGCCACGCTCGGCACCGACCCCGCCGTGACCACGCCGCCGGAGCTTGTGGAGATGGCGGCGCGGGCCGGGCTCAGCGAGGCCGCGCTGCGTGCCGCCGCCGCCACCCTGCACCGGGCCGGGGTCCGCCTGGTCGCCGGTTCGGACGCGGGACTCGGCCCCGCGAAGCCGCACGGAGTCCTGCCCGAGACACTCGTCGAGTACGTCGCGAGTGGCATCCCCGCCACAGCAGCCCTCGCCGCCGCGACCTCGGTCGGCGCCGAGGTGTGTGGCCTGGGGCGGAGCAAGGGCCGCGTCCGGCCCGGTTTCGACGCCGACCTGCTGGTCGTACGCGGCGACCCGACCAGCGACATGACGGTGTTGCGCCGACCGCTCGCCGTGTACCTCGCCGGCGCGAACCCTGCTCGGACGCTGCCTGGAACATGATCTGGTCGCGCCCTGGGGGAAGACGCCGGCCGGCGGTAGGTTCATCCGTGTGGATCCGCACGACATCGCCGCCCGGCTCAAGGTGCCCGTCGAGGACGTCGAGCGTGTGCAGCGGCTCGCGGGTGACCTGCCGTCGGCGCCGCTGCCCGCTAGGGCCGATGCCCCCGCGCTCCTCGACCGGCTCGCGATCCGCCCGGACGACGCCGCCGAGATCATGGCCGGCTGGCCCGACGCGGGGTCGCCACTGTGGACGCCCGAGCTGCGGTGGCTCCTCGATCGTTCCATCGCGCTGGTCCGCGCCGATCTCGGTGGCTACGTCTGGCTGCCGCCCGGCCCGGAGCTGCCGCGCGATCGGGGGCCCGCCTGGCGGCACCTCTACGTGTACGCGTACCTCGCCCTGGTCGACGTCGTCCGCGGGTACCACCGCGACCACGGCGTTCCCGATGCCGTGTCCTGGCTGATCCTCGCGGACCTGGGTCGCAATCTCGCCATCGACAGGCGGATGCGCGGCGAGGGGTGGCCCGTCATGCAGAGCTGGTTGACCCTGCACGTGCGGGGCGCTGTCTACGAGCTGGGCCGGTTGCAGCATCACAGGGGCGACGGCGTCATCGGCCTGCACGTCCCCGACTCGGGGCCGCTGACCCCGGAGGCGGTCTCGGCGTCGCTGGACGAGGCCCTGGCCTTCTTCCCGCGCCACTTTCCCGACGAGCCCTACTCGGCGTTCTCCTGCGGCTCGTGGCTGCTCGACCCGCAGCTGCGGGAGTACCTGCCCGAGGACTCCAACATCATCCGCTTCCAGCGACGGTTCGAGTTGGAGCCCTACGAGGAGGCGGAAGGGCCGGACGCCGACGTCGAGGTGCGGCGGTTCGTGTTCCGCACCCTGAGCACTCCGCTCGACCAACTACCGCGCCACACCGTCCTGCAACGGGCGATCGTCGACCACCTGACTGCCGGCCGTCACTGGCAGTGGCGCCAGGGCCGCTTCCCGATCTGACCACCCATCGGCGTGCGGCCCGCGACGGAAAACTTGATCTAGGCACGGCCGACCCATCGTGATCTTATGTGCACCAGCGATCCGTAACACCGCGCAAACCCTCGATTAACCGTCGCGGGCTTAGGTGGGGGAGCGCTCCCATGAGCGGATCGCGAACGATGAGGCAGCTCCACAAGGGAGCGATGGAGAGGAGTCTCGTGTCTTCACGCACGAGCGGGAACAGGCTGCGAAGACTGGCGCTACCGACGCTGGTCCTCGCGATGATCACCGGCACAACCGGTGCGGCGGGATCGGCGTCGGCGGCACCGGGGGACCGGCCCGCCACCAGCGGTCCGGGTTATTTCTCCACCGGGTCCGACCGGCGCACCACCCTGACCGACGGGGCCGATCGTCGCCCCGGGGACAGCGAGACCGGCCCGAAGGCCGCCGTCGACGTGACCGGTTCGGGCGTCTACATCGTCGAGCTGGCCGAGGCCCCGCTGACCACGTACGTCGGCGGGACGTCGGGGCTGGCGCGGACGCGCCCGGCGCCCGGTGCCCGGCTGGACGCGACGTCGGCACCGGCAAAGGCGTACCGCCGGCACCTCGACACGCAGCGGGCCGCCGTCGCCTCCGCCGCCGGGGTCCAGGTCAAGGCGGCCTACACCGCCGCCTTCAACGGCTTCTCGGCGAAGCTGACCGCCCAGCAGGCGACCGCGTTGCGGGCGGACAAGCGCGTTCGCGCCGTCACCGCCGCACGCGCGCTCGGCAGTCGGTCGGCGTCGCCGCTCGCGACCACCACGACGGCCGCCGCCGCCCCGACCGCCACCACCACCTCGGGTGACGCGGTCGCGTCCGCGGCCGACCGGACCGCCAAGCCGGTCAAACCTGGTCCCGCCACCGGCAAGGGCACGGTGATCGGGGTCCTGGACACCGGCATCTGGCCGGAGAGCGCGTCGTTCGCCAAGAAGATGCCCGCACCGGCGAACTGGCACGGCACCTGCCAGACCGGCGTGGCCTTCGTGGCCGAGCACTGCAACGGCAAGATCGTCGGAGCCCGCTACTTCGCCGACACCTGGCTCGCCGACGGCGGCTCGGTGCCCGAGGGCGAGTTCCTGTCCCCCCGCGACGCGAACGGGCACGGCACGCACACCGCCTCCACGGCGGCCGGTCTGCCGGTCTCGGACGTCACGATCGACGGTCGGCGCTTCGACCCGATCTCCGGGGTGGCACCGGACGCCCAGATCGCCGTCTACAAGGTGCTCTGGGCCGGCATGGGCTACGACGCCGACATCATCGCCGGCATCGACGCGGCCGTCGCCGACGGGGTGCAGGTCCTGAACTTCTCGATCGGCTCGGACCTCGGTGACTGGGAGGCCAACACCCCCATCGGCATCGCGTTCCTCAACGCCACCCTGTCCGGGGTCTTCGTGGCGGCGTCGGCCGGGAACACGGGCATCGTGAGCGGTGCCATCAGTAACGCGGCGCCCTGGGTGACAACTGTCGGCGCGGCGGTGACGAACCTCGACGAGGCGACGCTCAAGCTGGGCGACGGCACGAAGCTGGTCGGCGGCTCGCTGGACGCGCTGCCCGGCGGCAACTCGCGGGCGATGGTCTTCGGTGACCAGGCCGGCTCACCGGAGCTGGGGGCGGCGTACTGCGAGCCGGGCAGCCTGGACCAGGCCAAGATCAAGGGCAAGGTGGTCGCCTGCGCCCTGTCCAACACGTTCGCCTCCGCGGCCGAGGTCAAGGACAAGGGCGGGGCGGGGATGGTGCTGTTCGACCCGGTCGGCAACTACCGGGTCAACTCGATCTACAACTTCCCGGTGGTGTACCTGCCGACGGAGAAGCAGGCGGGCACTCTCTTCAACTACCTCATGCGCCACCCCACCGACGCGAAGGTGTCCCTGCGCTCCGGCGGTGACGGCTCCAGCGTTCCGGGCGTCCCCAGCGTCGCGGACTTCTCCTCCACCGGCCCGGACAAGGTGACCTACGGCGTCTTCAAGCCGGACCTGGTCGCCCCAGGGTCGGACATCATCGCCGCGGTGTCACCGGCGGGCAACTTCGGGCGGCAGTACGACGCGTACTCGGGCACCTCGATGGCGTCGCCGTACGTGGCCGGCGCGGCGGCGGTCCTGCGTGCCACGCACCCGGACTGGACGCCGGGCACTGTCGCCTCGGCGTTGCGGACCACCGCTACCGACACCGTCGGCACCACCAACCCCCTGGACCAGGGCAGCGGCTTCATCAACCTGGCCCGGGCCACCGACCCGGGACTGGTCATCGAACCGACGGCGGCGGAACTTGTCGCCTTCAGCGAGACGGCCCAGCCCGACGGCAAGGAACTCAACCTGCCGGCCGTCTCGCTGCGCGAGTACGACGGCACCCACCCGGTGACAGTCACCCGCACACTCACCAACGTGGGCAAGGCGCGGGAGACCTACCGGTCGGCGGTGTCCGGCCTGCCCGGCATGAAGGTCACCGTCACGCCGGCGTCGGTGACGCTGGCGCCGGGGAAGTCCGCGACGGTCACCATCACGCTGCGTCGGGGCAGCGCTCCCTGGGACCGGTACGTGACCGGTTCGATCACCTGGAAGGCCAAGGCGCGCAGCGTCCGGATCCCGGTCGCCGCCCGCCCGTGGGGGATCAGCCCCCGGCCGTACGGTGACGACGGCGAGGAGTTCGGCCGGATGACCAGCGGCTCCTTCGGCTTCATCCAGCCGGGCTTCACCGGGCCGCTCTCGGGTCGCAGCACCGGTTACACGCCGATGCAGCGAAAGACGTACTCGATGCCTGCCGGCGTCTACGGCGGCGTGTTCGACCCGAGCGCCTCCGGCGTGAAAAAGGTCGACTTCACCGTGCCGGCGAACACCGCGGGCATCGTCGTCGAGGCCAACACCGAGGACCCGAACACCAACCTCGACCTCTACCTGTACAAGGGTGACAAGCTGGTCTACAGCAGTGACAGGTACTGGACCAGCGCGGAGCAGGTGTACAAGTTCCTGCCCGAGCCGGGGCGCTACACCGCGTACGTGTTCGCGCAGGTGCCCGGTGGCCCGGTCGTCGACTTCGAACTGCGGCACGCCATCATCGCTCGCAACGCCAGGTATTCGCCCGCCACGCTGACGCTACCGAAGACGACGGAGCGCGGTGGGAGCGTCAACTTCACGTTGAAGCCGAACGGGCCGTTGGCCGAGGGCGACTTCTGGGCGTACACCGAGTGGAGCACCAACGGCACGGTCGTTCCCGGCAACCTCGTCTCGACCCAGCAGAGCGCCTGGGAGTAGTTCCTGACGGGCATGCGGGGCGGTGCCGTCGGGCACCGCCCCGCATCGCGTCAGCGCTGCCAGGCGTCGATGGCCTGCACGCCGCCGCGCGCGGTCCGGTCCAGGAGGGCGGGGTTGCCGCTGCTGCCCTCCCAGCCCTGGTCGTTGAACACGGTCACCGCACCGTCGACCCGGGCCACGGCGATCTGGGTCGACGTGGTGCCGCCGGTGCGTTCGCCGTTCAGGCTCGTCGCGGCCGACGTGCGGGACACGAGCAGGGCCTCATCCCCGACACCGGGCAACGCCTTGCTCGCGACCTTGACCGGATTGCCGCCCTGGTCGTACGACGGGCACGCCTCGACGGCGCTGCGCAGACGCCGCATGTAGGCGGTAGCACCGTCACCCTCGAAGGTGAAGATCGTCTGATGGATCGTCCCCTGGGGCACGTAACTGGCCGGGGCGCCGGCCTTCTGGTAGGTGACGGTCATCGCGGCGCTCGCCGTGACCTGTCGGCCTCCGGTGCCGAACTCGTTGCCACACAGTTTGGGCAGGGCCTCCTCGACGGGCGTCGTCCGTCGGGGCAACTTCCGCAGCTCGGCCGGCAGCTCGACGAACGCCGACGTCGGGATGGTCGTCGGGGCGCTGGCGCTGGCACTCGCGGAAGGCGGGTCGGCCGGGCTCGTGCCAGCCGAGGCGGTCGTCGGCGACGCGGCCGACGACACCGGGTCGGCCTCGTCCCCGCCCGTGGTGCAGGCCGTGCTCAGCGCGACGGTCCCGAGCAACGGCAGGATCAGCGCGAGCGTCCGTGGCGCTCGGCTGGTCGCTGGCAGTGCGTATCGGCTCATGTTTGTCCCCCTCACCCCTCTCCCGAGCAGTTCCCCGCGACGCGCCAGCGGAAACGATCAGTACTGCCGGGCGGACCGACGCCTACGCGGCGGCCGGGATGGCGGCGTCGATGAGGTGTGGGCCCGGCTGCGCCAGCGCCCGGGAGAGTTGTTCCGCGAGCTGCTCGGCGGTGGTGGCGCGGCTGGCCGGCATGCCGAACGCGTCGCGCCGGGGAGCGCCGACGGTCACCTCACCGCCAGCGGAAGCATCCTCGGTGCTGCGATACTAAAGTCTCATTCAGGACAAATACTGCTAGCTTGCAGGAAGTAGCCCGGAGAGGTGACGGGAGCCCGATGGAACGCGGATGGGCCGAACGTGGCTACCACGCGCGCTGCCTGGACATCAGCATCGATCGCTCCTTCGAGGATTTCCGGCGGCAGTACGAGCAGGCCGTTCCGCCCTACGACGCCGAGGCGTTCAACGCGCTTGTCGCCCGGAACGCGCCCTGGGACGACGTGCTCGCCCTCATGGATGAGCGAGCACCGCACGGCTTCCTCATCTACTGGAGCAGCGGCGACCTGCACCCGATGATGAACCTCGCGGGCGACCCCCGGCACTGCGTCGAATACCTGATGGGCAACCACACCACGGCCGAGCGGATGTTCCGCCACGACCCGGCGGCCATGCTGTACGCGCCACTGCGCACGATGATCAGCGACGGACCCGACGGCGGAGCGCGGTTCGTCATCGAGCAGCCCAGTCGCGCGTTCAGCTCCCTGGGAGTGGACGCGATCCACGAGGTGGGCGTGGACCTCGACCGTGAGGTCGCCGCCCTCCTGGCGCACCTCCAGGTGCCCGTGCCGGCGGGCCTGTCCGACTAGGGCAGGTCTCCTCAGCGGTGAACATGTCCGGACGACGCCCTAGCATCGATCATCGGGGACACGACATTTCGCGGAGGGGGTCCGATGCGGCAGGCGCAGCGGCTGAAGAGCGTCCGGTACGACATCCGCGGTCCGGTGTTGCGCCGGGCACAGGAGTTGGAGGCTGCCGGACACCGGATCCTCAAGCTGAACCTGGGCAACCCGGCGCCGTGGGGGCTGGCCACGCCGGAGCCCATCGTCGCCGACGTCGTGCAGAACATCGTGGCCGCTCAGGGGTACAGCGACGCGCGAGGCATCTACTCCGCCCGCGTCGCGGTGGCCCAGCACTACCAGACCCTTGGCGTACCCGGCGTGCAGCCGGACGACGTGCTGCTCGGCAACGGGGTCTCCGAACTGATCGTGATGGTGCTCCAGGCACTGCTGGACACGGGCGACGAGGTGCTGGTGCCGAGCCCGGACTACCCGCTCTGGACGGGCGCGGTGAACCTGTGCAGCGGTCGCGCGGTGCACTACCGCTGCGACGAGAGCGCGGGCTGGGCGCCGGACCTGGAGCACATGGCGTCCAGGATCACCGACCGCACCCGCGCGCTCGTGGTGATCAACCCGAACAACCCGACCGGCGCGGTCTACTCCCGGGAAGTGCTGCTCGGCATGATCGAGCTTGCCCGCAAGCACGATCTGCTGATCTTCGCCGACGAGATCTACGACAAGATCGTGTACGACGGAGCGACGCACCACACCCTCGCCGCCCTCGCGCCGGACGTGCCGGTGGTCAGCATGGGCGGCCTGTCCAAGACGTACCGGGCTGCGGGCTTCCGCTCCGGCTGGCTCGCCACCAGCGGTTTCAGCGGCAGCGACTCGGATTACCTGGATGGGCTGCAGCTGCTCGCCAACATGCGCGTCTGCCCGAACGTGCCGGCCCAGCACGCCATCCAGACCGCGCTCGGCGGCTACCAGAGCATCGAGGAGCTGACCCGCCCCGGCGGCCGCCTGCTGGAGCAGCGCGACCACGCCTGGCAGTCCCTCGTCGACATCCCCGGCGTCGACTGCGTCAAGCCGGCCGGCGCCCTCTATCTCTTCGCCCGTCTCGACCCCAAGGTTCACAAGATCCACGACGACGAGCGCCTGGTGATCGACCTCTTGGAGCAGCAGCACCTCCTGATTTCCCACGGCACCGGCTTCAACCTCGACACACCAGACCACCTCCGCCTGGTCTTCCTGGCCTCCACGGACGTCCTCGACGACGCCGTCTCCCGGATCCGTACCTTCCTCTCCGCCTACCGTCAGTAGCGCGGCGGCGCGGCACCCGACATCACTCGGCTTCGACCTCGGTGCGATAGACGGTCAAGCCGCGTCGCTGATAGTTGCGTAGGGCATTCGGATGGTCGAACGAGCAGGTGTGCAGCCACACCCTGCGGACAGCCGGGGAGTCCACCGCCGTACTGTCCCAGGCTTGCCGGATGGTCAACGTCAGCGCATGGCCACCGAGACCCCTCCCGACATGTTCCGGCAACAGCCCAAAGGCGGTGATCTCCACATCTCCGCCAGGCTGAGGCTCCACATTGGCAATGCCCACGGTCTCGTCCCTCAGAGTGATGAACCAGTACTGGCGCAGCGGACGACACCGCACCAACTCCTGCCACTCGTCGTTCGTGCGGGACGCACTGCGCCACCCGTAGGGGGATCCGACCTGAGCATTGGTGGCACGCACGAGCGGCTGGCCACCGTCGACGCGCCGCAGGAGGAGTTCCGGCACGACCTTCCCAGGTCGCAGGTCCTTGGCGTCGTTCATCTCCAGGTAGGTGACAACCTTTACCATCCCGGCAGGCTACCCATCGTCTCGGACAGACCCAACACAAGCAATTCCGAGGTACGGCCGCCTAGTGGGCTCGCCGGCCCGGAGCGCGCGAGCCGTATGCCGGGCCGAACACCACAAGCAGCGCCAGGTCCTCGGTCACGTCGACGAACCGGTGCTCCTCCCCGGCCGGCACGAAGATCACCGAACCCGGCCCCACCTCGGCCGTGCCGTCCGGGGTCACGATCCGGGCCCGCCCCGCGGTGACCACGTAGATCTCATCCTCGGTGTGCGGGCTCTGGTCGTCGAGACCGCCGGCCGGGATGCAGTACGTACCCACCGACAGGTCCGGCGTTCTCAGCTGCTCGACCCAGTCGTTGGCGGCGCCGGCGGGTGCGGTCCACCGCCCTGCGCCTTCGATGATCAGCATGGCGGAAGCATTCCCTTCATGGTGCGGGCCATCGTCGACGACACCGCGGCCAGTTCGGGCTGCGCGGGCAGAAACACGGTGGGGACCCCCAACGTCTGGTTCATCGCGGCGAGCTCATACTCGGCCCGCAGGTCGGTCCTGTTCCGTACACCACGGACTATTACTCCGATGTCGTGGCGTCGGCAGTAGGTGGAGGTCAGCCCACTCCATGCCGCAACGGTGACGGAGGTCCACTCGGCCGGCAGAATTGCGCGGACCGCAGCCGCTCGTTCCTCCTCGCCGAGTCCCGGATGTTTGGAGCTGTTGACGGCGACGAGCACGACCACCTCGTCGAAGATCAGGCGCGCTCGGTTCACCACGTTCGCATGCCCGGGAGTGAAGGGGTCGAAGCTGCCGGGGTAGGCGGCTCGTACGGGTGCGCGACCGTCAGTCACTGTGCAGTACCCGCTGCGCATCGAGGATGACCTGCTCACTGGCCAGTGCGGCCCAGGAGGCGAACAGTTCCCGGAAGTAGGCGCCGTGCCGGCCCGCCACGGCCGGATCCTGCTCGATGACGTCCAGTTCGTTGACGATGCTCAGGTCCACGAGAGACCGCAGTTGAGCCGGATCCGGCGTTCGCACCTGACCTGTGAAGCGGTCGAACACCTGGCCGGTCCTGGCCAGCGCCCGCCAGCTACGCCCACGGTCGCAGGCGCCGTACAGATAGACGAGCTGCTCGGCGTCCGCGCCGACGAGATCCCGCAACACCGCGCGGTCGGCCGGATCAAGCAGAGCGCGATCGAAGCCGTCGGTGCCGTAGGCGGCGTGGGTGAGGCCCGCCGCCTGCACGTCGCTGCCGCAGCCGAGCACGGTCAGGCGTTCGTTGACCCGACACAGGTGGGCGTACAGGTTGCCGCCGGGATGCGCGATCTGCTCTGCTCCCTGCCGGCGGAGCCAGACCCGTACGCCGTCGTCGGTGCTCATGGCCCGACTGTAGGGATTGGCGGTCGGATTCGTCAGCCCTGGGTCACGCCAATGACGATTACGGTGACGTTGTCGTGCCCACCGTGGTCGATCGCCAGGGCCACGAGTCGGTCGGAGATCTCGCCGGGCTCGCCCTGGGAGTCGAGCGCAGCTCGTATCTGCTCGTGTGGCACGTACGAACTCAGTCCGTCAGAACACAACAGGACCCGGTCGCCGGGTTGAAGCTGGAGAGGCGTCAGGTCGGCCGACCGGCCGTCGTCCCGTCCGTCGAGGAAGCGCGCCAGCTTCTCGGGGAGGTCGGGCACCTCGTCAGCGCCGGCAATGAGATGTTTGTAGGTGTGATCCTCGCTGATCTGGACCAGGGCATTGTCATGGGAGCCGTGGCGTCGGATCAGGTAGGCGCGGGAGTCCCCAACGTTCGCCACGACCGCATGACTGCCAGAGCGCAGCAGAGCGACAAATGTCGTTCCCATCCCCGCCAGCTTCGGATCCTCGCGGACTTTCCGGCGTAACGCCTCACTCGCTTCGCGGATGGCCCGTCCCAGGAAGTCAGCAAGATCCTCCGGATCCACTGCGCGGTCGTACGCCTGTACGGCGGCGATGGCTGTGCTGCTCGCGACATCACCGGCGACATGGCCGCCGAGACCGTCCGCAACGACGTAGAGCCATTGTCCTTGGCTGTGGGAGTCCTCGTTCCGTTTGCGAACGAGGCCCTGGTGCGTCCGGCTGGCGGCTTCGATGCTGAGGGCCACGGTCATGACCCTTCTCTCGGCCCGGCGTCGGGCCACGGCTCCTTGGCGTTCGTGTCGCGGTGCAGGACGTGGACCGTTTCGACTCGGTCGCTCGCCACGACGTATTCGGTCACCTCGACAGGCTTCTTGTCGCCTCCCGAGGTGCCGACCCGCACGATCTCCAGGACCGGCAGGTTGGTGGGGATCTCCAGGAGGGTCGCTTCGTCTCTGCTGGGCATCCGGGCGCGATGAATCTCCATCCAACTGATGGGCCAGTGGCCGGCGTTCTCGATGTGGTGCAGCCACTCGCCAGCCGCCGGGCTCGCATCCAGGTCGGCGACGATGGCAGCGACGCGTGGGTGAATCCACGAGACGTTGATCTGGAATGGGGCCTCGGACGCTGGCCCGGTAACCCGAAACCGGCGAAGCACTTCGGTCCCGGGCTCCACGCCAAGCAGTTTGGCGATGCGGGGATCATCCAGCGTGGCCGGCGCGTTGATGGCCGTTCCGTGGCGAACCCATACCTCCTGGCTGCTCGCCGAAGGAAACGAGTAGCCGGTTGCCTGCTCGTTGCGCTTGACGAGATCGCCGCGGGGTCGGCGTGGCCGCATCGTGCCGTATCGAACGGCAATGCCCCGACCCTGGACGGCCCACACGTAGCCCTCGGTCTCCAGGAGGGCGATGGCTCGGCCGACGGTGTCGCGGTTGGCGTCGTACTCGGCCGCGAGATCGTTGAGGGTCGGAAGCCGCGCACCCGGCTCCCATTCTCCAGCTTCGATCCGCTCTCGGATCATGGACGCGATGTTCAGGTAGCGCGAGTGCACCGGCACGTCCACGCCCTTCCCGGTTGTCCCAAGACAATCCTTGACTCTGGCTCAGATTGTCCCCCCACTATCTCGGAGAGATTGTCCCCACACAATGTGGTGCCGGTGGGGTCTAAGGGCCGGGTCACCCGACGAGACCACTGCGCCGGGGTTCCTTCGGAGGAGGGTGTCCATGACTGGAAAATGTGGCGAGCCAGAAGAGCTGCGTCCCGCGAGCAAGCCGTCGATGCCGGAGATCCCGCCGGTCGTCGTGGCGGAAGTGCCGCAGGTCTTCGTTCTTCTCAGGGATGAGGAGCTTGTCGGATACCTGTTCGATCTTCCTTCGGGCGCGATGGCCATCCTGGACGGTACGGGGGAGACCTTCCGATCGGACACCCTGGAGGACTTCACCAGGTTCTTCTGCCCCTTACTGGATCTGGACATCGCGAAGGTCAGGCAAGACCTCTGACCGGCACCGCCCGCCGTCGTCGACGACACGTCGGCGGTGGGCTGCGTCCTCCGCAGCTACCTGTCGTACCTGCCACCGTCCATCCGGAGGGTGGCGCCGGTCAGGTACCCGGAGATTGGGCTGGCGAGGTAGGCGACGAGGTCGGCGTACTCGCGGGGCTCTCCGATGCGGCCGACGTCGGTGCCGGCGCGAATCGGCGTGGCGTTGCGCTCCACCTCCTCCCACGTCTCACCCCACCCGTTCTCGCGGCCGAGTTCCAGGAGGTAGTCGCGGGTGGTGGGAACCAGGATGGCGCCGGCCGCGATGGCGTTGGAGGTCACTCCCGTGTGCTTGAGGTCGCGGGACAGCGACCGGGCGAGGTTGAGCCGGGCGGCGTTGCTGGCTGCGTAGTGCGGCTGCCCCGCCGACGGCGTCTCACCGGTCACGCTGCCGATCTGGATGACACGCCCCCACCCCTTGGCCCGCATCGCGGGGACCAGGTGTCGGATCAGGCGGACCGAGCTGAGCACGTTGAGGTTGTACATGTCGGCCCACGCGTCCGCGTCCAGGTCGGACCACCCTGCTTCGGGGTCGTAGCTGCCGGCGTTGTTGACCAGAATGTCCACCTCGCCGGCCTGGCGGGCCACGGCCTCGGCACCGGCATCGGTCGTGAGGTCTCCGATCACGGCCTGCCCGCCCACCTTCCGGGCGGTCTGCTCCGTACGCGCCCGGTCCCGGCCCTGGACGACCACGGCAACGCCTTCGCGGGCCAGGACCGCCGCGATCTCGGCGCCGAGACCGCTGCTCGCGCCGGTAACCAGCGCGCGCTTGCCGGCAAGCTGCAAATCCATGGTCTTCCCCCGTCATTTCCGGAAGCGGCCGGGCCGTTGCTCGGCGCTGCCATGGACTGTGACCCGTAAATAATGGACCAGCAAGTCCAGAAACGGTCGCCGACAAGCCGCGCGCAGTCGGAGGGTTCGCCTGTCGGCGCCCCTCGCGAGCTTGGTCGAACGGCGGGACGGTTCGCGGTGATATCGATCGAGATGAGGTCGCGTGAGGACCTGGCTGGCCCGGGAAACGGGCCGTCAAGCTGGTCGCTACGGCGGCGCCGGGTGGTTAAGGAATTCGCCGACCCTCGATCGACCTACGATCGACTGACCGAATTGGTTAACAACGTAGATCTTGGACAGTTTCCGTTAGGCGGGAACGGAAACTGTCCAAGATCTGTGTCCCGGCTTCCCGATCAACGCCGTGGAACAGATCGTCTGGGCGCACCACCGCATGTGTGGCGCCGATCCGCTGGATCGCGGCGACTCCGGCAAGGAGCCAGTCGTGGTAGAAGTTGGTGTTTTGGAAAGACCAGCACTCCGAAGCGGGACGCGTCCTCGGTGGGTACGGAGGGCCGGTGGTGAGCATGCGCGATGGCGGGATGCCTCGTTCGCGCGGTGGTCCGCGAACCCTGGCCGGTCGTACACCTCGTTCCACGCGCCACCGTCGTTCGTGCCCCCTCGCGACCGAGGAGTCCACAAGTGAACGTCGGCCTGGCGACGAGCGCCGGTGGGGCCGGTCGGCCGAACGAGGACTTCGTCGGTGCCGTCCCGGGCGCCGTCGTGCTGCTGGACGGCGCCGGCATTCCGGGAGCCGAGAGGCTCTGCGCGCACGGAGTCGCCTGGTACACCCACCGTCTCGGGGGCACGCTGCTCGGCGGCCTGTCGCGAAACGACGGACGGGATCTCGCGGGCATCCTCGCCGCCGCCATCGGCGAGATCGCCGCCGCGCACAGCGCCACCTGCGACATCGCGGACCCCAGCAGCCCGCAGGCCACCGTCCTGATGGTCCGCGCCCACCGGGGACGCCTGGAGCATCTGCTGCTCGCGGACTCGCTCCTGATCCTCGACCAGGTCGGCGGCGGCCCGCAGGTGGTCACCGACGAGCGCGAGGTGATCGCCAGGCGGGAGTGTTCAGCGCCGCTGAACGGCGTCACACCCGGAACTGCGGAGTACGACCGCATCCGCGCCTCCTGCGCCACCGCGCTACGCGCTCGCCGCAACCAGCCGGGCGGCTACTGGATCGCCAAGGACGACCCGCGCGCCGCACGGGAGGCGATCACCGGCAGCCTCGCCCTTGACGACCTGAACGGCGTCGCATTGCTCAGCAACGGCGCCAGCCGGATCGTCACCCCCTACGGCCTGACCGACTGGCCCGGCGTACTGGAACTGCTCACCGCCCACGGCCCGTCCGGTGTCATCGACCGCGTCCGGCAGGCCGAAGCCCAGATGGGCGGTGGCCCCGACACTCAGGTCGCCGACGATGCCACGGTGGCCCACTGCACGGATCTGGCACGCCACCGAGGGTGAACCAGCTCAGACGGCCGAGGGGACAGCGGGCGCCCGCCGGTCGATGACAAGATCGGCCGATGCGCGTTCTCTTCGACGGCACGGCTCCGGTGGCGTACGGGCAGATCTACGTGACGAGTCGTGAACTGCCGAACATGGAGACGGCGTTCGCCGGGCAGGTGAACGGCCTCTGCGGAGCCGGCTACCCCGGCGCGCTGTTCCTGATGACCGGCACGCACACCGGGCAGGTCCACCTCCGGATCGAGGTGCACGACGGTGAGCCGTCGGCCGCGACGGAAGAGTGGGAAGAGGTCGTGGAGGCGTCGTTTCGGCCGAGGGACGCCGCGGTTGACCTGGTCCCCTGGGGCGAAGGTTCACTCGCCCGGCTGCGGCTGATCCCCGAAGATCAGGACACCCGCCGGCTACCGGCCTACCGCGTGCGGTACTGCGCCACGGGCATGGAGGCGGGGAGTGACCCGTTCGGCGGGCTCGACCCCGATGAGCTGGACGACGGCGACTGCACCTACATGGATCGGCGTCCGGACCGCTACCTGCTGTGCTTGTGGCCGGCGGACTCGACGTTCGACGACCCGAGCGACGCCGTGACGCGTACCGACGCGATCCTTAGCCAGACCAGCAGGGCCGCCGCCTACTGGCACGGCTGGGCGGCCGGGTTGCCGCCCGCGCCGACCCTGTGGGAGCAGGTCGAAGCCGAGCAGCTCAGACGGTTGGAGCGAGCGCGTCGCGACGAGGAGTACCGCAGGCGCGACGAGCTGCGGCGCTGGGGCGGTCGTCTGCCGAGTGAGCGGCTCCGACAGGTTCGTGGCAATATTCACGGCCTCGTCCTGCTGGACCGGGACCTGGTCGACGGGGTGGCCGAGGCCGGCGCCGCCGTGCAGCGGCAGATCGCGACCTGGGCGGCACGGCAGGCGTTCACCGTCGCCGGCGTCGCGGACCTCGACTGGATGGCACCGGCGTGGGCGGCCCTGGATGACGGGATGCCGCTGCCCGCGGAGTTCGCCGACCCCAGAGCGCTGTGGACACGGATCCGGGGCGAGCCACCCGTCACGTACTCCGTCGTCTCGGTGCGCCCGGCGGGTTTCGGCCCGGCTGATCCGCTCGGCGCGGTTCTCGACGCTCCGGTGAACCCGGTCGCGATGGCGCTGCCGGCACTCGTGGCCGCCGGCGAGCCGGACCCGCTGCAGGCCGCGTTGGAGGCGCTCTGGGCGGCGGTCAGCACCTACGCCGCGCGGCGCAACGAGTTCCTGACGGACGTGCGCGGTGCCTTTCCCGTCATCGACATCGACCGAGCAGAAGGAAACCTGGCATGAGCAGCCCACGCGAAACCTTCCTCCGACTGGTGAACGGGGTCTGCGACGGCCCGTACGAGGACCTGGCCGATCTGTACGCCGAACAGACCCATGTCACCCATCCGTTCCACCCGCTCAACCCGCCGCCGCTGCGTAGCCGCAGCGAACTGCACGCGCACTTCACCGCGTCGCCTCCGGTCGACCGGACGCTGAACCGGAAGCCGGTCGGCGTGACGATTCACGAAACGGCGGACCCGGAGGTGATTGTCGCCGAGTTCGCCTATCAGGGGCGGGTCGCCGAGACGGGTGAGGCATTCACGGTGCCATGCGTCTTCGTGATGCGTATCCGCGATGGGCTCATCATCGAGTCCCGCGACTACATCGACCACGTCGCCAGCGCGCGGGCCTGGGGTCAACTCGACAGTCTGCTGACCGCGCTCCGTCCGCAGGGGAGCACCACCAGCGAGGACGCGGCCCGCCCCTGATTCGCGCCCGACGCCCTGCGCACCCACCTGCCGCCGACCGCGCCGCCATGATGAGATCGAGGTCCGACAGTCTGCCGGTCGGGGTGGGCGCCTACAGGCTCCCGGACTCCGGCCAGTGGGACCAGTGCGTGTTGGGTGGCAGGGCTGGTGCGTACCGACTCGCGTCCCCCGTCACCAGCACGTCGGCGAGCTGGCGGAACGTCCTCGACTCACTGGGAAGGGCGTTCTGGGCGAAGTCCGGGTGGTGCCACTGATCCAACCGCAGGACCTCCGGGAGGTCGGCCGGGATCCGCCGCCGCAGCTCGACGTCGTCGGCCAGCAGCAACTCCCGGTGTTCCGGAACGAGCCGGCGAAGCACGTCGACCAGTTCCTCGCCCGGCTCGGCTGCCACGGGGATCAGCCGGCCTCGTACGGCAATCGGGTTGCCGCAGTAGATCTCGGGCTCGTCGATGTCCTCGATCTCGTCCCAGTTGTCGACCCGATCGAGGAAGTCCACGTTGCCGTGGCCCGGCTGCCCCTCGGTGAGACAGTTGCCGAAGACATACAGGACGTTGACGAGGTTGCCGGCCCTGGGCGAGTAACCAACCGCCTCGACGATGAGCGCCCACCGCTGCGCGTCGCGGTAGGCGTGCAGCCGTGCATCCACCGCGTAGTAGTAGCCGTGGCCCAGGTCCGGGAACCGGAAGTCACCGGCTGCGGCGTCGAGCTGGTCGAGGATCTCGCCGGAGCGCATGGTCGCGCAGTCTAGCCGCGGACTCTCCAGCATGATCGGGCGCGCGCTCTGACGCGAAGCAAGATCATGTCTTCGGTGTGAGCCGGCCGTTGGGCATGTGCACCACCCGGAGGAAGGCGGGCAGCCGCCACGGCCTCGGCCCGCCGATGACGACGTCGCGCCGCAGCACCGCCTGAGCGATGCTGATCCGGCCGAACATCATCAGGTTGAACCGGGCGGGCCGGAACCGCACGCGCACGTCGAACGGGCCGTCGGGCGGCGCGATCCACACCCTGCGGTCACCAAGCGTCAGCGTCGTGGTCGGCGTGAACCGCGAGCGGAACTGCACCGACACGTGGTGGCGAGGCATCGGCAGCGCGGTGTTGAGCAGCACCCCGTACGAGTCACGCAGCATGTCGAACATGAACAGGTCCCAGTAGAGCGCGACGTGCGCGTCCGGCATCGACCACGGCCGGCGCAGCGCCCGCGCGATGTCCCAGCCGTGTACGAGTAGCTCGTTTGTCAGATGGGCGAACAGACCGCCGACCGTCACCCGTGCGTTGCCCAGCCAACTCACCGTCGACCGCGGATCGGCGGTCGTGGCCAGGAGGCGGGCGACCGCGGCATTGAGCTGCGACAGCAGGACCTCCGGATCGCGCTCGGTGAAGTGGGCGAGCACGTGGTTGTTGACGTCGGCGACCGTGTCGACGTTCGTGACGGCGAGCATGTCGTCCAGGTCCGGGACTCGGATGGCGATCTCGCCGCCCTCCAGTCTGGACACGTACAGCACCGCGAGCGAGACCACGTGCGCGACGGTGTCGGCCAGGGTCCAGTCGGCGGTGACCTTGACCGTTGACGAGGGCGCCGTGCCCACCATGGCGGTGAACCGGTCGGCAGCCGTCCGGAGTGCCGTGTTGGCCAGACTCCAGCGGTCCGGGCCCGCCGTCTCACTCACGTCGAGCAGTATGGTGCATTCGCTCCGCCGGGGGCTACATCCAACGTGCGCTCGTTCGGTACGGCAGCAGAGCCGGTGGAACCGCTCACCCGGGTTCCTCGATGGTGGTGCCGGTACGTGCCGCCCGCGCGGCGCCCCAGTCGTAGAGGGCCCGCAACACCGGGGCCAGACTGAGGCCCTCCTCGGTCAGTCGGTACTCCACGTGCGGTGGCGTCGTCCCGTGGTCGTGTCGCAGGATCAGCCCGTCGGCCTCCAGCTCGCGCAGCCGCTGGGTCAGCATCTTCTCGCTGACGTCGGGCATCCGGCGGCGCAGCTCGCCATATCGGTGCACGCCCTCCTTGAGGTGGGCCAGGATCACCGGTCGCCACTTGCCGCCGATGACGTCGACGGCGTACTCCACCGGGCAGTGGTAGCGCTTGGCCATCGTGGCCCCCTCCGGTACACACCGAATGGTACGCACCAGATGGTGCGTACTTGATCATCGTTCACGCGGGTGTTGGGCTGTACCCATGGTCATCGAGTACATCAGGTACCGCGTGCCGCCGGCGCGGCTGGAGGGGTTCGAGGCGGCGTACGAGCGGGCCGCTGCCGCGCTGCGTGCGGCGCCGGAGTGCGTGGACTACGAGTTGAGCCGTTGCCTGGACGACACCGCCTGTCACCTGCTGCGCATCACCTGGACTTCTGTGGACGGGCACCTGCACGGGTTCCGGGGCGGCCCGGTGTTCGGGCAGTTCTTCGCCGCGATCAGGCCGTACGTCGAGGACATCGAGGAGATGCGGCACTACGCCCGAACCTCGGTCGCCGGCCCCGGTGGCGCCGCGCCCCCGAGCCTGTACGAGTGGGCCGGTGGCACCGATGCGTTCACGAAGCTGTGCGACGCGTTCTATCGTCTGGTCCGCTCGGACGACCTCCTCGCCCCGATGTTCGCCCGCATGGATCCCGACCACGCCCAGTACGTGGCGGTCTGGCTCGCCGAGGTCTTCGGGGGGCCGGCTGCCTACACCACCGAGCGCGGCGGCTACCGCCACATGGTCGGCAAGCACCTGGGCAGGGCGATCAGCGAGGCACAGCGTCGACGGTGGGTCAACCTCATGATGGATGCCGCCGACGAGGTCGGCCTGCCCGACGATCCGGAGTTCCGGGCCGCCTTCACCAGCTACCTCGAGTGGGGCACGCGGCTGGCCGTACACAATTCGCAGCCGGACGCGGACCCGGTCCGGCAGGCGCCCGTACCGCGTTGGGGTTGGGGTGTGGCCCCGCCCTACCTGAGCCCGCAGCCCTCCTGAGCGCGTGCCCGCGTCGGCGGGCGGATGCCGTCCCGCCGCGTGATCCACTCGGCTTCCGTGAAACCGGTCCATCCCCGGTCATCGGACACCCCGACTTCCTGGAAGCCGAGTGGATCTCGACGGACCGGCGCGGAGGCGGCGGCCCGCCGAGCGGGCCCACTCGGTTGCCTCCTCCTTCGAGGCGACATCGAGAAGGAAGTAGCCCCCGAACAGTTCCTTGGTCTCGCCGTACGGCCCGTCCGTGACCACCGGGACCTCGCCGCCGAAGTCGACCACGACACCCCGGGCCGGATCGTCAAGCCCTTCGGCCGCGAGGAGGACGCCGGCAGTGACCATCTCCTCGATGAACGTGCGGGTCGTGGCCATCGCCTCGTCGATCGAGGCCATCATGGCGGCGTTCGACTCGTCGGTGCCTCGCATGATCAGCATGTACGTCGACATCGCGTTCTCCTCATTCGGCGGGCCGCCTCTCGACCCGCGCACCCACCCGTCGAACGGGCGGCCGGCGCATCGACACGGCCCGGCAAAAATCTCTCGTCGCGACACCGCCGACGCGCGCCCCACGGCGTGGGCCAACGCTGCCACCGGCCGACCCGAACACGCATTGTCGCAGCTCGGCTGCGCGTTCAGCCCGCGCCCATGTCCGCAGCCCGGCGCTCGTCCGGGGTCGGTGCCGGCTCGATGCTGGCGGCGGCGCGGCGGGCCCGTCCCGGCGCGCGACGCCAGCGATACTGTGGCCGTGAAGTACGTGTCCAGAGTGCCGCGACCGCCGCTGGACCTGCTGATCGACGACCTTTACTACCTGGAGGGTGCGCCGCCGTACGCCCGGTTGACGCTGCCGCCGATGCCGGCGGCGCTGCTCATCGTCAACCTCGGGGCGCCGTTTCGCATTCGCGCCGGCACCGACATCGAGGCGGCCGAGTACGCCGACGGCTGCGTGGTCACCACGCTGGCCGCTGCCGACCGATTGATTTCGTACAAGAGCGACAGCGCACGAAACCCTAATCTGAGGGCATTCCCCCAGCAGAGGAGCACCCATGGGCACAGTGGTCATGTACAGCTCGGTGTCGGTTGACGGCTTCATCGCGGACGAGAACGACCAACCCGGCCCGCTGTTCGACTGGTTGCTCGGCGGTGACGTGCCGTTGGATTCCAGCGGCCAGTTGACGGTGTCACAGACGTCCTACGACTACACCCGGCCGTACTGGGACCAGATCGGGGCGACGATCGTCGGTCGCCACGTCTTCGACCTGACGGACGGCTGGGACGGGAAGCCGCCGGGCGGCGTCGACCACGTGGTCGTCGTGACGCGCCGGCCGGCGCCCGAGGGCTGGAACCCGGAGGCGCCGTTTCACTTCGTCGACGGCGTCGAGGCGGCAGTGGCCACGGCGCAGGAGCTCGCGGGTGACCGCATCGTCGAGGTCGCCGCCGGCGACGTCGGTGGCCAGGTGTTTGCCGCGGGCCTGGTCGACGAGGTGCGGATGGACGTCGTACCCGTCGTGTTCGGGTCCGGCAAGCGCTACTTCGGGTCGGTCCGCGCGCAGCACCTGTTGGAGGATCCGGACGCGGTGCTTCCGGGCAATCGGGTCATCCACCTGCGCTATCGGGTGCGCCCTCAACTCTGAGGAGCAAGGGGCGGCGCCCAGGACGGTCGCCAGGTTGTCGCGGGCAGCGGCGCCAGGCTCGCGCAGTGGTCGATGACCGCCCGCAACCCCGGGTGCGGGTTCGCTCGCGGCAGGATGAGCGAGAGCGGGTACGCGAGCGTCGGCTCCACGATCGGGATGCGACGCAGGTCGTGGTTCGTCGGCCAGATGTACCTGTCGCGTGAGCCGACCAGGGTTGCCACGTCGGCGGAGTCCGCCAGGATGTCGAGGAGCACCTCGTCGCCGAAGTGCGGGCCCGCGGCGTCGACGCGCAGGTCGAAGTCGGTGACGAGTTGGTCGTAGAAGTCCGCCCACTCGCTGCCTGGTGCGATGCCCGGCACCCAGATCCGGTGCCCGCGCAGCTGCGACGGTGTCAGGGTTCGCGCGGAGGCGAGAGGGTGTCGCGGGCCGACGAGGAGTTCCGTCGGGGAGTCGAACGCATGGATCATCCGCACGTCGCGCGGCAGCGTGGCCGGGTCGGTGACCGAGCGGAACGAGGCGTCGACGTCGCCGGCCTGGACGGCGGCGACCGCCGCGCGCGGGTCGGTGACCCGCAGGGTCACCACGTCGAGTGTGGTCTCCGGATGTGACCGCCAGTAGTCGTGCAGGACGACTGCCTGCGCGGACCGCAGGCCGAGAACGTCGATCCGCAGGGCCCGCGAGCCCGGTCTGATCGCGGCGAGGGCGCGGTCCACCCCGGCCACGACGCTTCGGGCGTGCGGGAGGAACGCCTGGCCGTCGAGCGTGAGCTCGACCCCTCGGGGAGTACGCGTGAACAACCGCACGTCGAGCGTGCGCTCAAGAGCCGCGATCCGCTTCGACACGGCCTGCTGCGTCACGCCCAGCTCCTCGGCAGCGAGCTGCAACTGGCCGAACTCGGCCGCCCGGACGAACGATCGCACCGCCTCGGTATCCACCGCATCATTATCCACCCGTACAACCGATGGTTGTGACACGACCAAGCGTCGGTTGTTTGCGCCCAGGTCGCCGACGCTGGTGTGCTGCCCGGACCCGAACGTCGGGTGCCACGAGGGGGGCGGATGCGCGCGCGGTTGGGGTCCAGCTTCGGTTGGCTGTGGTCGGCCTACGCCGTCAGCACATACGGCACGTGGTTCGCCTTCGGCGCGTTCCCGCTGATCGCCGTCCGCGTGCTGCACTCGCCGGCGTTCGCCGTGTCGATCCTGGCGGCGGCCGGGCCCGCCGTCGCGGCAGTCGTGGCGTTCTCGCTCGGGCCGTGGGTCGAGCACCGGGCGAAGCGGCCGGTGCTTGTCGCCATGGACCTGATCCGGTTCGTGGCCATGGCGAGTGTCCCGCTCGCGTACGCCCTCGGTCTGCTGTCCTACGGCCAGCTGCTTGTCGTCTCGGTCATCTCCGGGACCGCGAGCATCGCCTTCACCGCCGCGACCGGCGCGTACCTCAAGTATCTGGTCCGTGGCGATCACCTGCTGGTGGCGAACGGGCGGTTCGAGGCCACGAGCTGGACGGCGACCGCTGTGGGCCCACCCCTCGGCGGCGCGCTCGTCGGGCTGCTCGGCCCGGTCGTCACCGTCGCGGCCGACGCCCTCAGCTACCTGCTGTCGGCGCTCGCGGTCCTGCGCATCCACGGCGGCGACGTCGCGTCACCCCGGGACCGGACCGGCCGGCTGCGTGCCGCCGACCTTCTGGTCGGCTGGCGGTTCATCCTCCACGACAGTGTCCTGCGAGGGCTGTTCCTCAACTCGATCCTGGTTGGCGGCCTCATCATGGCCACCGCGCCGCTGCTGGCCGTCCTCCTGCTGGACCAGTACCACTTCCCGGCCTGGCAGTACGGTCTCGCCTTCGGCGTCCCGGCGCTCGGCGGCCTGGTGGGCGCCCGCGTGTCCGCGCGCCTGGCGGCCCGCCACGGCCGGCACCGGGTCATGACGGTCTCCGGGTGGCTGCGCTCGCTCTTTCCCCTCGGTCTCGCGTTCGTCCAGCCCGGCATCCCCGGCCTCGTCACCGTGATCGTCGTCGAGAGCCTGCTGATCACCTGCGTGGGTGTCTTCAACCCGATCTACGCGACCGAACGACTGCACCGCATTCCGCTGGGCCACACCGCCCGCGTCCTGAGCACGTGGAGTGCCGTCGGCAGGCTCGTCCAGGCGGCCCTGGTGGTGATCTGGGGCGTCCTCGCGACAGTCACCAGCCCTCTCGCGGCGATCACCATCTCCGGCGTGCTCCTGCTCGCCACCCCGCTCCTGCTGCCCGGGCGGACACCGTCGCCGGCCACCGAGCCCGCCGCAGCCGGCGGAGACGTCCAGGTCGGATGACTGGCCAGCCATCTTTATATTTCAAATTGTCGATGTTAACGTTAACTTAACGGCATCGTCTTCCGGTCGGCATGATCTTCGGCGGACGCCCGGTGGATCGGAGGACGCTTATGACCACATCCGGCAGGATCCTTGGCGTGCGCTCGGTGGCGGTGGTGACGGGATGCGCTCTCGCCGCCACCGTCCCGATGGCTTCTGCCGCGTCCGCGTCCGCCACCATCACCGTGGCCGCCGACGGCAGCGGCACCTACACGACCGTGCAGGCGGCGATCGACAGCGTCGCGGCGAACAACAGCATCCCGGTCACCATCACCATCAAACCCGGCACCTACGGGGGCGTGGTCACCATTCCCGCCAACAAGCCCCACCTCACGTTGGCCGGCGCCGGCGGCTCCGCCGCACAGGTGGTGATCGTCGAAGGGCACGCGTCCGGCCAGACCAAGCCCGGTGGCGGCACGTACGGCACGTCCGGCAGCGCCTCGGTGTTCGTCAACGCCAACGACACCACGATCAGCAATCTGACCATGTCGAACGACTTCAACGAGGCCGCCAACACCCTCGACGCCGAGCAGGCAGTCGCCGTCAACACCTCCGGCGACCGGGTGCAGTTCGACAACGTCCGCATCCTCGGCAACCAGGACACGCTGCTGGTCAACGCGCCAAGCGTCAGCTCGGTCCGGCGTCTCTACGTCCGTAACTCCTACGTGGAGGGTGACGTCGACTTCATCTTCGGGCGGGGCACCATGGTCTTCCAGAACGGCACCGTGCACTCGCTCACCCGGGGCTCGTCGTCGAACAACGGCTACATCACCGCCGCGGCCACCGACATCAACAACAGGTACGGCTTCCTGTTCTGGGGAACCACACTGACCAGCAATGCTCCCGCCAGGACCGTCTATCTGGGCCGCCCCTGGCACCCCAGCGGGGACGTCAACGCCCGCGGCCAGGTCCTCTACCGGGGCGTCACGATGGGCGCACACATCCGCACCGACCCCTGGACCGACATGTCCGGCTTCTCGTGGAGGACCGCCCGGTTCGCCGAGTACGGCAGCACCGGCGCCGGCGCCGTCATCAACGCCAACCGGCCCCAGATGAGCGCCTCCACCGCCACCCAGTACACACCCACCGCCTATCTGGCGGGTAACGACGGCTGGAACCCCATCCGATGACGAAGATCCGTTCCCTGCGTACCGCGGCCCTCGTCGCCGTCACCGCCGGGGTGCTCGCCGCAGGTCTACCGGTCCTCAGCGCCGAGGCCGCGGTCGGTGACGGCACGCCCGCCGACTCGAACATCAGCTTCGTCGGCAGGTGGAACAGGGCGAACGCCTCGGCGTACGTGCCGTACTGGGCCGGCGCGTACCTGCGGGTCGGCTTCACCGGCAAGACGGTGAAGCTCCGGCAGCGCAACACCATCCAGCTGTGGGCCAGCATCGACGGCAGGGCGTTCACGTCCTTCACCGGCTCCGGCACGATCAACTTGACGCCGACCGCGTTGGCGGCCGGCAACCACACGTTGATCGTCAGTTACCGGCAGGTGGCCGGCTCCTACACCGGCGACGCGGTCTTCCAGGGGCTGATCCTGGATTCGGGCGCGGGCACGTTCAAGCCGCCGGCCCGCCCCAAGCTTGTCGAGTTCGTCGGCGACTCGATCACCGCAGGCGCCACGAGCAGTCAGCTCGCCGTGACCGACTACGCCTTCAAGGTCGGTGAGAGGCTCGGCTACGACCACACCCAGATCGCGATCGGTGGCATGTGTCTGGCCGAGACGACCGATGGATGCTGGGCGCAGGCGACGCGCTACTGGATGTCCTCCGGTGGTCAGGCCGGCACCGACCAGTGGGACTTCTCCCGCTACACGGCCGACGGCGTGGTGATCAACCTGGGGACCAACGACAAGAGTCACGGCGTGAGCGCGGCGGCCTTCCAGGCGACGTACACCACCTTCCTCACGAAGATCCGGGCCAGGTTTCCGAACGCGAAGCTCTTCGCCATGCGGACGTTCATCGGTCGCTACGGGACCGAGACGGAGGCGGCGGTGCGGGCACGCAACGCCGCGGGTGACGCCAACGTGTTCTACGTGGACACCACCGGCTGGCTGCCGTCCGGCGGCCTGAGCGACTCGGTGCACCCGAACGACGCGGGCCACCAGGCCATCACCGACAGGCTGGCCCCGATCCTCAGCGCAGCACTGACCCCGACTCCGCCCCCGACGACTCCGCCTCCGACGACTCCGCCCCCGACGACTCCCGCGCCCACCACTCCCGCGCCGACCACTCCGGCGGGCGGGGGCTGTGCGGTCGCTTACCGCAAGACCGGTGACTGGGGTACGGGTGCCCAGTTCGACGTGACCCTCAGCAACACCTCCACCGTCCCGGTCAACGGTTGGACACTGACCTGGACGCTGCCCGGCAGTCAGCGGATCACGCAGTCCTGGAATGCCACGGTCACCCAGGCCGGCGCGGCGGCCACGGCGCTGAACGTCTCCTGGAACGCGGTGATCCCGGCCGCCGGTTCGACCAGCTTCGGATTTGTCACCGACAGCCCACTCGGTGGAGCGACAGGCTTCTCCCTCAACGGCTCCCCGTGTGCCGCCGCCACGTGATGGTGAGCGTCTCCGATCAAGGCAGGAGTAACCCGATGATGGTTCGCCGATCGCGTCTCGTGGTCCTGGCGGCAACGGCCCTGACCGTCGTCGCCGGCGGGTTCGGCATCGCCACCGCGCAGGCCGCCACCCCGGCGTGTGGTGTCGCCTACCGGATCACCAGCCAGTGGACCGGCGGGTTCGGAGCCGATGTCGTCGTCACCAACCTCGGTGACCCGGTGACCAGTTGGGCCCTGCGTTGGAGTCTCGCCCCGGGGCAGGGCGTGACGCAGGCGTGGAACGCCGCCGTCACGGTCACCGGCACGGCGGTGACCGCCACCAACGTGAGCTACAACGGTGCCGTCGGCTCCGGCGCATCGGTAAGCTTCGGCTTCACCGGCTCGTGGAGCGGCAGCAACCCGGTGCCGTCGTCGTTCTCGTTCAACGGCACCACCTGTGCCGGCCCACCGGCAGTGACCCCCACCGCGCCGACGCCGACGCCAACGCCGTCACCGACGCCAACGTCGAACCCGACGCCGGACCCGACGCCCTGCACTGGACCGAGCACACCGCCGGTGACGCCCTCCACGTCGCCGACGCCCGCGCCGATCAGGGTGTGGATGGCAGGTGATTCCACGATGATGAACGCCAGCACCTGTCCCATCGGCTGGGGCAGCCAGTTCGCGTCCTACCTCACGTCGAACGCCACCGTGCAGAACAGCGCCGTCGGCGGTCGCAGCATCCAGACGTGGCTGTACGAGGGCAATGTGACAGCCACCAAGAACTCGGCCGGTGAGTGCACGCTCAGCTCGACCGCCTACAGCGCGCGGTGGTCGGCGATGCTGGACACCAGCAGCGGCTTCAAGTCCGGTGACTATCTGATCATCCAGTTCGGTATCAACGACGGTGACTCGGCCTGCCCGCGACACGTCGGCACCAACCGCTTCAAGGAGCTGCTCGGCGTCATGGCGACGGCGGCCAAGGCCAGGGGCGTGAAGCCGATCTTCGTCACCCCGGTCGCGGCAATCACGTGCAGCGGCAGCACCGCCGTCGGCAACCGCGGTTTCGTCGCCGAGACGACTGCTGCGGCGGCCGCCAACGGCGTACCGGTCATCGACCTGCACGCGAAGAGCGTGGCGCTCTACAACACGCTCAGGCTGTGCCCGAACAACGGTGACTACTCGACGGGCGCGGTCGGTGCGTTCTTCTGCAACGACCACACCCACTTCGAGGCCGCCGGCGCTAGACAGATCGCCGCCCTGATCGCCACCGCCCTCAGGGCGCAGAACATCCCGCTCGCCGCCTACCTGAAGTGACTGCCACCCTCGGGCCGCGCTGCCCGACGACAGGAGCCAGGTTGCTCGGCCAAACCCCGGATCGCCTGGGTGGAACGCGTCCGGCGGGTCAGCTCTGCTGGTAGTTCACCGCCGCGAACCCGCACGGCTGGTGCAGGTGCAGGTAGTAGGCGCCCTCGCCGTAGTCGTCCAGGTCCGCGCCGCCGATCAGACCCACGTAGTCCATCGGATCGCCGCAATCGGGACAGTCGGCGTGCTCGGCGTCCTGGATCCACTCGGGCCGGCCGCCCAGCGTCGATCCACCCCGGTCCCAGGCGCTTACCTGATACGGACTCGCCAACGCCTGCCCGAGGACCGGCGCCAGCGCCGGCGGGTCCTCCGGTTCGTCATCGTCCGGGAGATAGTCCGGGCGGGTGTTGCCGGCCCACCAGGTGGTGCCACCGGCCGGAGTGACGTGGCTGTACAGCGTCGTGAAACAGGCGCAGAAGTGGCAGGTCTCGATCACCAACCGCCCCGACCAGCCGGTGTGGGCCAGCGCGGCAGAGATGGCGGCATCAGTGGTGTCGAGGTCCGCGGCGACCCACAGCGGCGAGGCGCACCACGGGCACGTGGGCCGGTCCGCACCGGGCGCCGTTTCGCGCATGACCCACCGGTACGCGGTGTCGCCGCACAGGTCGCGTCGCCGGCCGTCCGAGCCGACCGCCCAGCCGCCCTCGTGGGCGTAGCCGAGCGCGTCGACGTGCAACTCGTCCGAGCCCGCCGGGGGCTGCGTCGACCAGCGGCGCATGGCGCTCTCGGCGGACGGGTGGGCACTGTGCGCCAGGATCAGGAGCAGGTCGTTCAGCTCATCGGGTGTCCGACCGCTGTCGATCTGCTCGATGACCCGGCCGACCAGGTCCGCGTCCGCCGCGCGGTACAACTTCGCCGGACACAGCACCTCGAGGTCGAGCAGGAGACCGAGATACGGGGTCAGCTCTCGGGGGTCGGTGTCCGCGATCGCGGACAACTCCTCGATCGCGTCGTCGTCCTCGACGGCGGCACGTCTGATCAACTCCTCGATCACGAGGGGATGGTATCCGTCCACATCGGCCTCGTTCCGTGGTGGCCGGGCTGCTACGGTCCTGCAGCGGAATGACGATCATGATGGATGCCGGGGAGTTGACGCGGATGCGGATGAAGACGAAGACGATGCGCCGGGCCGGTGCGCTGATCATGGTGCCGACGACTGTGGCCCTCGTACTGGTCGCAACCGCCTCGGCGGCGTCGGCGACCACGGGCACGCCAAGCGGATCGCCGCCGGCCGCGAACGGTGTCGACGTGTGGTGCGTGTCGACGACGGGCGCGAAGGCGTGCTTCGCCGCGTACGGGGACCGGGTGTGGGTGAAGGACACCAAGGCGAACGGCGCGCCCGCCGCCGGCACGATCCAGGGACCGGACTGGAGTCGGCAGTGCATCAACAACAGCGGAGCGGACGCCGGTTGGGTCCTGTGCAACTTCGACGTGCCGGAGTACGACGAGGGCCTGCTGTGGGCCGTCAACAACCCGTTCATCGGCAACGAGAGCAGCACGGAGATCTACACAAGCGGCCCGATCTGATGTCGCAGCTCGGGAGTGTCGGCGGCCGTGCCCGGGGACTCAGCGTGATCGGGCACCTCGACGTCGTCCAGCAGTAGCCAGGTGTCCGCGGGAATGTGCGGCTTACCGGGTACGGCACGCCGTTCCTCGCGGTGACCGTTCGGGCAGACCTCGGCGGCGAGCCGGCGCCAGAAGCGGGCCGCGCCGGGGTTCTCCTCCTGGAAGGGAATCTCCCAGGCGCCCGGGTGCGCCGTGAAGAGCTGCCGGGCGGCGAGTCGACCCACGCCCGAGCGACGCACAGCTCGCACGACGAAGAACTCGGCGACACGCAACGGCGGGATCTCCACGCCGGAGACGAAGGCGAAGCCCACGGGCCGCCTGCCCCGGCAGATGAGGTAGCCAGAGCTGGTCGGGTCGTTGAGGTAGGTCGGAAGGCGGCCCAGGGTGAACAGACCCGTGTCGTCCGGCAGACTGTCGCGGAACTCGGAAAGGTCGTGCCGGTACAGCTGCCACAGCCGCTCCACGAGCGACTGGTCATCGGGCTGGATCGACCGGAGGGTGACGGGGTTCAGCACGCCGTCATCCTGCCCGATCCGCAGGGCAGGGAGACGCGCAGGCTGACTGACGCAGGGTAGACGCCATCGCCTCACACCAGCGGCGCCCTCGTGGATCGGCCACCGTCGCCTGCTGCGTGGACGCCCTCCCGAGCGGCGATCGGGGCGGTGATGATCCGGCGGGGCAGCACCGGCGCGTCGCGGCCCGTGCCTCGTCGACAGTCCCCGGTCGACTGCTCGTGGTAGTCCTGCTCGACGTTCACCGACCAGACGTCGTGCGTACTGCCGGTGGCGATGTTCTCGACAGTCAGCATCGCGGTCAGCATCGAGTGGTCCTGGTTGTTGTAGCGGTGCATCCCGTTGCGCCCCACCGGGTGCACGTTCGGCACGGCCTCGGCCAGCCAGGCCCGGATCACTTCCACGTTGTGCTGGTAGCGCTCGTCGTACACCGGATAGGCCTTGGGCATCCGCACCACGTGGCCGGCCTCCACCACGCCGGGCCGGACCAACCCCAACCGCTCCAGCTCCGCGGTGGCCAGGGCCACGAGGCCGGCATCCGGGGTACGCCACATCTCGTCGTCCTCGAACACGAAGTACTCCAGGCCCAGGCAGGTGCGGCCGTCCTTGACGAGGTAGGGCGACCAGGAGCCGAAGTTCTGGATCCGACCCACCCGCACCGCCGGGTCGTGCACGTAGATCCAGTTGTCCGGGAACGAGAACTCGGCCGGCACCACCAGGGCGACGGTCAGGAAGTCGCGGTAGCGCAAGTCGGCGGCGCAGGCCAGCACCTCCGGGGGCGCCGGCGGGCGCAGCGCGGCGACCAGCTCCGAGATCGGCATCGAGGAGATCACGTCGTCGGCCGGCTCGGTGCGCTGCCCGCCCGCGCCGTTGAGCGTCACGCTTGTCGCCCGTCGTCGTTTCGGGTCGCGGTGCACGGCGGTCACCCAGGTGCCTGTGGACACCGCCCCGCCGCGCTGGCGTACCTGCTCGGCGCAGCGTTCCCACATCATTCCCGGCCCGTACTTGGGGTACTGGAACTCCTCGATCAGGCTTGTCACGTCGGTGCGACGGCGTCGCGGCAGGACCGCGTTGCGGATGGCCGTGGCCAGCGACAGGTTCTTGATCCGCTGCGCCGCCCAGTCGGCCTGCAACCGGTCCGCCGGCATACCCCAGACCTTCTCGGTGTACGTCTTGAAGAAGATCGAGTACAGCCGCCAACCGAACCGGGCCGACACCCAGCCCTCGAAGTGCGACTGGTCCTTCGGCGGGCGCAGGCGGGCGCGGGCGTACGAGCCCAGGCAGCGCACCGCCTCGGGCAGGCCCAGGTTGCGCAGCGCGTTCGTCGCGCTCAGCGGGTAGTTGAACAGGGCGCCCCGGTAGAAGATCCGGCTCATCCGGGGCCGGGTCAGGAAGTCCTCGTCCGGCAGGATCTCGTGCCAGAACGCCTCCACCCGGGGCACCTTCGTGAAGAACCGGTGTCCGCCGATGTCGAAGCGCCACCCGTCGCGCTCCACGGTCCGGCTGATCCCGCCGACCACCTCGTCGGCCTCGACGACCCGGACCGGCAGGCCGTGCCGGAGCAGCTCGTACGCCGCCGTGAGGCCCGCCGGCCCCGCGCCGATGACCACCGTGCCGTGCTGCTCGCTCATGCCGCCGTACCTTCTCCCGATGGTTGAGGCGCGGCGCATACCCGTTATGCCCGGGATATCGCCTGTTGGGCGTGTCGTTTCGCTCCAACTGGGCCCTTCTGGGCGTACAACGAGAGGGGCGGCACCCCCGACGCGGCGGGTGGGTCGACGGACCGGGGGAGCGGGGCGAATGCACCGGTGGCGGAGCGGCCGGCGGCACGCGGCGATGTCGGCTGCCCGGCCCGCCGGGGTGACGGCTGCCCGGCCCGCCGAGGTGGCGACTGCCCGGCCCGCCGGGGTGACGGTGGCGGCCCGGCTTACCGGGGCGGCCGAAGCGGCCGCGCGGCTGGCTCGCCGCGTGCCGGCGCCGTGGCCGTACCTCATCGGGCTCTTTCTCGGCGCGAAGCTGCTGCTGACCCTGCTCGGCCTGCTGGTCCTGCACGCCTGGGACGGCATCCCGGGTGCGCCGCCGGCGGACGAGGCGATGATGTGGGCGCAGCAGCGCGAGATCTCCGGCCACCGGTGGATCTCCTTCTGGTTCGCCTGGGACGCGCTGCTCTACCTGCGGCTGAGTGAGCTGCCGCTGACCGGGCAGCCGTGGGGCGACTTCGGGTTCCCCCTGCTCTATCCCTTCCTCGCCCGGCCGGTCGGCGCGCTGCTCGGCGGCGACAACGCGCTGGCCCTGCTGGTGATCAGCAACGTCGCGTTCCTGGGGGCCCTCGCGTACGCCTACCGGCTGGCCGAACTGTTGCTCGGCGACGCGGACGCGGCCCGCCGGTTCACCCGCTACCTGGTGCTGCTGCCGACGGCGTTCCTGTTCCAGGCCGCGCTGACCGAGTCGCTGTTCGTCTGCCTCGCGCTGGCCGCGTTCTACTACGCCGAACGGCGGCGCTGGCTGCTGGTCGGCGTGCTCGGCTACTTCCTGGCGATGAGCCGGTCGGTCGGGCTGCTCGTCGCGGTGCCGCTGGCCCTGGTGCTGCTGCGCCAGCACGACTGGCGGCTCGGCCCACGCGCCCTTCTCGGGTACCTGCGGACCGGCTGGCCGTTGCTGCTGCTGCCCGCCGGATGGTTCACGTTCATGGCGTTCTGCCGGTGGCGGGGCGGGGACTGGTTCGCCTACCAGCATGCCCAGGAGATGGGCTGGGGGATCAGGGTGCAGAACCCGGTGCCGGTGGTGCTCGACGGTCTGGCCGGAGAGCCGCGCGACGCCGTACGAGTCCTCTTCGCGCTGATCGTGCTGGCCGTGCTGGTCGCCGGGTTCCGTCGCCGGGAACTGCCGTACCTGGTCTACGGCGTGCTCATGGTGGCGGTGCCGCTGTCGATGGGCCCGGCGGTCTACCGGAGCCTGCTGCGCTACCTGCTCGCCGTGTTCCCGGTGGCGCTGGTGCTGGCCCGCTGGGCCCGTCACGCAGGTGTGGACGTGTGGCTGACGGCGACGCTCGCCGTGGTGCAGGGAGCGCTGTTCGTGCTCTGGCTCACCTACTGGACCCACATGATCATCTGATTGGGTGCCGCCGGACGGGGCAGGATGAGGCGATGACCGAGCTACTGGTGCGCCTCGACGATCTCGGCGCCTGGCTGATCAAGGGCAACGCGGACACTGTCGACCTCACCGCCCGGTTCGCCCGCGAGCCGCTGGTGACGAGCTGGTGCCTACGCCCTGGCTACCGGGCCCGGCTGATGCGCGCCGGGCAGCGGGTGGTGTTCTGGGCCAGCGGCAGCCGTGCTCGCCTGCCGTACGGGGTGTGGGGCATCGGGCGGGTCACCGGCGTGGCCGAGCCGGGGCCACCGGGCCAGCCCTGGTCGGTGCCCCTGGAGCTGCCCATCCTCCCCGAACAAGACCGGGTGCCCCGGCCGGCGTTGCGCGCCGACGACCGGCTCGCCGCCCTGGAGGTGTTCCGTCAGCCGCAGGCGGCGAACCCCTCGTACCTGACCGTGGTCCAGTTCGCCGCCCTGCGGACGTACCTGCCGGTCTGAGACCCGGCCGGGACGAGCCGGCGGACCTGTGCGAGCCTGCTAGCCGTCGTCGTGACACCCAACCGTCGGGGGAGGCCCGGTGTTCGCCCTGCCGCTGAGCGAGGATGTCGAGCTGCGCCCGCTGGACCCCTGGCGGGCCGAGGAGTTCCTCGCCCACCTGGACCGCGCCCGCGAGCACATCCGCCCCTGGGTGTCGCCCTCCTTCGTCGCCACCGACCTGCCGTCGGCCCGCGCGGTGTTGCAGCGCTACGCCGACCGTTGGGCTACCGACTCCGGCGGCATCTGGGGCCTGTGGTGGCGCGGCACCCTGGTCGGCGGGGTCATGTTCGTGTCGTTCGACGTCACGCTCGGTGTCTGCGAGGTCGGCTGCTGGCTGGAACCGGCGGCGCAGGGCCGGGGCATGATCGCCCCCGCGGTCCGCCGGATCATCGACTGGGCGGTCCGCGAGCGCGGCATCCAGCGCGTCGAGTGGCGCACCAACGCGGCCAACACCCGCAGCATCGCCCTGGCCCGCCGGCTCGGCCTGCGCCACGACGGCACGCTGCGTCAGGTCTACCCGAGCCCGCGCGGGCGCATCGACCTGGAAATCTGGTCGGTGCTGGCGGACGAGTGGCGGGAGGCGCACCCACCGTCCACAGACGATCCCGAATAGTTGTCGTACCCCGGCGGCACCATGCATTCATGGCCGTCCCCGCGCTCACCCCGCATTCCGACCCGCCGCGTTCCGTGCCGCTGCGTGAGGCGCGCACCCGGTTCAGTCAGCTCGTCGCGCTGGCCGAGCTGACCGACGCCGTCACCGTCGTCACCCGCGACGGCGACCCGCGCCCGGTCGCCGCGATCGTCCCCGCCGCCGCGGCCCGCAGTGGCGCGCAGGCCCGAGCCGACGCCGACCGGCTCGCCGCGGTCACCGCCGGCTGGGCCCGCCGCCTCGAGGAGCAGCATCGGCGCAGCGGCCAGCGGCACGCCGCCGAGCTGGGGGCGGTCCGCGCGGCGCTGGCCGAGGTGTGGGCCGAGTTGGACCGCCGCGTCGTTCCGGGCAGCGATCCGGCCCTGTCGCGGCTGCGCGCCGCGCACGCCGACCTCCTCACCGACTGACCGCCACCCGTCGCCGGCCCCGAGCCGCCTTCGCCTCGGCCTTCGCCGTCGCCGCCTCGGCACGAGCCGTGGAGGCGGCGGACCCCGAGCGCTCGCGCCGCGCAGGCGTCAGGTCGCGGCCGGGTAGGCGTGGGTCTCGGTCGCCTTGACCGCCACCCAGACCCGCTGGCCGGGGATCAGCCGCAGGTGCGCCGCGGCGGCCGGCGTGACGTCGGCGGCCACGCCGATCGGCCCGTCCACCTGCACGCGCACGTTGTCGCCGTGGCGCTGCACGCCGGCCACTGTGCCCGCCCAGGTGTTACGAGGGCTCCCGTCCGGCCGGGCCGGGTGCAGGGCCACCGCCGCCGGGCGGAACGCGACGAACGCGTCCCCGTCGAGCCGGTCGGCCACGGTGAGGGTCAGCTCCGGCGCGACGCGTACCCCGTGGCCCTCGGCCCGGCCCCGATAGAGGTTCAACCCGACCAGGCGGGCCACGTAGTCGGTGCGCGGACGGGCGGTGACGCTCGGCCCGTCGCCCTCCTGCACCACCCGCCCACCCTCCACGATGATCAGACGGTCGGCCAGCGCCAGGGCGTCCAGCGGATCGTGGGTGACAAGCACCGTGGCGCCCGGGTGGGCGGTCAGGTGGCGGTGCAGCTCCGCGCGGGTGTCCAGGCGGGTGCGGGCGTCCAGGGCGGCGAGTGGCTCGTCGAGCAACAGCAGCGACGGCTCGACGGCAAGCGCGCGGGCCAGCGCCACGCGCTGCGCCTGCCCGCCGGAGAGCTGCCGGGGCCGGCGGTGGGCCTTGCCGGCCAGGCCCACCCGGTCCAGCCAGGCGCGGGCGGTGGCCCGCGCCGCCCGCCTGTCGACACCGTGGCGGCGCGGCCCGAAGGCCACGTTGTCCAGCGCGTCGAGGTGCGGAAAGAGCAGGTAGTCCTGGAAGACCACGCCGATCGGCCGGCGCTCGGTGGGCACCCAGCCCCGGTCCGCCGGCCGATCCAGGTCGACGCCGTCCAGGGTGACGTGCCCGGCGGTGAGCGAATGCAGCCCGGCCAGCGCGCGCAACGCGGTGGTCTTGCCGGCGCCGTTCGGCCCGAGCAGCGCCACGACCTCGCCGGACGCGACCCGCAGCGGCACGTCCAACCGGAAGGCGCCCCGGTCGACGACGAGCCGGGCGTCGAGCAGCGCGGTCACGGGCCGGCCATCCAGCGGTCCCGCAGCGCGGCCAGGATGCCCACCGAGACGATCAGCAGCACCAGGCTGAGCACGATCGCGGACTCCAGGTCGGTCTCCAACGCCAGGTAGACGGCCAACGGCATCGTCTGCGTACGCCCGGGGTAGTTGCCGGCGAAGGTGATGGTGGCGCCGAACTCGCCAAGCGCGCGCGCCCAGCACAGCACCGCGCCGGCGGCCAGCCCCGGTGCCACCAGGGGCAGCGTGACGTGGGTGAAGGTGGTCCAGCGGCCGGCGCCGAGCGTCGCGGCGGCCTCCTCGTAGCGGTGGTCGGCGGCACGCAGGGCACCCTCCACGGCGATGACGAGGAACGGCATGGCGACGAACGCCTCGGCCAGCACCACGCCCGCGGTCGTGAACGGCAGGGTGACGCCGAACGTGGCGTCGAGCCAGCCGCCGAGCAGCCCGCGCCGGCCGAAGACCAGCAGCAGCGCAACGCCGCCGACCACCGGCGGCAGCACCAGCGGCACGGTGACCAGGGCGCGGACCAGCCGGCGGCCGGGAAACTCGACCCGGGCCAACAGCCAGGCCAGCGGCACTCCGAGCAGCAGGCAGAACAGGGTTGCCAGGGTCGCGGTCTGCACCGACAGCCGCAGCGCGGTCAGCGCCCCCGGCGCGGTGAGCCGTTGCGGCAGCGTCGTCCACGGCGCCCGGACCACCAGCCCGGCCAACGGCAGGACGAGGAAGAGCAGGCCCAGCCCGGCCGGGATCAGCAGCGCCGCCGGCACCCGCCCCCGTCGGCGCGGCACGGCGGCGGTAAGGACCCCGCTCACGGCGACTGGAAGCCGGCCCCGGCGAGGACCGTCTGTGCCGGCGCCGAGTGGACGTACGCGACGAAGGCCCGCGCGCCGGCCGGATTCGGCGCGTCCCGCAAGGCGACGATCGGGTAGTCGTTGATCGCCCGCGTCGACTCGGGAAACTCGATGCCGGCCACGTCGGCGCTCGCCGCGCGGGCGTCGGTGCGGTAGACGAGGGCCGCGTCGACCTCGCCGAGCTTGACCTTGGCGAGCGCGCCCCGGACGTCCTGCTCAAGGGTGACCGGGGTCAACGCGACGCCGGCCGCGGTCAGGGCGGTACGCGCCGCCGCCCCGCAGGGCACCTGCTCGGCGCAGAGCGCCACCTGCACCCCGGGGCGGGCCAGGTCGGACAGCCCTCTGACGCCCGCCGGATTGCCGCGCGGCACGGCGATCACGAGTTGGTTGCGGGTGAAGACGCTCGGCGTGCCCTCGGCGTTGCCGGCCTCGGTCACCGTGGCCATGTTCTTCGGTGCCGCCGAGGCGAAGACGTCCGCCGGGGCGCCCTGGTTGATCTGGTTGGCCAGGGCGGAGCTGCCGGCGAGGTTGAGGGTGACGGTGACGCCCGGGTTGGCGGCCTCGAAGTCCCTGGCGATCCGGGTGAACGACTCGGTGAGTGAGGCGGCGGCGAACACGGTCACCGTGCCGGTGACCCGGCCGTCGGCGCCTGTCGCCGGGGCGTCGTCGCCCCCACCGCAGCCGGCCAGCGCCAGCACGGCGGTCGCGACCCCGGCGGTCAGCGTCGCGAGCCTGCGCCGGCCGCTCATCCGCCGGTCCTTGCCCGGGTGGGCATGGCGGGCGCGGCGCGCTCCACCACGACCGTCGTCGACTTGATCACGGCGACGGCCATCGACCCGACCCGCAGGTCGAGGTCGTCCACCGCCTCGCGGCTCATCAGCGACACCACCCGGAACGGCCCGGCCTGGATGTCGACCTGGGCCATCACCGTGTCCTTGCGGACGTCGACGACGATGCCGCGCAGCCGGTTGCGGGCGGAGGAGAACTCGGCGCCCGCGTCCGGGTCGGCGGCCTGCGCGCGGGCGAACGCGGCCAGGTCGACGCCGTCGATGACGCGGTGGCCGTGCTCGTCGCGCCCGGCGGGCAGCCGTCCGGCGTCCACCCACCGGCGGATCGTGTCGGCGCTGACGCCGAGCAGTTCGGCGGCCTCGCCGATGCGAAACATCGTCACCGGGCCACCCTAGCCCTCGCATCTGCGAGCGGGGAAGAGTGCAACGTCTAGCTTCTGCGTCGCGCTGGCGGTCAATTGGCCGCAGATGCGGTCAGGGACGGCGGGGATGACCCTTGAGGTGCCGGCCCAACTCCCGGGCGATCTCGCGGTTGGCGTCGCGCTCGGCGAGGGTCTGCCGCTTGTCGTACGCGCGCTTGCCCTTGGCCAGGGCCAGCTCGACCTTGGCCCAGCCGTTGTCGAAGTACATCGACAGGGGCACCAGCGTCACGCCGCCCTCGCGCACCTTCTCCAGGATCCGGCCGATCTCGGAGCGGTGCAGCAGCAGCTTGCGGTTGCGGCGCGGCGCGTGGTTGGTCCACGTGCCGTAGCTGTACTCGGCGATGTGCAGTCCGTACAGCACGATCTCGCCGTCGCGTTCGTGCGCGAACGCGTCCACCAGCGACGCCCGCCCCTCGCGCAGCGACTTCACCTCGGTGCCGACCAGCACGATCCCCGCCTCGTACGTGCGCAGCACGGTGTACTCGTGCCGGGCCTTCTTGTTCGAGGCGATCAGTCGACGCTCGGGGGGTTTGGACGGGCTCACCCGACGACGATATCCGGCCGCCGCCTCAGTCGGTCGTCCGGCGCTCGGCGCGCAGCCCCGCCGTGAGGTCCCGCACCGCCTGCGTGAACTCGTCCTGCCCCTCGCACGGCCAGTGGCCCAGGATCGGCGGCGGCACGCTGTCGCTGGGTGGCGGCACCACGCCCTGCGGGTCGGTCAACCGGCGGTCCACCGCCGCCTCCGGCCCGGTCGACGTCCCGGTGTCCCCGGGTCGGCGACCGACGAACATCCACCCACCGATCGGGTCGGTGTCGCGCCACAGGTTCACCCAGCGCCAGCCGACCCGCTCGCCGATCTCGCGCAGCGACGACTCGTCGACGTAGGCGGGGAACAGCCGCGCGTACAGCCGGCTCAGCGGCGACCCGTAGGTGAGCAGGGCCACCCGGTCGGTGACCCGGGGCGGCAGTTGCAGCAGCGTGGCAGCGAGCAGCACCGAGCCGTGGCTGTGCCCCGCCAGCAGCACTCCGGCGCCCTGGTCCACGAGGTAGGTGATCCGCTTGGTCAGCTCCGGCACGGCCCGTTCGGCGTAGCAGGGCGGGGCGAAGGGATGCGCCCCCCGGGGCCAGAAGGTGCCCAGGTCCCACAGGACGCCCACGTACCGCCGGAACCCGGCCGTCCGGTAGGCGAAGATGCCGCCGATCACGAGCCCGACCAGGATCGCGGCGATCGCGTAGCTGCCCGCTCCGATGAGAAAGTTGACGAGGCTCTCGGGCACGCCGACGTACCGCTGGAACACGTCCCCGGGATAGAGCTGGAGCAGGCCGAGCAGGCTGGTGGCCAGTCCGAGCGCGGCGGACGCGGCGTAGACCACGGTGAGGGGTTCCAGCCGTTCGGTGAACCGGGCCCGGGCGACCGCCTGCTCGACCCGGCGCAGCCGCCCCGCCGCCTCCGGCGGCGCGTGCGGAAAGTCGGCGGCCACGATCGCCCGCGCGGCCCGCCACCGGCTGCGGCGGGTGGCCACTGTGACAAGCGCGCCCACCAGCAGCGCGGCCAGCACGGCCAGGAAAAACCCGAAGATCGCCCACTTGTACGCCAGCGGCGGGCCGAACGCCTCCTGCGCATTGCGCCCACCGTCGCGGTCCAACACGTCGGCCATCCGGTAGACCAACTCGGCGGAGAACGCCACCGCGAGCCCGGCGCCGATCGTGACGAAGACCGGAGCGCCCATGGCGCGCAGCCGCGGGAGCCGCTGCCCGTCGGGGCGTCGCCCCCGGCCGCGCCCCCAGATCACCACCGCCGCGAGGATCACCAGCAGCACGGTCTGGCTGACGAACAGCCACGCCACCGTGGCGCTGTACCCGGGCAGCATCCTGCTTCGCGGCCACGGCTCGTGGCTGGTCAGGGTGTACGCGATCACCAGGATCGTCAGGCCGCAGGCGATCGTGCGGAGCCCACGCGTGACCGCCTCCAGCCGGGGCACCGGGCTGGGCCGGTCCATGTCCCGCACCTTCGTCAGCAGGACCACGCAGGCGAGCAGCACGGCCCCGGTCGCGACCGCCAGCGCGGCCCGCACCACCGACTCGTTCTGGCTGTCCCAGGCGGCCAGCAGGCTCCCGTCCAGCGTGGCGAACGCGGCCGCGACGTGCACCGAGCGCAGCCGCCCCACCACCGGGCTGCCGTCCCACTGGCCGACCGCGCTCAGGTGCTGGGCGGAGGTCTCCTGGGTCGCCCCGGTGCGGAAGGCGTCGAACGAGTGGCTGGGCCGCGCGCCGAGCCACCACACGATCCCGATGGCGGCGACCGGCACCAGGGCCGCCACGCCCAGCCGTATCCCGGGCGGACGGCCGCCGAGCCAGGAGAGCCAGCTCCGTCCGGCCGTGCAGGTCGGGGCGCCCATGCAGCGCCAGGCGATGAGGTCCACAGCCATCCCGACGATGGAGAGCACGTAGAGCATCGTGAGGGTGAGCGCGAGCACCCGGCACAGCGCGACGATGACGTGCTTCCCCGAGAGGCTCGCCGGGCGCATCCAGAGCGCCACGTTGCAGAGCATGAACGGCAGCAGGAACACCAGCGACAGCGTCCGCACGGCGGTGCCGGACGGCAGATCGCTCCAGCGGTACGCCTCCAGCGTGATCCCGTCCGTGCCTGTCGAGTCCGGGTAGCCCGGACGCGGGCGGAAGAACCCTCCGCTGCGGTCCCCGGCGACCTGGTGCACGTGCGGTCGGTTGAGCACCTGGTCGGCGCTCGCCCCGGACACGCCGTGCACCCGCAGCTCCACGACCCGACCCGACATCGTGGGTTCGGTCGGCGACGCGTCCGCCATGGGCCCCCCGAGGTGTGCGACCGCCGGCCGGTCGGCGATCCTGGCCGCCCGCGCGGCGGTGCGGCTTACCCGTCCCGGGCCGGGTCAACCATGCGTCGCCGCCCACGTGGTGGTGCGACCGGGCCCCGGAGGGTGGTTCTATTGGCGCCATGGCAAACCCGGTGATCCTGACCGTCGACGACGATCCCGCGGTGTCCCGGGCGGTTGCCCGCGACATCCGGCGCCGCTACGGCGACCGTTACCGGGTGCTGCGCGCCGCCTCGGGGCCGGAGGCCCTGGACGCGCTGCGGGAGGTCAAGCTGCGCGGTGAGCAGGTGGCGCTGCTGCTGGCCGACCATCGGATGCCGGAGATGACAGGCGTCGAGTTCCTCGAGGCCGCCATGGACATCTTCCCGGCCGCCCGCCGGGTGCTGCTCACCGCGTACGCCGACACCGACGCGGCGATCGAGGCGATAAACGTGGTCGATCTGGACCACTACCTGCTCAAGCCCTGGCACCCGCCGGAGGAGAAGCTGTATCCGGTGGTCGACGGCCTGCTGGAGGCGTGGTCGGTCACCCCGGACGCGGCGACCACCGAGATTCGGGTCGTGGGGCACCGCTGGTCGGCGCCGTCGTTCAAGGTCCGTGACTTCCTGGCCCGCAACCTCGTGCCGTACCGCTGGTTGCTGTCCGACGACCCGGAGGGCGCCCGCCTGCTCGACGCGGCCGGGGCCACCGAGGCGGACGTACCCCTGGTGGTGACCGCCGAGGGCAAGGCTCTGGTGGCCCCCAACGAGACCGAGCTGGCGGCGCTGGCCGGGCTGACGGTGGTGCCGGCGTCCGACTTCTACGACCTCGTGGTGATCGGCGGCGGTCCGGCGGGCCTGGGCTCGGCCGTGTACGGCGCGTCGGAGGGGCTGCGCACCGTCCTCGTCGAGCGGCGGGCGACAGGCGGGCAGGCCGGGCAGAGCAGCCGGATCGAGAACTACCTGGGCTTTCCCGACGGCGTCTCCGGCGCGCAGCTGACCGACCGGGCCCGACGGCAGGCGGTGAAGTTCGGCGCCGAGCTGCTCAGCGCCCGGGAGGTGGTCGGCCTGAGCGAGGCCGGCGGGGCCCGGCTGCTGCGTTTCGGCGACGGCAGCGAGATCGCCGCGCACACAGTGGTGCTGGCCACCGGGGTCTCCTACCGGGTGCTCGACGCGCCGGGGCTTGCCGACTTCACCGGCCGGGGGGTGTTCTACGGGGCCGCCGCCACCGAGGCGCCCAGTTGTGTCGACCAGGACGTCTACATCGTGGGCGGGGCCAACTCGGCCGGCCAGGCCGCCGTGCACTTCTCCCGGTACGCCGCCCGCGTCCACCTGCTGATCCGCGGCGCGGACCTCACGGCGTCGATGTCGCGTTACCTGATCGACCAGCTGGAGCGCATCGACCGGATCACCGTGCACCCGCACACGGCGGTGGTCGGCGGCACCGGGCAGGACCACCTGCAACAGCTCACCCTCTGCGACACCCGCACCGGGCAGGCCCGCTCGGTCGACACGTCCTGGCTGTTCATCTTCATCGGCGCCGAGCCCCGCACGGACTGGCTGGACGGGGTGCTCGTCCGCGACGGGCGCGGCTTCATCGTCACCGGCCCGGACCTGTTGGCCGGTGGTAGGCGTCCGGCCGGTTGGTCGCTGTCGCGCGACCCGTACCACCTGGAGACCAGCGTGCCGGGGGTCTTCGCCGCCGGGGACGTCCGCGCCGAGTCGGTCAAGCGGGTTGCCTCGGCCGTCGGCGAGGGCGCGATGGCCGTCTCGCTCGTGCACCGCTACCTGGAGGCCCAGTGAGCGCGAGGAGTGAGCCGGTTTTGCGAGCCCCGCAGTCGCGAACAAAGGAGTCCTCATGACCACCCCGTCGGAGCGGTTGACGCCCGCGCAGCTGCGTGACCTGTTCCTGTTCGAGTCCCTCGACGACTCCCAGCGCGCCTGGCTGGCGGAGCGCGGGCGCGTCGAGCAACGTGCCGGCGGCACCCTGGTGTACGCCGAGGGTGAGCCCGGCACCTGCTTCTTCGTGTTGCTGCGTGGCGCGGTGGCGCTGAGCCGGCAGGTGCGCGGCGACGACATCGAGGTCAGTCGCACCGACCAGCGTGGGGTGTACGGCGGGGCGGTCCAGGCGTACCTGGGGGACCAGGTCGACCAGATCTACCGCAACAGCATGCGGGCGCTCGTCGACTCGGACTTCTTCGTGCTGCCGGCGGAGGACTTCGCGTACGCCCTGCGGTCCTGGTTCCCGATGCCCATGCACCTGCTGGAGGGGCTGTTCCTCGGCCTGCGGAACAGCCAGACCATCGTCGGCGAACGGGAGCGGCTGTTGGCGCTCGGTTCGCTGTCGGCGGGACTGACCCACGAGCTCAACAACCCGGCCGCGGCGGCGGTGCGGGCCACGTCGGTGCTGCGTGATCGGGTCGCGGGCATGCGGCACAAGCTCGCCATGATCGCCGACGGCCGGCTCGACGGTAGGGCGCTGCACGGCCTTGTCTCGTTGCAGGAGGAGGCGGTGGCGCGGGTGGCCACCGCGCCGAAGCTGACCCCGATGGCCACCGCCGACGCCGAGGACACCCTCACCGACTGGCTGGAGGAGCACGGCGTGGGCGGCGCCTGGGACCTGGCGCCCATCCTGGTCGCCGGGGGTCTGGACACGGCCTGGCTCGGGCAGGTGAAGGCTGCCGTCGGCCCGGCGGACCTGGAGGCCGCGGTGCGGTGGCTCTCCTACACCGTCGACACCGAGCTGCTGATGCGCGAGATCGGCGACGCGGTCACCCGGATCTCCGGGCTGGTGGGTGCCGCCAAGCAGTACTCCCAGCTGGACCGCGCGCCGCACCTGGTGGTGGACGTGCACGACCTGCTCGACGCCACGCTTGTCATGTTCAAGGGCAAGATCCCCGCCGAGGTCAAGCTCGTCCGCGAGTACGACAGGTCGCTCCCGCCGATCCCGGCGTACGCGGCCGAGCTGAACCAGGTGTGGACGAACCTGATCGACAACGCGCTCGGCGCGATGGGGGAGAAGGGCGTGCTGACCGTCCGCACCGGCCAGGTCGGAGACCTGCTGGCGGTGGAGATCAGCGACACCGGTCCCGGTATCCCGCCCGAGGTGCGCCCGCGCATCTTCGAGCCGTTCTTCACCACGAAGCCGGTCGGCGCGGGCACGGGTCTGGGGCTGGACATCTCGTACCGGATCGTGGTCAACAAGCACCACGGCGACATCCGGGTGGAGACCGAGCCCGGGAACACCACGTTCCGGGTGCTGCTGCCGATCACCGAGGACGTGACGCCGAGTTTGTGAAACACCCGTACGACGCGCCGACTACCTAGAGACATCGGCAAGTCGCGGGCAGTAGTCTCGGGCGGCGTTCGTGCTTCCCTCCCCCCGAGGAGCGTCCGTGGACTCGATGGCCCGCCCGCGCACCGCGCCCCACGACGACGACCAGCCGCTCGACCCGCCCGACGACGCCTCCATGCTGCCGGAGTTGGAGGACGCCGCGTGGATGCACCATGCCACCACGTTCGCGCACACCAGCTTCTGGGCCGTGGCCCGACGACTGCCCCGACTCGTCCGTGAGGCGGTGGCGCTGGCCTGGACCACCAACCGCGTGGACACCGTCGCCTCCATCGGCCTGAACGTCGCCGCCGGGGTGATGACCACTTTCGGCCTGCTCGCCACGACCACCGTGCTGCGGGAACTCTTCGCCGCCGGGCCCACCCCGGACCGGGTGCGCTCCGCCCTGCCGGCACTTGTCGTGGCCGCGGCGGCGGTCTCGGCGCGCGGCGGTCTGACGATCGCGGCCGGTTGGGCCCAGGCGCGGCTCACCCCGCAGATCAACTACCAGGTGGAGCTGCGGCTGTTCGAGGCCACCACCGCCGTGGACCTGGCCGCGTTCGACGACGCCGGGTTCGCCGAGGAGATGGACCGGGTCCGCGACCGGGGGATGGGCGAGGCGGCGTGGATCGTCGACCACACCGTCAATCTGGTCACCGGCGTGGTCGGGATGCTCGCCACCGCCGTGGCCGTGACTGTCATCCAGCCGCTGCTGCTGCCCTGCCTGCTGCTCGCGGCCGTGCCCCAGGCGATCACCGCGGTGCGGATGGCCCGCCGGGAGTACCTGGCGATGCTGGCGCGCATCACCCGCCGGCGGCGGATGTGGATGCTCGCCCACCTGATGGCCAACCGGCACACCGCCGCCGAGGTGCGCGCCTACCAGATGCGCGACTTCCTGCTCGCCGAGTACCGCGCGGTGATGGCCGTCGAGACCCGCGCCCAGCTGCGGCTGGTCCGCTCGCAGACCGGCACCCGCGTGGCCGGCGCCACAGTGGCGGGCCTGGCCACCTTCGGGGTGTACGCCGTGCTCGGCGGGCTGCTCCTCGCCGGCATGGTCGCCCTCGCCGCCGCGGCCACCGCCCTGCTCGCCCTGCAGTCCGCGCGGACCAGCCTGGGCGTCGCCGTCGTCGCCACCAACTCGCTGTACGAGGACGCCCTCTACTACCAGGACTACCGGGACTTCCTGACGCGGGCGCAGGGCCGGGTGCCCGTCGGCGGTGATCGGACTGTCGACGGCGTCGAGACGATCGACCTCGACGAGGTGAGCCTGCGCTACCCCGACACCGACGCGCCTGCGGTGGACCGGGTCAGCCTGACGATCCGGCGCGGTGAGGTGATCGCGCTGGTCGGCGAGAACGGCTCCGGCAAGACCACCCTGGCCAAGTTGATCGCCGGGCTCTACCGGCCGACCGGTGGGACGATCCGCTGGGACGACGTCGACGCCGCCGAGCTGGATCCGCGCACGCTCGGCGGGCAGGTGGCCGTGATGACGCAGGAGTACTGGAAGTTCCCGTTCACGGCCGGGCAGAACATCCGGGTGGGCCGGCACGACCGTACGCCCGAGCACCCCGGCCCCGATGTGCAGGAGGCCGCCGACGCGGCCGCGGCCCACGACATGATCGTCGGTCTGCCGCACGGCTACGACACCCTGCTCGACCGGGAGTTCAAGAACGGTCATGAGCTGTCCGGCGGGCAGTGGCAGCGGCTGGTCGCCGCGCGCGGCCTCTATCGCGATGCCGCCCTGCTGATCTGCGACGAGCCGTCGGCCGCCCTGGACGCCCGCGCCGAGCACGCCCTGTTCCAGCACCTGCGCCGTCGACCCGACCGGGCGGTGGTCCTGATCACCCACCGGCTGGCCAACGTCCGGCACGCCGACCGGATCTTCGTCATGGACCGGGGTCGCCTCATCCAGGAGGGCAACCACGACGAGCTGATGGCGGCCGGCGGCCTCTACCGCGAGCTGTTCGAGCTGCAGGCCAGCGGCTACCGGGCCGGCGCCACCGACGCCGCGAGCCACTGACCCCACCCCACGCGGGCCCTGCGTCAGCCGTTGAGGACGTCGGCCAGGACCCGGGTGTGGGTGGAGAACGCCAGCTCGACCGGGTCGGTGAGCACCAGCCACTCGGTCGCCTCCTCGGTGGGCGCCGACGGCGGCAGGTCCTCGACAGCCCGCTCGGGAAGCACCCCGAACACCATCATGGTGCCGCCCGCCGGGGCGCCGCGCACGGCGAGGAGCCGGGCATCCTCGGCCGCCGCGACCAGCCCGGTCTCCTCCCGCAGCTCACGAACGAGCGCGTCGGACCACTCCTCGCCGTACTCGATGAATCCGCCGGGCAGCGCGAGCTGCCCGCGGGCCGGTTCGATGTCCCGCCGGACGACCACCACGCCCAGGCCGTCGGCGGTGCGGACCGGGAGCACCGCCACCGCGACGGGTAGTGGGTTGCGCCAGACGGTCTCGCCGCAGACCGCGCAGACCCGCGGCCACCCGGCCGCCGCCGGGTAGGCGGCGCCGCAGTAGGAGCAGTGCGAGTACGGCGTACCGGTCATGGCGCAGCACGTTACCCGGACCGCCGTCGTCGGAGCTGCTCAGGCCTGCGGGACGCCCGTGTAGAAGGCGGTGGTGCGCTCCGCGGCGGCCTTGGCCTCGTCGGGGTCGGTGCCGGCGGCGATGCTCGCCTCGCACCAGAGCTGGCTGCTCAGCTCCATGGCGCGTCGGCCCTCGGCGGAGGCGACCCACTCGGCGCTGTCCTCCGGTCGGACACCGCTGCCGTCGCCGGAGAGGTACGTGGCCAGACCGAGCAGGCCCAGGTCCCAGCCGACGCCGACGGCGCCCGGCCCGAACTGCGCCCACCGGTCCTGGTCGACGTGCGCGATGTGGTCGAGGTCGAGGCGGGCCCGCTCGTCGCCGACAGGCGTGACCCGCACTTCGATCCAGCTCACGTCGCCGCCCATCTCCCAGGTGGCGGTGAAGCGGTGCGGGGGCTCGCAGCTCTCGATGGTGCCGCCGGCGTTGCCCTGGAGCTGGTACGTCCCACCCAACCGCAGGTCGCCGCTTATCGGCAGGAACCAGCGCGGGATGCGCTCGACGTTGGTGCAGGCGTCCCACAGATCGTCGGCCGTCGCCTGGTAGGTCTGGCTGATCGTGGTCACCCGGGCCTCGCCGGCCTCCAGGGTGCGGCTGCCGACCTGCCGCTGGACGGCGTTGATCTGCTCGGTCGCGTCGAACATCAGGTGTTCCTCTCGTCGGGTGGGTCGGCGGGCCCGCGCAGGCGACGCTCGCGTCGGCCCCGGGCCAGCTCGGTGGCGAGTGCCGCCAGGGGTGGCGCCCAGAACCGGCGGAAGTGCTCCAACCATCCGTCGACCTCGCGCAACGGGCGCGGGTCCACCGCGTACAGCCGTCGGGCGCCCTCCGGCCGCACGGTGGCGAAGCCGTTGTCCCGCAACACTTTGAGGTGTTGTGACACGGCGGGCTGGGAGATGCCGAACTCGTCGCGGATGACGGCGCTGACCGCGCCCGCGGTCTGCTCGCCGTCGGCGAGCAGCTCCAGGATGCGGCGCCGGACCGGGTCGCCCAGTACGTCGAAGGCGTGCACGGCGACAGTTATATCACCACAGGCTTATTTAAGCCAAGCCTGAAACTCCGACCAGCTTGTCGAGGCGGACCGGCAGGTCCCGCACGCGGACGCCGGTGGCGTGGTGCACCGCGTTGGCGACCGCCGCCGCGGCGCCCACGATGCCGATCTCGCCGATGCCCTTCACCCCGGCCGGGTTCAGCTCGTCGTCGGACTCGTCCAGCCAGTACGCCTCGACGGACTCGACGTCCGCGCAGCCGGTGATGTGGTACGTGGCCAGGTCGTGGTTCACCCAGTCGCCGTAGCGCTCGTCGAGCAGACCCTCCTCGTGCAGCGCCATCGACAGCCCCATCGTCATGCCGCCGATGAGCTGGCTGCGCGCCGTCGTCGGATTCACCACCCGGCCGGCAGCGAACACGCCGAGCATCCGGTTCACCCGCACCTCGCCGGTGTCCGCGTCCACCCGCACCTCGACGAACTGCGCCCCGTACGCGTACCGGGGTAGCTCGGGCTGCCCGCCCACCTCGTCGGTGGTGTCCGCCTCGGCGCTGACCTCGGTACCCGGCGGCACACCGTCGCGGAGCTTGCTCCGCAGCGCCTCGCAGGCCCGGATCACGGCCCAGCTCCACGAGGCGGTGCCCATCGAGCCACCCGCCAGCGGGGCCACCGGAAGGTCGGTGTCGCCGATGCGGATCTCGACCCGTTCGGGCGGCACCCCGAGCGCGTCGGCGGCCACCTGCCAGAGGGCCGTCCGCGCGCCGGTGCCGATGTCGGTGGCGTCGATCCGGGCCAGGAAACTGCCGTCGGGCCGGGCGGTCACCGACGCCGACGACGGCCTCGCCCGGGCCGGATAGCTCGACCCGGCCACCCCGGTGCCGATCAGCCAGCGCCCGTCGCGCCGGGCCCGGGGGGTCGGATCCCTGCCGGTCCAGCCGAAGCGCTGCGCCCCATCGCGCAGGCAGGCCACGAGGTTGCGGCTGGTGAACGGTCGCCCCTGGTCGGGGTCGACCGCCGCGTCGTTGCGGATCCGCAGGTCCACCGGGTCGACGCCGGCCGCGATCGCCAGCTCGTCCATCGCCGACTCCAGGGCGTACGCGCCGGGGCACTCGCCGGGCGCGCGCATCCAGAACGGCGTGGGCACGTCGAGGCGTACCAGTCGGTGGGTGGTGCGCCGGTGCGGCGCCGCGTACATGCTGCGGGTGTAGACGGCTATCTGCTCGGCGAACTCCCGGATGGTCGACGTCTGGCTGATCGCGTCATGGCAGACCGCGGTGAGTCGCCCGTCGGCGTCGGCGGCGAGACGGACCCGTTGGATGCTGGGGGTGCGGTAGCCGATCGGCCCGAACAGTTGCTGGCGGGTCAACGCCAGTTTGACCGGGCGGTCCACGTGCCGGGCGGCGAGCGCGGCGAGCACGACGGACGCCTTCGCGTACCCCTTGCTGCCGAAGCCGCCGCCCACGTGCTCGGCGATGACCCGTACCGACTCCCGGGGCAGCTCGAACAGCTCGGCAAGCGTCGCCTGCACGGGCGCGGCGCCCTGGGTGGAGTCGTGCACCAGCAGCCGTCCGTCCTGCCACCGTGCCGTCGTCGCGTGCGGCTCCATCGGGTTGTTGTGGTACGCAGGCGTCCGGTAGGTGGCGTCCACGCGCACCGGCGCCGCCGCGTACCCGGCGTCGAAGTCGCCCTCGACGGTGTCCGTCGGGTAGCTGGGGTTGACGTGCTCCGGTTTGTACAGGCCGGGATGGTCGTCGGTGAGCACGGTGCTGTGCGGGCCGGTGTCGTAGTCGATCCGGAGCAGTCGGGCCCCCTCCCGGGCCGCCTCCAGGCTGGTGGCCACCACCACGGCGACGTACTGCCCCCGGTAGTGCACCGCGGGCTCCTGCAACAGCCACAGCTCCGGCTGCGGGCCGGGCGCGATCCGGGGCGCGTTGTCGTGGTGCAGCACCGCCAGCACGCCTGGTGACGCGAGCGCCTCGTCCGCGTCGACGCGGGTGATCCGGCCCCGGACCACGGTCGCCGGCACCACCCAGCCGTAGGTGACGTCGTCGGTCGGGTACTCCACCGCGTACCGGGCCGTGCCGGTGACCTTCTCCCGACCCTCCAGCCGGGGGTACGCCCGGCCGACCGCCCCGGCGCTCACGACGTCGCCAGTTCGGTGAGCACCCGCACCGTGATGGCCCGGGTCAGCGGCAGCTTGAAGCCGTTGTGCCGCAACGGTCGCGCCTCGGCCAGCTCGGCGTCGGCGGCCCGCGCCGCCAGTTCCGGGCTGAACGGGCGACCCCGCAACTCCTCCTCCGCCCGGTACGCCCGCCACGGCCGGTGCGCCACCGCGCCGTACGCCAGGCGGACGTCGCGGACCACGTCGCCGTCGAGGTCGAGGACCGCTGCCACCGAGCCGGCCGCGAAGGCGAACGAGGCCCGGTCGCGCACCTTGAGGTACGCCGAGCGGCGCGCGGCCGGCAGCGCCGGCAGGCGTACGGCGGTGATCAACGCGCCACGTGCCAGGGTGGTCTCCCGCTCCGGATGCGTGCCGGGGGAGCGGTAGAGCGTGGCGAGCGGGACGTCGCGGGCGCCGTCGGCGTCGTGCACCTTCACCACGGCGTCCAGCGCGGCGAGGGCGACCGCCAGGTCCGACGGGTGGGTGGCGACGCACTGCTCGGACCAGTCCAGCACGGCCAGGTCGCGGTTCTGCCCGTGCAGGGCGGCGCAGCCGCTGCCCGGGTCGCGCTTGTTGCACGCCTTGCCGGTGTCCTGGAAGTAGACGCAGCGGGTGCGTTGCAGCAGGTTGCCGCCGGTGGTGGCCAGGTTGCGCAGCTGGCCGGACGCGGCGGCGAGCAGGGCGCGGGCCAGCACCGGGTAGTCGCGGCGGACCGCCGGGTGGGCGGCGAGGTCGCTGTTGCGCACCGTCGCGCCGATCCGCAGCCCGCCGTCGGGCAGCTCCTGGACCGCGTCCAGGGGCAGCCGGGTGACGTCGACCAGTACGTCGGGCCGCTGCACCCCGAGCTTCATCAGGTCCACCAGGTTGGTCCCGCCACCCAGGTACGCGGCGTGCGGCTCGCCGGCCAGCACGGCGACGGCGTCGGCCACGTCGGCCGGCCGGTGGTAGCGGAACGGCCTCACGGCGTGGCCGCCGTCTCGCGGATGGCCGCGACGATGTGTGGGTACGCGGCGCAGCGGCAGAGGTTGCCGGCCATCCGCTCCCGGATCTCGGCGTCGGTCAGCTCGGGCGGCGAGTCGAGGTCGTCGGTGACCGCGCTGGGCCAGCCGCGGGCGACCTCGTCGAGCATGCCCCGGGCGGAGCAGAGCTGCCCGGGGGTGCAGTACCCACACTGGAACGCGTCGTGGGCGATGAACGCGGCCTGCAACGGGGACAGCTCGTCCGGACCGGCGAGCCCCTCGACGGTCAGCACCGACCGGCCGTCCACCGTGACCGTGAGGACGAGGCAGCTCTTTGCCCGGCGGCCGTCCAGCAGCACGGTGCAGGAGCCGCACTGGCCGTGGTCGCAGCCCTTCTTCGCCCCGGTCAGGCCCAGGTGCTCGCGCAGCGCGTCGAGCAGGGTGGTGCGGTTGTCAAGCGTCAGCTCCCGCCGGTCACCGTTGACCTCGAACGCCACCCGGGACGAGTGACGCTCGTCGGTAGTCGTCTCGTTCTCCGGTCCGCCCCGCACCGGCCCAGACTAGCGGCAGTGGCACATAAGCGGGCGAATTACGCATAGAGCCTGCCCGACGTGCCCCGGGCGCCACCGGATGCGGCGCCCGGGGATCCCCGCCGGCCCCCGTCTCAGGCCACCGGCGCTGTCGCGTCGGTGGTTCGGGCGAGGCGTTGGTGGGCGCGGATCAGCTCCGCGTAGCGCAGGCCGCTGGCCTTTACGGTCCGCCGCTGGGTGGCGTAGTCGACGTGCACCAGCCCGAAGCGCTTGTCGTAGCCGTACGCCCACTCGAAGTTGTCCAGCAGCGACCACACGAAGTAGCCGTCCAGCGGCACACCCCGGGCCACCGCCGACGCGCACGCCGCCAGGTGCTGCTCCAGGTGGTCGGTGCGCTCCTTGTCCTCGACCGTGCCGTCGGCGGTGACCTCGTCCGGCCACGCCGAGCCGCTCTCGGTGACGATGATCCGGCCCGGCCGGTACTCCTCGTGCACGTCGACGAGCAGCCGCTCCAGGCCCGCCGGGCACACCTCCCAGCCCATCGCCGTCTCCACCGAGCCGGGCACCGGCACCTGCTTCGCGTACGGCGCCGGGCCGGTCGGGTCGTCGACGACCAGTTGGCGGAAGTAGTAGTTCACGCCGAGGAAATCGGTGGGCGTGGCGATCACCGCCAGGTCGTCACCGCGTACCGGCGGCTCGACGCCGTACGTGGCGATCATGTCCGCGGGGTAGCCGCGCCCGTGGATCGGGTCCAGCCACCAGCGGTTGACGTGCCCGTCGGCCCGCCGCGCCGCCGCGACGTCCTCGGGTCGGTCGGTCGCCGGCTCGATCGGGCTGAGGTTGAGCACCAGACCGATCGACGCCTCTCGGGCGGCGTTGGCCCGGATCGCCTGGGTGGCCAGGCCGTGCCCGAGCAGCGCGTGGTGCGAGGCGTGCACGGCGCGGGTCAGGTCCCGCTCGCCGGGGGCCATGTTTCCGTCCAGGTGCCCGATCCAGCACACGCAGAGCGGCTCGTTGACAGTGTTCCAGTCGGCCACCCGGTCGCCGAGGCGGGCGGCGACCACCGCCGCGTACTCGGCGAACGCCTCGGCGGTGGCGCGCTCCGGCCAGCCACCCCGATCCTGGAGCACCTGCGGCAGATCCCAGTGGTAGAGCGTGACGAACGGCCGGACCCCGTCGGCGAGCAGCGTGTCGACGAGCCGGTCGTAGAAGTCCAGCCCGGCGGGGTTGACCCGACCGACGCCGTCGGGCATCACCCGGGGCCAGGCCACCGAGAACCGGTACGCGTCCACGCCGAGCCGGCGCAGCAGCGCCAGGTCGTCCGGCCACCTGTGGTAGTGGTCGCAGGCCACCGCGCCGGTGTCGCCGTTGTCGACAGTGCCGGGGGTCGCCGAGAAGGTGTCCCAGATGGACGGCGACCGGCCGTCGACGTCGACGGCCCCCTCGATCTGGTACGCCGCCGTGGCGACGCCCCAGAGGAAGTCGGCTGGCAGCTTGGACAGGTCGGGCACGGGTCGGTTCTCCTCTGGGTGTGGGTGAGTCACTTGACGGCACCGGCGGTGAGGCCGGCGACGAAGTAGCGCTGCAGGGCCAGGAATCCGGCGACGACCGGGATGCTGACCACCAGCGAGGCCGCCATGATCTGGTTCCAGTAGACGTTGAACTGGGTGGAGTAGCCCTGCAGGCCGACGGCCAGGGTGCGGCTGCCCTCGTCGGTCATCACCGAGGCGAACAGCACCTCACCCCAGGCCGTCATGAACGCGTACACGGTCACCGCGACCACGCCGGGCACGGCGGCCGGCAGGATGACCCGGAACAGGATGCGCAGCGGACCCGCCCCGTCGACCTGCGCCGCCTCGTCCAGCCCGCGGGGAATCGAGTCGAAGTAGCCGACAAGCATCCAGATCGAGAACGGCAGCGAGAAGGTCAGGTACGTGATGATCAGGCCGGTACGACTGGCGTACAGCTCGATGCCCGTGGCGTTGCCCAGGTTGACGTAGATGAGGAACAGCGGCAGCAGGAACAGGATGCCGGGGAACATCTGGGTGGACAGCACCGTCACCGAGAAGACGCCCCGGCCGCGGAACCGGTACCGGCTGACCGCGAACGCCGCGAAGATCGCCACGGCCACCGAGCAGACCGCCGCGACGCTCGACACCACCAGGCTGTTGACCAGGTAGCGGGCCAGCGGCACGGTGCTCCACATGTCGACGAACGGTTGCAGGGTGGGCCGGCTGGGCCACCACGTGAAGCCGTTCTGCACGTCCCGCAACGGTTTCGCCGCCGAGGTGACCATCACGTAGAGCGGAAGAACGACGAAGAGGGTGAGCAGGGTCAGCACGATGCGCCGGCCCCAGCGCTCACCTGCGGTCTCACGCATGGTCGTCCCTCCGGCGGTTGGTGATCAGCAGGTACGCGGCCGAGACGACGAGCAGGAACAGCAGCAGCGCCACCGACATCGCCGAGCCCGACCCGAAGTCCCAGGTCTTGAAGGAGCTGCGGTAGATGTGGATGGAGATGAGGTCGGCCTGTTCGGGCGCGGAGCCGCCGAAGAGCACGTACGGGGTGTTGAAGTCGTTGAAGGTCCACAGGAACAGCACCAGCAGCAGCACCAGGTTCACCGGCCGCAGCATGGGCAGGGTGACCGAGCGCAGCCGGCGCCAGAACCCGGCGCCGTCGATCGCGGCGGCCTCGTACAGCTCGCCGGGCACGTTCTGCAGGCCGGCCATCAGGCACAGGAACGCGAACGGCCAGTTGCGCCAGACCGACACGATCAGCAGCGACCAGAAGCTGTTGTCGCCGATCAGCCAGAACGGCCGCTCGTTCAGCAGTCCGAGCTGGTCGACGAGCACGTGGTTGACCAGGCCGGTGTCACGCTGCAGCAGGAAACTCCAGGTGATCACGGCGGTGTAGACCGGCAGGGCGTACGGGGTGAGGAACAGCGCCCGCAGGATGGCCCGCCCGCGAAACGGCTTCTGCAGCACGACGGCTGCCGCGATGCCGAGCAGCCAGGCGAACCCGACCGAGAGCACGCTGTAGACAAGCGTCACCCAGAACGAGTGCAGCAGCTCCTTGCCGGCGGCGCTGTTCAGGTCGAGCGTGGCGCGGTAGTTCTCCAGCCCGACGAAGGGCGCGGTGGACCAGTCCCGAATGTGGAACTGGGTCAGCTCCAGCAGGCTCATCCAGACCCCGACCACCATCGGAATCACGTGGATGGCGAGTTCCAGCACGATGGCCGGGGCGAGCAGCAGGTACGGCAGGAGCGAGCGGCGGGGGCCGCGCGGCCGGCGGGCGGCCTCCCGGGCGGGTGACCCGGCCCGGGGTGCGCGCCGGTCGGCGTTCGGCGCGGTGGTGCTGGTTGCCATCGGGGTCCTCTCGGAGGCGGTGGCCGTGGCCGGGCTCGTCGCCCGACCACGGCCACCGGCGCTGCGTGGGTCAGCGCATCTTCTGCTGCGCGTCGGTCAGCTTCGCCTTCACCGACTGCTCGGTGACCGGCTTGCCGCTCGCCGCGTCGGCGAACAACTCCTTCATGGCGGTGCCGACCAGGGTCTCGAAGGTGCTCTCGTCGGGCACCTGCGGCAGCGGGGCGGCGGTGGTGACAAGCGTCTCCTGGATGCTCTTCTGCTCCGGGGCGCTGAACGCCGGGTCGGCGCCCGCGGTCTTCACCGCCGGCAGCGAGCCGTACGTCTTGTTGAGCAGCGTCTGCTCCTCGTCGCTGGTCATGAACTTGACGAAGCTCAGCGCGCCGTCCTTGTTCTTGGTGTGCTTGAAGACCGCCATGTTGATGCCGGCGACCATGCTGTTGACCTTCTTCCCGCCGGCCGGCGGGCTGGCCAGGAACGGCACCGGTGCCACCCCGTACGCGTCGGCGGGCATGTTCTGCGTCTTCAGGTTCGAGCCGGCGGACTGCCAGAGCAGCATGGCGGCCTTGCCGTTGGCGAAGTCGGACACCGACTGGTTCTGCGCGTACTCGGCGTTGCTCGGGTTGGTGATCTTGTCGGCTGCCATGAAGTCGACGTAGCGCTTGATGGCCGAGACGTTCTGCGGGGTGTCGAAGGTCGGCTTGCCGGCCGAGTCGAACCAGTCGCCGCCGTACTGCTGGCTGAAGGTGAAGGCGTGGTGCGCGTTCTCCGACGGGTTCGCGCCCTCGATCGCCAGGCCCCACTTGCCGCCCTTGGTGAGCTTCTTGCCGTCCTCGGCGAGCTGCTCCCAGGTGGTCGGCGGCGCGGTGATGCCGGCGTCGGCGAACGCCTTCTTGTTGTAGTACAGGCTGTACGCCATGCTGTAGAGCGGCACGGCGGCCGGCGGCTTGCCGGGGGCCCCGGCGGCGGCGAGCGCGGCCGGCACGATGCGGTCCTTGCCGCCGACGGCCTGCAGGGTGGCGTCGTCGAACTCGACGAGCGCGCCGGTGGCCTGCAGCGACGCCGACCAGGTGTTGCCGATGTTCACCACGTCCGGGCCCTTGCCCGACGCGGCGGCGGCGAGCAGCCGGTTGAGCAGGTCCGACCAGGGGACCACCTCGAGGTTGACCTTGATGCCGGTCTGCTTCTCGAACTTGTCCAGCTCCGGCTGGAGAGTGGTCTTGTCGGCCTCCAGGCTGGCGCCCTGGTTGCTGGCCCAGTAGGTGAGGGTCTTGGGCGATGCGGCGGAGTCGTCGCCGGAACCGCCGCAGGCGGCAAGCGATGCGGCGGCCAGTACGGCGGCGGTGAATATCCCGAGGTGTCGTCTCGACACGGTCAGCCCTTCCGGTGCGTGGTGGGGGTCCGCCGACCGTCGTCGTCGATAGGGGTGGCGACGGTGGCCGGCTGCGGACGGGGTTTCTCCGGATGCGCCGTCGGGGGTCCGTCGGCGTTTCCCGGGAGTTACATCACGGCTTAATGAATGTCGTCATTAAAGTTGCTGGCCGGTGGGTCGTCAAGCACGGTGCGGTTACAGTCGCCACCAACGGCCGACGGGAACGAGGGGACGAGTGGAGCTGGCACGAGCCACCAACCGGAGCGTCCGGCTGCGCAACAGGTCCGCCCTGCTGACGAAGCTCTTCCTCGACGCGCCGCTCACCCGGCAGGACCTGGTGCGCAGCACCGGGCTGAGCCAGCCGGCGGTGAGCAACGTGGTGGCCGACCTGATCGACGAGGGCATCGTGGCCGAGGCCGGCGCCGCCGAGTCCGACGGTGGCCGCCCCAGCATGCTGCTGCGGGTCGCCCCCCGGTACGCCTTCGTGATCGGCGTGGACGTCGGCGAGACCCGGGTCCGGGTCGAGCTGTTCGACTTCGCGATGAGCCTGCTCGCCAGCATCGAGTACCCGCTCGATCCCGCACGCACCGAGCCGGCCGTGGTCGCCGGGCACGTGCTCGCCGGCATCGAGGCGGTCACCGGCCAGGCCCGGGTGGCCACCGCCGACGTCCTCGGCGTCGGCATCGGCGTCTCCGGGGTGGTCGAGCAGGGCGTCGAGGCCGTCGTGCACGCCCAGGCCCTCGGCTGGGACCGGGTGCCGTTGGAACGCCTCATCGGCGCGGGCACCGACCTGCCGCTGCACATCGACAACGGCGCGAAGACCCTCGGCCAGGCCGAGATGTGGTTCGGCGCCGGGCGCGGCGCCCGGCACGCCGTCTTCGCGCTCGTCGGCTCCGGCGTGGGCGCGGCAGTGGTGACCAACGGCGCCACCTACCGGGGGGCGTCCAGCAGTGCGGGGGAGTGGGGGCACACCACCCTGGTGTACGGCGGCCGGGCCTGCCGCTGCGGCGCGCGCGGCTGCCTGGAGGCGTACGTGGGGGCGGAGGCGATCATCGACCGTTACCGCGAGGCGCGTCGGGGTCGTCAGGTGCCGGGGGTGGACGAGGAGTCACAGCTCTCCGCGCTTGTCACCGCCGCCGACTCGTCGGCCACCGCTCGCCGGGTGCTGGATGACACGGCGGGCTACCTCGGCGCGGGGGTGGCCAACCTGATCAACCTCTTCAACCCGGAGCGGGTGGTCCTCGGCGGGTGGGCGGCGATGGTGCTGGGCGACCTGCTGCCGGCCGTCCGCGAGGCCGCCGGTCGGCAGGCGCTGCGCCAGCCGTACGAGCAGGCGTCGATCGAGCTGTGCCGCCTCGGCGTGGACGCGGTGGCCCTGGGCGCGGCGACCCTCCCGATCGCCCGCTTCCTCACCGAGGGCGGCGTCCGCCGCTGAGCGGGACGACGCCGTCCGCGACGGCAAATTACACAAAACCCGAACCTCGGGATAAATAACGAAGTTATAGATCGATGTCTTGACGCCGCCGCAATCTCGCCGCAACACTCCTACGAGAGCGCTCTCCGCCCTGCGGCGCCGCATCGGCGGCACCACCACCCACGGCACCACGGGCGACATCCGATCCCCCACCAGCATGGCGTCCGTAACGCCCTATCGACAGGCGATGTCATGACATCTCGTGCTACATCCGTACGTCCGCGTCCCCGGCGGGTCGTCCGGCACCTCCTCGCCGGGCTCGCCGTGACACTGGTCGCGGCCCTGACCCCGGCCGTCGCCACCGCCCCGGCGCAGGCCGCCCCCACGCTGCTGTCGCAGGGTCGCCCGGTGACCGCCTCGTCCACCGAGAACGCCGGCACCCCCGCGTCGGCCGCCGTCGACGGCAACGCCGGCACCCGCTGGGCCAGCGCGTTCAGCGACCCCCAGTGGCTCCAGGTCGACCTGGGCGCCCAGGCGACCATCAGCCAGGTCAACCTGCTCTGGGAGGGTGCCTACGGTCGGGCCTTCCAGATCCAGACCTCCAACGACGCCGCCACCTGGACCACCGTCTACTCGACCAGCACAGGCGTCGGCGGCACCCAGAACCTCACCGTCACCGGCACCGGCCGGTACGTGCGCATGTACGGCACCGCCCGGGGCACCGCCTACGGGTACTCGCTCTGGGAGTTCCAGGTCTACGGGGAGACCGGCGGCGGCACGTCCACCTGCGGCAGCACCAACGTCGCGCAGGGAAGCCCGGTGACCGCCTCGTCCACCGAGAACGCCGGCACCCCGGCGTCCGCCGCCGTCGACGGCAACACCGGCACCCGCTGGGCCAGCGCCGCCAGCGACCCGCAGTGGCTGCGCGTCGACCTCGGCAGCACCCGCACCATCTGCCGGGTGACGCTCACCTGGGAGGCCGCGTACGCCCGGGCCTTCCAGCTCCAGACCTCGACCGACGGGTCCACCTGGACCACCGTGTACTCCACCACCACAGCTACCGGCGGCACGCAGAGCCTCACCGTCGCCGGCAGCGGACGCTACCTGCGCGTGTACGGCACCGCCCGGGGCACCGCCTACGGCTACTCGCTCTGGGAACTGGCGGTGAACACGACAGGCGGCGGCACCACCGAACCCCCGGTCGGCACCACCGACCCGTACAACCCCAACCTCGGGCCCAACACGTACGTCTTCGACCCCAGCACGCCCACGTCGACCATCCAGAGTCGACTGAACACCCTCTTCACCCAGCAGGAGACCAACCAGTTCGGCCCGCAGCGCTACGCCGTGCTGTTCAAGCCGGGCACCTACACCGCCGACGTCAACCTCGGCTTCTTCACCCAGGTCGCCGGGCTGGGCCTGAGCCCCGACGACGTCAACCTCAACGGCCACGTCCGCACCGAGGCGTTCTGGATGGGCGGCAACGCCACGCAGAACTTCTGGCGGGCCGCGGAGAACCTCTCGGTGACCCTGCCCGCCGGGCAGACCGTGGAGCGCTGGGCGGTGTCGCAGGCCGCTCCGTACCGGCGGATGCACCTGCGCGGCGCGCAGAACCAGATCCAGCTCTGGAACGGCGGCGACGGCTGGTCCAGCGGCGGCCTGCTGGCCGACACCCGCATCGACGGCCTGGTCGTCTCCGGCTCGCAGCAGCAGTGGTACTCCCGCAACAGCGAGTTCGGCAACGGTTGGACCGGCTCGGTGTGGAACATGGTGTTCCAGGGCGTCGTCGGTGCCCCGGCGCCGAGCTTCCCCAATCCGTCGCACACGGTCATCGCGCAGACCCCGCAGGTGCGGGAGAAGCCGTTCCTGTACGTCGACGGCACCGGTGAGTACCGGGTCTTCGTACCCGCGCTGCGCACCAACTCGACCGGCACGAGCTGGTACAACAAGACCCCGGCCGGCTCGTCGATCTCGCTGTCGCAGTTCTACGTCGTCCAGCCCGGCACCAGCGCGGCGACCATCAACGCGGCGGTCGCGCAGGGCAGGCACCTGCTCTTCACGCCGGGCGTGCACCACGTCACCGAGCCGATCCAAATCAACCGGGCCGACACGGTCGTCCTCGGCCTCGGCCTGGCCACCATCCAGGCCGACAACGGCAGCGTGGGCATGCGGGTGGCCGATGTGGACGGCGTCAAGGTCGCCGGCCTGATGTTCGAAGCCGGCACGACCAACTCGCCGGTGCTCATGGAGGTCGGGCCGTCCGGCTCGTCCGCCAGCCACGCCACGAACCCGACCTCGCTGCACGACGTGTTCTTCCGCATCGGCGGCCCGCACGTCGGCAAGGCCACCAACACGCTCACCGTCAACAGCGACAACGTGATCGGCGACCACATGTGGCTGTGGCGGGCCGATCACGCCGCCTCGGGCGTACCCACCGGGTGGACGCTGAACACCGCCGACACCGGGCTGACCGTCAACGGCGACAACGTCACCATGTACGGCCTCTTCGTCGAGCACTACCAGAAGTACCAGACCCTCTGGAACGGCAACGGCGGCCGGACGTACTTCTACCAGAACGAGCTGCCCTACGACGTACCGAACCAGGCGGCCTGGATGAACGGGCCGACCAGGGGCTACGCCGCGTACAAGGTCGCCGACTCGGTGACCAGTCACCAGGCGTACGGGCTGGGCAGTTACAGCTACTTCAACGTCAACCCCGCGGTGGTCGAGGAACGGTCCTTCGAGGTGCCGGTCAACTCGAACGTGCGCTTCACGAACATGGTCACCGTCTCGCTCGGTGGCGTCGGCACCATCAATCGGGTGATCAACAACGCCGGGGGCACCGCGAACGCGGCCAACCAGACGGTGTACCTGACCACCTACCCCTGACCGGGGCGCCCGCGCCGGCCCGGTCGACTCATCGGACCGGGCCGGTGCGGGTCGCACCCAGGGCCGAGGCCGGCCCGGTCCCGCCGAAGACCGGGCCGGCCACGGTCACATCCTCAGGACGCCAACACCTCGGCCGCCGCGCGCTCCCCGGCACGCACCGCGCCCTCCAGGTAGCCGGCCCAGCGGGTCGCCGTCTCGGTGCCCGCCCAGTGCACCCGCCCGATCGGCGTCCGCAGCCGTGGCCCGTACACGCGCCAGGCCCCCGGGGTGAGGACACCGCAGAAACAACCCCGCGTCCACTCGTCGGCCGACCAGTCGTACTCGACGAGCGCGATCGGATCCACCGCCCGCGGCCCGACCACTGTGGCGAAGGCGTCCAGGACGCACTCGCGCCGTCGCGCCGGGGACATCTCCCGCAGCGCGGCGGCGTCGCCGGCGTAGCTGAACCCGGTGAGCACTCCGCGCGGCGAGGTTGGCGTGGAGTTGTCCACGGTCTCGGTGAGCGGGCCGGAGCTGCTGGTGGACACGCCGGAGCGCCCGTCGGCTCGCCAGAACGGCTCGGGGTAGACGGCGTGCACCTTCCACGCCGACCCCATCGGCATCCGCTGCGTCAGGCCGTCGCGCAGCGGCGGCAGTGGCGGATCGTACCGGATCCGGCCGGCCAGTGCCGGCGGCAGCGCGACCACCACGGCGTCGCCGTCGACGCGCCCGGCGTCGGTGCACACCGTCACCCCGTCCGCGTCCTGCCGGATCGCGCGCACGGCGGCGCCCAGCCACAGCGTCCCCGGTGGCAACCCGGCCGCCATCCGCTCGGCCAGCGCCGGCGGACCGCCCACGATCCGGTCCTGCTGCGCGCCGCCGGCCATGCCCAGCAGCGGCCCGGTGCCGCCCGCGCCGCGCAGGTAGAAGAGCAGGTGCAGCAGGGACACCTCGTCCGCGCCGGTGGCCAGCAGCCCACCGGCGAGCAGTCGCCCCAGGTAGTCGGCCGTGTCGGCGTCCCCAGCCGTGGCGCGCAGCCAACCGCCGAGCGTCGTGGCGTCCCACCGCGCGGCCTCCGGCGCTTTCCACGGCGCGGCCGGGTCCAGCCCGGCGGCGTATCCGTCGAGCAGGTCGAGCACCCGGGGAACCTGCGCGGGCGGTTCGGTCCGCCGCTCGCCGGCCCACAGGACTGTGGACGCGCCGAGCGCCGCCGAGGCGAAGGTGACCAGCCCGTGCTCGGCGACCAGCGCGTACATCCGGTCCTGGGTCGGACCGATCCACTGGGCGCCCAGGTCGAGCTGCGTCCCGTCGGGCAGCCACCGGGTCAGCACCCGCCCGCCGACGCGGTCGCGGGCCTCCAGCACCCGCACGCGCGCACCGGCCCGGTGCAGCGCCGCGGCGGCGGCGAGACCGGAGAAGCCGGCGCCGACCACGATCACCCGCAAGCCCTCGGACACGGCCACGGTCTACCCCAAAGCGTCGGGCATATGACTCTTCGCGCGCTCACGCCGATGATCGCGGTCCGGGTGGGGTGGCATCGACGGTCTTATACTGTGCCTACCGGTCGTGGAACCCGTGAGCGGAGGCGGGCGTGCCACTCTTTTTCCTGAGCTACGCCCAGGAGGACAACCGCAACGGTCAGATACAGGCGTTCTTCGGCGATCTCAGTGAAGCGGTGGCCGGGCTGGCCGCCGTCCACTGGGACGAGGCGGGGTTCATCGACGGGCAGATCCTGCTCGGCAGCACCTGGACGGACGCGTTGTCCGACGCGCTGTCCAGCAGCGCCTGCCTGATCGCGCTCACCTCCCCCCGGTACGTGGTCAGCGACTACTGCGGTCGGGAGTTCCGGGTCTTCGCCGACCGGATCGACGAGCACGAGCGGCAGTTCCACATCCGTCCACCCGCCATCGTGCCTGTGCAGTGGATCCCGTGCGACAGGCTGCCGAAGGCTGTCGCCGGCTTCCAGTACCGCAACTTCCCGACCGGCACCGTCTACGCCCAGGACGGCCTGCTCACCCTCAAGCAGCGCCGTCGGCACGAGGACGAGTACAAGGACTTCGTCGACGCGCTCGCCAAGCACATCGTGCAGACCGCCCGCGACCACATCCTGCACCGGCCGGCGCAGCGTCCCGTGCTGTCCAAGGTGACAAGCGCCTTCGACCTGCCGGCGCGGCCACAGGCACACCACGGCCAGGCCGCCTCGACGGCGGTGCAGCGGGCGACAAGCGCCCGGCACGTGCACATCGTGCTGGTCGCCGGCAGCTCCGCCGAGCTGGCCGACAGCCGGCCCGGTGCCGAGGACCGCTACGGCGCGGTCTCGCGGGACTGGCGTCCGTACCGGCCCGAGCTGGAGGTTCCCATCGGCAGCTGGGCCGGGGCCATCGCCACCACCAAGAGCTACGGCTGGACGGTGGAGGACGCCGAGGAGTTGGCGGCCGTGCGGGAGTGGGCGCGGGCGCACAACCAGATCGTCGTGCTGGTGGTCGACGTCTGGTCCGCCGACCTGCCGCGCTACCAGGTCAGCCTGATCCGCCACGACGGTGACGTGGACTCGCCGCGCGCGCCGGTGCTGGTGCCGTGGACGGCCGCCGACGACGCGGCTGCCGGCGGCAACCGCAAGATGTGGGACACCCTGGCCCGGGTGCTTCCGCACCACGTCCTGCACAACACCCGCGACGTGTGGCGCACCCAGATCGCGACGTCCGCACGCTTCCAGGAGGAACTGGAGGACGTGCTGGTGGTCGAGCAGGGCCGGATCTACCGCACGGGCACGGTCTACCAGGAGCCGCCCACCGACGGCTCGCCTCAACGCCCGATCCTCGAAGGTCCCTAGGAGAGGCACGCCATGGCGGTGAACGAGACGGCACGCGGCCAGATCGTGACCTTCTACTCGTACAAGGGCGGCACCGGCCGCACGATGGCGCTGGCCAACGTCGCCTGGATCCTGGCCAGCCAGGGACTGCAGGTGCTGGTCGTCGACTGGGACCTGGAGTCTCCGGGTCTGCACCGCTACCTCCATCCGTTCCTGCGCGACAAGGAGCTGCGCGCCACCCCGGGCGTCATCGAGATGATCTGGGATTACTCGATCGCCACGATGCAGCGCAACCGTGACGAGGACTCCCAGGAACTCCTCACCGGCCATGCCAAGATCCAACGCCGGGCGGTCTCGCTGAACTGGGACTTCAGCCACGGCGGCGTGATCGACTTCGTGGCCGCCGGTCAGCAGGACTCGGCGTACTCCCGGCTGGTGAGCACCTTCGACTGGGCCAACTTCTACGAGCGGCAGGGCGGCGCGTCGTTCATCGACGCCGTGCGGGCACAGATGCGCGCCGAGTACGACGTGGTGCTGATCGACAGCCGCACCGGCCTCAGCGACGTCGCCGGCATCTGCACCGTGCAACTGCCCGACCTGGTCGTCAACTGCTTCACCATGTCCACCCAGAGCATCCGCGGTGCCGCCGCGGTCGCCCGCTCCATCCGCAGCCAGCGCCCGGACGACCCGCCGCTGCTGCTGCCGGTGCCGATGCGCGTGGAGGACGCCGAACTGCGCAAGCTGGAGACCGGCCGGGACCTGGTCCGCGCCGAGTTCGCCCCGTTCCTCGATCACCTCTCCGACGCGGCGGCCGCCCGCTACTGGAACACCATCGAGGTGCCGTACCGCACGTTCTACGCCTACGAGGAGATCCTCGCCGCGTTCGGCGACCGGCCCGAGCAGGTCGGCACCCTGCTGGCCGCGTACGAGCAGCTCGCCTCGGTGATCACCAACGGACGGATCACCCAGCTGCACCCGATGCGCGAGCCGGACCGACGCCGCTCGCTCACCGAATTCGAACGCAGCCGGCTCACCGCCGAGCAGGCGGTGCTGCTCAGCTACGCCTCCGCCGACCGGCTCTGGGCCGAGTGGATCACCGACCAGTTGGAGGACGCCGGGCTGCGGGTGGATCGCCGAGCGCTGGACGTGCCGCTGCACTCCGGCGGGCGGGCCGAGTTCGACCGGGCCGCCAGCGGCGCCAGCCGGGTACTGGCCGTGCTCACCAGGCACTACGCGGGCACCTCCCTCGCCGGTGAGGTGTGGAAGACCGCCACCGGCCGCGACCAGCTCGGCGGTGGGGGAGTGCTGGTGCCGCTGCGGGTCGACGAGTCGCGGCTCACCGTCCCGTACAGCGATCACAGCCCGGTGGACCTCACGGACGTCGACCCGTCCACCGCGCGGACCCGGCTGCTGGAGGCGGCCGGAGCGCCCACGGTCACCGTCGGTGGCCGTGCGGTCGGCCGGTTCCCCGGCCCGTTTCCGGCGATATCCAACGTCCGCCAGCACGGCACCCCGTTCGTCGGCCGCGCCGCCCAGCTCGAGGCGTTGCGTGACCGGCTCACCACCTCGCCGGACTCTGCCACCCAGGTCATACACGGCCTCGGCGGTGTCGGTAAGACCCAGCTCGCCGCCGAGTACGCGCTGCGCTTCGGCCGCGACTACGACCTCGTCTGGTGGATCCCGGCGGACAGCGAGGACCGCATCCGCGGCGGCCTCGGCGACCTCGGCCAGGCGATGGGGCTGGGCACGGGCAGCGGCGCCGAGGCGGCCCGCCGGGTGCTCGACACGCTGCGCCGCGCCGGCTCCGACCGGCGCTGGCTGATCATCCTGGACAACGCCGACAAGCCCACCCACGCCACCCGGGCGCTGCTGCCGCAGGGCCCCGGCCACGTCCTGCTCACGACCCGAGACCAGAGCTGGAGCGAGTACGCCACCGCGACCGAGCTGACCGTCTTCGACCGCGCCGAGAGCGTCCAACTGCTGCGCGACCGGGTCCGCGGGCTCACCGACGACGAGGCCGCCCAGGTGGCCGAGAAACTCGGCGACCTGCCGCTCGCGGTCGAGCAGGGCGCGGCGTACCTGCGGGCCAGCGCCATGCAGGTGGAGAAGTACCTCAGCTCGCTGGACACCCCCGGCCTGCTGCGCATCCTCGACGGCCGGCAGTCCGCCGGCTATTCGAAGGCGCTCGCCGCGACCTGGCTGTTCACCCTCGGCCAGTTGCGCGAGGAGAAGCCGGCGGCGGCCCGGCTGCTGGAGCTGTGCTCGTTCTACGCGCCGGAGCCCATCCCGGTCGCCATGCTCACCGGTGACCGCTTCGCCAGTTTCATGGCCCCGATCGACCCGACGCTCACCGACCCGATCCTGCAGGGCCTGGTCACCGCCGAGCTGGGCCGCTACGGCCTGGCCCAGGTCGACGCGGAGAACAACTCCGTACGGATCCACCGGCTGGTCCAGCTCGTCATCCAGGACCAGCTGGCCGACCCCGAGGAGGCCCGCCGGGAGGCCCAACTGCTGCTCGCCGCCGCCAGCCCCCGCGATCCCGACAAGCCTGTCAACTGGCCCCGGTACGCGGAGCTGTGGCCGCACGTCCGCCCCAGCGGTCTGCACCTGTCCACGCTGGACGAGGCGCGGCAACTCGTCGTGGACATCGTGCGCTACCTCTACCGCCGGGGCGACTACGACACCAGCCGCGCGCTGGCCGAGGAGTCCCTGGCCGGGTGGCGCGACACCGACCAGGACGATCCCACCAAGCTGCGGATGCGCTTCCACCTGGCGAACGTGCTCCGCGCGCAGAGCCACTTCGACGGTGCGTTCGAGATCGACCGCGACGTCTACGACCGGCAGCGGCGGATCTTCGGCGAGGAGCACCTCTACACCCTGATGACGGCCCGCAGTCTCGGTGCCGACCTGCGCGCCCAGGGCCTCTACCACGAGGCCGAGGCGCAGGACCGGCGCACCCTGGAGCTGAGCGTGCGCAGCTTCGGCGACGACAGCGGTCGTACGCTGACCGCCGAGAACAACCTCGCCGTCTCGCTGCGCCTGGTCGGTGACTTCCGTGGCGCCGCCGCCCTCGACCAGCACATCCACGAGCGGCGGCGGGACCGCTTCGGTGAGGAGGATCCGTCCACTCTCGCCTCGGCCAGCAACTACGGGCGCGGCCTGCGCGACACCGGCGAGCTGTGGCGCTCGCACAGCGTCCTGCAACGCACCTACACCATCCAGCAGAAGGTGATCGGCGCGGACCATCCGGAGACCCTGCGGACGGCGAAGGAGTTGGCGCTCACCCTGCGTCAGCTCGGGCGCTTCGCCGACGCGCACCGGCTGATCGAGCGGACCGTGGTCCGCTACCAGCGCACCCTCGGCAGCGAGCACGCCGACACGCTCTCCGCCGAGATGGCCCTGGCCACCACCTGGTCGGCGGTGGGCGACAACCAGACGGCCCTGCGGGTGGCACGTCGCCTGCGCGACGGCTACAACGAGGTGCTCGGCGAGTCGCACGCCATCACCCTCGCCTGCCTGAACAACCTCGGTGTGCTGCTGCGCAAGCAGGGTGACCACACCCAGGCCCGGGAGTTGTCCCAGCGGGTCCGCGACCAGTTGCTGGCCAGCCTCGGCGAGCGACACCCGCACACCCTGCTGGCCACCCTCAACCTGGCCAACGACCTGTTCGCCCTCGGCGACCGGGACAACGCGTTGCTGCTGGACACGACCGCGTACGTGGAGCTGACCCGGGCGCTGGGCGCCGAGCACCCGGACACGCTCTCCGCGTCGGTGAACCTGGCGTTGAGCCGGCAGGCAACCGAGAGCGAGGCGGACGCCGGCCGGGCCCTCTACGACGAGGCGTTCGGTCAGTTGGTGCAGCTCTTCGGCGGGGACAACCCCCGGGTGCTGCAGGCCCGCCAGCGGGAACGCTCCAACGCCTACATCGAGCCGGCCCTGCTCTGACCCGTCCCCGCCCCGCTCGGTTCCACCTCGGCCACCTCTCGTGCTTACGGTCCGCGGCCTACCGTGCGGAGGGTTGCGCCAGCCAGGCCGCGAGGGCGAGCGGGTCGGCGTCGGGGAGCGTGTGGCTCAGCGCCCGCACCAGCTCGGGACGGCTGGTCAGCGCCCTGGCCGCAGCCGGCTGTCCGGTGTGGTGGGCGCTCAGGGCCAGTCCCACCCAGGCGTCCACGTCGCCGCAGTCGGCCGCGACACGTCGCCGGTACCCGGCCAACGCGTCCTCCCGCTTGCCCGCCGCGTACGCCTGGTCACTCGGGCTCGAGCCGGGCGGCCCGCCGGAGCCCAGCAGCCGATGGCGGACGGCGCCCTCGGGACCACTGCCCATGGTGAGGGCGGGGCGGGCCGCGGCCGGAACGACAGTCGACACCGAGCGGCCGGCGTCCGGTGGCACGCCCTGTCGCCACGCGCGCGTCAGGCGCTCCACCTCGTCCGGGTCGGGGGCCAGGTTGGCCAGGCCCCAGCGCATCGCGCCGGCGTCCGCCACGTCGCGCACCGCCGCCTCGACCGCGCCGTCGACCGGGTCACGCCAGCCGCGCAGGGTGGTCGCCATGTCGGCCACGAACGACCGGCCGGCCTCGGTCAGCTCGGCCGCGTCGGCGAGCTGCCGGACCGCGCGGATGGTCTGCTCCCGCCAGTACGCGTACTCGAACGCGGCGGCGGTGCCCTCGTGCCGCCGGCAGCGCCACACCTCGGTCACCCCCAGATGCGCGTACGCGCCCTGCAGCAGCGCGCCGACCGGGCGCGGGTCCAGTCGCCACGGCGCCCGGTAGCGGGCCGGCCCACCCGCCCCGTGCAGCGGGACCAGATCGAGCAGCGCGCCGAGTTTGGTGTGCTGCACCTCGTGGACGAGCAGCAGCGCGAGGGTCTGCGCGTCGGCCGGCACGGAGAGCGCGATGGCCCCGAGCGCATCCCTGCTGGTGGCGCTCACCGGGTTGCCCGAGGGCGGCGGACGCAGCGGCACGAGTGTGCGCAGCAGCCCGGCCAGCGCGTCGGCGTGTGCCGGAAGGTGGCAGCGCAGCCACTGCCCGGCCTCGGCGGTGAGCCGGTGCAGCCGGGCGGCCGACACGTCGTCCAGTCGGGGCGCGGACGGCCGGTGGTAGCAGCCGCGCCACGGGTCCTGGTCGTCGATGAGCACCTCGACCGCGTCGAACGGCCTCATCCGGCGCACCGGCAGCCAGCCCATCCCGCCGACGCCCGCGTCGAGCAGCCGGCCACCGCCCGCCTCGATCCGTACCCCGTCATCCTGGGCGGCGTCGATCCGCAGCGTGCCCCCCTCGCCGCGCAGCCGCACCGGGCCGTCGGCGGGCAGGCCCGTCGCCGCGCCGACGGTGGGCAGTGGCAGCACCCCGTCGGCCGGGCGGGGCAGCGTCAGCGTGAACGTCAGGCCGGCGCGGGTCGCCGCCGTCGCCGCGAGCGCGGCCAGGTAGGCGGGGCCTGTGGAACCATCGAGCGCGGCGCGGGCCCACCCGGTGACGGGGGGATGGGCCAGCACCGCGGCCACCGCCGCCGGGTCGGCCTGCTCGGCCCGGGTGAGCAGTTCCAGACTCTGCCCGAGCAGTGGCTCGCCCCGGCAGGCGCGGGCCGCGGCGACGGTCAGCAACCGGCGGCGACCGAGCTGCCCGCCGCGCAACACGGCGACCGTGGCGGCGTCCCCGTGGCCGCTGCCCAGCCCGGCGAGCTGCGCCGCCGACAGCGGGCCCGTCACGGCTGCGCCACAGGCGTCGGCACGCTCGCCGCGGCGACGCGGCGGCGCAGCGCGTCCAGGTCGGCGGTCACCACCGTCCGCACGTGCCCGATCAGGCGCAGCAGGTCGACGCAGTAGACCGACGGGTGGACGAAGCCGGCGCCGTCGCGGAAGCGATGCGCGTACAGGCCGCCGCCGCAGACGTCGACGACCGGGCAGGCACGGCAGGCCGGCGCGAGCGCAGCGATCCCGGTGGGACGCCCGGCAAGTGACGGGTGACGCAGAGCGTCGTCGATGCTGTGCCGGAAGACGTCGAAGCCGGTCCGCATCGCCGACGCGGTGGTCGTCTTGAGCGTGTCGGTGCCCTCGATGGTGCCGTCGGTCTCGATCGTCATGACGTCCGGCTCGGCGGCGCCCAGCGCCTGGGTGCCGCTGCGCCCGCCCAGCAGCAACGCGATCACCGACTCGAACAGCCGGATGCCGGTACGCCGTGGCGCCTCGGCGTACCAGCGGTCGAAGACGGCGATCAGCCAGTCCGCGTACGGGGTGGCGGGGTCGTCGGGGTGACGCCCGGGTGGGGGAGCGGACCAGTTGCCGTGCGGCAGCAGCAGATCCAGGCGGGGCGGGTCGAACTCCCGCAGGCCCTCGTAGACGGCGATCGGGTCGTTGGCCAGGTCGACCGTGCAGAGCAGACCGGCGTAGCGGGCCCGGTGTTCCGGCCGGGCCAGCAGACGCAGCGCGGCGGCCACCTCGTCGAAGCTGCCCCGCCCGTCGGCGTGGCGACGGTGGCGGTCGTTGGCGGTGCGGTCGCCGTCCACGCTCACCCCGACGTCGATGCCGTGCGTGTGGCACAGGTCGAGCGCCGCCTCGTCGAGCAGCAGCCCGTTGGTCTGCATCGCCACGTCGAGGGCGACGCCGGAGGGCATCGCGGCGCGCAGCGTGCGTACCGTCCGGTCGAGCACGGTGAGGCCGGCGAGCAGCGGCTCACCGCCGTGCAGCACCACCCGCACCCGGTCGGTGCCGTGCCGGGCCACGTGCGCGGCGAGCCGGTCGGCGACCCGGCGCACGGTGCCGGGGGCCATGATCCGTGGCCGGGTCCGCCAGTCCTGGTCGGCGTGTTGGTAGACGTAGCAGTAGTCGCAGGCCAGGTTGCATCGCGAGTGGACCTTCAGCACCACCTGGCGGATGCGGGGCGCGGCCACGACAGGGCGGTGTCGGGTGGCCGACGGCGGGGCGTCGGCCGGCACGGTCAGAAGCTCGACTCGAACGCCGACACGTCGCCGGGCCGGCCCGGCTCGCTCTCGGCTGCCAGCGTGCCCAACACGTGGGCCAGCACGCCGTCGCCGGCACCGGCCAGCAGGTCCGCCAGGGGTACGTCGCCGAGCTGCACCAGAGCGGTGCCGACAGTGCGGGGGATGGGCGGCTGGTCGTGGTCAGCCACCGTGGACCGTCCTTCGGTCGAAGACCGGCACCTGCGTCACCGCTGCGCTCACTCCGCCTTTCTACACCATCGCACCCGGCCCCGGATGGCGCGACACCGCAGCCCGTACGCGCTGGCCACCGTGCCGTTACCTGGCGTACGACAGGCCCCGCCGCCCGACGGCCCTGGGCGCGCGTCCGTCATCGGGGTAGGCCGGGAAGCGCGGTCAGGGCGGCTGTCATCTGATCCAAGCCCAGCGAACCCAGCTCCAGCGCCTGACGATGGAACGCGCGCCGGTCGCCGGGGAACGACGAGCGGCCTGCCAGCCACACGCGCTCACCCACCTTGTAGGCCAGCGCCTGCCCCGGCCGGCCCAGGTAACGCCCGAGCTCGGCGGCCGCGTAGGGGCCCTGGTGACAACGGTCCCGCAGCAGCTCCAGCGCGGCATCCGGCGTCCACACCGCTCCGTCACCGGAGGGCACCGGCAGTCGCAGGTGCAGGCCGATGTCGAGCACGACCCGGGCCGCCCGCAGGAGCTGCATGTACAGATGGCCCAGTCGAGCACCCGGCTGTTCATAGAACCCGAGCTCGTCCATGAACCGCTCGGCGTACAGTGCCCAGCCCTCCTGGCTGCCGGAGAGGCCGCCGAGCAGGTTCAGCCGCTGCCCGAGGCCTCCCCGGCAGGCCTCGGAGCCGAGATGGAGGTGGTGGCCGGGAACGCCCTCGTGATAGGCGGTGCTGTAGGCGTACCAGGTGGGGAAGGACGCCGCGTCCTCCGGCAGGGACCACCAGACCCGGCCCGGCCGCGTCAGGTCCCGCGACGGCCCGATGTAGGCAATCCCGGACGATGTGGTCAACCGCGATTCGATGCGCCGCAGTGGGGCGGGGATGTCGAAGTACACGCCGTCCAGCCGCTCGCTGGTGGCCTCCAACAGCTCCTGCAGCCACGCGCCGAACGCCTCCCTGCTGTGCAGCGTTCCGGGTGCGTCGGGGCCGGCGAGCCAGGCAAGTACCTGTGGCACGTTCCCGCCCAGGGCTTTCGCCTCCGCGATCAGCTCTGCCTCTGTCGCTCGGAACTCGTCCCAGCCCCAGTCGTACAGCTCACGCACATCAGGTTGAGCCGCGAGGAAGGTGCGCACCCAGAGTGTGTACCGCTGCTGACCGAAGGCTTCCTCCTCGACAACCCGCGGTGCCAGGTCCGCGGTCAGCATCTCGGCAAATTTCTGGTACGCCTCTCGCGCGCCCGTCGCTGCGGCCCGCAACGACGCCCGCTGACGCCCCTCGCCGTAGCGATCCACCAGGGCGACATCCTCGTCGACCCAGTTGTCGCAGCGCTGCGTGACGAGCTCCACCTGGCGCCGCGTCGGCAGATTGCCGCGCCCCGCGGCGAGTAGGAGGCTGCGGGCGTACCCGTCCAGGGCCGCCGGGATCGCGGCCAGGCGCACGCCGACACGAGCCCAGCCCTCCTCGAAGACCGCGCCCTCCGCGCCGCGGCCGGGAATCGCGGCCTCGACGGCCTGGCGGATGAGCTGGAGTGGACCGGTGGCCGCCGCGTGCAGTTCGCGCAGGTCCTCCCCGGCGTCGTGGAAGGCGAGACGCGTGTGCAGCCGTTCGGCGAGGTGGGCGTGCAGCGGGGTCGCGGTCGGCAGTGCGTCACCCAGGAGATCGAGCTCGCGCAGGGCACGGGCCGCGAGGTCGGCGCGGGCCTGGTGGCCCTCCGGGCTGTAGTCGGTAAGCCCGTCGACATCCTGCTCGCCAGCCTCGACGACAGCTGTGCAGGGGTCGAGGCCGGCCATCTCGTACAGGAACCGATCCGCGAATTCCTCGATCATGCGGGCAATGCTAGGGGCTTTGCCGCCTCGGGGTGGGGGCCGTCGAGGCGTACCGGACGGCCGTCGCGCTGACGGACAACGCGGCCGAACGGGCCTTCCTCACCGCACGCGCGACGGCCCTGAGGGCGCGTTTGTCACAGGGGTAGACCGGGAAACCCGCGCGGCCGGCCGCAGCAGGGGAGGGGAGGGGCCATGGCGTACCGTCCGACGACCGTCGAGACCGCGCCCGACCTCGGCACGCTCACCCTCGGCGTCGAGGAGGAGTTCCTGCTCCTCGACCCGAACAGCGGCCGGAACCTGCCGGTGGCCGACGAGGTGCTGGCCGCGCTGCGCGGTCCGGCCCGCGACCAGAGCCGTCAGGAGTTCCGGCACAGCATGGTGGAGATGGTCACCCCGGTCTGCGCCGATCTCGCCGAGCTGCGCACCCACCTGGTGGCGCTGCGCCGATCAGCCGTCGAGGCCGCCGCCGCGGCCGGGGCCCGGCTCGTGGCGGTCGGCGCCACCCCGGTGACCGAGCCGCGCCGGACGGTGCCCGACCGGCCGCGCTACCACGCCATGTCACGCCGGTACGGTCCGGTGGCACACGATCCGGCGGTCTGCGGTTGTCACGTGCACGTCGGGTTGCCGGACCGGGAGCTGGCCGTGCAGGTCTGCAACCACCTGCGGGTGTGGCTGCCGGTGGTGCAGGCGATCACCACGAACTCGCCGCTGCACGACGGGCAGGACACCGGCCACGCCAGTTGGCGGTCGATGCAGTTGGAACGCTGGCCCAGCATCGGTCCCACGCCGTACTTCGACTCCGTCGCCGACTACGACCGCACGGTCGACGAGCTGATCGCCGCCGGCATCATGCTGGACGCGGCGATGGTCTACTGGTACGCCCGACCGTCGTCGGCGTACCCGACGGTCGAGGTCCGCGTCGGTGACGTCTGCCCGACCGTGGACGACGCCGTGCTGGTCGCCGCCCTGGTCCGCAGCCTGGTCGCGACACTCGCCGACGACGTACGCGCCGGGGTGCCCGCCCCGTCCGTGCGCGACTGCCTCGTCGCCGCGGCGCACTGGCGGGCGGCCCACGACGGCCTGGACGGCGAGCTGATCGACCTGCGGGCCGGCGGCACCCGGCCGGCCTGGGACCTGGTCGATGAGCTGATGGCGACGACAGCCCCGGCGCTGCTGCGCCACGGCGATCTCGGCTACGTGCTGGCCCAACTGGCCCGGCTGCGCCGTGACGGCACCGGCGCGACCCGACAGCGCCGGGTGCTGGAGCGCACCGGCGACCTGCTCGCGGTCCTCGACGACCTCGCCGTCCAGACCGCCGCCGCCTGACGGGCGGCCCGTGTCTCGCGGGCACGGCGGTGCGGTTAGCGGATGTCGTGGGTCTGCAACCACAGCTCCAGCAGGCCGAGCTGCCACAGCTTGTTGCTGCCGGCCGCGGCCTCGGCCCGGTCCGGCTCGGCGAGCAGCCGGGCGATGTACTCGGGGCGGAACAGGCCCCGCTCGCGCGCCACCGGGGCCTGCAAGGCCTCGGCGACCAGCTCGCGCACCGGCCCGTCCACGTTGCGCAGCGCCGGCACCGGGAAGTAGCCCTTCGGCCGGTCGATCACCTCGGCCGGCAGCACCTCCCGGGCGACCTCCTTGAGCACGCCCTTGCCGCCCTGGGCCACCTTGTGCTCCGGTGGGCAGTGCGCGGCAAGCGTGACCAGGTCCTGGTCGAGGAACGGCGTCCGCACCTCCAGGCCCCACGCCATGCTCATGCTGTCCACCCGCTTGACCGGGTCGTCGGGGAGCATGAGGTGGGTGTCCAGGCGCAGCACGGCGTCCAGCGCGGTCTGCGCGCCGGGCGCGGCGAGGTGCTCGGTGAGCAGGTCCCGGCTGGCGTCGTGCTCCAGCGCGTACGCCGGGCCGACGATGGCGCGCAGCTCATCGTGGTCACGGTCGAAGAACGCGCCGGCGAACGTCTCGGCGGCGCCGTGGCGGGGCGCCCCGGTCAGCGGCTGGTGGTAGCCGTAGCCGGCGAACACCTCGTCGGCGCCCTGCCCGGACTGCGCCACCTTCACGTGCCGCGCCACCTGCTCGGACAGCAGGTGGAAGGCGACCACGTCGTGACTGCCCATCGGCTCGGTCATGGCCAGCACCGCCCGTCGTACGGCGGGCGCCAGGTCGTCGTCGGCGAGCCGGACGCGGTGGTGGTCGGTGCCGTACGCGCGGGCCACCAGGTCGGAGTAGTGGAACTCGTCGCCGGACTCGCCGCCCCGGCTGTCGAAGCCGATGCTGAACGTGCGCAGGTGCTCCTGACCGGCCTCGGCGAGCAGCGCCACGATGAGGCTGGAGTCCAGACCGCCGGAGAGCAGCACCCCGACCGGGACGTCGGCGACCAGCCGTCGGCGTACGGCCGTGCGCAGCGCGTCGCCGACCGCGGCCCGCCAGTCCGCGGCGTCCATGCCGGTGTCGGACGGCTCGCGCACGTAGTCGGGCCGCCAGTACACCTGCTCCCGGCTGCGTCCGTCGGCCTCGATCACCCGTACCGTGGCGGGGGGCAGCTTGCGGACGCCGCGCAGCACGGTCCGGGGCGCCGGCACGATGGAGTGCCAGGACAGGTAGTGGTGCAGCGCCACCGGATCGATGCCGGTGTCCACGTCGCCGGCGCGCAGCAGCGCGGGTAGGGTGGAGGCGAATCGGAGCCGCCCGGGGGTCTCGGCGAGGTAGAGCGGCTTGATGCCGAGCCGGTCGCGGGCCAGGACGAGCCGCCGCCGGGTCCGGTCGACAAGCCCGATCGCGAACATGCCGACCAGGTGGTCGACGAACCGTTCACCCCAGTGGGCGTACGCCACCAGGATCACCTCGGTGTCACTTGTGGATCGGAACGCGTACCCGGCGTTCTGCAGCTCCTCGCGCAGCTCGGGATAGTTGTAGATACACCCGTTGAACACCAGCGCCAGGCCCAGGTCGTCGCGCACCATCGGCTGGCCGCCGGCATCGGACAGGTCGATGATGGTCAGCCGCCGGTGCCCGAGGAGCACCCAGTCGTCAGCGCACAGGCCCTCGTCGTCCGGGCCGCGCGAGCGCATCGCCTCGGTCATCCGGGTGACGGCAGCCGCGTCGGGCCGCTGGCCGTCGAAGCGCGCCTCCCCGCTGATCCCGCACATCAGCCGGGACGGTGGGACGAGTGGGACAGCAGCGGCACGAGCGTCCTCCTGTCACCTCTCCCCGGCTGGTGGTGGCGGGGCCCGGCGAACGAACGGGGCCGCTGGCTACCCGTGCGCGGCGGGGGCAAACCCGCTGGGCTCAGGCGCGCAGGGTGCGCAGGATGCGGGCCAGCTCGGCGCGGTCGCTGTCGTCGAGGTGGCCGAAGAAGCGGTCCGCCTCGGCGCGTCGGGCGGCCCGGATGGCGGCGCTGATCCGGGTGCCCTCGGCGGTGAGCGCGACAAGGGTCGCCCGCCGGTCGGCCGGGTCGGGTCGGCGCTCCACGAGCCCTCGGGTCTGCAGGTCGTCGATCACCTCGGTGGCCGAGCGGGGCGCGATGTGCAGGTGCTCGGCGAGCGTGCCGGGGCGTACCTCCCCGTGGCGGCCGAGCACCCCGAGCGCCCGGGACTGGCTGGGGGTGACGTCCCACGGCGCCAGTGATTCCCGGGTCTGTCGGCGTAGACGGGACGCGACAGCCCAGAACGTCTCGGCCAGGCTCTCGTCGCCGTTGTCGGTGGTGTCCTCGGTCACCGGAATACGGTAGCAGCCAATACCGTTGTTCCCTCATGTTGAGGTAACCTCAGCATATCCCGACCGAAAGGCAGTGCCCCTTGGAACGCACCCCCATGGGCCGCGACCGCGGCCACCGCACCGTCAGCCCGGAAGAGAAGACGCAGGCCCGTCAGGTGTCCCTGCGTCGCATCGGACGCCTTTTCACTCCGCACCGACCCGCCTTGGTCATCGTCACCGCGATCATCGTGCTCTCCTCGATCGTCGCGATGGCCAGCCCGTTCCTGCTGCGTACCGTCATCGACCGGGCCCTCCCGCAGGGTGACGTGACCCTGCTGGTCTGGCTGGTCCTCGGCATGGTGGCCGTGGCCGCCGTGACCGCCGCGCTCGGCGTCGTCCAGACCTGGATCTCCACCCAGGTCGGGCAGCGGGTCATGCACCGACTGCGCACCGACGTGTTCAGCCACCTCCAACGTCAGTCGCTCGGCTTCTTCACCCGCACCCGCACCGGCGAGGTGCAGTCCCGCATCACCAACGACATCGGCGGCATGCAGTCGGTGGTCACCTCCACCGCCACCGCCGTCGCGGCCAACCTCACCACAGTCGTCGCCACCGCCGTCGCCATGGTCGCGCTCTCCTGGCAGCTCTCCCTGGTCTCGGTCGTGGTGCTGCCACCGGCCATCTGGCTGACCCGCCGGGTCGCCCGGATGCGCCGCGAGATCACCGACCAGCGCCAACGCGAACTCGCCGACCTCAACGTCACAGTCGAGGAGGGGCTGTCGATCAGCGGCGTGCAGCTCGCCAAGACCCTCGGCACCGGCCCCGCCCTGATCGAGCGGTTCACCGCCTCCTCGGCCCGCCTCGTCGACCTGGAGCTGCGCAGCGAGCTGGCCGGCCGCTGGCGGATGGCCTCGATGAGCATCATCTTCGCCGCCGTACCGGCCGTCATCTACCTCGCCGCCGGCCTGCCCGGCACCGCCGGCACGCTGAGCATCGGCACCCTGGTCGCCTTCACCGCCCTGCAGGGCGGCCTGTTCCGGCCCCTGATGGGCCTGCTCAACGTGGGCGTGTCACTGACCGCCTCGCTGGCCCTGTTCGCCCGCATCTTCGAGTACCTCGACCTGCCCATCGACGTGGCCGACCCCGCCGAACCGGTCCGCCTCGACCCCGCCCGGGTCCGCGGGCACCTGCGCCTGTCCGACGTCACCTTCGGCTACCCCGGCAGCGACACGGCCGCCCTCGCCGGCATCACCCTCGACGTGGCCGCCGGCACCAGCCTCGCCCTCGTCGGCGAGACCGGCTCCGGCAAGAGCACCCTCGCCGGCCTGGTCAGCCGCCTGCACGACCCGACCGCCGGCCAGATCACCATCGACGGCGTCGACCTGCGCGACCTGCGCCTGGCCGACCTGGCCGCGATCGTCGGCGTGGTCAGCCAGGAGACGTACCTGCTGCACACCACCGTCCGGGAGAACCTGCGCTACGCCCGGCCGGACGCCACCGACGCCGAGATCGAGGCCGCCGCCCGCGCCGCCCAGATCCACGACCTCATCGCCGGCCTGCCCGACGGGTACGAGACGATGGTCGGCTCGCGGGGGCACCGGTTCTCCGGCGGCGAGAAGCAACGGCTCGCCATCGCCCGTACACTGCTGCGCGACCCGCGCATCCTGGTCCTCGACGAGGCCACCAGCGCGCTGGACACGGAGACCGAACGCGCCGTGCAGAGGGCGTTCGACGTGCTCGCGCAGGGGCGGACCACGATCACCATCGCCCACCGCCTGTCCACCGTCCGCGACGCCGACCAGATCGCGGTGCTCGACCACGGCCGCATCGTCGAGTCCGGCGACCACGCCAGCCTGCTCGACCGCAACGGCCGCTACGCCACCCTGGCGGCCTGAGCCCTCCTGCGCCGCTGCTCGTGCTGGAGATCCAACCCCCGCAGGACTACGGGCATCTCCTGCGCGGCCTCGGGAGGCTGTGGTCGTCCTACCTGGCCCATGAGCAGTGCGTACCGTGTCGAGCACCGGCGACCGCCGCATGCCACCAGGGGTATCCCCGGTAACCTCGGAACGAGCACAATCATGCGGTGCGGCGTCGAGTGTGGAACTGGGGTCTGCTGGCCGTCGTCGCCGCACTGGCGGCCGGCGGAACCGCCTGGGTCTGGCTGCGCTACGACTTCGAAAAGGTCAACTGGGCCTGGGGCGTGATCGCCGGGTTCATCGCCGTCTACGTCGTCCTGGACCAGGTCTTCACGACCCGGCCGGCGGTGTCCACCACGGTCGTCGCCGACCGGCATGTGACCGCGGATCAGCTCGCCGACCTGATCCGCCGCGACCGCACCGACGAGACGCTGTTGCGTGCCGTCGATGAGCCGTACCCGCTGCCGGTGCGCTGGTCCAACGGCCCAAGCCGGCTTCTGCCCTCCTGGCGGGCCATCAGCCGATCCAGCGGCGGCGTCCCGCTCGACCTGTCCGGACACGACGGCACCCTGTGGAGCCGATACCGGCGCATCCCGTCCGGGCGCCTGCTTCTGCTCGGACCGCCCGGCTCCGGCAAATCCATCACCACGCTGCGAATGGCCCGGGAACTCCCCGCGTCACGCGAACCCGACGCACCCGTACCGGTGCCGATCCCCATCGCGTCGTGGGACCCCGACCGCGAGAACTTTCCGGACTGGCTCGTAGACCGGATCGCCCGGAGGTACCCGCAGCTCGCCGCCGGCCACCCTCGCCGGGAGGCGGTGCTGCGCGACCTCGTCGAGGCGGATCTGGTGGTGCCCGTTCTCGACGGCCTCGACGAGATGCCCGAGCAGCGGCTCATCGCCTGCCTGGAGCAGCTGAACGAGCTGGCAACCCAGCGGTTCGTGCTCACCTGCCGCACGTCGGTCTACGAGCGCTACCTCGTGAAGGGTGAGAAGCTGCGCGGCGCGGCCGTGGTGGTGCTCGAACCGTTGAGATCTGCCGAGGTGGCCGACTACCTGGTCGACGCCGCTCCGTACCACCAGGTCGGCAACTGGTCGGGCGTCGCCGCCACGATCGGCCAGGACCCGGTGCTTACCGGCGCGCTGTCCACGCCGCTGATGGTGGCGATGGCCCGTACCGCATTCGACCAGCCCGGCACCGATCCGCGTGAACTGGTCCCGCTGGCCCGGGAAGAGGGCCGCCAGTCGGTGGAGGACGCCCTGCTGACCCGGGCCGTGGACGCCGCCCTGCGTTCCGGCCGAGGTCGCCGAGGACCGGGTCGGTGGGAGCCGGACGTGTCCCGGCGCTACCTGGACTTCCTCGCCGCCCACTTGCAGGCACTTGACCAGCGCGAGTTCCGCTGGTGGCAACTGCCCGCCGCGCTGCCTGGCCCCTTCTGGGCGATCATCGATGGTCTGCGTGCCGCGGTGGCCGTCTGGGTGGCCCTCACGTACGCCCATGATGCCCTCACTGAGACTGCCGCGTTGGTTGGCGACCCAGGTGTTCGCGACCTGCTTCTCTGGCTCGCGCGCCACCCGGACGGTCTGGCCTTCGCAGCCTTTCTGGTCGGTGGGTGCGGGGCTGCGCTACGCGGTGGTACGGCGCGGGAAACGCCTCGACGGGTGGTGTTCCTCGGTGGTTGGCGAGCCTTCGCGGAAGGCTCGATCGGAGGTTTACTCGTCGCCGGGATGGCCGCCTTTCTGACCATGCTGCTGCTCCTGTCCATCCCGTCCGTCGACCTGGCCGAATGGATTGATCGGGTGCCGGTTCTGCCGCCGTGGCCCGACGAGGAACGCGCTGCTGCCCTGGTCGGTGTGCTCCTCTGGGGATACCTCGCCGCGTGGGCCGGACTGCGGTTCGATGTCGCGGCTCCGGTCGCCGAGCTGAGCGCGACCAGCGCCGACGAGACCGTCAACAGCGACCGCGCGGCGAGCGTGGCGTCCGCTCTGCTGTCCGTCGGCAGCGGGGTCGTCCGAGTGCTGGTCGTCGTGACAGTCCTGGCGCTGACCGGTGCACTGCCGGCAATCCCGCCGCTGCGGTCCCTCGCGTACGCCGGAATGGGTCTCGGGTTGGGCTGGTGGCTGTACCGGCGCGGCGGCGCCGCGTGGATTCGTTTCATGGTGGCCCGGGCGGTACTCGCCATCCGGGAGCTACTGCCCTTCTCGCTGCTGGGGTTCCTTGCCTACACGGAATCCGTCGGCCTGCTGCGCCACAGAGCCGGGGCCTACCGGTTCCGGCATGGCCGCCTCCAGGACCGTCTGGCCGCCGGTGCGGTGGCTGGTCGGCCGGGCAGCCGACTGCGGGAGAGGTTCGGCATCGAGATCGCCCGCGCCGGGTACTGGGCCGAGGCGCTCGGCGCCTTCTCCGATGTCGCTCGAAACCGCGCAACGAACATCGGACCCGCCCACAACCTGACCGTGGCGGCGTTGCGCAAGGCGCTGCTGGTCGGAGCCGCTGCCGGGCAGTGGACTCGGCTCGCGGACCTGCTGGCGCTGATGCCGGCGCCGTTCACTCCCGGTGCCGGGACACCGGCGTCGTCGCAGCGTGAACGGGTCGCCGGCCTGATCGCCGCTGACGCGCCGCTTGCCGAGGTGCGGGCCGCCGCCGAGGAGTTGCGCCGCCGAGAGGATGACGACGCGGATTTCGGGACTGCCGAGTTCCTGGCAGCCCTGCGGTACGCCGAAGGCGATACCGGTGGGTCGCGGGCGTTGCTTGACCAGCTCCTGCCGGCAGGAGCCGCCACCGAAGGCGGGTCTTCGGCCGACGGCGACCCGAGCCCGGCGGACGGCGGAGGCGGTGGCCTCGGGCGTTCCGCGCCGATCGCGGCCGGATTGCTGACTCGCTTGCTCCTGGAGGACGGCGACGTGGCGTCGGCCGTCGCTGTCTGCCACCGTGAGCTGTTGCGGGCCGACGACGTCACCGAACGGGACGACCTGCTGCTGGCGCAGACGTGGGGTTGGTCGGTCGAGGTGCTGGGCAGGGTCACCGACGAACGCGACGAACTGTTGAACCGAGTCCACGCCGCCCTGGTCGAGCAACGCGGTCGGAGTCCCGCGCTGACCCGCCGAGAGCTGGCGGAGATGGGACTCCAGCTCTGCCATGTCACGGTGGGGCATCCGACGCTGGGGCCAGTCGCGGTGGCGGTCAGCAAAGATCTCATCGACGTTCTCGCCAACCCGGAGATCGTGGTACGAACCGTCCGGCGCGGCGCGCCCATGTGGCACACCGGTTAGAGGGTTTCCGCTTGCCCGGTGCTGGCAGCCTGGGCGGCGTGGACACGCTTCTGACGCAGCTTCCGGCGCTCCTCGGCGTCCTGGTCGGCACCCTGGGTACGATCCTCGCCACCTCGCTGGCCGACCGCGCCCGGTGGCGGCGCAGCCAGAGCGTCCGCTGGGACGAGCGACGCCTCGACGCGTACGTCGCGTTCGCGCACGCCCTCAAGGAGAGTCACGCGGTGGCGCTGCGGATGACGGCCGACCTGCGGCCCGGGTCGTACAGCCACCCGATCGACCGGGACGAGGGCCTGGCCCGACTGGCCGAGTCGGACGGCCGGCGCACCATCGTCTGGGAGAATCTGCTGCTCCTCGGCGACGAACCGACGGTGGTTGCCGCCGCGAACTGGCGCGACGCGATCTGGCAGGTCGAACGGCTCGCCCGGGGGATCGTCGACGCGTCGCAGGACATTTCCGAGATGCTGACCCGGGTCAACGAGGCCCGCGACGTCTACTACCGGGCGGCTCGGAGCAGTCTCGGCGTCCGAGGTGGGTCGGTGGAGCAGTCCGCCGCACTGCGGCAGGCACTACTCAGCCGGCCCAGCGCGACGCCCGATGGCAGGATGGCCGCCGATGACGGCTGACGAATCGTGGAAGCGGATCTCTTCCGCGATGGTAGGGGTTCGAGCTCATCGGCCGCAGCGATGCGGAGCGGTGGCGGGAGACGGTAAGTCACGCCCTCGCCGACCATGACGAACGCTGGGCCAACGGCTGGTACGGGCACCGCAAGCGGGTCCTCTCGTGGCTCCGACGACGTGCGTCGGGAGACACTCGCCATCCTGGCGACCCGTAGGGCGGCCCAACCGTCGACCTGATGAGAGGCTGGCCCAGTGAGTGGGCTTCCCGAGCAGGACGTGGCGCAGGTGCGGAGCTGGTGCGACAGGCGTGTGCCGGAGGCCGTGCGAGACCAGGTGCGGGTGGAGTGCGAGCAGGCTCCCCGGCACCTCACCATCGTCGAACGACGGCCGCCGCGGCGTGGAAACACGGAAGCGGCGTGGATGAGCCTCCCGGTCGCGCAGCTGCGATACACGGCGACAACCGGCACCTGGGCCCTGTACTACCGAGATCGGAACCTCCGCTTCCACCGCTACGACCATGCCCCGCCGTCCGCTGCGGTCAGCCTTCTGCTCGACGAGATCAGCCGCGACCCGACGGGCATCTTCTGGGGCTGATGACGTGTGGGCGCGGTACAGGCTCAGGTGAGTAGTCGGGATCGCTCGACCCCGCGAGCGGCCTGGGGTCGGGGAATTCTGCCGCCCTGAGGGGGCGAGGTGGACGCTCCGGCGGATCGGAGACCGGCGAGTTGGACGAAGATCTCGCGTTTTGCGGTCGCGTCGCCTCGGCGGTTGACGACGTAGCCGGTCAACCAGACCCAGCCCTGGTAGGTCGGCTGGTCCGACACGGAGACGACGCGGAAGGTCATCGCGCGGTCCCCGGCGAACTGCACCGAGGCCTGACCGTCGATGACGAGCAGGTCGCTGGGGGAGGGACGCCTGGTCACCGGTGCCCGGAGTTGTCCTGCGGTGGCCGGCACTCCTGCGCGTGCATGATCTGCCAGTCGCGCAGCGCCCGCCCGATCCGGTCGTTCTCCTGGCTGAGCAGCCGTACCGCCTCGTTGAGCATCGTCAGCTCGTCGGCCACTCGGGCCTGGAACTCGCGTACCTCATCGGGGTTGACGCCGCGCTGATGCGCGGCGAACTCGTGGGTCCGTACCTCGTGCGGCGTCAACCGGGCCGGGTAGCCATACACCGGAGCCACGTCGGTCCTCTCTGGGGGCAGGCGGGAGCGCGGAGGGAGCCTGAAAGGGCGGGCCGTCCGCGCGGGGGCCGCGGGCGACCCGACCGCTCCGCCGCCGCAGCCCCATTCGGCGGTACGACAGCAGAGCAGTCCGGTGGGGTCGGGACGGGCACACGCACCCGCCCCGACCAGGGGATGAGCCGAACTCGTTGCCACGCGAGGAGCAGCTCAGGCTTAAGAGTAACGACCTATTCGTTTAAGTCAACCACTGGGTGTTGTCGTTCGTGGGCGGTTCGTGATCGAATTGGCGAGCCACGCAAGGAGCGCCATGCCTACAACACCTGACTACATCCGCATCGCCGATGACATCATCGCCAGCGTCAAGGCGAAGAAGCTCAAGCCTGAGGACAAGTTGCCGCCGATCGCGCAGATGGCGACCGACTACCAGGTCGGCACGTCCACCATTCAGATGGTCTACGTGCGGCTTGAGGCCCTGCGCGTCATCCGACGCCATCAGGGCAAGGGCATATTCATCACTGAACCCAAGACGTGGCTGCGGGAGCCGTAGGCAGGGAGTCGTTACCTGAGTCGGCGCGGTCAGGTGACGCCGGTGCGGGCTGCGAAGCTGCGGAGTCCGGGTAGTGCCTGGCGGCGGTCGACGCTGAGCAGTGCTCCGGTGAGTTGCTGAGCCCAGGGCCGGTAACGGACCTCCTGCGGAGCGGTCTGCTCGGCCGCGAGCAGCGCCTGGTACGCCTCCGCGTGCGCGCCGCGACCGAACAGGGCCAACGCGACGTCCTCCCAGTACCGCGCCCGCCGCTCCACATTGCCCAGCTGCTCCGGCCGCAGTGCGCGGCCGTACTGGACGGCTGCCCCGAAGTCACCCAGTGTTCGGGCGACACTGATCTTGTAGAGCGCGACGTCCACCCCCGCGAATCCGTCGTTGGCCCTCGACCGGCGGCTGGCCTCGTCGGCCTCTGCCAGCAGCTCCCAGGCGGTGTCCCGGCGGTCCGAGAGGGCGGCCGTGTACGCGGCTGTCGCCAGTAACCGCCCGTACGTGCAACTCTGCTCGGTCGAGGCCAGCCCGGTCGCTGCGTCGAGGGCCTGGGCGGCGCTGATCACCGTCTGCTCTGCCCGGACTCGGTGCCCGCTGCGGCGCAGCACGATGGCGGAGATCCGCGCCGTCTCTGCGCTCAGGAGCGGGTCGTCGGCTTCGCGTGCCGCCTGCCGTGCTCGGTCCATGGCCGACCACGCCATGCCGTCCTCGTGCAGTTTGATGAGCACCTGGGTGGTCAGGTGATAGGTCTCGGCCAGCGTGCTGGCCGTCGTGGATCGACTGTCGGTGTCGGCGGTGGTGTGCGCAGCGGTGGCCGTCGACACCAGCGCCGACAGTCGTGACGACAGTCGGGTGTATCGGCAGGCATGGAAGTCGGACCAGGCGGTGCCAAGCCCCGCACGTAGCCGAGCCGCGTCAACGGGACCGGTCGGGGGCGGTGCGTTGCCCAGCAGTGCGTCCTCCAGGCTGCTGACGACCCGACCAGGCATCGCAGCCCGCCCGTCATCGGTCCCGGGAAGGGCGGCGCCGACGATCCCCGCCAATCCGCCGAGCACGTCACGTCGTCGCACCGGACCGTCTCCCACCTCGCGCGATGGCCTTTCACCGTGCACCCTATCCAGTGAGCCACCGACACGGTTGGATGTCCGGCCGTCACCTGCCACGAGCCCGAACAGTTCCGGCGGAATGTCGAATATCTCGGCGAGTCGGCGCAGCACCGTGACATCCGTCAGCGGCTGGCGACCACGCTCGATCCGGGAGAGCGTCGCTGCCGAATATCCGCAGCGCTGGCCGGCCTCCGCCAGGGTGAGTCGAGCGGCGGTGCGTGCCACCCGCAGCAGCACGCCGAAGTCCCCCGTGGCGGCCGCCTGCTTAGCCTCCGGCAGCTCGTACCATCGATGGTCCGCAACCACGGCGGCCTCCAGCCAACCAAGTTTCACCTCTGTTGACTGTGTTGCGTGAATAGCGTCTCACGCAAGGTTCTCTCGCAATCCGACGCGCCCGGCGCGTGCAGACCCGATTGCCTGCTGTGCTTGTCGCGATGGATACCAGTCGGTGGGAGGCATGATGACCGACCCGGAGGACCGTGCGCCGGATGAACTGCTGGCGGCCGTGATCGGTCGTACCCTGACGGTCGGCGCGGGCGCCAGCGCCGTACTCCTGGTGGTCGCGCTGACCGGCCCCGAAACTACGGCGACCGCTGCGGTGGCGGCCGTCGGGACCATCGTCACCGCACTCGTCGGCCTCGCCGCCGACCATCCACGTCGAAATGACCGACAGTGACCAGGCATTGACACTTCTCGCTTCGCATCCCATGGTCGATGGATTCGTTCCTCCGTCGAAGGGCCGCAGGATGCTCAGCAGTGAACACCGGTACGTCATCGTCGGGGCGGGGCCTGCCGGCCTCCAACTGAGCTATTACCTGCAGCAACACGGCGCCGACTACCTGACACTGGAGAGCGGCGACGAGCCCGGCGGTTTCTTCCGGCGGTTTCCGCGCCACCGGCGGCTCATCTCGCTGAACAAGGTGCACACCGACAGCGCCGATCCGGAGATTCGCCTGCGCTGGGACTGGAACTCGCTGCTCAACGACTCCCCGGACCTGCTGTTTCCGCGCTTCAGCGACGAGTACCTGCCGGCGGCCGACGACCTCGTCCGCTACCTCGCCGAGTTCCAGCGGGTCCACCAGCTCAACATCCGTTTCGGCACGACTGTCGAGCGGATCACGCGGACCGGCGACGGTTTCACGCTGCGCACCGACCGGGGGGACGTGCGTGCGCGCTGCCTGGTCGTCGCGACCGGCTGGGGCCGGCCCTTCGTGCCGGCCATCAAGGGCATCGAACATGCCATCGGGTACGAGGACATGGTCGTCGACCCCACGGCGTACGACGGGCAGCGGGTCCTCGTCATCGGCAAGGGCAACTCCGCCTTCGAGACCGCGTCGGCCATCCTCGGCCGGGCGTCGATGGTGCACCTCGCCAGCCGGCAGCCCTTGCGGCTGGCGTGGAACACCAAACACCCCGGCGACGTACGCGGTCAGTACGGCGCGATCCTCGACAGCTACCAGTTCAAGACGCTGCACTCGGTGCTGGACTGCACGATCGACGAGATCCGGCCCGTCGACGGGCGGTTCCGGGTGTCGATCACGTACACCCATGCCGAGGGGGAGACCGCCGAGCTGGACTACCACACGGTGTTGCGGTGCACCGGCTTCCGGATGGACACGGCGCTGTTCGACGAGACGTCCCGGCCCGACATGGTGCGCGACGGCCGCATGCCCGGTCTGCGCCCCGACTGGCAGTCGAGCAACGTCGACGACCTGTACTTCGCCGGCACCGTCGCCCAGGCCCGCGACGCCAAGCACGCGTCGTCGCCGTTCATCGACGGCTTCCGGTACAACCTGCGGACGTTCACCCGGATCCTGCGGGAGCGCTACGACGGCGTGCCGTTGTCGTACGCGACGACGCCTGCCGACGCCGTGTCGCTGACGAAGCTGATGCTCGACCGGGTCAACTGGTCCTCGGCGCTGTGGACGCAGTTCGAGTACCTCTGTGACGTCTTCGTCCGCGACGACGCCACCGGCGACATCCACCACTACGAGGACCTGCCGGAGGACTACGCCGTGGAGCGCTTCGCGGCGGCCACGCAGTGGTACACGCTCGCGCTGCGGTGGGGCCGCGACGACTACGGTGACGTCTTCGCCATCGACAGGCACCCGACCCCCGACCGTGCCCGGGAGAGCGCCTTCATCCACCCGGTGATCAGGCGTTACCGCGGCACGGAGCTCGTCGCCGAGCAGCATCTGCTGGAGGATCTGCTCGCCGAGTGGCGGCGTCCGGACCGGCACGTGGAACCGTTGGTCGAGTTCCTGACCGAGGATCTCACCAGCGGACCATGATCTCGTCCAGGGGTTTGCGGGGCAGGTCGGGGACGTGGGCGTCCGCTGTGGGATAACCGACGGGCATCACGACGTACGGGCGTTCCTCCGGTGGCCGCTCGCACACCTCGTTGAGGAACCGCATCGGGCTGGGCGTGTGGGTAAGCGTGACCAGGCCGGCGTGGTGCAGCGCGGTGATCAGCAGGCCGACCGCGATGCCGACGGACTCCTTGACGTAGTACGGCTTCGGGCTGTGCGGCCCCTGGTGCACCTCGAACACGACGATGACGGCCGGCGCGGTCTCCAGGAACGGCTTGCGCCAGTCGGTGCCGAGCCCGGCGATGGCACCCAGCCACTCGGCCGAGGCGCGACGGTCGTAGAACGCGCGTTCCTCGGCTTCGGCGGCCTCGCGCAGCCGGCGTTTGCGGGCCGGGTCGGTCAGGACGACGAACCGCCACGGCTGCACGTTGGCGCCGCTGGGCGCTGTCGACGCGGCCCGGATGGCGGCCTCGACCACCCCGTCGGGCAGAGGGTCACCGGTGAAGTCGCGTACCGATCGGCGCTGCGCCATCCGGTGCGCGAACGCCTCGGCCTCGCGCACCATGTCCGCCGGTGGCCTGCGATGGTGCTGGACGGGGACCCTGGGTGTCAGGTCAGTGTGGTTCACCTGTGGCCTCCCCTGCCGCCGACATCCGGTTTCCCCAGCATGTCGGAGGCCGGGCGACTTGTCGTTACGCAGGCGTGCCCTCTTGGTGTGCGGCCACGTCGGGCGCGGTCCGGCTGGCGATCTCGTCGACGACGTCGGTCAGTCGTCCGCGCACCGCGTGGGCGGCCCGCTGACGGGTCGCGCCGTCGCCGTCCGCGGCGAGCCACGTCAGCCAGCGCCGCACCCGATGGCTGTCACCCGCGGCGTCCAGCGCCGGCCGGGCGTACTCGACGAGCCGTTCGGCGAGAGATGCCGCGGGCAGCAGCCGGCCCGTGGCGACGTCGACACCGTGGCCGCCCATGCCGTCGCGGGCGGCCCGCCAGTACGCGAGCCGCAGCAGCTCGGGGAGCAGTCGCGGGCCCTCGTCGCCCCGGTCCACGGCCTCGCCGGCGACAACCACCAGAGCCCGCACCAGGGCGGCGAGCGCCGCGGACTCGGCGGCGGTGACGGGGACGTCGGCCACCCGTACCTCAAGTGTGGGGTGGCGGGTGGACAGGCGGAGATCCCAGAAGATCGTGCCGTGGTCGACGAGCGCGCCCGCGTCGAGAAGCATGTCCACGTGGTCGTCGTACTGCCGGGCGGACGTCAGGTACGGCGGTGGGCCGGCCACCGGCCAGCGCCCCCACGTGACGCTGCGCCAACTCGCGTAGCCGGTGTCGCGCTCCGCCCAGTAGGGCGAGTTGGCGGTGAGGGCGATGAGAATCGGCAGGTGTGCGCGCAGGTGGTTGCCGATCAGCACGGCCCGGTCCCGGTCGGGCTGCTCCACGTGGACGTGGACGGCGCAGATCGCCAGCTCGTCGTGCAGCCCACGGAAGGTCGCAATGCCCCGATCCTGCCGCGGCCCCTGGGTGAGGGGCGGCGGCACGGCACGGCCCAGCACCGGGGAGCCGCTGGCGATCACCCGCAGACCCGCCGAGCGGGCGGCGGCCTGAATGGCGGCCCTGCCCTCGACGAGCTGGGCGGCGAGGTCGTCGACGCTCCGGCACGGGTCGGTGCGCGTCTCGATCTGCAAGGTGGTGATCTCGCCGCCCACCCGGGGGCCGAGCGTCGGTCGCGCACCGTCGACGACGGTCGCCGCCAGCGGTACGACCTCGCCCCGGCCGGCGTCGACGACGAGGAACTCCTCCTCCACGCCGATCAGGGGCGGTCCTGAGAGCTGTCCCGTCGTCATGTCGCGTCCTCGCTGCCGGTCGTACGCCGGCACCGAGCACGTTACGGTATGTCGTCGACGGGTCGCTCCCCGAAACGCTCCATCGTGGACAGAGCTTCCACGAGCCCGGCCAACAGCGCCGTCCGTTCGGGCATCCGGTCGAGGCAGACGTACTCGTCGGCGGCGTGCGCTCCGCCCCCGACCGCGCCCAGGCCGTCAAGCGTCGGTACGCCCAGCGCGGCGGTGAAGTTGCCGTCGGAGGCGCCTGCGGCGTACGCGCCGGTCAGGCGCGGGATGCCCAGTCGGCGGGCGATCGACTGGGCCACCTCCAGCAGTGGCCACGCGAGCTCCGCGGACATCGGATAGCGGTTGATGCCGCCCTGGACGGCAAGCGTCGCCTCGGGCAGGAACGGGACGAGCGCGCGGATGGCGTGGTCGACGCGTTCGAGCTCGTCCCTCGTCCAGGCCCGGACGTCGACGGCCAGGCTGGCTCGCTCGGGCACCGTGTTCGTGGTGGTGCCGGCGGAGAGCACTGTCGGCGTGACCGAGGTGCCGCCGCTGTCGGCCGCGCCGAGACCACCCAGCGTGAGAACCTGGTGGGCGACCTCGACAGTGGCGTTGACCCCGCGCTGCGGCTCGACGCCGGCGTGGGCCGCCCGACCGGAGACGGTGACGCGGTAGACCGAGCCACCCTTGCGCGCCACCTTCAGGTGCCCGTCCGGGGTCGCCGCCTCGCAGACCAGGACCGCCCCCGAGCGCCGCGCCTCCCGTTCGATCAGGTGCCGCGACGTGCCGGACCCGCTCTCCTCGTCGCAGGTGAGCAGCACGCCGACAGCCGAGGTGTCCTCGACCAGGCTCAGGGCCGTGACCATCTGCACGATGCCGGCCTTCATGTCGCACACGCCGGGCCCGGTCGCCACGTCTCCGCGCACGTCGAACGGCCGGGACCGGATCGTGCCCACCGGGAAGACGGTGTCGAAGTGGCCGAGCAGCAGCACACGCTGGTGTACGGCAGGCCACAGCAGGTGCGGCAGACCGTCGATCACGACCCGGTGGGCGGACCGGCCGAGCACGTCCTGCCCCCAGTCGGCGAGCAGGTCGGCGCAGGATTCGAGCTGGGGCAGCGAACCCGGCGCCGACTCGCGGGAGACGAGCGTGCTCAGCCGGTCGACCATGTCGGCTCGGCGCCGCTGGGCGGCGTCGAGCAGGAAACGGGTACGGTCCATCGATCCCTCCAACCGCACGGCCGACGGGCTTCATCAGGCGTGCCAGTCGACAATCGCAGGGGGATCGGGGTGCGGTCACCCGTGGTTGTGCTCAGACCGCCGGCGCGTCGGCCGCCGACCCGTAGCCGAATTCGACGATCCGGTGCGCCATCCCGGCGTACGCCTCCTGGCCCTCGGGCGCGAAGGTGCCCAGCCCGTCGACGTACCTGTTGAACATGCAGAACGCGGCGGCGATCAGGACCGTGTCGTGGATCTCCAGGTCGGTGGCGCCCTCGGCGCGGGCGTCGGCCACCAGTTCGGTGGTGACGTTACGGCCACTGATCTGCACCGCGCCGGCGATCCGCAGCAGCGCCCGCAGCTTGGCCGAGATCGGGGCGGCGTCGAGGTCGGCGCGTACCTGGTCGACGAGACTCATGCCCTCGTGGAGCTGCGCGGCGGCGAACGCCGAGTGCGACGCGCAGCAGAAGGTGCACTCGTTGCGTCCGGAGACGTACGCGGCGATCAGCTCGCGCTCGCCGGCCGGGAGCGAGTGCGGGGCCCGCAGCAGCACCTCGGCCAGCTCGTTGAGCGGCTTCGCCGTCTCCGGGCGGTACCGCATCGGGCCGGTGACGCCGGGAAACTCCTTCTCGTCGATTCCGAGATCGATGTGCGCCATGGTGATCCGCCCTCCAGCCGTGAACGCGGCCCGACCGGACGACGCCTCGTGCGGCGGGGCTGCCCGTGCGGGGCGGCGTGACAGTCGCCGCGCAGCCACGATCTCATCCCGTCCGCCGAGTGTCTTTCTCCATTCATGCTCTTTCGGGGGCCCGACGGGCCGTATCACGACCGGGCCATGCGTGGGCCACCGTCCACAGTCACCCGCGCTGTCCACAGCAGCTCGGGCTCGGGCCGCGATCGGGGGCAGGTCGGGGCAGTGTGGTGCCCGTGGACCCGAGGCTGCGCGAACTCCTCGTGCGCGGTGGTGGCCTGGTCGTCCGGCGGGACGCGATAGGGGTCACGCCGGTGTGGACGATCCAGGCAGCCTGGCGGGCGGGGCGGCTCGTCCGGCTGCTGCCCCGGGTCTATGGTGACGCCGCGCTGATCCGGGACACCACGTCCGACCTGCCACCGCTGGCCCGGGTTGATCCTGAGGTGGCCCGTCGCGCCGTGCTGGCGTACACCGACGGGCGTGGCGCTCTCAGCGGACTGAGCGCACTCGACGCGTGGGGTCTACGCCAGCAGGCACCCGGCGAGCCGCTGTTCGTCGACCTGCCCAGGGGGTCGGGCCTGCGGGGCCGGCCGCATCTCGTGGTACGCCATCGCGCCGGCTTCGCGGTCGAGCCGCCGCAGGTGGTGGTGCGGGGTGGATTGCCGGTGACGCGGCTCGACCGGACCCTGGTGGACTGCTGGCCACTGCTGCCATCTGCCGGCCGCCCCGGGCCCCTCATCAGGGCGGTCAACGACCGGCTCACCACGCCACAGCGGCTCGCCGCCGCCCTGGCCGACGTGCCCCGGTTGACCGATCGCGCCGCGCTGCGCGATCTGTTGGATCGGCTCGCCGCCGGCTGTCGCAGCCCGCTGGAGATCTGGGGCCACGACCACGTCTTCACCGGCCCCGGGATGCCGGCGTTCACCCGACAGGTGCGGGTGCGGGTCGGTGCCCGAACCATCTACCTCGACATGTTCGTCGAGGCGGAGCGCGTCAACGTCGAACTGGACGGTGCCGGCACCCATGCCGACCCGGCAGAGCGCGAGATCGACCTCCGTCGCGACGCCCTGCTGGCCACCGTCGGGATCCTCGTCGTCCGCTTCACCCACCGCCGCCTCGTGGCGAACCCCGCCGAAGTCCGCCAGGAAACCCTCGCCATCCTCGCCGCCCGTCACATCTGACCATGATCACTTGATGGTGACCAGTTCTCGGAGACCTCGCACAACTGTTCAGCATCAAGTGATCATGAGCGGGCGAGGGGTGCTACTCGGAGGTGGCGACGGCCAGGGCGCCGCAGCCGATCACCAGGACGAGCACTGTCACCAGGACGATGCTCAGGATGGCGCCCGGGCGTTGGATCAGCGGTTTGCCGGGATCCAGGGGCGCCGGCAGCGATGCCGCGACGCCCGGCGTGGGCTGCGGCGGGGCGAGACGCAGGATGCGACGCAACCGGAGGCGGTCGATGCCGAGGAAGATCGGAATGCCGATGATGCCGACGCCCCACCACGCCGCGAGCATGGTCTTGTTCGCGTGGTGGCGGTACACCGAGAGGCCGCAGTTGCGGCACATCCAGCCGCGTTGTGCGGAGACGACGTACAGGATCACGATGCTGGTCATCGACTGGAAGGACACGTGGGCGGCGGGATGGCTGCCGCAGAACTGGCACTCCCCGTCGGCGGGCGGGCGGAGGGCCGGGGGCGGTACGGCCCCGGGCGTGGGCATCGTCGACATCGTGGGCTCCGAGGGGCGACGGGTCAGTTGGCCGGTGCGGGGTAGCGGTCTCCGCCGTACTGGCGCAGGGCCGCCTCGACCTGGTCGCGCGACTGCTTGGTGCTCTTCAGGTCGGCGACGTGGTAGCCCCGCAGGCCGGTCAGCTCGACGTCGGGCGGCAGCTCCCGCTCGGTCTGGTCGGCGACCCAGACGGTCAGGATGCTCGGCTTCTCCAGCTTGCCGGCGTTGGGCTTCTTCTCGACCGCGACCCGGCTCACGTCCGACCAGGCGAAGTCCACGGTCGCCTCGCCCCTGGTCCAGCTGATGCCCCGCTCGCCAATGCGGACAGCGAACGCCTGGCGGCTCTCCCGCACCGCGCCCAGGCCGGCGATCAGGGCGAGCAGCGCCATCACGTAGCCGACCCAGTTGCCGAAGGTGAACTCCCGGCCCATCGCCGACAGGATCTCCGGCGAGAACGCCAGGACCACCGCCAGCACGAGCAGTGCCGGCCCCTTGGCGTAAGGCTTCCAGTTGCGTTCGAGCTCCATGGCGTACGTTCCTCCCCGTGCCTCCCCGAGCGGAAGGACGGAAGGATGCTAGCCAGCTTTCCTCGTTGACGTGATCAAGATTTGGTAGCGCGCAGGTGAAGGAGTTCGCCGATCCACCGCGCGGCCTCCCGCTGGGCGTCGAGCAGGTGCTGACGGGCTTCCGCCACCTCCCGGTCGGCGTCCGCGTCGAGGTGGTCGCCCAGGATCGCCGTCCACCGTCGGCTCAGCTCCTCGGCGTACGTCGCCCTGCGCAACTGCTCGTCGAACTGGTACTCCAGTTTCACCATCCGGTCGACGTGCGGCCGGAGCGCCGGCATGATCCGTTCGTCGAGCCGGACGGCGGCGTCGGGTCGGCAGGTGATGAGGACGTCGCCGCGCTGGTAGCGCCACTCCGGCTCGTCGGCGAGCGCCCGCTGCAACGCCACCTCCAGATCACCTGCCCGATGCGGCGGTAGGTCCCGGGCGGCGTCGGCGGCGAGCCGGGTCAGCCGTTGGATCGCGTTCGGCTCGAAGTACTGCACGTACCAGCTCAACACCTCGGCGCGCAGACTCGCGGGCGACGACCAGGCGAAGGTGGCGCGGACGTAGAACGCGTACACGTACCCGCGGGCGGGGACCGCGATCAGCCGTGGCGCGTCGCGCTGTTCGATGAGCGGCCCCGGTGGGGACGGGCCGGCCCCGGCCCCGACGGGCGCCTCGTCCTGGAGCGCGGCCACCAGCCGGTCCCACGTCCGTGCCCACCACCGCCAACCCCGGACACTCACGTCCCGGGCGATGGTCAGCCCACGGACGCCCCGCCGACGCCACAGATCCGCGGGCCTCGGCCTCTCCCCGGGAGCGTCCGTCATGGCACCCCTTCACGGTCACCGATCCGCATGTCACGCTAACAACCGATGACCGATATGCCCGTAGCCGCGCCGATGGCCCCAGGTCGGGCCGGCGTCGGGAAACTCGCGATGCGCCCGCTCGTGGAGGGGCCGATCGCCCGGGGTTCACCGAGCATTGTGGAGCAGTTGGGGTGGTGTGGGCTGTCGCCGAACCCCGGCAACGGCGAGACTGGCTCTGACCCGCCAACGACGCGGATCGATGGATCGGATGGTCTGGAGGCAGCCTGTGTTCACCCTCGTGTCCCCGCTGGCCACGCTCGGCGCGATCCGCCGGCGTACCACCACCCTCGCCCTGCTCCTCACCATGGTCGCCACCGCGTTGGTCGGCCCGTCCGTGGTGACCCCTCGCCTGACCGACTCCGCGTCGGCTGCGGTCTATGGCTCCTGCACCGTCAGCCGGTGCGCGGATGCGCGTTCCGCCCGCTCCGGTTGGTCCGCCAAGGGCTTCCCGACCAGCCGCGGCTGGTACTCCTGGAGCGGCGGGCTGTCCAACTTCGCCGGCGGCCGGTTCTACAACTACGAGGGTCAACTGCCCACCAACGCCACCTACTACGAGTACGACGTGTATCCGCGTACCCAGGGCGCCGCCCGCGACGCGTACCGGATCGTGGTGAATCGCAGCACCGGTGTCACCTGGTTCTCGCCCAACCACTACACCGACTTCTACCGGCTCTGACCGATCCGGGCCGGCCGGCCGCGGTCGGCCGGCCCGCGTCGTCGCCCCGGTCGGATGTCGCCCGGTCCGATGCCGTCCGGTCCGATCAGGAGGCACATGATGGCCGATGAGAAGGCGGGTCGGACACCCGACTGGCTGAACGTCCGCCGCGACGACACCCACGACGTGTCCGACGCGGTGGTGCTGGTCGGAGCCGCGACCCGAACCAGGGGCGAGCTGTTCGCCGCGCTCGCCAGCGCGCTGGCCCTGCCGACGTACCTGGGCGACACCTGGGACGCCCTCTCCGACGTCCTCGCCGACCGGCTCGACGCCGGTCCGCTCACACTGCTGATCACCGACGCGGGCCAGTTGCTCGCCGACGAGCCGAGCGATCAGTACGCCCTCCTGCTCGCGGTGCTCGACGACCTCGCCACCAGCGCCCCGCACCCGCTGCGCGTCACCCTCGACTGAAACCGACTCTGAGGTATACCGCTCTGCGGAGTGGCATGCCTCGGCCCCGCGCCGCGCGCCAAAGGCAGCCAGCTCGCGCCGAGGGCGGCCGTCTGAGGGCAGCCGGTTGAGGGCCGGGCCCGGCCGGGGACGGCTGATCGCTGTGTCGGTGCTCAGTTCCCGACAGTCCGGGTCGCCTCCGGGCGCGGTGACGGTGGTGGTGACGCTCGGGTGACGGCCCCTTCGCGATCCTCGTGCCGAGCCGGGCGGCGTGCCCCGGCGGAGGCAGCGGGGAGGCCGGTGCGGTGGACTTCGTCGATCAGGTGCTGGTGCGGTTGGCCGATCCGGGCACCCGCGCCGCCGTCTTCGACGACGCGTCACTGGCCCACCTGGTCGAGGCCGCGTACGACACCGAGGCGATGCCTGTCGCGCCTCCGTACGCGGCGGTCTTCGACGAGCTGACCCTCGGCTTCGCCGCCGCCCCCGCGACGCTGGCCGAGGGGGAGTGGCTGGGCTCCGGCGGCACCACCCGTACCGAGCTGCGGATCCGGCTGCACGGCCTCGGCGGGTCGGCGCTGCGGATCGACGCGCTGTGGCGGGGCAGTCTGGTGGTGCGGACGAGCCTCGCGCGGGACCGGGTCGAGGACCTCGACGTGGCGGTGCCCGCCTTCGACGTCGACCCGCAGATCATCGCCGACCTCGGCGCGCTGCCGACCGACCCGGCGCTGCTGGAGACCGAGCGTCGTACCCGACTGGTGGCCCGGCTGCGGGCGGGCCTGCACCAGCCGGCCGCGTTCACCGACGCGCACCTGGACCGGCTGCTCGCCGGCGTGGGCGCCGCGAATGCCGGTGATCTGGTGGCGCGGATGCGCGGGCAGGCCGCCGGGGCCACCGTGAAGCTGCGCTACGCGGACCCGCCGGCCGCGCCGCCCACGCCGCGTCCACTGCCGTTCGCCGCGGCCGTGCTGATCCGTGACAGGGGTTTCTCCCTCGCCGACCTGCTCGTCGAGACGCGGCTGGTCCGGGCCCGCGCCGAGGAGTTGGGGCTGGAGACGCCCGCGCCCGACGACGTCCGGCGGCGGCACCCGGTGGTAGCCGTCTGGGTGGTCCCCATCGAGACGTTCGACGACGACGGCTGGCCCGGCGGGGACGCCGGCACCGACGTGCAGAGGCGGGCCGCCCGGTTCGCCCGCGCCGGCCAGTGGCTCGCCCGCAGCGGCATCGGACTGGCCGCCCTGACGACCTGAGACTCCCGGCCGCTGGCAGCACCAGCGGCAGGCAGCCGCACAACTACCGCAGCAGCAACTTCGTCCGGGAGGACCCGTGGCACCGACAGCAGCATTCCCGTTCATCGAGGTCCGGATCGTGCCGCCACCGGCGCCGCTGGCCCAGCGCTCGCCGGGCGTCATCGCCGTGGTGGGAAAGGCGCCCTCCACCGCCGACGGTGGCTCCGCGCCGGCGAACACGCCGGTGCGGATCGAGACCCTCGACGACGCGGTCACCAACTTCGCCCGCCGGCAGGCCGGCAACGTGGTCCGCAACGCCCTCTACAACTCCCTGGAACTGGCGTTCCTGCAGGACCCGCGCCCCGCGAAGGTGTACGGGGTCAAGGTGGCCGGCGACGACTACGCCGCCGCGCTGAGCGGTCTGGAGGCCGCCGACGACGTGACAATGGTGTCGCTGGCCAACGAGTCGAGCGTCGGCAACCCGGCCGGAGCGGGGGCGCCCACCGGGTTGCAGGCGCTCAAGGCGCACGTGGAGACGATGTCGGCAGCCGGCCAACGACGGATCGGCTTCGCCATGGTCAACCCGGCCACCGACAAGGGCCCTACCTACGTCGCCGACGTCACCACCACGGCGAACCCGCTCAAGAGCAGCACCAGCCGGATGGTGATGATCGCCGCCCGAGGCGCCGACGGTGACGCCGCCACCGCCGCGATGGCCGCCGTGGCCGGACTGCCGGTGCACCACAGCATCGTGCTGAAGAAGATCCGCGGGGTGGCCGTCCCGGTGGCCAAGCAGTACAGCCCGGCCGAGATCAAGGGCCTCTCCGAGGCCAACCTCACCCCGATCATCGACCCGACGCTGATCACCGGCGAGAGCCTGCACTTCGCCGACGGACGGCTGTTCACCTCCGACGCGAGCCTGCTGCACGTCGACCTGGTCCGCACCCTCGACCAGATCGAGTTCATGCTCCGCGCCGGCCTGATCGGCCTGGTCGGTGACGCCCGCATCACCAAGCCGGGCATGACCCTGCTCAAGACCCAGGTGGACGGCATCCTCGGCCCGCTCAAGCGGCAGGCCGTGATCGACGACTACCGCGTCGAGATCCCGGTGCTCGACATCCTCACCATCCCCGAGGTGGCCCGTACCGCCACCGACACCTCGATCGTCACCGCCGCCCGGGCCGACCGCACTGTTGACCTGGTCGTCACCGTCACGTACGGCCCGGCCGTGAGCCGCCTGCTGGTCACGCTCGTGGCCAAGTTCTGACCCGGAGGAACCAGACCATGGAGTGGAAGACCCGCCTCGCGGTGCAGTACACCAAGGGCACCGAGACGGTGTTGATCAGCCCGATCGACTCGTTCAGCCCGTCCTTCTCGCTCAACGTCGAGGCGCTGCACTCGTGCGAGGTGACCCACCTGGGCGCCATCCACGCGCCGGTGTCGATGAACTTCACGATGACGGTCAAGGCGATCGGGGACGTCGCCGGCCGGCTCACCAAGCTGGCCCTGGACGGCGAACTGTTCGACATCGCGCTGCTGGAGCACACCGGCGACGACTGGTCGTTCTCGTCCTTCGTCTTGCGGGACTGCCTGATCACCAGCGCCACACCGACCACCGCCACCATCTCCGGCGCCCCGGCGGCGACCTTCAGCGGCTTCAGCCTGGCCGCCTCGGTCGACCCGAAGACCGGCGACCCGTCCGTCCTGCCGTAACCGCGCGACGATCAACCGGAGGTAGCAGATGGCGACCGGAGCTGGCCGCGCCGCCCGGGTCACCCGTACCGGGCTGGCCCTGGTGCACGCGGGTGAGCTGGTGCTGCCGGCAGCCGGCAGCGAGGCGCAGGCCGAGCAGGTGGCCGAGGATGATCGCGCGGTCATCGCGTACCACTTCCCGGTGGAGATCGAGGTGGTCGCGGCCGGCGGCGCCCTCGACGCCGACGCGCTCGCCGACCTCGCGCTGGCCCGCCTCGCCGAGCACCTGGACGGGCGGGTCTGACGGTGGCGATCTCGGTGCACGTGCCGGTGCGGATCCGGCTGGACGCCCGGTCGGTGACCGAGCGGCCGGCGGCCGTGACCGACGCCCTCGCCGTGGCCCTGGCCCGCGCCCTGGAACGCTCCCGGCAGGAGGTGGTCGCGCCACGCGGCGGCTATCTGGAGGTACGCGCCGCGGCGCCGGACTTCCGCTGGACCGGCGCCGCCGCCGAGCGGGTGTCCTTGGACGACCGGCGGGCCTTCGAGGCCCGGCTGCGCCGGCGCATCGACGAGGTGATCGGCGCGGCGCGGCTGGACCCGGGGCTGCCGACCGGGGTGGTCGCGCCGCTGAGCCGACCGGCGACCGAGGTGTTCGACGCGTCTCGGATGCGGCACCTGCTGGCCGTCTACCGGGTGCCGTCCTACGACGACGGTGGTGACGCGGCCGAGGTGCCTGTGGACGGCGACGAGCCGCCCGGGGCCACCTACCAGTGGCTGCTGCGCCCGGCCACCTACCTGGCGGGCCACTTCGCCGAGCTGGCCCGCGAGGCGGTACGCCAGCACGGTGGGCTGCCGTCGGGCACCCCGCAGGGTGTGATCGCCCGCGTCGTCGGCTCGGACGGGCGACAGGTCTGGGCGATCATGGTTACCACGACCCCGCTGTCGGTCCTCACGTTCGAGCGGTTCGGTGAGACGGTGTTCCGGGCGACGCCGCAGCCGCACTTCGAGGTGGAGGAGCGGGTGCCCAGCCCGCAGCCCGGTACGGTGCAGCGGCGGCCGGTAGCCGACCGGAACGCCCTGGTCGCCATGGTGGACGAGGAGCTGAGCGCCGACATCCGGCAGCGGCTGCGGACCGCGTCGCCGCGCGGCGAGACCACAAGCGTGGACGAGTACCAGGCGCAGATCGAGCGGGCCGTCGACGCGGAGGTGACCCGGCGGGTCGACGCGATCCTCGCCTCGGTGGGCGGGGCGACGCCTACCTGCCTGGTGGTGGTCAGCATCGGCGGGGTGTCCCTGCTGCTGGTCGGCACCGAGGAGACCGACGCCACGATGCACTGGACCGGCACGGCCAACCTGCTGCCGATCACCGTGGAGCAGCACCCGGCCGCCCCGCCGGACCCGAACGCCCCACCCGGCGGCGGCACGGGCACCGGCACCGGTGCGGGCACCGGCACGGGCGTCGGGACGGGCACGGGCACCGGGTCCGGCAGCGGGCCGGGCGGCACCGGCGGCACCGGCGGCAGCGGCACGGGCAACGGCGGCAACGGCACGGGCTCCAGCCCCGGTGGCGGCACCGGTGACGGCGGCGGCGGCCGGCGGGGCGGGTTCGTCTTCGACCCGAGCAGCCCGAGCGCGCCGGCCGGCGCCGAGGGCAGCCGGTTCCCCGTCGTCGGAGCGGGGCACTCGGCGATGCCCGCCTGCGCGTCGTTCAACGGCGAACCGGAGCTGGCCGCGCTCGGTGCGGACGGCGACGAGCTGCGCCGGCTGATGGACGACATCGCGTTCCGGTTGCAGATGGGTGAGCCGTGCCGCTACCCGGCGAACTTCTGCCTCCAGGCCGCGGCCGTGCTGCGCGGCCGAGCGGCGGCGATCAGCCTGCTGGTCGGCGCGGCCGAGCGCGAGGCGTTCACCCGGCCCGTACCCCAGGGCACCGGAGGGCTGGGCCCGCTGGACTTCCGGCCGGTCGCCTCGCCCGCCGTGCAGTTCCTGCGCCACCTGGCCGGCGTCGTGCCCCGCCTGGACCACCTCGCTCAGCTCGTCATGCGCCGCTACAGCCAGCCCGAGCACTTCGCCCGCGTCCAGGGTGGCTGGATCGACTCGTCGGCCTCCTGGAACCTGCACTTCGTCCAGGCGTTCAGCCCGGCCGTCAAGGCCGCGGTCGGGCAACTGTTCGTCGTCGGCAGCCAGGCCATGCTCGTGCAACTGCTGCTCAGCTCGCGTACCGGCATCGACGCGCGGATCGCCCGCTTCGACCAGTACGCGCCGATCTTCGAGCGGTTGATCGTCTCCCAGCTCACCGACTACGCCGAGTTGCAGGGGCTGCGCGAGCGGCTGCGCCGGCACGAGGCGGCACGGTGGACGGCCGCGCACACCGACGCCGGCGGTGGCGTTCTCGCCACGGTGAGCGTGGCCAACCCGTCCACCGCCTGGTACGGGGCGGCCCGCGCCATCTCCAGCGCGTTCCTCGCCGCCGAGGCCGCCCTGACCAGTCCCGGCGCGGCCGGCGAGATCGTCGAACGCGACGGCGTGACGCGGATCCGCGACTCCCACGCGGTGCTGTGGACCCTCGCCGAGATCGAGCAGGCGCTTGTCATCCAGCGCGGCGAGGCCGAGGGAATCGACCCACTGGTCAAGCAGATCACCGACGTGCCCGACGTGCTGGCCCGCTTCGCCGGTGACCGGTCGGCGATCCGCGGCGAGCTGTGGCGGGTGTTGCAGGACATGCGGCGCAACAACACCGAGATGCTGGGCCGCGCCCGCACCGACGCGCGGTTCGCCTTCCGGTCCAGCCGGATCAGCGAGCACATCCCGTCGGCGACCATTCCCGGTGGACGCTTTGCGTTGCAGGGCGTCCACCTGGTCACCCACCAGCAGCTCGGCGAGTTCTTCGGCGGCAACCTCTACTACGCCACGGGCGTCGACGAGCTGTTCGGCACCGAGCTGGGCCGGGAGGCGCTGAGCGCGTTCGCCATCATGGTCGGGATCATCGCGCTGTCGCTGCTCTGCCCGCCGCTGGGCTTCGTGGTCGGGGTGGCCGTCGCCGCCGTCGACGTGGCGCACGCCCACCAGCGTGAGCGCCTCTACTCCTCCATGCTCGACCCGGAGCTGGTGCTCACCCGCACCGAGGTCGAGGTCGAGCTGTTCGCCGCGTACCTCGGTCTGGCCCTGTCGCTGATCCCGGAGGCCGGCACCATCGGCGGCGCGGCCGTGCGCGGCGGCCGGGTCGCCCTGCGCTTCGGCGTCCGCGCGGGGCTGCGCACCGCCCGGGGGTACGTGGTACGCCGGGTCACCCGGCAGATCGTCGAGGCCGCCTCCCGGGACCTGCTCCAGGGGTTCCTGACCGAGATCCTGCTCAACGAGGTGCTGGAACGGGTGGTGCAGAAGCTGATGGAGCCCGTGTTGGCCTACGTGGAGCGGGAGGCGATGCTCAGCGGCGCGGTCGGCGGCCCCGAGGGCGCCCGCTTCATCCTCATGGTGCTCGCCTCGCCGCACGCCGCCGCGTCCGGCCCGCGCGTGCCGGAGGTGCGGCAGTGACCGGGCCCCGCCGGTTCCGCGCCGGCCGGTTCCTCGACGCCGCCGCCGTGCACGCCGCCGCCGACGCGAACCCCCGGCTGCGCCAGTTTCTGCGGACGGTGGCCGCGCACAGCGAGGCCGGCGAGGTGCGCTCCCGCAGGCTGCTGGAACACCTCATCCGCCGCGTCGTCGACGATGTCGGCGACCTGCACCTGGGCAACGCGCTCAACCGGCTGGAACGCATCGCCGTGCTCCGGGAGCGGATCGCCGGCATCCTCGACCACGTGCTGGAGGGCAGCGCCCTGCCCGAGGGCGTGCGGGTGGAGACGCTGGGAGAGTCCTTCGAGCAACTCCGCACCGAGATGCGTGAGCTGAGCCGCCCTCGCGACGGGATCGTCGGAGACGCGCCGCTGCGACTGGCCGAGGACGCGGGCGCGTACGCCAATTCGCTGCTGCGCGAGTTCGAGGCCGGTGGTGGAGCGTCGGGGCTGCACTCGGAGCCGGCCGCCGCGGTCAGCGACGCGTTCCGGGCCATGCCGGCGAACCGGAAGGCCGCGCTGCGCCGTGCCGCAGAGCTGGAACCGACCGCGCTGTGGCGGGCGGTGACCGCCGAGACCGAGAGCGGCAAGCGGGCAGCCGTCGCCGACCTGGAGACCCGCCTCGGTGGCCGGCTCACCCCCGGCGAGCTGAGCCGGCTGCGTACCGCCGTCGAGGACCTTGGCCGTGCCCGCTCCCGCGGCCTGCAGATGACCGGGGCCCGCCTCACCGAGGCCCTTGCCCGCATCGCCGACCCGGACCTGCGGGCGCTGGTGGCCGGCGGCGACGTCTGGCTCACCCAGCAGCTCGCCGTACACAACCCGGAGGCCCTGGCCACCCTGTGGCGGCGCTTCCGCGACCGGGGTGGCCGCGCCGACGACGGCCCCGGCTTCCGCGCCTACCTGCGCCACGACATGGTCACCTACGGCCGGGGCGTGCTCGGCGAGTACAGCGCCGCGTTCTCGCTGAGCAGCATCGAGCTGTTCCTCAAGGGACCGGACGCCAACGTGAAGGTCGCCGGCACCGACCTCGTCGGCATCGGCCACGACGGCTGGGTGTGGCTGCTCGACGACAAGTCGCACCGCGCGACGAGCGTCAGCGGGGTCAGCTCGCTCACCGAGAACCTGGTCACCAACCTGCGCCGCGACGCCGCCGACTTCCGCGACGCCATCGCCCGGCTGCAACGCGACGACCCCGGCTTCACCCCCGACCCGCGGATCCTCGACGCCATCTCCCGGATGGAGGACGCCGCCGCCGAGATCGACCGGATCAACCGGCGCGGCTCCGCGTCCACCCGGCCCGCGCGGATCAGCCGAGCGCTCGAAGAGCGGCGACTGCGACTGCGGGTCACCAGCGCCGCCGGCGAGGTCCGCGAGATCACCCAGGCGCTGCGCGACCTGGGCCTGGCCGTCGAACCCACCGGCACGCCGGTGCCGCTGCCACCCACCGGAGGGCGCTGAGCATGGCCATCACCAGCAGCTTCATGCGGTACGGCACCGTGCCGTCGGCGATCATCAGCGACGGTGTGCTGCCCATCCCACTCTGGGCCGTCACCGCCATCTCCCTGGCCCAGACCTACCACCTGCCGCCGATCGGCTCCACCGCGCACAAGGCCATCGTGGCCACCCACGACGACACCATCACGCTGACCGGCGTGCTCGTCGGCGCGGAACGCTACGCCTGGAAGTTCGCCCTGGAGACGATGGCCGAGGCGAGCAAACGCGGCACCGCCCTCGCCGCGTACTCCGGCGGCAGGTTCGGCGGGCTGATCCTCGTCACGTCGATGACCATCCGCACCGACATGCAGGTGCAGTCGCTGACCTTCAGCGCCTCGGCCGCCCGCCGCGACGTCCTGGACACCACCATCACCCTCGTCCACGTGCCCCGTCCCAGCCTGCTCGGCAAGCTGCTCGACGTGGCCAGCATCGGAGTCGGCGCGCTCGCCGACGGGTTGGGCAACTGATGCCACCGTTCCCGATCGACCGCTACCTGCTGCCGGAGACCCCCATCGAGGTGCCCGCCGGTTTCACCGAGGTGCGGCAGAGCCTCACCGCCGGCCTGCCGCACCGCGTCGAGCTGGGCGCCGGCGTACATGCCGTGCTGATCCTGCCCACCGGGCTGGCCCGGCAGTGGCTCGCCACCGACCCCCTGGCGGTGGTCAGCAGCTCCGCCGACGACCTGGCGCCCCGACCCGCGCCACCGGCCACACCCCGGGCCCCGGCGCTTGTCGGCCGCGTGCCGCTGCGCCTGGTCGTCCGCCAGGGCACCCGGATCCTCGGCTCGGTGCCGCTCGCCGCCGGCCTGCGCCGGGTCTGCCCCGACGCCGGCCCGACCACCACCGCGGGCCCGGCCCCGGTCGCCGTGGAGCTGGTGGTGCTCACCTGGCTGCTGCACGCCGGGACGGTACGCGGCTCCGGCGACTACGGCTCGTCGCTGACCCTGGCCTGGCGACCCGCCGACCGCGCGGTCGACCAGTTCGGGCCGCCGCCGATCAACGAGTTCGTCTGGCGTCGACGCCCGCCCGCGCAGCGCGTCGAATCCGAGCTGGGCCCCGGCAAGCTGCGCTACCGCTACCTGCTCGACAAGAAGCTGCGGAGGGTGCTCCGATGACGCTCACGCCATTCCAGACCGGCCAGGTACGCCAGGGCGCGGTCGGCAACGACGCCGGATGGACGCTGACCTTCCACCGGGAGACGCCGACCGGGCTCAGCCCCGACGCGGCGCTCACCCTGTCCAGCGCCGACTACTACGCGGCCATCGACGCGGCGCTGCCCGACGGGCTGGGCCCCGGCGCGTACACGATCACGGTGCAGGGGCTCGTCGACGAGCACTTCGCCGCGCTGCGCACTGCCGAGGGGCAACCGCCGCTGGTGGCGAAGCTGCACCTGTACTGGCGCGACGCCAACACCTCGGTCGGCGCGTTCTTCACCAACCTCGTCGGCGTCAACGCCGGCCCGTCTCCGGCCGAGCTGACCCAGGCGCTGGTCGCCGTGCTGCGGGTGACTAAGGTTCGCCGGCTGACCGGCGAGCGGACGTACGACACCGAGCTGACCCTCGTCGAGCAGGCGTACGCGCGGCTCGGGCAGCGGGTCGCCGAGCGGTTCGAGGCGGCGAACTTCACCGCGGCGATCCGGGCCGTCGCCGAGCGGACCCGGGTCGACGTGACCGGATGGGGCGCCAACCCGGACGGCACGATGACCCGGGGCGCCAGCGAGGCGGCCGGCGACGAGCGGGTCGCCTTCGGTGCCGGGCTGCTCTACCGCGCCGCGCTGGAGCGGATCGGTGGCGCGCTGCAGCAGTCGCTCAACGCGTACGGGCGGGGGATGCTGCTGATCCGCGACGGCACCGTGCACGTGGGCAAGCGGCCGATCCCGTACCCGGAGGGGGAGCCGAAGCCCCTCACCCTCGCCACCGGCCTGCTGGAGTGCACCGAGAACGGCAGCCAGGACACCGACCCGTACGCGGCCACCGAGGCCGGCGGCACCGCGCCGCCGCGCCGTCGGGCGTGGACGTTGACCCTGAAGGGCCGCCCCGACCTGAAGCCCGGCGACCTGGTGCGCTTCGACCCACCGGCGACCGACGAGGCCACCACGCTGGGCAGCGTCGGCGCGGCGCTGCTCGGCTCGTTCGCCGCGCCGTTCGCCCCGTCGACCGGGGAGCTGGGCGCCGGGGCGAAGCTGCTCTACCTCAGCGCCGCCCGGCACACGCTGTCGCGTACCGCCGGGTTCGTCACGGTGGTGCAGGGCGTGGAGATCGCCGCGCCCGCGCAGGCCTGGGACAGCTGGAGCGACGCGTCCGGCGTGGGCCCCGCCGAGCCGGCCGGCCCGGCGTCGTCGCCCGGCGTGGCCGCCGCCGAGGCGGTGCGCCGCGCGGCCCGCGCGGCCCGGGGCGAGACGCGCGGCCTGGAGATCGGCGAGGTCCGCGCGGCGGCCACCAACGCCAGCGGCGCGGTCGAGCCGCCGGCACAGACCGAGACGGTGTGGGAGGGCCTGGTCCGCCCGGACGGTCGCCCCAACGCCGCCCGCCGCCTGCCGGTACGCCGCGACCAGCCCGCGCCGCTGCCCGGAGTGACCTACCTGACCCCGTTCGCGTGGGGTGGTTGCGGGCTCATCCTGCCCCGCTACCCGGGCACCCGGGTGGCCCTTGCCTATCGCAACGGCGCCCCGGACGACCCGGTCGACGTGGGCGCGCTCTGGCCCACCGGGCACGCCCCGGTGTCCCAGCCGGGGGACTGGTGGCTGTCGCTGCCGGTCGGCGTGGCCACCGACCGCCGCTCGTCGGTCGCGGACGCGGTGGTGCCCGCCGACCACACCGGCACGGTGGTGCACGACCTCACCGACGGCGACGGCAACCGGGTCATCGAGCTGGGTGAGCTGACCGTGCGGGTGGGCCGGGCCCAGTTGCAGGGACGCGGTCAGCGCCCGGCCCGCACCAAGGAGGTCGGCAGCATCACCATCGAGCACGCCGCCGGCGGGTCGTCGATCGTCATGAAGCAGGACGGCTCGATCACCATCACCGCCACCCAGATCGACCTGGACGCGGGCGACGGCGCGGTGAACATCAGCGGCGGCACCGTGAACATCGCCGCCGCCGACGTCGACGTCCAGGTCGACAACGCGATGAACGTCCACTGAGGAGAGCGAGATGGCATTCGTGCTCACCACGTCGAGCGACGTGCACTGCCCCAACTCGGGGAAGGTCACCCCGGCCGGGCAGGGCAAGCTGACCGTCGGCCACGCGCCGGTGGTCCGCCTCGACGGCATCAGCGGCAGGTCGGTGGCCGGGTGCACCATCACCACCAGCAACTCCACCAAGCAGTGCAGCACGGTGACCTCGGCGACCGGCGCCGCCGGCAAGCTCACCGTCGGCAACGTCGCGGTGGCCCTGGGCTCGCTCAGCGGCGCCACGGACGGCTCCAGCCCCGGGCTGGCCGCCAGCGCCGGGCAGAGCAAGCTGAAGGCGGTCTGAGGTGGACCGAACCGAGCGGGAACGGCAGGCCGCCCAGCGCCGCTACCTCGGCTGGGGTCTCGCCTTCGAACCCACCATGCCGGGGGTGGACCTGGCCCGCGACATCGTCTTCGACGACGGCCCGAACGGCCGCGTGCTGGCCCTCGTCGAAGGCACCGGCAACGTGGCGCAGAGCCTCGCGGTGGCGCTTACCACGCTGCGCGGCTCGAACGTCTTCGACGCCACCTTCGGTTTCGACGGCCTCAACGCCCTGGCCGAGCAGATCGAGCCCAACCTCGTCCGCGAGCAGGTCCGCATCGGCATCATCACGCTGCTCGACCGCGACCCCCGCGTCCGCAAGATCGTCGACGTGAACCTCGACGACGGCCGGCTCGGCGCGGGCCGTGCCGACGACGCGGCGGCGGCCGCGCTGCGGTCCTCTCGCACCCTGCAGGTGCAGGTCCAGTTCGAAACCATCACCGACGACCGGCTCTCGGTGCATCTCGGGGAGCTGCCCAGTGTCTGATCCGACCCTCCCGGCCGAGCTGGCCGACGTCCTCGCCGTCGACGCGGCCGCGCTGCGGGCCACCGGCTCGACAGGTTTCGGCATCGTCGAGACCGGCTTCGTGCCGAAGTCCTTCGCCCGGCTGCTCGCCGAGAAGCTGGCCACCGCCCGGCTGCTCTTCGGCGAGGACATCGACCTGACCAGCGGCGCGGTCCTGCGCAAGACACTGGAGTTGGCCTCGCTGGAGGACGCCCGACTGTGGGCGATGTGCGGCTCGTTCTACGACAACACGTACGTGGTGTCGGCCACCGCCGAGGCGCTGACCCGCCTCGGCGAGGAGCTCGGCACCCCCCGGCCGCACCTGCAGGCGCGGGGCACGCTGAAACTGAAGCTGAAGGCCGCCCTGCCGGCCGGCCGGACCCAGCTCACCCTGCCCCGCGGCGCGCGGCTGTCCACCCCCGGTGGGCACCACGTCGCCCTGGACGAGACGGTGGTGCTCTCCGCCGCCGTCGGCGAGCGCGAGCCGGCCGTCGCCGCCTTCTACCCCGGCCCGACGCACAACCTCGACCCCACCCAGGCCAGCCAGAAGATCGACCGCTGGAACCGGGCCGACACCCTGCTCGCCGACCTGAACGCCGCCGAAATGGCCGCCGGCGAGGAGCTCGTGGAGATCACCCACACCGTCGCGCTGACCGGGGGTGAGCAGCAGGTCTCCGACGCCCGCTACCGGCAGCTCCTGCTGGCCGCGCCCCGCTCGATCTGGACGGCCGAGGCGATAGGCCTGGCCGTGGCCACCGTGCCCGGCGTACGGCAGGTGCAGGTCTTCGACGGTCGGGGCGGGCTGGACCTCAACCAGTCCATCTTCGGAAACTTCAACTTCATCGAGCGGGTCTTCAGCACCGAACGCGACCTGGGCAACCCGTACTACGTCACGGTGCTCGTCGCGCCGACCGCCGCCGCCATCTGGGACGGCCCGGACGGGCTGCACGCCGCTGTCGAGTCGGTCATCGAGGACCTGCGTCCGGTGGGCATCTTCGCCTCGGTGGACCGGGCCGACGAGGTGGGCATCGGCGTCGAGGCCGACCTGGTGATCCGCGGCCTGCCGCTGCCCACCGGCTCCAAGGAGACGGTGAACGCGTCCACCGCCGCCACCGAGCTGCGCGCCCGGCTGCACGCCCGACTGCGCCGCTACGTCGACGAGCTGCCCTTCGGTGAGCCGGTCCGCGCCGCCGAGGTGATCTGGACCCTGATGAACGAGCCGGGCGTCGCCGACGTACGCGGGCTGCGGCTGGTCCGCTTCCCGGCCGACTCGGCGGTGGTGGTGACCGGCAGCGCGCCCACCGGCGACGGGGTGCAGCGACTGCCGGTCGGTGACAACGCCGTGCTCGCGGCCAACCAGGTGCCCGTCTACGTCGACCGGGACGACCCCCGGCCGTTCCGGATCGTCTGAGCGGGGGCGCGATGACCGACCTTCGGGTGCCGGTGGACGGGGCCGACCCGTCCGTCGAGCAGAACCTCATCGACCAGTTGGAGGGCCCGTACCCGGGTGCCGTGCGGCGGGTGGTGGTGCCGGTCGAGGCCACCGGCGTCGCCGCCGTGGACTGGACGACCCGGCATCCGCTGCTCACCGTGGTGCTGCGCCGCGACCTCGCCGAGGAGACCGTCCGGGTGACGGTCACCCTGGACCCGGGCGGCGCCGACGAGCGGGCGCTGCCACCGGTGGTCTTCGCGCCCTGGTCGGCCAGCGGCGCGTCGGTGCCGGCGCACGTGCCGGACACCGCCGCCGAGCCGCTGGTCGCGCCGTTCACCGTCGCCGTGGCCGTCGAGCGCGCGGTCGACGACGCCACCGCCACGGCGGTCACCGGCGCGGCACTGGCCGAGCTGGTCGAGCTGGCCGTGCTGGAGGGCAACATGGGCCGGCTGCTCTACCTGGTGACACACGAGAAGCACCGACTGCGTCGGACCCTGCGGGAGGTGCACGCGTACCGGACCCTGGCGCACGCCCGACGCGACGCGCTGGACCGGATCGGCGCGGACGTCGGGGTGGCCCGCTTCGTCGACGAGCTGGTGCACGAGCCGGCCAGCGGCGAGGTGTACGCCCGGCGGCTCGCCCCGCCGGCCCGCGAGCCGGACGCGGCGTACGCCCACCGGTTGGGGCTCTACCGGCGCTTCCTGCTGCCCACCCCGGGCGCGGTGCGGCGACTGCTCAACGGCCCCGGCGCGGACGCCGACCCGAACGCGGGGCTCTTCGCCGACCTGCCCGGCGGCGCCCGCTTCACAGTGCGCGAGGACGACGACCGTTTCGCGGTGGCGATCCGGCTGGTCGCCGCCGGTGACCCGCAGCACCGCACCAACTTCCTCGCCCAACTGCGCCGGGACCGCCTCGTCCTGCCCGCGAACACCCCACCGAACAACACCACGCACGCCGGACGCGCGTTGCCGGCCAGCCGGCTCGCCGAGGTCACCGCGCTGCGGGCCAGCCTGCGCCAGTCGTACGCCTTCGACAGCGCGCACGCCGTCGCGCCGCCGCTGGCCACCGCCCTGGACCGGGTGGGGCGGGTCTGCCGGGCGCTCGGCTCGACACTTGTGTGGCAGGTGACCCGGGCCCAGGACGACGCCGGCGGCAGCCGCTACGAGCTGGGTCTCGGTGTGGACGTCAGCTGGCCGACCCCCGCGCAGGCCACCGACCTGCGCAACCGGGTGCTGGACACCGGTCGCGCGATCACCGCCGACCGGACCGCCGAGGCCCTGATCGCCGCCGCCCGCGCCGCCGGTGTGCCCACGGTGGCCGCCGACGGCGAGGTGGCCTGGCTGTGGCGGGTGTGCGGCGTGCAGACCACGCACCGGATCAGCACCACCGGGATGTACCTGTCGCACCTGCCCACCCGTGGGCTGGCGGTGACCGCGCCGAGCACCGCCACGGTCGGCGCCGACGTGGCCGTCGAGGCGCAGTTCCACGCGCCGGGCGACCCGGGCGGCAACGCGCTGCTGCTGGCCGGCCTGGCCGCCGCGGCGACGGCCTGGACGGGCGCGGGGGAGCCGGCGTGGACGCCGCTTACCGACGCGGCGGCCCGGACCCGGTGGGCCGGCGTACCGACCCGGCCGGCCGGGCAGCCGGTCGATGAGGTGCTGGCCGCCGCCGGCCTGCCCGCGGTACGCGACCCGGCGCCCGTGGTGGCCGCGCTGAACCGGCTCCCCGACGAGTTGGTGGAGACCATCGAGCTGCCGGCGGCGCTGGCGTCCGCGCTGATCGCCGGTCAGCCGGTGGCGGCGGACCGGTTGGCCCGGCTGGTCGGTCTGCTGCGCGACCAGCATCTCGCCGCCGCGCTGCCGCTCGTCGACACCGGCAACCGGGTGCTGCTGGTGTGCAGCGTGATCGGGCTGCCCCAGGCCGGGCTCAACCTGGCCGAGCGGCGGGCCACCGGCTTCCGCTGGTACACAGTGGGGCTCGGCGGCGGCACCGCGGACATCAAGGCGGTCGGCGCGCGGACCACGCTGCGGCCCACCCACGCCGGGCTGGTCGCCGTGGTGGCGCTCTCCTACGTGCGGACCGGCCTCACCGACCCGTACGAGTTCCGGGTGGAGCTGCCCGATTCGGTGACGTTGACCCTCGCGCAGTACGAGCGGCTGATGAACGCGTTGATGCGGGTCTGCCCGCTCGGCGTGGAGATCAACACCTTCGGGATCCGGCGGGACCACGTCGACCTCGACGCCGACGGCGACGCCGAACCGCTGCGCCCGGCGGTGGCCCGGACCTTCCGCACCTTCCAACAGCGCCGGCACCGCGGCGTGTACGACCAGCTCTGAGAGGGACATCATCATGGCGAGCGAGATCAACTACGACGGGGTGACCGTCACCGAGTTGTACGAGGCGTTCACCAAACACGGCATCCCGCAGTCGGACGCCAGCGTGCTGGTCTCCTCCTGGATCTACGAGAACGTGGGCACCGCGAAGCGGGTGTTCAACTACGCCGAGCCGTTCTCGGCGGTGGAGCCGGGCTGCGCGCCGCCACCGTTCGCCCGTACCTTCGCGCACAGCGACTGGGTCGACGGCGAGGACGTCGTCCAGGCCGGGCAGACGCCCGGCGAACAGGGCTTCAACGAACGGTTCCACCGCATCGAGCACGACCTCGACCACCTCGGCACCGACCTGGCCAAGGCGTTCTCCTGCATGGCCGCGATGCGGGTGAGCCTGCGCCACCTGCTCGACGAGATCCGCGCCGAGATCAACAGGCTGCACTCCACGGTGCACGAGACCAAGGTCAGCCCCGGCCCGTACCAGCTCGAGCAGATCCCCAACTACATCGGCACGCTGGACTTCGGCAAGTACATGGGCACCACCATGTTCATGGACAAGAAGGTGAGCATCTGGCAGACCAAGGCCGGCACGATCGTGCTGCCCGCCGTGGAGACCCTGGGTGTGGACGTGGTCGCCGGCCCGAAGGTCCGGGGTGCCGCCTACCTGGAGCGGTACGCCGCCGAGAACGGCGACGTCCGGCAGCGCTTCCCGCAGGAGGTGAAGCTGACCGAGTTCATCCGTACCTTCGGCGAGGACGAGCTGGCCGACGGCCGGACCGTCCGCGACGTGCTCAAGGTGCTGCCGGCCGAGACCGCCTACCAGAGTGTGGACGCGATGTTCGCCGAGGTGAGCGAACGGGAGGCGGTGATCGTCCGGACCACCGTCGGCGCCCAGTCGGCGGTCGCCGCGGCGCTCGGCATCGAGTCCGAGTTGGAGAACGTCGCCGACGCCGACATCGCGATGCTCGCCGGAGTGCCGACCAAGGCCCGCGCGGCGCTGACCCGCGCCGGGATCAGCACACTGGGCAAGCTGGCCGACACGCCGCCCGAGCGGGTGCTCGGCATCATGAAGGACGCGGGGGTACGCGCCGAGGTCGGCGATGCCGCCGAGTGGACCGGCTACGCCCGGACGCTGAGCAAGCTGCGCTGAACGGTCGGCGCGGACTCCGGCGAACGGCTGATCCCCGTCGTTCGCCGGGTCGGTGTGACGACACTGCGCTGGCGTGCCGACCATCCACACCCGAGCGTGGACCCCCACACCGGCGATCGGGTGCGAAGGGCGCAGGGATGCCAGTTCACGAGGTGACGCAGGACCTCCGCTCCGGGGTACACGAGGCCGGCGCGGGGCGGACGACCCGGTACACGCTGCGTCTGCTCGGCGGCTTCGGGCTGGAACGCGACGGTCGGTCCGTCCCGGTGCCGCAGGGCGCCCGCCGGCTGCTCGCCTACCTCGGCGTACGTCAGCGATGCGCTCGCTGGGAGGCGGCCGGCACCCTCTGGCCCGGCTCGCACGAGGAGCGGGCCCGCGCCAACCTGCGCACGATGCTCTGGCGGCTGCACCGGGTCACGCCCGAGCCCCTCGTCGAGGAGGACGACCGGCTGGCGCTGGCCGCCGGCGTGACAAGCGACGTCGCCACCCTCGCCGCGGCGTCCGTGGCGCTGCTGGCCGGCGGGGCGCCGGCGGGCGTCGGCGCGGAGGTACCGGCGCTGGCCACGGGCGAACTGCTGCCCGGCTGGTACGACGACTGGGTGCTGACCGAGCGGGAACGGCTGCGCCAGACCCAGCTGTACGCGCTGGAGGCGCTCGCCGAACGGCTCACCGCGCAGGGTCGCTTCAGCGAGGCGGTGCAGGTGGCGTTGACAGCCGTGCAGTTGGAGCCGCTGCGAGAGAGCGCCACCCGCGTGCTGATCGCCGTGCACCTGGCCGAACGCAACATCAACGAGGCGGTACGCCGGCTGGAGCTGTTCCGCGCCGACCTCGGTCGGGAACTGGGCGTCGCCCCGACGCCCTGGCTGGAGCACCTGGTCCGCGCGGGCCTGCACGCACCGGCGTTCGCGCCGGGCGTCGGTGGCGGTGTGCCGGTGTGATCGGCCGGAGGCGGCTCAGCCAGCCCGCTGGGCGGCGTCCCCGGCGCGGGCCAGCTCCTCGGCGTGGTCGCGGGCCTCGGCCCGGGCGCGGGCCAGTTCCTCGGCGTGGTCGCGGGCCCAGGCCCGGGCGTGCTCGACGACGCCGAGCAGCGAACGACCGAGCGCGGTCAGCTCGTACTCGACACCACCGTCGTCGGCGCCGGCGACCGGGCGGCGGCGCACCAGGCCGTCGCGCCCCATCAGGGCCAGGGTCTCGGCGAGCACCTTCGTGCTGATCGGGCGCAGATGGCGGCGCAGGACGCCGAACCGGCGCGGCCCGTCCTGGAGACACAGCATGATCATCGCGGTCCACTTGCCGCCGATCTGGATCGGAAACGTGCTCATCGGGCACGCGGGGTCGAAGGAGGGCAACGGCCCGACCGACTGGGTCACCGATCCAGCGTAGGTGGTCACGTTGCGGTAACCACAGGTGCGAGACCTACCGTCGTGGCCATGTCCACCACGTCACCAGCGCGACGGGTCGCGGTCCTCGGTGCCGGCGGCCGGGTCGGCCGTGCGGTCACGGCCGCGCTGCTCGCGCACGGCCTGCACGTCGACGCCGTGCTCCGCCAACCTCACCGCCACGACCTGCCGCCCCACCCGAGCCTGCGCGTGGTGCCCGGCGACGCCCAGCGCCCCGCGGAGCTGGCGTCGACGCTGCGGGCCGTCGACGCCGTGGTGCTGGCCGTCACGCCGTTCTCCGCCCCGCCGCAGTCGTTCGACGACTTCGACCTCGACTACTTCGCGGCCATCGTCGCCGGGATCGACGCGTCCTGGCCGGCGCCCCGTCGACGCCTCGTGGCGGTGGGGCTGGCCGCCACGCTGACGCTCGACTCCGGCACCGCGTTCATGGACGACCCGACGCTGTTCCCGCCCGCGCTGACGCCGTTCGCCCAGGCGCACGCCCGGCACCTGCCCGCGCTCGCCGCCACGACGCTCGACTGGGCGGTCCTGACCCCGCCGGCCGGGTTCGGGACGCCTGACACGTCGGCGGCGGGACAGGGGTACCGGCTGGTCGCCGAACCCCTCACCCGCGAGCAGGCGACGACCTCGCTGACGTACGACCAGTACGCCCGCGCCGTCGCCGACGAGTTGGTGCGGCCAAGTGTCCACACCGCCCGGGTCGCGGTGCTCTCCGGCGGGTGACGCCGTGGGCAACGCCGCCGGTCAGCGCGAGTGGGCCGGCCGGTCGAGGATGGCGCTGAACCGCTCCTCGGCCAGGTCGAGCTGGCCGAAGATGTGGGTCTTCACCTCCGGCGACAGCGGGGTGTCCGGACGGCCGATCAGATCCCGGAAGAGCGGCACCAGCGGCCGGTACTTCTTGGCCGACGACACGACCTTCGGCCCGATCGTGTGGATCACCCCGACGCCGTTGTCGGTGAAGTCCGACACCTTGATCACCCGCGCCCAGGGTTCCCGGTCCAGGCTGACCGCCAGGTGCTCCCGGTACTGGACGTTGCGGTCGCGCTGCGGGTCGTACTCCGGGTTCGTGACGGCGGCGACCAGGGTGGCCACCCGCGGCCCGAACCGCGCGGCGAGCGCGGCCAGCGCCGCGTCGGTGCCGCCGTCGGCCAGCTCGGCCGGGTGGTCCTCCACCGCGTCGTGCAGCAGGCCGGCGACGATCACGTCGACGTCGCGGACCTGGTAGTGGTGCATCAGGCGGATGGCCACCCGCAGGAGGTGGTTGAGGTACGGCTCGCGGACCCGCCGGTCGTCACGGTGCAGCTCGGCGGCCAGGTCGAGCGCGGCGGTCAGGCGGACGCGTTCGGCGTCGTCGAAGCGCTCGACCTCCAGCCGGAAGCGCTCCAGCAGGCCCGGTTCGCCGTGGATCTCGGTGATCGCGTGCATCGGCATGCTGCCCAGGTGCGGCGGGAAGTCCATGCGTCACTTATAGCCGATCTTCCCCCCGTCGATGGCCCGCTACGTCGCCGACCCGACCGCGCGTCACCGCGGTGATCGACTCCGCCGCCTGATGTCGGGGGGTCCGGAGCGCTCGGACACCGCGATAGCAGGGAAACGGAGTCGATCAACGCGGCCGGGCGGTCAGAGCGGCAGCCGATCGGCGCCGGCGAGCGGGCCCACCAGGAGCGGGACCAGTGGTGCGGGCAGGACCGGGTCGTGACGCAGGGTGGGCACCCAACCCGCGTCGGCACCCAGGTCGGGATCGTGGGTCGCGTTGTACGCCGCCAGCAGGTCCACCGGCCGGGCCGGGCCGCCGCCCTGGCGCACCCACGAGCCCCGCTCGGTGAGCGCCGTGCCGCCCCAGTCGTAGAGCAGATCGGCCGGATCGAGGTCGCCGTCGAGGGCGAAGAAGTCGTTCTGCGCGTAGATCGCCGACTGCACACCGACGCCGAGGGCGTACTGGAAGCCGTCGCCGCCGAGCCGGTACAGGTTGTTGTGCACGTCGACCTGGCCGAAACGCACCCGGGGTAACCGTTGCAGGACGCCGTCGAAGAGATTGTGGTGCAGGGTGACCTTCAGCCGGCCGACGTCCGGGCCGACGGTGTTTGACGAACCGATGAGCATCAGCTTGTCCCGCCCGGTGAAGCGGTTCCAGGAGGCGGTGACACCGCTCGCGGTGTGTGTGACGTCCAGCGATCCGTCGTGCACCTGGTACGGCCGTCCGAAGTAGGTCGGTTGCGCGCTGTCCGGGTTGTCGCCGTCGGTGAACGTGTTGTGGTCGACCCAGACGTGCTCGCTGCGGCGTACGGAGATCTGGTCGTACTGGCTGTTCCAGTTGCCGGCGTCGCCGTCGGTGGGGGACCACGCCGGAAAGCAGTCCCGGGCGTCCACGAAGGTCAGGTTGCGCACGATGACGTTCGACGCCCGGTCGATCATGAGCGTGAGGCCGGTCAGCCGGGCGCCGCGCAGCCCGACGATAGTGGTGTTGGGGCCGACGTTGAGCTGCGTCAGGCGCGTCTGGTTGGCCACCGAGCGCACCCGGGCCTCCTCCAACGGCCCCGCCGGCGGCACCCGACCCCAGACCGCCGGGTCGTACGCGGCCAGGTAGGCGTCCAGCCGGTACGCCGGGTCGGCCAGGTCGGCGCAGCTCAGCGCGGTGCCGTCCGGTCCCTCGAAGCCGTCGATGACGCCGTCGACGTAGATCAGTTTCGCGGTGGCGTCGGTGGCGTTGCTGGCGTTGTCACCACCGAGCGCGGCGACCAGCCCGGCGCGGTCGTGCACCACACGCGTCCGCTCGGGCGCCGCCGCCGAACCGCCTGTGGTGCCGGTGCCCTCGGCCGCCCAGCCGTCCCGCTCGGGCAGCGCCTGCCGACCGAGTTGACGGGCCGACCAGGACAGCCGGTCGGCGGAGACGGAGTCGGAGCGGGAAGCGGGCACCGGTGCGCCGACCAGCAGGAGGGCAAGCGCCATCGCGCCCACGAGGGGTGTACGCATTGATTGGTTCCGTTCGCTGGTGGTGTTTCGGCATCCACCAGGAACGGTAGGTTCACGCTTTTATTCTGGTCAATATCTATTGTTTGCAGGAATGTTGCAGTGGAGGCGGATCCACGACGGGCCGCCGAGGCGGATACCACGTTCGTGGTATGTCGACGGGTCCGGCAGTCCGTACAGTCAGGCGGTATGCGGCGGTGGGTCGTGGAGACGATGGTCGTGGCGGCCGTCGGCGTGCTGACCGCGTACCGGCTCGCGACGACGCCTGTGGCGCTGGGTGACCGAGCGCCGGACATGTGGGCGTACGCTGCCGCCGCCGTGATGGTGCTCGTGCTGCCCGTTCGACGGCGGTGGCCGGTCGGCGTGCTGATCCTCGTGGGCGGGCTCTACCTGGCCTACCACATCCACCACTACCCGGGTGGCGCTCCGGCGGTGCCCGCGTGGGTCGCGCTGTACTCCGTCGGTGCGGCGTCGCGGCAACGCGTGGGTCTCGTCGTCGCGGCGCTCTTCGTGCTCCTGGATGTCCAGGGGCGGGTGGCGGTGGCCGGCGCGCGGCCGTTCGACGCGTCGCTGGACAGCTCGACAGTCGTGTTCGTGGCGGCGTTGCTGCTCGGCGAGGTGGTGCGCGGGCGCCGGACCCAGCTGGCGTTGCTGGCCGCCGACCAGAGCCGGGCCGCCGAGCAGCGGGTCGTCGAGGAGCGTATCCGCATCGCCCGGGAGCTCCACGACGTCACGGCGCACACCTTGGCCGTGGTGTCGGTGCAGGCGGGTGTCGCCGCCGACGTGCTGGACGAGGATCCCGACCAGGCCCGAACCGCGCTGCGCGAGGTACGCCGGGCCAGCCGCGAGGCGATGGTGGAGTTACGCGCGGCGGTGGGCGTGCTGCGCGACGGCACCCCGGCGGCCGGGCCGGAGCCGCCGACGCCCACGCTCGATCGGCTGCCCGCGCTTGCCGAGTCGACAGGTGCGGTCGTGACCTGCGATGGCGAGCCGCGCGCGTTGCCGCGGGCGGTGGAGACCACCGCGTACCGCATCGTTCAGGAGGCAGTGACGAACGCGCTGCGGCACGCCGGTGCGGCCCAGATCGAGGTGCGCGTCGGATACCGTCCCGACGGCCTGTGCGTGACGGTCCGCGACAACGGGCGGGGTGGCGTTCCGGTGGCCGGCAACGGGCTGCGGGGCATGGCCGAGCGCGCCGGCGGGCTGGGCGGGTGGCTTCGAGCGGGGCCGGCCGACGGCGGAGGCTTCGAGGTGCGGGGGTGGCTGCCGGTATGACGGTTCGAGTCCTGCTGGCCGACGACCAGACCCTCGTCCGAGCGGGCTTCCGGGTCCTGCTGGAGCGGGCGCCGGACATCGAGGTTGTCGCGGAGGCAACCGACGGGGAGGAGGCGATCGCTCTCACCCGGGCGCACCGGCCGGATGTCGTGTTGATGGACATCCGGATGCCGGGCACGGACGGATTGACGGCCACCCGGCGGATCCTCGCCGACGCCAGGCTGCCCAACGTACGTGTTGTGGTGCTGACCACCTTCGAGTTGGACGAGTACGTCTTCGCGGCGCTGCAGGCCGGCGCGAGCGGGTTCCTGCTCAAGGATCTGGAGCCGGACGAACTGCGCCGGGCGGTACGCGTGGTCGCCGCCGGTGACGCGCTGCTGGCGCCCGCCGTGACGAGACGGCTCATCGCCGCCTTCGCCAGCGGTCCAGAAGTGCCGGGCCTGGACAGCCTGACCTCCCGGGAGCGGGAGGTGGTCGGTCTCGTCGCCGACGGCCTGTCGACAGCGGAGGTGGCGGGCCGGCTGGGGATGAGCCCGGCCACGGCGAAGACCCACACCAACCGGGCGATGACGAAACTCGGGGCTCGCGATCGGGCACAACTGGTCGTTTTCGCGTACCGCAGCGGGCTTGTCGGCCTACCGCGACGGCGTTAGGCCGACGCCCACCGATGGCAGATCCGGTACGGGGACGCCGCTCGTAGCGTTCCAGTCATGTTTCTCATTCTTGGTCCGGCGTTGAATCTGCTCGCCGGCTTCTTCTGGCAGAACGACACTCAAGGCGTCACCGCCGGCACGATCATCGTGTTGTCGAACGCGTGCTGGCTCATCGGGCTGATCGGGTTGTTCGAACGGCTGCGGCCCACCACGCCGACGTACGTCGCGATCGGGTTGCCGGTAACGGTGTTCGGCGCGATCGGTGGGGTGGCTTACGGCGTACAGAGTATTCACGAGGGACTGTTCGCCGTCTCCCACGCCGATGCGGTCGAACGACTCGGCGAGCATCCGTTCGCCGCGTACGCGGTGTACTGGACGTGCGGACCGCTGTTTCCCCTCAGCCTGTTCGTCCTGGGCCTCGTGCTGGCCAAGGTGCGCGTGGCGCCACTACCGGTCGGCATCATGGTCAGCCTGGGCGCTGTCGTGTTCCCGCTGAGCCGCATCACCCGGGAGGCGTCCATCGCGCACCTGGCGGACCTGTTCCTGCTGTTGCCGTTCCTCTATCTGGGGCTGCGGTCGCTGTCGCGGTCCCGTGTCGTACGAGGCCCCCAGCGTGACGGCGCGGATGCCGGAACGCGACCGGCAGGGCGGTGACGACGCCGGCCACCAGCAGGATCCTCGCCGCGGTGAACACCACCGCGTCGCCTGTGGAGTGCGGCGGGAAGATGTCCCGCGTGAGCCAGCCGATGCCCAGCCCCAATCCCAGGCAGATGTGCATCGCCGCCCGCAGACGCGGTAAGTGCTGCGGGCGGCCGAGGATCCGGGGCACCGAATTGCCGCCACGGCTTCTGGCGAGCAACACCGCGGCGAGGGCCAGGTTGGCGACGGCGGCCGCCGCCGCAAGGACCAGGCCCACGGAATCCATACGGCCACACGCTAGGGCACGCACGCCCGCGCGGGGATCGGCCGATCGTCCCGCCTCGATCAGGTGATGAAAAGTGGGCCCCAGAACCGTTTCCGACCTACTTTTCATCACCTGATCTTCCTGCTCGCCGCACCCGCCTGGGGATGGGCCGTCAGCTGGGCCCGGTACGGCGGGGTGGCCCACGGCACGCCCCACTCGCTCGGCAGGGCGCCCTGCTCGGCGGAGCGGCGCAGCACGTCGACCACGCCGCGCAGGTGGCGGGCACGCTGTCCTGCGTCGTCCACCACGTCGACCAGGTCGCCGTCGAGCAGCCGTGGCTCCGGTGCGGCCCGCAGCGCGTCCAGCAGGGCCGTGAATGGCGCGGTCCGGGCCAGCGGGGCGATCAGCGGCACCCCGGCCGGGTCGGCCCGATGGGCGAGGAGGTTCTCCAGCAGGCCCCGTCGACCGGGGATCCGACGGGTCACCACGTCGCCGGGCAGGCGCAACCGGTCCGTCGGATATTCCAGCACCGCCTGTCCCGTCGTGCCGGTCACCACCACCTCGCCCGCCACGAACTCCTCGGCGACGAGGGTGACCGCCGCCAGCACCGGTGGGCCGGCCCGGAACCGGACCCGCAGCACCGCCGTGTCCTCCACCTCGATCGGCCGCACCCGGTAGCGCTCCACCTCGATGGCGGCCGGCCACGGTGGGGCCCCGCCCAGCGCCTCGGCGACGGCCAGGCACTGCATCACGGCGTGCGCGAGCGGGTTGACAAGCGCACCGTCCAGCACGGGACGGCCGTCCAGGAACCGACGACCGGCCCACGGGGAGCGGGCGTAGTAGGCGTCCGGTCGCTGCCAGGCCGCGACTGTCGCGATGCGGGTGACCGCGCCGAGCCGGCCGGCGGCAAGCGCGTCGGTGAGCGCGGTCAGCGCCGCCGAACCGAGCGCCTGGAAACCGATCTGGGCCACCCGGCCGGTCGCCGCCAGCGCGTCGGTCAGCTCCTCGTGCTCGGCCAGCGACAGTACCGGCGGCTTCTCCAGCAGCAGGTCCGCGCCGGCCGCGAGCGCGTCGCGGGCGATCGGCAGATGCGTGTGCGGCGGGGTGCAGATCACCACCACCTCCGGTCGGGTGGCGGCGAGCATCGCCCGATGGTCGGTGAACACCTCGACCCCCGGCGGGATCGGCGCCTCTGGTTCGTCGCGCACCGGTTGGACGTCGACAAGGGCGACCAGCCGCAGCCGGCGCTCGGCGTGCAGCGGCGCGATCAGCCGCCGGTGCGAGCGGCCGTGCCCGTTCGCCCCAATCACCGCCACCGTGGTCGGCGGCACAGTGGTCGGCGGCACCGACCCGTTCACGAGACGTCGGCAGGCGTCGCCCGGCTCACCGGAGCGCCGGACAGCGCCGACGGAACGCCGGCCGGCGCGGCACCGCTCACCGGGCACCGGCCAGGGTCGCCTCGACGCCGTGTCGTCCGAGCGCGGTCAGCCAGGTGATGACGTCGGCGCGTACCTCGTCGTCGTCGGCGACCTCGGCCGGGATGACCTCGCGCAGCGCGAAGACGGCGTCCACCGCGCCGGCCGGGCTCTGCGCGCCGGCGTCCAGGGCGGCCCGGATAGGGCCGGCGAGCGGGTCCTGCAACGGCAACGGTGAGCCGTCGTCGGCGTACCCCAGCGCGAAGCGCAACCAGGACGCCACGACGAGCGCGCCCCAGCGCGCGGACCGGCCGGCCGCGCGCAGGTCGGCGATGGTGTGCAGGATGCGCTGCGGCAACTTCTGTGAGCCGTCCACCGCGACCTGGAGGGTGCGGTGCCGGATCGCCGGGTTGGCGAACCGGGCGAGGACCTGCTCGCCGTAGTCGACCACGCGTACCCCGTCGGGCGGCGTGAAGCTGGCCGCGACGTCCTCGGCGATCAGTCGGCGCAGCACGTCGGTCAGGTGCGGGATCTCCAGGGCGTCGGCGATGGTCTCCCGGCCGGCCAACGCGCCGAGGTACGCCACGGCCGAGTGCACGCCGTTGAGGCTGCGCAGCTTCAACCGCTCCCACGGCCCGGCGTCGTCGGTGAGCACCGCACCGGCGTGCTCCCAGCCCGGCCGGCCGCCGGGGAAGTCGTCCTCGATCACCCACTGCGCGTAGGGCTCCGCGGCGACCGCCGCCAGGTCGGTCACGCCGAGCGCCCGGCGGGCCGCGTCGATGGTCTCCGGGGTGCTGGCCGGCACGATCCGGTCCACCATGGTGCCGGGGCAGGTCACGTTGGCGACCACCCAGTCGACGAGCCCGGCGGGCACCCCGGCTGCCCGCTCGACCGTTTGGTCGACCAGACCGCGCAGCCGCCGGCCGTTGGCCGGCAGGTTGTCGCAGCTCACCAGCGCCAGCGGCCCGGCGTCGGCGGCGGCGCGGGCGGCCAGCCCGCGCAGCAGCAGCCCCGGCACCGTCGTCGGCGCCCGACCGCCGACGAGGTCCGCGACGAGCGCGGCGTCCGGGGACAGTCGGCCGGTCACCGGGTCGAGTTGGTACGCCTTCTCGGTGACGGTCAGCGTCACCACGCGTACCGCCGGGTCGGCGAGCAACGCGACCACGGCGTCCGGGTCGCTGGGCGCGTGTCGTACGCCGCTCAGCGCCCCCACCACCCGGGTGGTGCTGCCGGTGGCGGACAGGGTGCTGACGCTGAACAGGTTGTCCTGCGCGGCGAGCGCCTCGACCACCGCGGTGCTGCGCGGGGCGACGGCCACGATGCCCCAGTCGCCGCCGGCCGCGCCGACCGCCGCCTCGGTGTAGACGGCCTGGTGCGCGCGGTGGAAGGCGCCCAACCCCAGGTGTACGACGCCGACCGGCACCGTGCCCGGACGGACGAGTGGACGGGACTCGACGGGCAGGTGGCGCAGCACGCCCAGGCCGAGGCGGGAGGCGCCGACGGTCACTGCCATGCCGGACCGTCCGGGAAGCGGAACTCGGCGATCGACGCCGGTTTCATCGTGGCGCTGTAGCCGGGCCGGTCGGGCAGCAGGTATCGGCCGCCGCTGGTGCGGACCGGGTCGACGAAGTGTTCGTGCAGGTGGTCGACGTACTCGATCATTCGCCCGTCCAGGCTGGTGCCCACCCGCAGGTAGTCGAAGATCGCCAGGTGCTGGACGTACTCGCAGAGGCCCACGCCGCCGGCGTGCGGGCAGACCGGCACCCCGAACTTCGCCGCCAGCAGCAGCTCGGCCAGGACCTCGTTGACGCCGCCGACCCGGCACGCGTCGATCTGCATCACGCCTATCGCCTCGGCCTGGAGCAGCTGCTTGAAGATCACCCGGTTGGCGGCGACCTCGCCGGTGGCCACCCGGCACCGACCGCCTGTCAACTCGTCGACGGCGCGGGCGATCCGCGCGTGGCCGAGGATGTCGTCGGCGTGGGTCGGCTCCTCGATCCAGTAGGGGTCCACCTCCGCGAGGGCGGTCATCGCGGTGATCGCCTCGTCGACGTCCCACACCTGGTTGGCGTCCATCATCAGCAGCGCGTCCGGGCCGATCTCGGAGCGGATGATGCGCGCCCGGCGCACGTCGTCGGCGAGTGGACCGCCGACCTTCATCTTCATGGCCCGCCATCCGTCGTCGTACGCCCGGCGGGTCAGCGCCCGCACCTTGTCGTCGGGGTAGCCGAGCCAGCCGACCGAGGTGGTGTACGAGGGGAAGCCGTCGCGATCGAGCGTCGCCAACCGGTCGATGAGGCCGTCGCGTCCCTTGTCGAGGATCGCCGCCGCGTCGTCCGGTGTGAGCGCGTCGGTGATGTGGTGGAAGTCGACGCTGGCGACGAGCTCGTCGGTGGGCAGCTCGGCGAGGAACCGCCACATCGGTTTGCCGGCCATCCGGGCCCGCAGGTCCCACACGGCGTTGACAAGCGCGCCGGTCGCCATGTGGATGACGCCCTTCTCCGGGCCCAGCCAGCGCAACTGCACGTCGGCGCTGAGCGAACGCCAGAACGTCACCGGCTCGGCCGCGATGTCCTCGACGGTGCGACCTCGCACGTGGTGGGCAAGCGCCCGCACCGCCGCGCAGGTGATCTCGTTGCCCCGGCCGTTGGTGAACGTGAACCCGGCGCCGGTCGACCCGGCGTCGGTGCCCAGCTCGACGTACGTCGCCGAGTAGTCGCCGCGGTTGATCGCGTCGGAGCCGTCGCCCCGCGCGGCGGTCGGGAACCGCACGTCGTGTACCTCGACGGAGGTGATGGTGACACTCACTGAGCCTGCCTCTCGTTCGCGACCGCGGGGCTCCGCTGCGCTGCGCTCCTGGCGCTCACCTGTCGTCGCCGCCGAAGTTGAAGACCCGCTTCGGCAGCCGGTACGCCAGGTCCACGATGGTCTCGGCCGCCTCGTCCAGCGGCAGCCGGTGCTCGGCGACCAGCCGGGCCAGGAAGCCGGCGTCGACCCGGCGGGCCACGTCGTGGCGTACCGGGATGGAGCAGAACGCCCGGGTGTCGTCGACGAACCCGGTGGTGTTGTAGAAGCCGGCGCTCTCGGTGACCGTCTCCCGGAACCGGCGCAGCACCTCGGGGGAGTCCAGGAACCACCAGGGCGCACCGAGCAGCAGCGCCGCGTAGCCACCCGCGAGAGGCGCCAACTCACGGGTGAACGTGTCCTCGTCGAGGGTGTAGAGCACCACCCGCAGGCGGGGATCGTTGCCGTGGCGCTCCAACAGCGGGGCGAGCGCGTGCACGTACTCGGTCGCCTGCGGGACGTCGCCGCCCACGTCGCGGCCGTGCCGGGCGTACAGCCAGCGGTTGTGGTTGCGCACCGCTCCGGGGTGCAGCTGGAGGACCAGACCGTCGTTGAGCGACATCCGGGCGAACTCCATAAGCATGTGCGCCCGGAACGCCTCCGCGTCGGCCGCGTCGGCCTCGCCGCGCAGGCCCCTGTCGTACAGCCGGGCCGCCTCGGCCGGGGTCAGGTCCAGGGTGCGGGCCGTGGGGTGGCCGTGGTCCGACGAGGTCGCCCCGGCGGCGATGAACGCGGCCCGCCGGGCCCGCAGGGCGGCCAGATAGCCGGTGTACGTGCCGGTGTCCTCGTCGGCCAGCGCGCCGAGGCGTGCCACGTTGGACGACCAGCTCTCGTGCTCCATGTCCACCACGTCGTCCGGGCGGAACGTGGTGACTACCCGGCCGCCCGGTCCGCCCCACCCGTCGGCGGCGAGCTTGGCGTGCTGCGCGAGGTCGTCCAGCGGCGACTCGGTGGTCGCGAGGACCTCGATGTTGAACCGTTCGAACAGCGCCCGGGGCCGGAAGTCCGGCTCGGCGAGGCGGGCCGCGATCTCGTCGTAGAGGGCGTCGGCGGTGGTCGGGCGAAGCGGGGTGTGCACCCCGAACACGGTGCGGAAGGTCTGCTCCAGCCAGAGCCGCGAGGGGGTGCCCCGGAACAGGTGCCAGTGCGCGGCGAAGCGCCGCCAGATCACCCGACCGTCGGTCTCCACCGGGCTGCCGTCGCGGGTCGGCACGCCCAGGTCCGACGGGGGTACGCCCTGACTGAGCAGCATCCGGGTCAGGTAGTGGTCGGGCACGATGAGCAGTTGCGCCGGGTCGGGGAAGGGCCTGTCCTCGGCGAGCAGGGCCGGGTCGACGTGCCCGTGCGGCGAGATGATCGGCTGCCGCGCCGCGTGGGCGTACAGCTCCCGGGCGAGCGCGCGTTGGCCCGGCTCGGAGGGCAGGAGCAGGTCGGTGTGGTCGGACGTCGACACGGGGCGGGGGCTCCTCGTCTCCTGGATCAGCGGGGGGTGAGCAGGTCGGCGACCCGGACGGGTTGCCCGGTCTCGAAGGACCGGTTGGCGGCCAGGCCGGTGAGTAGGGCCAGAGCGCCGTCGTCGGCCGTCGCGGCACGGTCCAACGGATCGGGCTCGCCGCCGAGGAGCACCCGGGTCATCCGGGCGTCCGCGCCGCCGTGCCCGTGTCGGGTACGACCCTCGACCGGGATCTGCCGGGGCGGTTCCCAGAACGGGCGCACGGTGAGCGTCGCGCCGCCACCCTCGGCCGCCGCCTCGACACCGTGCAGCGCCGCGCCCTTGACCGCGCCGGCGGTGCCCCGGTCGACGAAGTCGTTCTCGGTCACCTCCAGCTCCAACCGCCCCCGACTGCCGTTGACCATCACCCGGTAACCCTCCCAGGGGGCGTACGCGGTGAGGTGGTAGCTCATCGTCGCGCCGGTGGAGTAGCGGGCGAGCACCGCCATGTCGTCCTCGATGCTGACGCCGGGTGCGAACACGTTGCGGTCGCGCTGGTAGCCGTCCTCGGCCTCGGCGTCGAGGTAGAGCTCACGCAGCCTCGGGTGCGCGTCGAGGCGCAGCGCGAACGGGTCGTCGACGGCGGCGGGAGAGCCGTACGCCCGTTCGTAGTCGCGGGCGTAGCCGTGTCGGCGTCCGGCCTCGCCGTAGAAGAACAGGCGTCCGGCGGCGTACACCTCGACCGGGGTGGCCCCCAGCCACCAGTTGACCAGGTCAAAGTGGTGGCTGGCCTTGTGCACCATGAGCCCGCCGGAGGTGGCCTTGTCGCGGTGCCAGCGGCGGAAGTAGTCGGCGCCGTGCCGCACGTCGAGCAGCCACTCGAAGTGCACCGAGCCGATCTCGCCGACCGCGCCGTCGGCGAGCAGGCGGCGGACCTGCTCGTGCAGCGGGTTGTAGCGGTAGTTGAAGGCGACTGTCACCCGGCCGCCGGTCTCGGTCACCGCGTCCAGGATGCGCCGGCAGCGCGCGGCGTCCACTGTCATCGGCTTCTCGGTGACCACGTCCCGGCCGGCGCGCAACGCGGCCACCACGTACTCGTCGTGGGTGACGTCCACGCTGGTGACCAGCACGACGTCGACGCGTTCGGAGTCGAGCATGGCCCCGAACTCACCGGCCGGGTAGGTGGCCACCGGGCGGTGGCCCAGCTCGGCGAGCCAACGGTTGTGCGCGTCCATCCGGGCCTGGTTGACGTCGGCGAAGGCGACCAGCTCGCTGGTGTCGGCGTGGTCGAGCACCAGGGCCCGGACGAACATCTCCGCCCGTGCGCCGGTGCCCACGACGGCGTACCGGACTCGGCCGTCGGATCTCGGTGACATGCGATCGCCCCCAGGTGATCCCTGCAAAGGTTTGCAGTGAAGTAATCACGATCAATGCGACGACGTCAACGACGACGGCGCAATCGGCGAGAAATGTCAGCGTTTGCGGCATGGATGGTCACCACGAGGAGCGCCGACGCAACAGAGGCGCAACCATTGACCGTTGACACTGGAGCAACCGTTTGCATTAATTGGCGGCACCCACGTGACCGTCGCCACATCGGACGAAGGGCCCGCCGTGCCAGTCACCATCCGGGACGTCGCCCGCGCCTCCGGGGTGCACATCTCCACCGTGTCCCGCACGTTCTCGGCCCCGCACCTGGTCAACCCGGAGACGCGGGTCCGGGTGCTGGCCTGCGCGGAGGACCTGGGCTACCGCCCGAACCGCGCGGCCCGGGCCCTGATCACCGGGCGGACGCACAACATCGGGCTGATCATCGCCGACATCGCAAATCCGTTCTTCCCGCCGCTGATCAAGGCGGCGGAGAGCCAGGCCCGCCACCGCGACTACCACGTCTTCGTGGCCGACACCAATGAGGACCCGACCGCCGAGGAGGAGCTGGTCCACGCGCTCGCCAAGCAGGTCGACGGGGTGTTGCTGTGCAGCCCGCGGATGAGCAACAGCCTGATCGAGCAACTCAGCCGGGAGGTGCCCCTGGTGGTGGTGAACCGCCAGGTGACAGGCCTGCCCTGCGTCCTGATGGACGTCGGGCAGGGCGCTCGGGCGGCGATCGAGCACCTGATCGGTCTCGGTCACCGTGGCATCGCGTTGCTCGGCGGTCCGCGCAGCTCGTGGACCAACCGGGAGATGCGCCGCGCCGCCGCCACGGCCGCCCGCGGCGGCGGCGCGGAGCTGACAGTGCTCGGCCCCAACGCGCCCACCGAGACCGGCGGCTTCGCCGTGGCCGAGCAGGTGCGGCGCAGTGGCGTGTCGGCAGTGCTCGCCTACAACGATCTGATGGCGATCGGCCTCATCGCGGGGCTGGACGCGCTCGGGGTCCGGGTGCCGCAGGAGGTGAGTGTCGTCGGGGTCGACGACATCGCCCTGAGCCGGCTCACCCGCCCCAAACTGACGACGGTGGCCACACCCACCGGGGCCGCCGGCCGGACGGCCGTCGACATGCTGCTGCAACAGGACATCGAGTCACCGCGCGGCGCGCGGAGCCCCGGTGCCGGCACGGCGCGCGGCGTCCGTCGTACCACCGCACAGGTAATGCTGCAGACCGACCTGGTCATCCGCGACTCGACCGGTCCGGGCCCACACGCCCGACCGGCACGTCCCCTGACCGCCTCGCGTGGCCCGGCCTGCCCTGCGGGCCCGGGCGTCCCGACCGTGGCCACCGGTGACGCCGTCGCCTCCTAATGCCGAGGAGTGAGCGCACATGCACCCCGCAACGCCCCCCACCACCGACACGCCCGCCGGGCTTCGGCACGGTACCGTCCTGCCCCGGCGGCGACTCCTGCGTGGCCTGCTCGCCGCGACAGTCGCCGCACCGCTGATGCTCGGCGCCGCGGCCTGCGGAGACGACGACGGCGCCGCCGACCCGAGCGCCGCGGTCAAGCTCTCCATCTTCTGGTGGGGCGGCGACGCCAGGGCCAAGCTGACCGAGGACGCCCTGGCCCTCTACACCGCCAAGCACCCGAACGTGACCTTCGAGACGACCTGGCAGGCCAACCAGGGCTACTTCGACAAGCTGGCCACTCTCACCGCCGGCGGCAACCCGCCGGACCTGTTCCAGATCGACGACAACTACCTGGCGGAGTACGCGGCCCGCAGCACCACGCTCGACCTGACCCCCTACCAGAAGTCCGCCAAGCTGGACACCTCGAAGTTTCCCGAGAGCCTCTGGCAGTACGGCGTGGTCGACGGCAAGCTCGCCGGCCTGGCCGCCGGGGAGAACACCCAGGGACTGGTCTACAACAAGACACTGCTGATCAAGAACAACCTGCCCGAGCCCACCACCGGGATGACGTGGGAGCAGCACATCGCCTGGGCCGAGCAGGTCACCGCCGCGACCAGGATGCCCGGCACGCAGGACCCGAGCGCCGACTACAAGGCGCTCTGGGTGTGGCTGCGCCAGCAGGGCAAGGACCTCTACAAGGGCAAGGAACTCGGTTTCACCATCCAGGACGTGACCGGGTGGTTCGAGCTGTGGACGGACGCCCGGAGGCGCAAGGCCACCCCGACCCCGGACGTCATCCACGAGGGCAACTCCAGCGACGTCACCAAGCAGCTGGTGGTCACCGGTAAGGCGGCCACCTCCTGGGTCTGGGCCAACCAGATGCCGGACCTGAAGAAGAACACGAAGGACGAGCTGGGCGTGATCGCCTACCCAGGTGATCCGAGCGCGCAGTGGGCCCGGGCCTCGATGTACTGGTCGGTGTTCAAGGGCAGCAAGAACAAGGACGTCGCGGTCGACGTGATCAACTTCTTGAACAACGACCCGGCGGCCGTCAAGCTGCTCGGCACCGACCGCGGCCTGCCGTCCAACCTGGACCTGCGCCGCCTGGTCAGCGACGGCACCACCGACCCGGCCATGAAGCAGTCCATCGCCGTCGAGGCGGAGCTGACCCAGAAGTTCGGCCCGTCGCCGCAGGTGCCGATCAAGGGGCACAGCAAGGTCAAGTCGGAACTGATCAAGGCTGCCGAGAACGTCCAGTACGGCCGGGCCACTCCCGTCGAGGCCGCCGGCCAGTTCATCGAGGCGTGCAAGTCCGCCATCGCCTGACCGCCGCACCAGGCGAGGAGAGGAGCTGTTCGTGGCGTTGACCACGGCGCCCGACCCGACCCGACGCGGCCCCGGATCCGGCCGGGCCCACCCCGCGAGGCGTGGGCCCGGCACCATCCGGCACCGCGAAGGTCTGGCGGGGTACGTCTTCCTGTCGCCGTGGCTCATCGGCCTGATGGGTGTCACGGCGGTCCCCATGCTGCTGTCGCTCTATCTGAGCTTCACCAACTACGACATCCTCACCCCGTTCTCCGAGGTGGAGTGGGTGGGGCTGGCCAACTACGAGCGGATGTTCACCGCCGACCCGTCGTACTGGCACGCCGTGCGGGTCACACTCACCTTCGCGCTGATCGCCGTACCGCTGAAGCTGGCCGCCGCGCTCGGCGTGGCGCTGCTGCTCAACCGCGCCTGGCGCGGGGTGGGGCTGTTCCGCGGGCTGTTCTACCTGCCGTCGCTGCTCGGTGGCAGCGTCGCGCTGGCCATCGTCTGGGTCAGCATGTTCAACCGCGACGGCGCGTTCAACTCGCTGCTGAGCCTCGTCGGCATCGAGGGCAAGCCCTGGGTCAACGACCCGGACTGGGCCCTGGAGACGCTCATGGTGCTGGCCGTCTGGCAGTTCGGCGCACCGATGGTGATCTTCCTGGCCGGGCTCAAGCAGGTGCCCACCGAGCTGTACGAGGCAGCCTCGGTCGACGGGGCCGGCCGGTTCCGGCAGTTCCGCAACGTCACCCTGCCGATGCTCTCCCCGGTCATCTTCTTCAACCTGGTGCTGGAGACGATCAACGGCTTCCAGGGATTCACCGCCGCGTTCGTGCTCAGCAACGGCACCGGCGGCCCGGTCGACTCCACCCTGATGTACACGCTGAACCTCTACATCACCGGCTTCACCGAACTCCAGATGGGCTACGCGTCGGCGATGGCCTGGGTGTTCCTGCTCGCCATCGCGGTCATCACCGCGATCCTCTTCAGCACCGGGCGTTTCTGGGTGCACTACTCCGACGGGGAGGACCGGTGATGGTGACGGCGACCCCGACGCCTGTCGGCCGGCGACGTCCGACCGGGCGGCCCCTGCTGCGGCTGGTCATCCTGGTGGTGGTCGTCGCCGTGGTGCTCTACCCGCTGATCTGGATGGTCGGCACCTCGATGAAGTCGCAGGAGGAGATCGTCAACAACATCGGGCTGCTGCCCGAGCGGTTCACACCCGGCAACTACACCGCCGGATGGTCCAACTTCGACGTCAGCTTCGGCCGGTTCTTCGTCAACAGCGCCCTGGTCAGCCTGCTCACCGTCATCGGCAACGGGCTGTCCTGCCTGCTGGCCGCGTACGCCTTCGCCCGCCTGCGGTTCCGGCTGCGCGGCATGTGGTTCGCCGTGATGATCGGCACGCTGCTGCTGCCCCAGCACGTGCTGATCGTGCCGCAGTACATCCTGTTCCGCACACTCGGACTGGTCGGCGGCGACTGGCCGTACCTGCCGCTGATCATCCCGCAGTTCCTGGCCACCGAGGCGTTCTTCGTCTTCCTCATGGTGCAGTTCATGCGGGGCGTCCCGCGCGAGTTGGACGAGGCGGCCCGGATCGACGGCGCCGGCCCATACGGCATCTTCCGGCACATCATCCTGCCGCTGAGCCGCCCCGCGCTTGTCACCACCGCGATCTTCTCGTTCATCTGGACCTGGAACGACTTCTTCCGCCAGTTGGTATTCCTGTCCCAACTGGAGGACTACACGGTGCCTGTCGCGCTCACCCTGTTCATCGACTCGACGAGCCAGAGCGCGGTAGGGCCGATGTTCGCCATGTCGGTGCTGTCGCTGCTGCCCGTCTTCCTGTTCTTCGTCGCGTTCCAGCGGATGCTCGTCGAGGGGATCAACACCAGTGGCATCAAGGGCTGAACCGGCACCAGGGGCTGAACCCCTCGACACCGGCGGGCGGCGGGACTGGCGCGACGTCGCCCGCGACGCCGCCGACCTCGCGCTGCTGGGCATCCTGTTGACCCTCGCCGCGGCGCCGGTGCTCACCGCCGCCGCGGCGGCCGGCGTGGCCAGCGCGGCCGTGCACGACTGGACGCGTACCGGCAGTTGGCCCTCGGCGCGGGCCACCGCGCGCCGGTTCGGCCGCGCGGTGCTGCCCGGCGTGCCGGTCAGCCTGCTGGCGTTCGCCGTGGCGGTGCTGCTCGCCGCCGACCTGGCGGCGCTGGCCGCCGGGCGGGTGCCGGGCGGCCTCCCGGCCCTCGCGGTGACCGCGCTTGTCGCGACCGGTCTGGCCGGGTACGCCGGGCTGGTCGTCGTCGAGGTGGGCGGCTACGGGGGCGGGCGGTGGCGGGTCGCGGCCCGGTCCGCCGCCCGCGCCTGCCTCGACGCTCCGCTCCGCTGGGCCGCCCTCAGCGGGGTGGCCACGCTGGCCGGGCTGCTCGCCGTCCTGGTCACCCCGGTCGCCGTGCCGATCCTCGCCGGCTACACGGTGGCCGCCCTGCACGCCGTCGCCGGCCCCCGGCCGGTCTCCGCGTGGCCGGAGCTGCCGTGAGCGCCGACCGGGGCCCGGCCGCCACCGGCCGGGACGCGGCGGCGTCTGCCGATCCCGCGCAGGTCGCCGCGCCCACCGAGGAGCCGGCGCGGTTGCTGGTCGGCGGCACGGAGGTGGCCCGGTACGTGGTGGACCCGGCGCTGGACCCGCGGCACGGTCCCCGGCCTTACCTGCACCCGGTACGCACCCTGGGCGGCACGGTGGTCACCGACGCGCTGCCCGCCGACCACGTCTGGCACCTCGGCGCGTCCCTCGCGGTGCAGGACGTCGACGGCGTCAACCTCTGGGGCGGACGCACCTACGTGCGCGACGTCGGCTACACGTGGCGCGACGACCATGGCGTCATCGCGCACACCGGCTGGTCCGAGCGGGCCGCCGACCGGTTGGCGCACCTGTTGCAGTGGCGGGATCGACACGGGTCGGTGCTGCTCACGGAGCAGCGGCGGCTCGCCGCCTCGGCGGTCGCGTCGGACGTCTGGCGGCTCGATGTGGACTCCGCGCTGACCGCCCCACCCGACCGGGAGGTGCGCCTGGGCAGCCCGGCCACCAATGGCCGCCCCGGCGGGGCCGGTTACGGCGGGTTCTTCTGGCGGGCGCTCGCCGACGGCGAGCCGACGGTGTTCACTGCCGACGTCGCCGGGGAGGGGGCGGTCAACGGCAGTGCGGCGCCCTGGCTCGCGCTGACCGGCGTCGGACCGGGCGGCGGGGCGTACACCCTGGTCTTTGATGGTCTGGGGCCCGGCGACAGGTGGTTCGTGCGGACCGCGATGTACCCGGGGGTGTGTGTGGCGTTCGCGTTCGACGTCCCGGCGGTGGTGCCGGCCGGTGCGACCCGGCAGGGCCGGTACCGGGTGTGGGTTGCAGACGGCCACGTGGACCGAGATCGCTGCGCGGCCCTCGTCAGCGGGGTAGGGCGGCCGTCACCCGGACGGACTTGACTATTGCGGGGATGGAGCCGATCAGCAGGACCAGGCCCCAGATGATGGCCACGATGGCGAAGACGAGCGCGCCCACGTCGTCGAGGATGCTCACCACGATGACCGGGACGAGCCGGTGCAGGAACTCCAGCACGACGGTGCAGAGCAGCGTGGTGAGCGCCAGCAGCACGAGGCCCTTGTTCTGCAGAAAGCGTGGTTGGGCGAGGAGCAGCAGCACCACCCAGACCAGCTTCAGCAGCAGCGCCAGCCCCAGCAGCAGGCTCGCCTCGCCCACCGGGAAGAAGCCCCACAACGCCAGGTACGCCAGGGTGCCGAACGGCACCGCCAGGAACAGCGACACCATGATGGTCAGCTCCACGAAGGCGATGATCAGCAGCACGAGCGAGCCCAGGATGAGCAGGATCGAGAAGATCAGCGTCGCCACGCCCTGGATCCGGCCCTGCACCCGCTCGGGCACGACCAGGCTCAGGCAGAACAGGCCCGTGGTCCAGAGCGCCACCACGTCGATGAGCGCCAGGTAGCTCGTACCCCGTCCGGACGGCTCGCTGATCCCGCCGCCGTCCACCTCGACGCCGAGGTCGGCCGCGTTGGCCAGGAGGGCACCGGTGGCATCCCCGCCCCCGGTGAGCAGCGACGAGCCGACCTCGATGAGGACCACAAGCGTGACCGCGACAAGCGCGAGCAGCAGGAAGGGCTTGCGCAGGTCACCCATGTCGGGTCTCCTCGCGGTCGTCTGGGGAGGCGGGCGCGCGGCCGGCGCCTGCGGAATCCGCCGGTGGGGTGGTCAGTCGGCGGCGACGGTGACGGTGCATCCGACACCTCCCGGGCAGCTCAGCAGCACGGTGACCGCACTGTCGACGGCGATCCGGGCGACCGCCTCGCCGCCGTCGTCCGGCTCGACCTCGGAGCGCACGGTGAGGTCGGCGTCGCGGGGCGCCGGCGCGCGCACCACGAACGGGCGACCACTGCGCAGCACGAGTGTCCGCAGCTCGCCCGGGTCGGCGACCCGCACCGCGCAGCCGCCGACGAAGCTCAGCACGTCGCCGGTACGGTCGCAGTCGGCCCGCACGGTTGCCGGGTCCACGCTCGTGCCTGCACCGGCGAGCCGGCCCAGCCGCTCGACGACCCCCGGTGGATCGTCCGCGCGGCCCTGGTCGCCGCCGGAGACGCCGACGGCGAGGACGAAGAACGCCACCAGCAGCGCCGCCACTGTCACCAGCACCACCTTCTGCCGACCGCTCATCGCTGCGCGACCGCCCCGGTCACCTCGGTGAAGCGGATCTGGTCCACGCCGGCGAAGTACCTGTCGACGCCCTGGGTCTTACCCACGGCGACAAGCGTGAGCGTGTGCCGGCCCGGTCGGAGCCGGACGGTGCCCACGTCGGTGAAGTCCTGCAGGACGACCTTCGGCGTGAAGCCGAAGAAGGTGCCGCCGAGTTGCGCGCCGTCGACCTGCCAGATCGTGTTGGCGTAGTCGAACGACGTGGTGCGCGTGGTGGAGAAGCGCCAGACCGCCTCGGCGGGCAGGTCGACTGTGAGACTCACTCGGTCGCCGGGCGCCAGGCCCGTGAAGAACAGCTGCTTGTCGCCCGACCAGGTCACGGCGCAGCAGTTCGGTTGCGCCCCGACCGCCGCGGCGGTCTTCGCCGGGGACTCCACCCGGGCGCCGTCGACAAGGCTCTCCGCCTCCAGTGTCACCACCCGTGGCGCCCCGGGTGACGGGGTGCCGTCGGGCCGGGTCAGCAGGTAGCCGACCACGCCGCCGACCACGAGCACCAGGGCCACCGCCGCGGCGATCCACGGCCAGGGCGTCCGTTTCGGCGCGGCCACCGCCGTGACCTCGTACGTCACCCGGCCGCTGGAGCGGGAACTCTCCTCCGGCGCGGTGTTCGCCGAGTACGCGAAACCGGTCATGTCGTAGCGGCGCGGCGCGGTGCCCGCCGGTACGGCGAGACGGACCAGGAAGGAGACCGAGCCCTGCCCGGGGACCACCCGCTGCGGCTCGGTGACAGTGAACCAGGCCCGCTGGCTGCCCTCGCCGGGGGCCACGTCGAAGACCACGGTGTCCGGCGCCAGCTGGGGATTGGAGACGGTGAAGGTCAGCTCGCCATGGTTGGCGGGGTCCAGGGTGAACTGCGAAGCGGCGGCGACGACTGTCCATTCGGTGGTCATGACGGCTCCTCTGCGGTCGGTGCCGCGCTCGGGGTGGTGGCTGGCGGCGAAGCGGCGACGACGATCTCGGCGGTGGTCGACGCGGGCTTCTCCGCCTCGACGATGCGGGTGATCACGGCGAGTTGACCGGCGGCGGCCGCCGGTACCCGCACCACGATGTGGAAGGGCCGCTCGTCGGGTTCGTCGATGACGAAGCCCGGCGACCCGGTGGCCAGCTCCAGGGCTCGGCGCAGCCCGTACGGGGTGCCGCGCCACCGGGCCAGCAGCGCGGCGTTGGCCACCAGGTCCCGCAGCCGGCCCACCGGCAGCGGCAGCGGGGCGTCCGGTCGGGGCGAGGCCACCACGTGGTCCATCGCCACCCAGCGGGTCAGCCGCACGACCAGGTGGTCAGGTGCCCGGTACGGGTCGAACAGGGCGTCCACCTCGGCGAGGATCGCCTCGTCCGGAGCGTGCAGCCCCTCCATCACCTCCAGCAGCGCCCAGAGCACGCTGCCCGGCACGCATGCCCGCTGGTAGGCGGCGGGCAGCAGCCGCTCAATCGCCGAGCGTCGCATCCTGGCGCACCACCTCGATGTCGTGCTCGCCGGAGCAGAGCAGCCACGTGTCCGGGACGGTCACCACGTCGGCGGTGGCCTGGTTGGCGCTGGCGGTCCAGTTGACCGCGTCGGCGCTGCGGTACACGCCGCGCTCACCGCAGGCCAGGACCAGGCGGTCCGCGGCCGTCGGAGCGACGGTCGCCGGGCCGCTCACGGCGACGGCGTCCACAGGCACGAACCGGGTCCGGTCGCGCAGCGGCAGGCCGCAGTTGACCGACACCGACTGCCACTGCGGCTGGGCCGCCAGGGTGTCCAGCCGCAGCACCCCGCCGCTCTGCGTGGCCGCGAGGGCCTGCCCGCCGGCGAACGCCAGGTCTCGGCAGGTGCCGCCGACCCAGCCGGCCTGCACGGTCTGCCACTGCACGTCGGACTCGAACAGCCGGGTGCGGTGGCAGCCCTGGCCGGGCTTCTTCGGGTCCGGTTCGCCGGCGCCGCTCCACAGCAGGGTGGCCGGGCCGTCGTACTGCACGGCGAGGACCCGGTTGTCGACGTTCGAGAGCCCGACGTGCGCGAAGCTGCCGGGTCGGCCGCCGGCCGTCGACAGGTACACCCCGAAGCTGGCCTGCGCCGCCACCGCCACACCGGGCGCACCCCGCTCGGAGACGAACGCGCGTACCGCGTAGAAGCCCCGGTCGGCGTCGGACGGGTCGACGAGGATCTGCAACGGCACCGCCCCGGGCAGCAGCGACACCTCGTACAGGCCGGTGTCGGTAGCCACCAGCAGCGCGCCCGCGCCGTCTCGGTCGATCCACGCCACGTCGGAGATGCGGGAGTCCAGGTCGGTGAGCAGCGACCACGTCTCGCCCAGGTCGGTGCTGAGGTGCACCCGGGAACCGCCGGACTCGCGCAACGTCACCACGGCCACCGATCCGGGACGCGGCACGATGCCCGGGCGCACCGGTGCGGGCGCGGGCGCCACCCGCAGCACCGTCTCGTCGTCGAACCGGCCGGCCGGCTCCCAGCCGGCGCCCGCGTTGCTGGAACGGAACAGCACCGGGCCGCGCCCGGCGTACCAGGTGCGCGGTTGGTACTGGTCGACGGCGAGGGCACGGACCCCGGCGTCGGGCGCCTCGTCGACCACGAAGCGCACCGACTCGACGTAGCGCACGCCCGGCTCGGCGTGCTCCAACAGCCGGTACACGTTTGACGCACGCAGCGGCTCACCGAAGGACCACCCGGTCGGGTTGAGCGCGGTGGGCAGCGGGCTGAGCGTCTGGTGCAGCCGATCGTGGATGCGCCGCCGGACCGCGTCGACGTCCTCCTCGCGGCGCACCACCACCCGGGCCCGCACCGACACCGCCTTGAACCGGGCCCAGGTGGCCCGGGAGCGGATGCCCACCATCCGGCGCTGTTCCAGGTCCCCCTCGACGCGGTGGCGTGCCTCGGGCATCTCGTGCTCGCGCAGCACCGCCACCGGCAGCCGGCCACCCGGGCGGGCCGTCAGCGGCACGTACGGCACGAGCACCACCTCGACCTCACCGGGCCGGGCGAAGCTGTACACGGCCGAGCGGGTGAACGCCCGCGCCCTGGCCACCGCGCCGGAGCTGGTGGCCAGCACCTCGAAGTCGCGGGCGGTGACCGCGCGCTGCTGGGCGAAGAACTCGTACGGGCCGCGCAGCAGCACCGAATCCAGCGCCTCCATCTCCCGGCCGCCGGCAGCGGGCGCGGGGTTGTCGACACGTACCCCGGGCAGTGGGTCGCGCAGGCTGGTCAGCGTGCCGGCGGCCACGTTGCCGGTGGGGCCGCCGCCGGCCCGGTACCAGAGGCGTACCTGCCGCCCGGCCGGCGGCACCGCCGCCACCGTCACCACAGCGCCCGGCCCGGCGGGCTCGCCGGGACCGGTGGGCGGTCGCAGGTCGAGGGCCGGGGAGAAGGTGACGGTGCCCGAGCAGCGGTCGACGAGGTACGCCTTGGCCTGCGGGCCGAGCCCGGCGAAGCTGTCCACCGGCTGCCAGATCTCGAACGTACGGCCGTCGTGCTCGCGGGCCGCCGCCCCCAGCTCCACCGAGCCGGCCGGCACCTCCACCCCGAGCAGCAGGTCCAGCGGCTCGCCGGTGTGGGTGAGGGGGGCGTGGGCCGCCCGCAGCACCTGGCCCGGCTGGCCGGTGCCGACACCCAGCAGCTCCGCCGCGACGGGCTCGCAGTGGTGCATCCGGACCGTCACCGACGCCTCCCCGGCGGCCAGCACCGCCGGTTCGGTGGTGACGAACACGACCGGTCGGGGATCGGCGCCGCGTGCCGCCGCGACCCGCAGGCCGGCCGGGATCCGCACCGCGCCCCGGTCGGTGCCGGCGCGGGTGAACACGACGTCCGCCCAGGCCGCGGTGGGCGCGTGGCGTGCCACCCCGAGCAGGTTCAGAAACGAGACGTACGCCTTCTCCGGCAACTGGTTCAGCCGGTAGATCATCACCTCGGTCAGGTGCGCGAACGCCTCCACCAGCGCCATGCCCGGGTCGTGCGCCGACAGGTCGGTCCAGGCGGGGCAGGACTGTTGGATCCGCTCGCGGGCCTCGGTGACGAGGTCGAGGAAACCACGGTCGTCCAGGTGCGGAACGGGCAGCGTCATGACTGTCCTCCCGAGTCGTCGGCGGGGAGCAGGTCCACGGAGAACACCAACTGCCCGGGCGTCAGGCTGGCCCGCACCCGGTAGTCGAGCCGGATCACCAGCCGCCACGCGTCGTCCGGGTCCGGCCCCGCGTCGGTGTCGATGACCTCGACACGGGGCTCCCACCTGGCGATGGCCTGCCGGACGTAGTGGATGGCCAGCCCGGCAGTCGTGTCGTCGTTGGGCGCGAAGATCAGCCGGTGTAGCCGGGAGCCGTACCCGGGTCGCATCAACCGCTCGCCCGGCGTCGTGGACAACAACAGAAACAGCGCCTGGCGTACGCTCTCGTCGCCCTCGGTCATGGCCAGGCCCCCGGCCGCGGTGAGCGCCAGCCCGCCGCCACGGCCGGCGTCGAAGCCCGCGCCGACGAAACGGAACGCCCTCATCGGTCCGCCGCCAGGAACTGCTGCCGGGGGTCGCGGACGGTGTGGTGGACCGCGCCCGGTGGGGTGCCGTCGGTGAAGCCCTCCAGGTGGGAGAGCACCACCCGGTGCCCGTCGACGCGCAGCCAGTCGCTGTAGCCGACCCGGACGGTGAGCGTCTTTCCGCACGGCTTGATGGTGGGGCCGTAGTTCGGGCAGGCGATGATCTTTCGTCCCTCCGGGTCGTCGTCCACCAGCACCGGCACGGCGGTGACTGTCACCCACCGCTGCGACGGCTGGTTCTCGACCCGGCCGTCGTGGTCACAGGTGATCACCGAGTCGCGGTGGATCCAGCGCATCAGCCGCCTCCTTCGTGGTGGGCGCGGGCAAGCGAACGGGCCTGCTGCGCCGCGGTGGTCGGGTCCTCGGTCGCCTCGGCGTGCAGGAAGTCCACGCTGCGGGCGCGGATCACCATGGCCCGGCCCGGCGCGGAGATCACCAGGTCGCTCGCCGCGTGCAGGGTGGCCAGGTCGGGGGTGAGATCCAGGTAGCTGCCGCCCTCGGTGGCGAGCCGCAGGCTGCGCTGGACGTCGTCCACGACTATCGACTGCCCGCCGGCGGTCCGCAGCGACCAGCGCCGGGCCTTCCCGTCGTCGACACCCGCGTCGTACGGCTCGACGGCCCCGAACAGCGAGCCCAGCACGATGCCCGAGGCCGGTTCGCCGCCGGGCAGCACCACCAGCACGGTGTCGTCCGGGTCGGGGAGCGCCACCAGGCCCTTGCCCCGCCCGGCGCCCGGGCAGAGCACACCGAGCCAGCCGGCGTCCAGGTCCCCGTACGCCGGCAGGGTCAGGCGTACCCGGCCCAGTCCGTCGGGGTCGGCCACGTCGGTGACGGTGCCGAGGGTGACAGTGGCGCCGCCCGCCGTGCTCGGGGGCGCGGTCGGCGGCACCGTCGAGAATCGGGTCAGGTGCCCGTCGCCGTCGACCGTGTGCACCACCTCGGTCAGCACGTACGCCCCGGCGAGCGGGTCGGGCACACCCGTCAGGTCGATCCGCCGGCCCGGCCGCAGCGCCGGATCGCCCTCGGCGACCCCCTCGGCGGTGGCCAGCGCGGCAGCGCGCAGGTCGAGTCGCGCCTGAGCGAGGGCCGCCAACTCGTCGTCGCTGCGCCCCGGCTGGTCGACTGCGGTGCGTACCCCGTCGGCGCCCACGTCGGCCGGGTCCGGCCGGTCACCGGCCGGGCGGCCGCAGCGCGCCTCGTCGGCCTGCTGACTGATCGGCTCGGCCCGCTGCGGATGCCACCCGAGCGCGGCGCTGGCGCCGCTGGCCCGGTCCGCGTTCGTGGACAGCCGCAGGGTGTGCACATTCGCGCCTAGGGTCAACGCGACGGGCTCCCCGTAGCCGGCGAGGGTGACCAGCCGGACGTCGTCGCCGTCGACGGCCAGGTGCAGCCCGGCCCGACCGGTGACCTCCCGCAGCAGCTCCAGGTCGCTGTGCCGGTGCTGGAGCAGCCGGTCCAGCCGCGGCCCGTCGCTGTCCGCCATCACGGTCAACCCCACCTCGCCGCACAGCTCACCCGCCAGCTCCGCCGCCGTCACCGAGGTGAAGACCCGCAGGTCCTGCCGCTTGCGCAGCCGGTGCAGCGCGTCGTACGCCCGCAGGCGCAGCACTGCCGCCCCGTCGGCGGCGTACTCGACCTCCACCGCGGTGACCTCCCCGGTGAACAGCGCGTCGGAGTGCTCGGCGAGCCGGACGTCGAGGGTGGTGCCCGGCCGGGCCGCCGGGTCGAGAGCGCCACCTCCGGCGGCGGTGGCGAGCACCAGCTCGGCCTGGGTGGGCTGGTCGAGTCGTGCGGCCACCCGCAGTGAGCGGATCCGCTGTCGGGCCGTGGCGTTCAGTTCCACGCCGTCCAGCAGGACGGTCAGCGCGCGGGGCGCGACGCTTGTCATGGCGTACTCCCCGAGCCGGTGCCGAGTGGCGTGCCGCCCGGGTTGGTGCTGGCGGCTGTCGTACCTGTCGGGGTGGCCCAGCTCGCGGTGGCGATCGACGCGCCCACGAACGACGCGCCGGCACCCACCGCGCCGGCCACCGCCCGCGCCATCCCGGCCAGCGTCGACTCCGGCCCGCCACCGCCCGAGGGGGGCGGGGGGACCGCGAGGGTCGTACCGGCCGGCACCGCGAGCGGGTCGGCGATCCGGTTGTGCTCGGCCAACAACCGCCACCGCAGCGGCGACCCGAGCGCGTCGTTGGCCAGCAGGTCGAAACGGACCCCGGAGCGACCCGGCTCGGCGGCACCGTCACCGGCGGCGACCACGGCGCTGCCCGGTGCGGCGGACGGGGTGCTCACCGCGGCCAACTCCTCGGCGAATCCCGCCTGCGCCTGGTCGGCCGTCTCGGCGGCGCGGACCAGCTTCAACCGCAGCCAGGAGCGCCGCGGCGAGCCCGTCCCGGTGAACGCGTCGAACCGCTCGGCCACCGCGACGATCACACCTGGCACGTTCCACGTCTTGCCCCAGACCAGCCGCACCAGCGGCGGGCGCAGCCACCCGTGCTCGGCTGTGGAGTTCTCGGCAAGCATCCACAGCGGCCGGGTGAGCACCCGTACGTCGGCGGGGCGGACCTGCGCCTGGACGAAGTCGACGTCGAACAGCAGGTCCAGCACCAGCTCCGTACGACCGCCGCCGGTGAAGACCAGCGGATCGTCGGCCAGCCCCGCCCCGGTGAGCTGCCCGCCACCCGCGCCCCGAGAACGGACACCGGCGAGCCGGGTCACCTGCACGGTCTCCGGGTTGAGCAGGCAGTCCACCCGCTCCCCGGAGGAATCGATGAGGAAGGCGACGCGTTCCATCAGCCACCCGCCTGTTCCCGATCCAGGCGGTCCACGTGGCCCGCGTCGAGTCCCGCCCCGGGCACCGTCCACAGCGGCCCGTCATCGGGCAGCGCCGGCCACCTGTCGACGGCAGCCGCCTCGACCGTCGACGCCCGGAACGCTGTCGCGCGCGGGTCATGGTGGCCGCGCTGGTCGTGCTCGTCGCGGTGGTGCCCGGCGTGCCGCGTACCCCGATCGCCCGCCGCCTCGCCCGGCAGGTCGGGCCACAACCCACGCCCGACGGCACGCCGGTCGTCGGTGCCAGTAGGAGATCTTGGTAGGAAAGTGCCCCGGGAGGGGCCGGAATCTACCAAGATCTCGCTCGGCTGGGTCTGGCTTGCGCGCACGGGCGTGACGTCGTCCCGCCGTGTCGGTGTCGCGGGGGCGGACCTTGCCGACACCGCCGACTGCGGTGCCGCGTCCCGCCGAGACGGTGAGCGACGGCGCCAACCGCCCAACAGCCGACCCGGCAGGAGGCGACTCCGGTCCGAGGACGACGCCACTGAGCCACGCCCGCCAGAAGCCCGAATGGCGTCGTCGACGCCACTCGGGTTGGCGCTGCTCGGGTTGGCGCTGCTCGGGTTGGCGTCGCTTAGGGTGGCGTCGCTCGGGAGGGCGCCGCCGATCCCCGAACGGCCCGTTCGGCCGGTCGCACCGGATGGCCGGCCCGACCTTCCGAACTCACCCGTTGGCCGCCCGTCCCGCTGCCCGGCCCGCCGCCCGTCCGGACGGGCGACGTCCGCCCTGCTGGCGGCGTTCGACCCGTCGACCGTCGGCAAGCCGTCTGCTGTGGCGAACCAGTCCGCCGCGCTCAGGTTGCCTGCTCTGCTGCGGTCCTCGGCCGTGCCGAGCCCGTTCGCAGGGTCGAGCCCGTCCGTCGTGCCGAGGCCGCCTGTCGTGTCGAGGCCGGCCGCCCCTGGGCCGCGCCCGCCTCGACGACCGCGACCGCCCTCACCACCGCGACCACCCTCACCACCGCGACCGCCCTCACCACCGCGACCGCCCTCGCCGCTGCGACCGCCCTCGCCGCTGCGACCGCTGCGACCGCTGCGATCATCGGATTGCGTGGCCGTACCGGGCGCACGCAGTCCGGCCCGGTCGCCGGGGGACCGGGACCACTCCCCGACAGAGCCGAGCCGCGCCTCCATCGTGGACGGCCGAGGGTCGGTCGAGGCCATGCCATCGGCGTCGGACCCACTCGGGTGGTCGTCGCGGCTGCCTGCCCGGTCGGCGGTCGGAGGGGACGGGTCGAGGTCCAGTTCGCGCAGCAGGCCGGGGGCGTGGGCGGCGACCAGGTTCAGCCAGTGCGCAGGCGGCTCGCCGAGACGACGTGGCGCCTCCGCGGGCACACCTGTGGTCTCGACGCGGCCGGCGAGGCGCTGCGCCGCGTCGGCCGCCGAGCGCAGCCGACCGGCGAGCCACCTACGCGGGCTTCGGCGCGGCGGCACCGCCGGTCTCCAACTCCAGGCCCTCGTAGCGCAGCGTCAGCGACGCGATGGCGATCTCGTGGCTGATCGTGTTGAGGTGCGCTCCGCGCCACCGGGTGGGCCAGGCGTCGATCAGGTTCCAGCGCAGCACCTCGGCGGTCCCGGCGGAGTCCAGCAGCACGACCGACACGTTGCGGCGGTTGAGGGTGCCCTGGGCGGTGGCGTTCACCCAGTCCCACAGCTCGCGGGACGCGGTGAGGCCGAAATGCAGTGTCACCGGCTCGTACTCGGCCTGGCCGGGGACCATCCGCGTCGGTCCGGGGCCGTGCTCGCGGTACGGCTGCCCGGGGATGTTCACCTCCAGACCGCTCATCTCGGTGAAGTGGCCGTTGGTGACGCCGTTGATCAGGAGCCGGAAGTTGTACGCCCGGTACGGGTCGACCGGGGCGCCCGGCTGCGGGGTGGCTGTGGTGGGCATGTGTCAGCCTCCGATCGTCTCGGTCTCGGTGCCGCCGGCCCACTGGCTGAGCTTGAACACCACGAACTCGGCGGGCTTGACGACGGCGATGCCGATGTGGGCGATCACCATGCCGGCGTCGCGGACGTCCACCGGGTTGGTCTCCTCGTCGCACTTGACGAAGAACGCCTCCTCGGGGGTGCGCCCGAGCAGCGCCCCGTCGCGCCACACCCGGGTGAGGAACGCACCGATGTCGCGCCTGATCGAGCGCCAGAGGGTGAAGTCGTTCGGCTCGAAGACCATCCAGCGGGTGCCGTTGGCGATGGCCTGCTCGATGGAGATGCTGAGGCGTCGTACGTTGAGGTAGCGCCACTCGCTGGCCTCGGCGGCGAGCGTACGGGCGCCCCAGACGCGGATGCCCTCGCCGGCGAAGTAGCGGATCACGTTGACGCCCTTGGGGTTGAGCACGTCGTGCTCCGATCGGGTGACCAGGTAACCCAGGTTGACGGCGCCGCGGACGGGTTCGTTGGCCGGCGCCTTGTGCACGCCGCGCAGGGCGTCGGTGCGCGCCCAGATGCCGGCGAGGTGCCCGCTCGGCGGGGTGAGTTCCAGCTCCCCGCTGATCGGGTCGCGCACCTGGAGCCACGGGTAGTAGAGCGCGCCGTACTCGGACTGGCGGGGTCGGTAGGCAGGCCCCTCGGGCCCACCCGAGCCACCCGGACCAGCGGCGCCTGCGGACCCAGCGCTGCCGGTGCCGGCGCCACCGCCCGGGCCGTCGCTCGGCTTGGGCGGCTTGCCGGACGACGGGGTGGCGACCCGGGTCAGCGCGGAGATGTCGTCGATGTCCGGCGCCGGGTCACAGATCGCCACCATGGTGCGGGTGCGCTCGGCCATGCTGAGCAGCGCCTCGTGGGACACCACGTCGTGAAAGCCCGGAGCGGCGATGATGGAGATCTCGTCGATGGCCTCCAGCAGTTGCAGGCCACCGCGTCGCTGGCCGGCGCCGGTGATGGCGCCGCCCTCGCCGACGTTCACCACCCAGCAGCGGGCGCCCCCGTTGTCCAGGAAACCGAACACGGCCCGGGCCAGCGGGGTGCTCTCGATCTCGTCCCCCTCGGCGAACAGCCGCAGGAACTCGGTCCAGTTGTTGACAGGTACCGCCTTGCCCAGGTGGGCGCCACGGTTCGGGGCGACGCCGACGAACGCGGCGATGCTGGTGCTCGCCGGTCCGATCGGTCGGGCGCCGCTGGGGACCTCCTCGACGTAGATGCCGGGGGAGAAGTAGCTGGGCATCGGTCCTCCTGTGCGGGTGGGCGTCAGTGGGTCGGTGGCGCGCAGACGATGACGATGTCGTCCTCGCCCGCGTCGACGTCGGCGGTGAGCACGAGCCCACGTCCGCGCAGTCGCAGTCGTACCGGGCCGGGGTGTTCGGGGTCGTGCGGGACCCCGACGAGAAGGAACCGGCCGTCGGGGCCGGTGCGGGTCGCGGACGCCGTGCCGGGCAGCTCGACGCGCATCGCGGCGAGCGGCTGGTCCTCGGGGCCGACCACCCGCCCGGCGAGGGTGCGCATCGAGAGTTGCCGCAGCCGCAGCGGTTGCAGGACCGGCGGCGCGGCCGGTGTCGGGTGGTCCACCTGCGCCGGCACGTCGATCAGCAGCGCCGGGCGGGGCACGGCGCCGAACGCGCTCCACAGCGGCGCGTCGCCGGCCTCCAGCACCACCGGGTAGCTGCCGTCGCTGGTCGCGGCGGTGAGCACCCGGTCCAGGAGTGCCGGCCCGGCTGGCCCGGCCACGCAGAGCAGGTGGCGGACCGTGAACCGGTACGGCTCACGAACCGCGCCGCTGGAGCGTGTCTGCTGGGCCGGGCGCAACTCCAACGGCCACAGGGTCAACCCGTCGACGTCGCCGTACGCGCGGGGCGGTCCGATCGGGACGGTTGTCCCCGCCGCGCTGGTCAGCCATGCGGCCAACTCGGCGGTGGCCGTCTCGATCGGTCCGCGCCCGTCGGTGGTCATCGCGGCGGCGTCCCCTGGATCCGGTACGCGATTGCCTCGTTCCACACGTGCGGGTAGACGCCGATCTCGAAGTAGCGGGTGAACCGGTTGATCGGCGCGTTGGTGTGGTCGTGGTAGAGCAGCCAGATCGGCGCGATGGTGAACAGCACGTAGTTCGCCAGCACCAGCGGGATGTAGAGCGGGCCGAGGAGACGTCCCTGGAAGATGTGGACGTCCTCGTGGCGTTGGATGCCCGAGCTGGAGCCGGCGCAGACCGTGCCGATGGTGGTGGCGTAGCGGGGTGAGACGCCCTCGACCACGCTGACCCGGCCGCTGGCCGACGAGGTGGGCCGGTCCAGCGAGTGCCCGAAGATCAGGTGCACGGCCAGGTAGATCGCCCCGACGGCCGTGTTGAGCAGGCTCCACGTGTGGTCGACGACGAAGAGGAAGATGCCGCGGGCGTCCGCCGCGTACACCCCGGCGGAGGTGACCGCCCAACCGAACACCGCGCCGACCAGCAGGCCCACGACGGCGCCGATGAGCAGGCCGACCGGGCCACCGGCCAGGAGGCCGAGGGTGGCGCCGAGAGCCACCTGGATCGCCGCGCTGAGAATTCCGAAGATCATGACGTCGCTCCTCAGACCCACGAGCGGAAGAGACGGGGCTCGCGACCGCTCGCGAGCTGGGGAGGTGTCGCCTGCCGGTTGCCGGGCGGGAACTGGCTGACGCCGAGCGCGGCGGAGAAGATCACCAGCGCGTTGAAGAACGCGATGATCCACTTCTCGCCGCCGGCCTCGTCGGCGAACGCCGCGGTCAGGTAGGACAGCAGCAGCGCGATGGCGATGGCGATCCACTTGCGGAGCTTGTCGCCGCTCGGGCCGATGAGCCCGCCGATGACGTTTGTGGCCAGCAGGGTGGCGGCGCTCGCGCCGGCGATGGTCCCCAGGGCGGCCCAGGTGAAGAGATCGTTCATGGCGATCCCCCTTTTCTGCGATGGTGCGACCGGGATGTGGTGGTGGTGCGGGCCGGTCGCCGTCGTCGCGGGCGGCCGGGGCCGGACGTGGCAGGCGGGGCCGGCCACCGGATGGATCAGCCGGGCCCGGGAGCGCCGGCGGGTGGGCCCGGCGCTGTCGGCCCGGGTGTGGTCGGCCCGGATGCGGTCGGCCCGGATGCGGCCGGCGCCGTCGGGCGACGGCGACGCAGCAGGAGTACGCCCACCGCTGCCAGAACCAGCAGGAGGACGACACCGCCGACGACGAGGACCCAGGGGAACCCGCCGTCCTCGGTGGCGGCGACCGGCGACGCCGACGGTCGGGGCGGCGCCTCGGCGACGGCGCGCAGCTCGGCCGGTTTGGGTTGGTTGGCGTCCACCTTCCACGTCACCGACCGACCGTTGACGGTGCCATTGGTGTCGATCACCCGGCCGGGAAATGTCACCGAGATCTCGAACGACATCAGCGTGAGGAACGCCTGCTGCTGCTGCGGATTCTGTTGGGCTACTTTTCCGCCGTACTTCTTCGGATCGAGCGGCAATGTGAAGCGGTAGAAATCGCCGTCTCGGACCAGTTTGACGCTCTCACTGTCGAAGCCCGCCAGCGGCGCCTTACGGTAATTGATCTGGCTGCCGAAGAATTTGCCGTCCTCGTAGCCGGTCTCCTCGCCGGGAGGCAGTGCGGGAATGTTCTGCCGCAGCTCCGCGAACGCCAGCGAGATGTTCTTGTTCCGGGCGGTCAGCACCGACTTCTCGGCGGTCAGCAGCAACTGCCCGTCGACCGTGTCGTCGGCGTTGACGGTGAGCCCCATGTTGAGCTGCATGCAACCGCTCAGAACGGCGAGAAGAAGGAGACACGCCGCGACGCGGAGTGCCCTGCCGCGGTTAACTCTCCTGTTCATGGGGTCAGTGTGTGTGATCGATTTCACCATCGGCAGTCAATGATCGGTCACATTGCAGTCGCCGATTGTACCGGTGGACTGTCGCCTTTACCCGGGGCCGAAAATCGCGCAATTGACTAAACTGGAGTTTTGCGTCCGCCGCGCCCGACTCCGATCTTTGCGGCTTGAGTTCAGCCCTGCGGGGGTCGCCAGTCGGCGGACCACGTCATGCTCCGCAACAGCGCGCGGGGCGGGGTGAGGCGCAGCGCGGCGGCGCGGACGGCGAGCGCGACGGGGTTGCGCAGTTGCTGGCCGTACCGCCCCGCGCGCAGCGAGGCGCGGGCGATGGCCTGAGTGCGGGGGCGGCGCTGCTCGTCGTACGCCGCCAGGGCCGCCGGCAACCCGTCCGCGCCGCCGGAGCAGGCCGCGCCGAGCACTACCGCGTCCTCGATCGCCTGGCCGGCGCCCTGCCCGAGGTGCTCGACCGCTGGCTGAGCACCGGCCGCAGCCGGACGCTGGCCCGCTACGCCTGTCTGCTGGAGGCGGTCCACCGCCCCGAACTGCGCGGAAACTGAGCTCGTCGAGCAGCCCGGTGAGCGGCTCCCTCGCGCGATGGTGAACGATCGCGAGGGGCGTACCGGGCCGCCGTGAGCGTGGACGGCCCGGCACAGAGTCGAGGTGGCGGGAGGTGGGCGATGGCGTGGTTCGGGGGCCTGCGGGTCGCCGGTCACCGGCTGCGGCAGGGGTGGCGGCCGGTGCTGGAGGCGACAGTCGCGGCGACAGTCGCCTGGCTGCTCGCCACCCGCCTGCTCGGGCACCCGCAGCCCTTCTTCGCGCCTGCCGCCGCGCTGATCGTCCTCGGTCAGGCGCGCGGTCAGCGCATCCGCCGAGCCGTCGAGGTCGTCCTCGGGGTGGCCGCCGGGGTGCTCGTGGCGGACCTGGTCGTGCAGGCGCTCGGCCCCGGCAGCACGTGGACGGTCGGCACCGTCATCCTGCTCACCGTCCTGCTCGCGGTCGCCTTCGGCGCGACAGGCGTGACCCTGGTCCAGGCCGCGGTGTCCGCGCTCTACCTGGTGGTGGTCGCGCCGCCGGACGGCTCACTGGTGCCGTTCCGCTTCGTCGACGCGCTTGTCGGCGGCACGGTCGCCCTCGCCGCCAGCCTTCTCGTCGATGCCCGGCACCCGCTCGCCCCGCTCGTCGCCGAGGTGCGCCGGACCTTCGACGAGCTGGCCGATCTGCTGGGCGGGATCGCCGACGCGCTGGACGGACGCGACGAGGCGGCGGCGCTGGCCGCGCTGACCCAGGCCCGGGGCATGGACGCCCGGGTCGGTGGACTGCGCGACGGCGTGCTCGCCGCCGGTGAGGCGCTGCGGCTCAACGTGCGTCGCCGCCGGCACATCGGCCGGCTGCGGTCGGTGGACGAGTCGATCCGACAGACCGACTACGTGGTCCGCAACGTCCGGGTGCTGGCCCGCGCCGGGGTGACGCTCAGTCGACTGCGGACCCCGACGCCGCCCGAGCTGGGCGAGGCGCTGCGCTGCCTGGTCGAGGCGGTCCGGGAGGCCGGGGCGGCGCTCGCCGCCGACCTGGACGGGCAGGAGGAGGCCGCCGACCGGCACGCCGTCCGCGCCGACGCGGCGGCGCTGGCCGCCGTCCGCACGGCCGGGCGGCTCTTCGGGTCGACCCAGACCCTCCCACTCGCCATGATCATCGGTCAGGTCCGGGCGACGGCCATCGACCTGCTGCGGGGCGTGCACCCCGACGACGACGCGGCCGTCCTGGCCCGCGTGGACGAGGCCCTCGGTCTCCCCGCCGTCTGACCCCGACCGGTAGCGGCCGTCAGGGTGGGCCGGTGAGCCACTCCGTGGCGCTCGCGCGGATCGGGGCGGGGAGGTCGTGGCCGCCGGGGAACTCCTCGTAGGTGACGTCGTAGCCGAGGCCGCGCAGGTGCGGCACGAAGCGGCGGCTGCACACGTCGATCGGCAGGACGCGGTCCTCCACCCCGTGCGACACGAAGATCCGCGGCCGGCCGCGGGTGACCGGCGGCGCGGCGAAGCCGGGGGAGAAGGCCAGCACCGCGTCCACCAGGCCGCCGTTGGCCAGGCCCAGAGAAAGGGCGTACGACGCGCCGTCGGAGAAGCCGCCCAGCGTCACGTCGCGCACGGGATAGCCGTCGAAGGCGCTGGCCAGCAGCGCGTCGATGTGCTGCACGTCCACCCCGAAGCCGCCGGCGATCAGGTCCCAACTCGCCGCCGACGACTGCGGGGCGACAAGCAGCAGGTGGTGCGCGTCCGCCACCGGCAGCAGCAGGTCCAGGCCCTGCCGCGCGGAGCCGCCCGCCCCGTGCAGCAGCACCACCAGCCGGTACGCGGCGCCGTCGGCCGCCGGCTCCGGCACGTACGTCATCGCCGGCCGGCCACCGTCACCGCCGGGCAGCGGCACCAGACCGGTGGGACCTGACAGCACGGGCGGGTGCGGACGTGTGGTCAACAGGCCGTGCCGGGGAGCCGGCGCGGAGTTGGACACGGGTCACCACTCCTCGCGGTCGACGGCAGGTGCGAGGCGGTTACCCGACCGACCGCCGGTTAACCGGCGGTCGGCGCTCAGGCGCTGTCGCGGGTCACCAGGGCGGACGGAAAGAGGGTCACCGGCGCGGCCGGGCGGCCGGCCAGCACGGCGGTGGCCGCCGCGGTGGCGATCCGGCCCACCGGGTGGCTCGCGGTGGTCAGCGCCGGCGCGGTCATGCCGGCCAGCGGGATGTCGTCGAAACCGGCCACCGCGACGTCACCGGGCACCCGCACACCGCCGTCGCGTAGCGCCGCGATGACCCCGAACGCGGTCTCGTCGCTGATCGCGTAGATCGCGTCCACGTCCGGCCAGCGGCGCAGCGCCTCGCCGGCCGCCGCCCGGCCACGTGCCGCCGTGAAGTCGCCGTCCACGACCCGCTCGGGCAGGCCGGCCTGGCGCATCAGGTGGCGGTACGCCTGCACGGGGCGCCGCGAGCACGGCAGCCACGCCGGGCCGGTCACCATGGCGATGCGGCGGCGGCCCGTCGCGTACAGGTGGCGCAGCACCGCGCCCGCGCCGGCGGTGTTGTCGACGTCGAAGGACGGCACCTCTGCCGAGCCGATGCCGATCGAGGCGACCCGGCCGTGCAGCGACCGGGGTACGGCGTCCAGCAGGGCCTCGGTGGTGTTGACAAGCACGACGCCGCACACGCTGCGGTCGGCGGCGAGCTGCTCCAGGGCGCGTGGGTCGCCGAGCGGCAGCCAGTGCAGCGCCACCCCGACGCCGGCCGGCGCGCACACCCGGGCCGCCGAGCCGACCACCCGGTGGACGTACGGGTCGTCCAGCACTGCCGCGCTTGTCGCCGCGGCGGCCACCACCAGCCGTACGCCGCCGCCGCGAACCAGCGCCCGGGCGGCCGGGTTGGGCACGTAACCGAGCTGGTCGGCGGCCGTCACCACCCGCTCCCGGGCGGCCGGCGAGGCGAACCCCGTCCCGGCGATCACCCGCGAGGCCGTGGACCGGGACACCCCGGCGGCCCGGGCGACGTCATCCAGAGTGGCCGGCCGGTGTGCCGCTGCCGTCATCGTGACCCTCCCCCCGGCGCCCACCCGCAGCGGGCGTACGCCTGCCAGGAATCATCCCCCGACCTGCGTGTCGTCGGTAAGGGGTGGTGGCCCGCTTGTGGTGGTAGCGCTCTCAGGTGTGCGATCGTGCCAGGAGATCACCCCGAGGAAGAGGAACCACAGCTGTGAGCGCCCCCACCAGCCCGGCCGCCCCCGACACCACAGTTCCGGCAGGCATCGTCCGGCTCGCCCGCAACGGCGTCGCCGTCACCTTCACCCTGAACGGCCTGGCCGTCGGCAGCTGGTTCTCGCGGGTGCCGGCCGTCCGCGAGGCGCTGGACCTCTCTGCCGGGCGCCTCGGGCTCCTGCTGCTGGCGATGAGCGTGGGCGCGCTGCTGGCCATGCCGACCTCCGGTCTGCTCGCCCAGCGCCTCGGCTCGGCCCGCAGCGTGACGATCGCCACCGTGCTGGTCGCGGTCGGCCTTGTCGTGGCCGGTCTCGGCGCGACGGTCGCCGGGTCGGCAGTCGTCGTCGGGCTGGGGCTGGTGGCCTTCGGCTACGGCTCCGGTGCCTGCGACGTGGCCATGAACGTCGAGGGCGCGACTGTGGAGCGGCGGTTGGGGCGTACCGTCATGCCCCGTTTCCACGCGGCCTGGAGCCTCGGGTCGGTGGCCGGCGCGGGCCTCGGCGCCGGTGCCGCCCGCCTGGACGTGCCGGTCGGCGCGCACCTCGCCGCGGTGGCGGTGGTGGTGCTCGTCGGCACCGTGCTCGCCTCCCGGATGTTCCTGCCCCAACCGGCCGTCGACGCGGCCAACCAGACGGCGGACACCAGCCCGGCCGGCCGCCGCCGCGCCCAGCTCGCCGCCTGGCGTGAGCCGCGCACCCTGCTCATCGGGCTTTTCGTGCTGGTGGCCGCATTCGCCGAGGGCAGCGCCAACGACTGGCTGGCTGTCGCCTTCGTCGACGGTCGGGACCTGAGCGAGGCGGCCGGAGCGGCGGTCTTCGGCGTGTTCGTCGTCGGTATGACCCTCGGGCGGACCGTGGGCACCGTCGCGCTGGACCGCTGGGGTCGGGTGCCGGTGCTCAGCGGCACCCTCCTGCTCGCCGCCGCCGGCGCCACTCTGGCCGTGCTTGCCGGCTCCGGGCCGGTTGCCATCGTCGGCGTCGCGCTGTGGGGCCTCGGCGCGTCGCTGGGCTTCCCCGTCGGCATGAGCGCGGCGGCCGACGAGGAGGCGCACGCGGCGGTGCGGGTCAGCGTGGTCGCGGTGATCGGCTACACGGCTTTCCTGGGCGGGCCGCCGCTGCTGGGCCTGCTCGGTGACCACGTCGGCACCCTGCGGGCGCTGCTGGTGGTGCCGCTGCTGCTCCTGCCGACGCTGGCGCTGGTGCCGGCGCTGCGCGCGCCGCACACCGGCGAGCCGGCGCCGGCGGCGCGGGAAACGGCCGACGAGTCGGCTCCGGCAGCACGATAAAACTAACCCGGATCGGGGTTCGGCGGTATCGGGTGCGCGGCCGAGTGCGCCGCGTGCCCGCGCTGGCTACGGTCGCCCGATGCCAACCGACGAGATCACCGCCGCCGCGGCGGGCAGCTGGACCCTGGGCGACCGCACCGTGCATCGGATGGGCTTCGGCTCGATGCGGATCACCGCGAACCCCGACCGGGACCGGGCGATCGCGGTCCTGCGTCGTGCCGTGGAGCTGGGCGTCAACCACATCGACACGGCCGCCTTCTACGTCTCACCCGGTGGCACCCTGCGGGTGGGCACCGGCCCCGTCCGCTACGCCACCGAGCTGATCCGGGCGGCGCTCGCCCCGTACCCCGAAGACCTGGTCATCGCCACAAAGGTCGGCTTCGGCTACGACCCGGTGACCGGATTCGCCGAGGCGGTCACCGCGGAACAGCTCCGCGCCCAGGTCGAGGAGAACCTGCGCCGCCTCGGCCGCGACCAGTTGGACGTGGTGAACCTGCGCCTGGGCCGGGGACCCGGCCCGGTGCCGTTGGCCGAGCGGTTCGGCGTTCTCGCCGAGCTGCGCGCCGCCGGCCTGATCCGCCACCTCGGGCTGTCCGGCGCCCGGCTCGAGCACCTGGACGCGGTGGCGGACATCGCGCCAGTGGTCTGCGTGCAGAACAACTACGGCGTGGACGCGTACCGGGAGCAGGACGCCTTCGTGCACGCCTGCGGCGAGCGGGGCATCGCCTACGTGCCCTTCTTCGCGCTGGCCGGCACCAATCGGGAGGCGGGCGCGGGCGCTGCGCAGGGCCCGGCCGTCGAGGCGGTCGCCCGGGCCCACGGCGTCACCCCCCAGCAGGTACGCCTGGCCTGGACGCTGCACCAGGGCCCGCACGTCCTCGCGATCCCCGGCACGGGCGACAAGGCCCACCTGGAGGAGAACATAGCGGCCGCCGCCCTGCGCCTAACGCCCGAAGACCTGACCCACCTGGGGTGAGCCCTGTCCCCGGCCCACCAGCCCGGTGATCATGAAGTTGTTGTCGTCGATGTCGGCGTGTCGTGCCGCTAACTTCATGATCACCGGAGCCAGACCCGGAGGGGGCCTGCGGGGAGGAAGCCGGCTTGGCGGGCGGGTGGTAGGTCGGGGGCCGTCTCGTAGCCGACCAGGGCGACGCCGGGCCGGGTGGCGACGACCCCACGCCAGATCGCGGCGGGGTCGCCGGTGTTGGCGAACAAATTGGAGACGCCGGACGGGTCGTCGCCGCTGACCACCGCCCCGCCGACGACCGCGCCCCGCTCGTCGTGGCGGGCCAGCACGCGGACGCGCGGGACGGCCAGCAGCGCCGGGCGGAACAGCTCCCCGCCGCCGTGCGCGCTCGCCCAGGCCGCCAGCCCTTCCGCGCTGGTGACCGGGGTGAGCGGCGGGTCGGTGAGCGGATCGGTGGGCGGGCGGTGGATCCAGTGCGCCTCGAAGAGCACCCGGAACCCGTACGCCGAGAGGTCGAGGTCGGCGAAGCTGTCCTTCACCGACGCGCCCGCCCCGGCGTCGATCCGCGCCAGCAGCGCCTCGGGGTCGACGCCGGGGCGCAGGGTGACCGCGTCGGGATACCACTGCGGGGAGCGGCGGGGCACCGACCACGCGTCGGCGTCGATCCGGCCGGTCAGCCCGTGGCTGGCGCACACGGCGGCGCACCAGTGCGCGTTGTCGTACGCCGCCGCCTCTCGCACGTCAGTCGACACGTCCGGCAGCCTACGAGGTCAGGAGTTGGTGAGGACGACGAGTCGCTGGGTCGCGCGGGTCATCGCGACGTACCTGTCGACAGCCCCCTGGATCCCCTCGCCGAACGTCTCCGGGTTGACGAGCACTACCAGGTCGAACTCCAGCCCCTTGGACAGCTCCGGGGTCAGCGACCGGACGCGATCCGTCGTCGGTCGGTACGTGGGCTCACCGATGACGCAGGCGATCCCGTCGGCGTGCTCCGCGAGCCAGCCGTCGACGATCGCGTCCAGGTCGTGGACCGATCCGTGGGCCACCGGGATGCCGTTGGCGCGGATCGACGTCGGCACGTTCGCGTCCGGGAGGACGGCCCGGATGACCGGCTCGGCCTGCGCCATGACCTCCTGGGGCGTCCGGTAGTTGATGCTCAACGAGGTCATGGTGACCCGGTCGAGCCCGATGCGCCTCAGCCGTTCCTGCCACGACTCCGTGAACCCGTGCCGGGCCTGGGCGCGGTCCCCGACGATGGTGAAACTGCGCGACGGGCAACGCGACAGCAGCATCTGCCACTGCGCGTCGGTCAGCTCCTGCGCCTCGTCCACGACGATGTGCGCGAACGGGCCGGCCAGCAGATCCGGGTCGGCGCGGGACAGGACTGCCTCGTCGACGAGCGCGTCCTGCAGATCCAGTTGACGCAGGCTCGACAGCACGCCCTCACCGTCGTCGTAGGCGTGCGCCTCGATCAGCTCGTCGACGACGGTGGCCATGCGCGCGCGTTCGGCGGCGATCGTGGCCTCGTGGCGGCGGGCACGCCGGGACGACTCCGGGTCGCCGAGCCGCTGCCGTGCCGCGTCGAGCAGGGGCAGGTCGGACACCGTCCAGGCGCGGGCGTCCGCGCGCCGCAGCCGGCGGATGTCGTCGGGGCCGAGCCAGGGGGCGCACCGGCGCAGATAGGCGGGCACCGACCACAGGTCCGCGACGATCTCCGTCGCGTCGAGCAGCGGCCAGGCGTTGTGGAACGCCGTACGCAGGTCGCGGTTGCGCAGCAGCGACAGGCGTACCAGGTCGTCCGACTCGTCGCCGTCGTACTTCCCGAGCAGGATCGCCAGCAACTCCTCCCAGATCTCGTCCCGCGCCTCGTTGTGCGGGGTGCCGGGTCCGGGCGCCTCGAACGCCTGAGCCCAGTCGTCAGCGCTCAGCCGCAGTTCGGTGTCGCCGGCCGTGACCGTCGTCGCCGTGGTCGGCGGCTCCTCGTAGAACCGCACGGCCGCTTCGATCGCCCGCACCAGGTCGGCGGAGGACTTCAGGCGGGCCACCTCCGGGTCGGTCTCCACGGTCGCCGTGGCACCCTCCGGGACGAGGTCGCGCAGGGTGCAGGTCTGCACGTCCTCCTCGCCGAGGCTGGGCAGGACGTCGGCGACGTACGCCAGGTAGGGCTGGTGCGGCCCGACGAACAGCACCCCGCCGCGGCGCTGGCCGAGGCGCGGGTCGGAATAGAGCAGGTACGCGGTGCGGTGCAGGGCCACGACTGTCTTGCCGGTGCCCGGACCACCGTCGACGACGAGGGCGCCTCGCGATCCGGCCCGGATGATGGCGTCCTGGTCGGCCTGGATGGTGCCGAGCACGTCGCGCATCCGGGCCGACCGGTTGCCGCCGAGGCTGGCGATGAACGCGGACTGGTCGTCGAGCGCCGCGTGCCCCTCGAACCCGTCCGGGGTGAACACCTCGTCCCAGTAGTCGCGGATCCGGCCGAGCGTCCAGCGGTACCGGCGGCGGCTGGCCAGACCCATCGGGTTGGCGTGGGTAGCCCCGAAGAACGGCTCGGCGGCCGGGGACCGCCAGTCGAGCAGCAGCCGACGACCGCCCCCGTCGGTGAGGCCGAAGCGCCCGATGTAGACGGGCTCCGGATCGTCGGCGCTGACGATGCGTCCGAGGCACAGGTCCAGACCGAAGCGACGTAGGGCCCGCAGACGACCGGTCAACCGGCGGACCTCCTCGTCGCGGGCGACCGCCTGGCGCCCCTTGCCGGCGGGTGCCCGGCGCTCGGCGTCGAGGCGGTCGGACAGGTCCGCGATCGACTGCTCCAGGCTCGCCGCGATGACGGCGAAGTGCTGCTCGTCACGGGCGATCAGCGCCGGATCGGCCTTGGCGGCGAGGTTGTCGGGAAGGTCGAACACGGCGTCCGCCGCCGACGACTTGTGCATGTACTGGCTCCCGTTTCCGCAGGTCCTGGCCTTGGACGGGCAATTCTGCGGTACACCTGGGGCCTTGCCGCAAGTCCCCCCATGCGGTATATGTTGGATATGGCGGGAGGTGTGTCGCCCCTCCCGTGCGCCGAGTGTCCCTGCGGCCCGCTGTCCCTACGGCCCGGTGTCCCTGTGGCCCGACGAGTCAGATTTCTCCCACCCGGCGTGCAGCCCATTGCCAGGAATCGGTGCTGAACTGGAGAGGCGTCCGAGGAGAGGGGCTGGGCATGAGCTGGTTCAACAGGCGGTCACGGGGCGCCGAGGCGACCCCGACGAAGCTGGACCGCGAGGCCACCCGGGACGACCTCGCCGCGCTGGAGGCGTTCGTCGCCAGCCGTCGGGGAGTGGAGTTCTACCTGGAACCGGAGACCACCGCGACCGACACCACGGTGGTGGCGATCGCCCACGACGGCGAATGGATCCGCCGCCGCACCGGCACACCCCGCGCCGCGGGCGCCATCGCCCGCAAGCACGCGGTTCCGCTGTACGAGGCGGCCCGCACCGGCTACCCGGAGCGCATGCGCACCTGGAACCGGGCGCACCCGGAGCGTCACGCCCGCTGAGCCTCGGGCGGGGCGCGTCGGGGTCCCGATGACGTGGCTTCGGGGCGGGATCAGTCGGTTTGGACGTACGACCGAGCCTGCTGCAGCGTCATGGGCTCGGCGTGGCTGGAGACGTACCAGCCGTGGTCGTCGTCGAGCAGCCGGCGGATCAGCGCCAGGTCGAGGCCGTCCTCGGGCCGGCGCAGATGTGCCGGTGGCGGGTAGAAGCAGTCGCCCAGCAGCAGGACGCCCGAGTCGGGCACCGACACCACGATCGAGTCCGGCGCGTGCCCGCCGCCGACGTGGCGCAACCGCACCCCGACCGGCAGCTCGTCGGTGTCGGTGAACGTCCGGGCGGGCGGCAGAACGGCGAACCCGTCCCACGAGTCCATGGCGAGCGCCCGGGCCCGGAAGCTCGGGCCGAGGCGTGGATCGGCCCGCACCTGCTCGCGCAGGTAGCGGTGACTCCACGGCCGGGCGGCCTCCGCGCCGAGCAGCGGTACGCCCGAAGCGTGCCCGATGATCTCGACCCCGGGCCAGGCGCAGGCACCCCACACGTGGTCCCAGTGATGGTGGGTGTAGACGAGCCAGCGCGGCTCCGGCAGCCCGGCGGCGGCCAGCGCGGCGCGGATCTCGGCGGCGTGGGCGGGGCTCTGCCCCGCGTCGATCATCACACTGCCGCGCTCGTCGGCGACCACCGCGACACCGGCCTGGACCGCGTCCGGGTCGGGGTCGCCGGGGCACAGCCAGACCCGGCCGGCGAGGTGACGAAACTGCGGGGCGACGATGGCGCTCGACCTCCCGGATCGATAGTGGCCGCTGGATCGGACGTCCCTCGATCCTAGGTGGACCGGTGGCGATCCGCCCTCCCGCCAGGCGACCAGTGCCCGCTTGTCTCCTTCGCTCTGCTTCAGCGGAGGCAACAGTGCCGGCGTCTCTGTGTTGCGTTGGTTGAAGCAGAGCAAAGGGCGCGGACATCGACCCGAAGGCGCCGTCCGAGCGTGTTTTCGAACCCACGCAATCGGCATCTCTCGATCGACGGTGGCCGTTGAGGCGGGAGCCGGGTGGCGTTGACCGGCGGCGCTGCGGTGTGGCAGCATTCGCGGCCTGACGGCAGTGAAGGAAGTCGGTGCGAATCCGACGCGGTCCCGCCACTGTCACCGGGGAGCGATCCCCCCTCGCGAGTCACGGCCGTGTGTCTGCGGTTGGAAGGCCGGGGGAGAGCGTCGATCCGGAAGCCAGGATACTTCGGCCGTCGGGACGTACCCCAGGGCGTGGACACCCGAGGAGGACCCGATGACGCTTGGCGTCTCCATCATCGACGGCGCGTGCCGTTCCCCGCACCGCGGCCGTGTCGTCGCCGCGATCGGCATCGACTCCGTTCACTGCTGAGTTCCGGACCGCGCCGCCCGTCGTCCCCGGCCGTACGCCGGTGAGCGGGCCCGATCGCGGCCTCCGCTGAACCCTGCGCCCATCCGTCGCCAGGCCGCTCCCGCGAGCGTGCCGACGTTACCGTCCGGAGCCTGCCGTGCGCGTTCTGCTGCTCTCCACCGCCGACACCGACCTGCTGGCCGCCCGCGCCAGTGACGCCGACTACCGGCTCGCCAACCCCGCACGGGTCGCCGCCGACGAGGTGCCCGCCCTGCTCGACGGGGTCGACCTCGCCGTCGTACGCCTGCTCGGGGGTCGGCAGGCGTGGCCGGACGGCCTCGCCGCGGTGCTCGCCACCGGCGTGCCGACTGTCGTGCTCGGCGGCGAGGCGGTGCCCGACGCGGAGCTGATGGCCGTCTCCACGGTGCCGTCCGGGGTGGTCACCCAGGCGCTGGCGTACCTGGTGGAGGGTGGGCCGGACAACCTCGGGCACCTGGCCCGGTTCCTCGGCGACACGGTGCTGCTCACCGGCGAGGGGTTCGCCCCGCCCGCGCCCACCCCGGCGTACGGGGTGCACGGCGAGCACCCGACCGACCCGGACCGGCCCACCGTGGGGATCATCTTCTACCGGGCGCACGCCCTCGCCGGCAACACCGCGTTCGTCGACGTGCTGGCCGACGCCGTGCGGGAGGCCGGGGGCAACCCGCTGCCGATCTTCTGTGGCTCGCTGCGCGGCCTGACCACCGGCGCCGGCCCACTCGGGCTGTTCGCCCGCTGTGACGCGCTGCTGGTCACCGTGCTCGCGGCCGGCGGCGCGGTCGCCGCGGACGCCTCCGGGGGCGGCGACGAGGACGCCTGGGACGTCGGCGCGCTAGCCGCCCTGGACGTGCCCGTCATCCAGGCGCTCTGCCTCACCAGCACCCGCGAGCAGTGGGCCGGCAGCGACGCCGGGCTGTCCCCGTTGGACGCGGCCATGCAGGTGGCGATCCCCGAGTTCGACGGCCGGATCGTCACCGTGCCGTTCTCGTTCAAGCGGATCGACGCCGACGGTCTCTCGGTGTACGCCGCCGACGCCGAGCGGGCCGCCCGGGTGGCCGGCATCGCGGTGCGCCACGCCCGGCTGCGGTACGTGCCCAACGCCGACAAGCGGGTCGCCGTCGTCCTCAGCTCGTACCCCACCAAGCACTCCCGGGTGGGCAACGCCGTCGGGCTTGACACCCCGGTCTCGGCGGTCCGGCTGTTCGCCGCGCTCGCCGAGGCGGGTTACGACCTGGGTGACGCGCCGCCACCCGAGGACGGCGACGCGCTGATCCACGCGCTGATCGCCGCCGGTGGTCACGACGTGGAGTGGCTCACCCCGGAGCAGTTGGCCGCCGCCGAGGCCCGGATACCGGGGCAGACGTACCGGCGGTGGTTCGACCAGGTCCCGGCCGAGCTGCGCGAGCGGATGCGGGAGCACTGGGGTGAGCCGCCCGGCGAGCTGTACACCGAGGGCGGCGACATGGTGCTCGCCGGGCTGCGCTTCGGCAACGTGGTGCTGCTGATCCAGCCGCCCCGCGGCTTCGGGGAGAACCCGATCGCCATCTACCACGACCCGGACCTGCCGCCGAGCCACCACTACCTGGCCGCGTACCGCTGGCTGGCCGCGCCGGTCGCGGACGGTGGGTTCGGCGCGGACGCCGTGGTGCACCTGGGCAAACACGGCACCCTGGAGTGGCTGCCCGGCAAGGGGCTCGGCCTGGCCGCCGACTGCGCGCCCGACGCGGTCCTCGCCGACCTGCCGCTCGTCTACCCGTTCATCGTCAACGACCCCGGCGAGGGCACCCAGGCCAAGCGCCGCGCGCACGCCGTGGTCATCGACCACCTGGTACCGCCGATGGCCCGCGCCGAGACCTACGGCGACCTGGCCAAACTGGAGCAACTGCTCGACGAGTACGCGACAGTGCAGGCCCTCGACCCGGCCAAGGTGCCCACCGTGCGGGCGCAGATCTGGGACCTCGTCCGCGCCGCCGAGCTGCACCACGACCTGCACGCCGAGGCGATGCCCGACGCCGACGACTTCGACGACTTCGTGCTGCACCTCGACGGGTACCTGTGCGAGGTCAAGGACGTGCAGATCCGCGACGGGCTGCACATCCTCGCCGACGCGCCGACCGGCGAGCCGCGGGTCAACCTGGTCCTCGCGGTGCTGCGCGCCCCGCAGATCTGGGGCGGCGCCCACGCCCTGCCCGGCCTCCGGCAGGCGCTCGCCGTCGCGTACGGCCTCGACGAGCAGGAGCTGCTCGCGTCGCCCGGTCAGCGGATCGCCCTGCCGGTCGCGCTTACCGACGTGGTGGACGGGCCGGCCGGCACCGCCGCCGACGCGATCGACCTGATCGAGGCCCTCGCGCGACGGCTGGTCACCGGAATGGAGACCCTGGACTGGGACGCCGAGGCCGTCGACGCGGTGGTCGTGGAGGTGACCGGGCAGCAGGTCCCGGACGTCGCCGCCGTGCTGCACTTCGCCGCCACCGAACTGGTGCCCCGGCTGGCGCGCACCACCGACGAGCTGACCAACACCCTCGGCGCGCTCGACGGCCGGTTCGTGCCGCCCGGCCCGTCCGGCTCACCCACCCGGGGCCTGGTAAACGTGCTGCCCACCGGCCGCAACTTCTACTCCGTCGACCCGAAGGCCATCCCGAGTCGCAACGCGTGGGACGTCGGTGTGGCCCTCGCGGACTCGCTGCTGGCCCGGCACCTCGCCGACACCGGCACGTACCCCCGCTCGGTGGGGTTGACCGTGTGGGGCACCAGCGCCATGCGGACCCAGGGCGACGACATCGCCGAGGTGCTCGCGCTGCTGGGCTGCCGCCCGGTCTGGGACGAGCGGTCCCGGCGGGTAACCGGCGTCGAGGTGGTGCCGACCGCAGAGCTGGGCCGCCCGCGCGTCGACGTGACAGTGCGGATCTCCGGCTTCTTCCGTGACGCGTTCCCGCACGTGGTGGCGCTGCTCGACGACGCCGTCCGGCGCGTCGCCGCGCTGGACGAGCCGGACGAGGACAACTACCTGCGGGCGCACGTCGCCGCCGACGTCGCCGAGCACGGCGACGAGCGGCGGGCCACCGCCCGGATCTTCGGCTCCAAGCCCGGGGCGTACGGCGCGGGCCTGCTGCCGCTTATCGACGCCCGGACGTGGCGCAGCGACGCCGACCTGGCCGAGGTGTACGCGGTATGGGGCGGTTACGCGTACGGCCGGGGCCTGGACGGGAGGGAGGCACGCGCCGACATGGAGCGCTCCTTCGCCCGCATCGCGGTGGCCGTGAAGAACCAGGACACCCGCGAGCACGACATCGTCGACTCCGACGACTACTTCCAGTACCACGGTGGGATGGTGGCGATGGTCCGCCACCTCACGGGCACGTCGCCGCAGGCGTACGTGGGTGACTCGGCCATGCCGCACGACGTGCGGACCCGCACGCTGGGTGAGGAGACCCGGCGGGTGTTCCGGGCCCGGGTGGTAAACCCGAAGTGGATCGCCGCGATGCGCCGGCACGGCTACAAGGGCGCGTTCGAGTTGGCGGCCACCGTGGACTACCTGTTCGGCTACGACGCCACCGCCGGGGTGGTGGACGACTGGATGTACGAGCACCTGGCCGCCGCGTACCTGTTCGACGACACGACCCGGGAGTTCCTGGAGCAGTCCAACCCGTGGGCGTTGCGGGGCATCACCGAGCGGCTGTTGGAGGCCGCCGACCGGGGGCTGTGGGCCAAACCGGAGCCGGCCACCCTGGACCGGCTGCGCGACACGTACCTGGCCAGCGAGGGCGACCTGGAGGACCGGGCATGAGCGAGACCGTCACCGCGACCACGACCTATCCGTTCAGCGCGGTGCTCGGCATGGCCGAGATGCGGTTGGCGCTGCTGCTCAACGCGGTGTCCCCGGCGATCGGTGGAGTCCTCGTGCGGGGCGAGAAGGGGACCGCCAAGTCCACGGCCGTGCGGGCGCTCGCCGCGCTGCTGCCCCCGGTACGCCGGGTCGCCGGCTGCCGCTTCGGCTGCGACCCGGCCGAGCCGGACCCGGGCTGCCCGGACGGCCCCCATCCGGCCGACGCCGCCGCCGAGACCCGCCCGGCCCGCCTCGTCGAGCTGCCGGTGGGCGCCGCCGAGGACCGGGTCGTCGGCTCGCTCGACCTGGAGAAGGCCCTCGGCGAGGGCGTACGCGCGTTCGAGCCGGGTCTGCTCGCCGCCGCCCACCGCGGGGTGCTCTACGTCGACGAGGTCAACCTGCTGCACGACCACCTCGTCGACCTGCTGCTCGACGCGGCGGCGATGGGCCGCAGCCACGTCGAGCGCGAGGGCGTCTCGGTCAGCCACGCCGCCCGGTTCCTGCTGGTCGGCACCATGAACCCGGAGGAGGGGGAGCTGCGTCCGCAGTTGCTCGACCGGTTCGGGCTCACCGTCGAGGTCGGCGCCAGCCGGGACCCGGCCGTCCGGGTCGAGGTGGTGCGCCGCCGGCTCGCCGCCGACGCGGACCCGGTCGGTTTCGCCGCCCGTTGGGCCGATGCCGACGCGGAGATCGCCGCCCAGGTGGCCGCCGCCCGCGACCGGCTTCCCGGGGTACGCCTGCCCGACGCCGCCCTGCGCCAGATCGCCGAGGTGTGCGCGGCGTTCGACGTGGACGGCATGCGCGCCGACATCGTCACCGCCCGGACCGCTCTCGCCCACGCCGCCTGGCTGGGCCGGGACCGGGTCACCATCGACGACGTCCGGGTCGCCGCCCGCCTCGCCCTGCCGCACCGCCGACGCCGCGACCCGTTCGACACCCCGGGCCTGGACGAAAAGCGCCTCGACGAGGCGTTGCAACGTGCCCAGGACGCGCACCCCGACGACCCGGACGACGACGGCCCCCAGGACCGTGGCCCGGACGACGGGGGCCCCCAGGGCGGCGGCCCGGCCGGCGATGGCACTCAGGGCGGTGGCCCGGCCGGCGGTGGCGGCCCGAGTGGCGGCGGCCCGAACGGCGGCGGCCCGAACGGCGGCGGCCCGAGTGGCGGCGGCCCCCAGAGCGACGGCAGCGACGGCAGCGGCGACGGAGCCGAGCAGGGTGCACCCGGGTCGGCCGGGCACTCGGCGGCGCGCGACGGCAGCGGCCCGGACTGGCGCACCGACGGCCCCGACGGGTGGCCGCAGCGCCAGCCGGGCGACCGAGGCGATGACGATGGCTGGCCGCAGCTCCAGCAGGGCGACGACGACGGCTGGTCGCGGCCCCAGGCGGGTGAGCGGGGCGACGACGGTCAGAACTCGCGCCCGCGCGGGGGCCGGGAATCGGCGACCGGTGACGACGACCCGACCCGCGGCGGGGAGTCCCAGCCGGCGGCCGTACCCCGCGGTGGGTTGCGGGCCCGGCTGCTCACCGCGCCCGGCGTCGGTGACGGCGTGCCCGGCCGGCGTTCGCGGGCCCGCACCGGTCGGGGGCGCACCACAGGCGCCCGGGTGCCGGCCGGGCGGGTCGCCGCGTTGCACCTGCCGGCCACGATCCGCGCCGCCGCGCCGCACCAGGCGTCGCGGGGACGGCTGGCCGGACCGCTGCGACTGCGCCCGGACGACGTGCGGGAGGCCGTCCGCGAGGGACGCGAGGGCAACCTCGTGCTGTTCGTGGTGGACGCCAGTGGCTCGATGGGCGCCCGGCAGCGGATGACCGCCGTCAAGGACGCGGTCCTCGCCCTGCTCACCGACGCCTACCAGCGGCGGGACAAGGTCGCGGTGATCGCCTTCCGGGGCGCCGGCGCGCGGACGCTGCTGCCGGCGACCTCGTCGGTGCTGGCCGCGTCGGCCCGGCTGGCCGAGCTGCCGACCGGCGGGCGTACGCCGCTGGCCGAGGGGCTGCTCGCCGCCGCGGATCTGCTGCGGGTGGAGCGCCTGCGCGACCCGAAGCGCCGTCCGCTGGTCCTCGTCGTCACCGACGGCCGGGCCACCGCCGGCACCCGTCCACTGGACCGGGCGGCGGCAGCCGCGAAGGTGTTGGCGGCGACGGGCGTCCCGTGCGTGGTCGTCGACTGCGAGTCCGGCCCGGTCCGCCTGCACCTGGCCAGCCGCCTGGCAACTCAACTGCGGGCCCCCCGCCACGAACTGAACGACGTGGCCCGGGCCTCGACCAGCCCCGCCACCTCGCCAGACAGGAGCGTCGCCTGATGCCGCAGGGACAGCCGACTCACGTGCCCGCCGACGGGTTGACGACCCGGCAGCGGCGGCACCGGCCACTGCTGATCGTCCACACCGGACAGATGAAGGGGAAGTCGACGGCGGCCTTCGGGCTGGCGCTGCGGGCCTGGACCGCCGGCCTGCCGATCGGGGTGTTCCAGTTCGTCAAGAGCGCCAAGTGGCGGGTCGGCGAGGAGAACGCCTTCCGGGCGCTCGGCGAGGTCCACGAGCGTACCGGTCAGGGCGCGCCGGTGGCCTGGCACAAGATGGGCGAGGGCTGGTCCTGGATCCAGCGCGGCGGCGAGGCCGACCACGCCGCCGACGCCCTGGAGGGCTGGCGGCAGATCCAACGCGACCTGGCCGCCGAGCGGTACGGGCTGTACGTGCTGGACGAGTTCACCTACCCGATGAAGTGGGGCTGGGTGGACGTCGACGAGGTCGTCGCCACCCTGGCCGACCGGCCCGGCTTCCAGCACGTCGTCATCACCGGGCGCGACGCCGACCCGCGTCTCGTCGCCGCCGCCGACCTGGTGGCCGAGCTGACCAAGGTCAAGCACCCGATGGACGCCGGCCAGAAGGGCCAGAAGGGCATCGAGTGGTGAGCGTGCCCTGGTCGCTGCCCCGGGTGGTCGTCGCCGCGCCGGCCAGCGGCCACGGCAAGACGACTGTCGCCACCGGGCTGCTCGCCGCGCTGCGCCGTCGTGGTCTGACGGTCAGCCCGCACAAGGTCGGCCCGGACTACATCGACCCCGGCTACCACGCCCTCGCCGCCGGACGGCCCGGGCGCAACCTCGACCCGTTCCTGGTCGGGCCCGAGCGGATCGCCGCTCTGCTGCGCCACGGCGCGAGCGTCCCGACGCCCGCCGACATCGCCGTCGTGGAAGGGGTGATGGGCCTGCACGACGGCGCGGTGGGTCGCCGCGACTTCGCCTCCACCGCGCACGTCGCCAGGCTTATCGACGCGCCGGTGGTGCTGGTGCTGGACACCACCGCGCAGGGCCGCTCGGCCGCCGCGCTGACGCTGGGCATGGCCGCCTTCGACCCCGCGGTACGCATCGGCGGGGTGATCCTCAACCGGGTCGGCTCGCCCCGGCACGAGTCGCTGCTGCGCGACGCCCTCGCCGAGGTGGGCGTACCGGTGCTCGGGGCGGTCACCCGCGCCGCCGAGGTCGCCGCGCCGGCCCGGCACCTCGGCCTCGTCCCGGTCGCCGAGCGGGCGCCCGAATCGGTAGCCATCGTCACCGCGCTCGCCGAGCTGGTGGAGGCCACCGTGGACCTCGACGCCGTGCTCGACCTGGCCCGCACGGCCCCGCCGCTGACCACCCCGGCGTGGGACCCGGTCGTCGCCGTCGGCGGGCCGGCCGGCGTCGAGCGGCCAGTGGTCGCGCTCGCCGGTGGTCCGGCGTTCACCTTCTCGTACGCGGAGACCGCCGAACTGCTCACCGCCGCGGGCGCGGACGTCGTCACCGTGGACCCGCTGCGCGACCGGGCCCTGCCCGCCGGCACGCGCGCGGTCGTGATCGGCGGCGGCTTCCCCGAGACGTACGCCGAGGAGCTGGCCGGCAACGGCATGCTCCGGGCCGAGTTGGCCGACTTCGACGGGCCGGTCGTGGCCGAGTGCGCCGGGCTGCTCTACCTCGGGCGGACCCTGGACGGCGTACCGATGTGCGGTCGGCTGGACCTGGCCGCCCGGATGACCGGTCGGCTCACCCTGGGCTACCGAGAGGCGACGGCGGTCACCGACAGCCCGGTGGCACGCGCCGGCGAGGGCGTACGCGGTCACGAGTTCCACCGCACCACCACCGACCCGGGGCACGGCGAGCGGCCGGCGTGGCGCTGGAACGGCACGGACCACGGTTTCGTGGCCGGCCGGGTACACGCGTCCTACCTGCACACCCACTGGGCCGGCCACCCCGCAGCCGCCCGCCGACTGGTCGAGGCGTGCCGATGACCGCCGATGCCACGCTCACCGGGGTCGGTGTCGGCCCGGGTGACCCGGAACTGCTCACCGTCAAGGCCGTGCGGTTGCTGCGCGAGGCCGACGTGATCTTCGTACCCGTGATGGCCGACCGGGGCGAGCCGACCGCGACGGCCGGTGCGACGCCGCCGGGCGCGGAGGCCGGGCGGGCCGAGGCGACCGTCCGGGAGTACGTGCCGGCGGACCGGCTGCGCCGACTGCCGTTCGCCCTCGACGACCGTGGTGGAGTGACCGCCCGCCGGACGGCGGCCTGGGACGACGCCGCCCGGACCGTGGTCGACGCGATCGACGCGGGCGCACGGTCCCTCGCGTTCGCCACCATCGGCGACCCCAACGTCTACTCCACCTTCGGCTATCTGGCGCAGAGCGTCCGCGCGCTGCGCCCCACCGTGCGGGTGGCGACAGTTCCCGGCGTGACAGCCATGCAGGAGCTGGCCGCCCGCAGCGGCACCCCGCTCTGCGAGGGACGCGAACCGCTGACCCTGCTGCCGGCCACCGCCGGTGTGGCGCTGTTCGCCGACGCCCTCGCCGGGCCGGGCACCGTTGTCGCCTACAAGGGCTGGCGGCGGCATCCGGAGCTGCTCGCCGAGCTGCGCCGGCAGGGCCGCCTCGCCGACGCGGTGCTCGGGCGCAGCCTCGGGCTGCCCGGTGAACGGATCGGCCCGGTCGACGACGCCGCGCACGACCTGCCGTACCTGTCGACGCTGCTGGTTCCGGCCCGCCGCGAGCACCGAGGAGGAAAGCTGTGACAAGCAACGGCAAGGTGTGGTTCGTCGGAGCCGGCCCGGGCGCGGCGGACCTGCTGACCCTGCGGGCCGCCCGGGTCATCGCCGCGGCGGACATCGTGATCTGGGCGGCCAGCCTGGTGCACGCCGACGTCCTCGACCACGCCCGCCCCGACGCGGAGATCGTCGACTCGTCCCAGCTACCCATCGAGGGCGTGCTGCCGCTGTACGAGCGCGCCGCCGCGCGGGGGCTCACCGTGGCCCGCATCCACTCCGGCGACCCGGCGCTCTGGGGCGCCGTGCAGGAGCAACTGGACCTGTGCCGGACGCTCGACCTGGCCGTCGAGATCGTGCCCGGGGTGTCCTCGTTCACCGCCGTCGCGGCCCTCGTCGGGCGGGAGCTGACAGTTCCCGAGGTCGCCCAGTCGGTGATCCTCACCCGCCTCGAAGGGGGCAAGACCCCGATGCCGCCCGGCGAGCGGGTCCGCGACTTCGCCCGGCACGGCACCACGATGGCGCTGTTCCTCTCCGCCGCCCGCTCCGGCCAGGTGCAGGCCGAACTGCTGGCCGGCGGCTACCCGGAGGAGACCCCGGCCGTGGTGGCGTACCAGGCGACCTGGCCCGACGAGCTGGTGGTGCGCTGCACGGTGGGCACCCTGGAGGCCACCGTCAAACAGCACAGGCTGTGGAAGCACACCCTGTTCCTGGTCGGGCCGGCCCTCGCCGCCGAGGGCACCCGCTCGCACCTGTACCACCCCGGGCACTTCCACACCTTCCGCCGGGCCGAGCCGGCCGCCCGCGCCGAGCTGCGCCGCCAGACCGGCGGTCGCGCCGGAGGAACAGGCACACAGTGACGTACGCCGAGCCGCCCCTGCGCGAGCCGGACCTGCCGCGTACGGCGAAGGTCCGGCCCACCGCCCTGCGGACGGGGTGGACCACCGGCGCCTGCGCGACGGCGGCGGCGAAGGCGGCGGTCACCGCCCTGGTCACCGGGGAGATCCAGCCGGACGTGGAGATCGGCCTGCCCGCCGGTCGGCGGGTGCGCTTCGGAGTGGAACGCTGCGAGGTGACCGGCACGCCACCAGTGCGCGCCGAGGCGGTCGTCGTCAAGGACGCCGGCGACGACCCGGACGTCACCCACGGCGCCGAGCTGACCGCCACCGTGGACTGGACCGATGTCCCCGGGCTGCGGCTGGCCGGCGGTCCCGGCGTCGGCACCGTCACCAAACCGGGCCTCGGGCTCGCGGTCGGTGGCCCGGCCATCAACGACACACCGCGCCGAATGATCGGCGAGGCGGTGGCCGAGGTCGTCGACCTCACCGAGGTCGGTGTCCGCGTGGTCATCAGCGTGCCCCGGGGCGAGATCATGGCCCGCAAGACCACGAACCGGCGACTCGGCATCCTGGGTGGCATCTCGATCCTCGGCACCACAGGCATCGTACGGCCCTTCTCCACCGCGTCCTGGCGGGCCAGCGTCGTGCAGGCCGTGCACGTGATGGCCGCCCAGGGCGAGCGGACCGTGGTGCTGTGCACCGGCGGGCGTACCGAGCGGGCCGCCCGCGCGCTGCTGCCCGACCTGCCCGAGGTCTGCTTCGTCGAGGTCGGGGACTTCACCGGGGCCGCCGTGACCGCCGCGGTGGACGACGCGATGACAGGTGTGGTCTTCGTCGGCATGGCCGGCAAGCTCGCCAAACTTGCCGCCGGGATCCTGATGACCCACTACACCCGCTCGAAGGTGGACCTGTCCCTGCTCGGCGCGGTGACGGCCGACGCCGGTGGCGATCCGGCGCTTGTCGCCGCCGTGACCGAGGCGAACACCGGTCGGCACGCGTACGAGCTGTGGGAGGCCGCCGGGCTGCTCGGCCCGGCCGGGGACCTGCTCTGCCAGCGGGTCGGCCAGGTGCTGCGGCGCTTCGCCGGGCCGACTGTCACAGTGGACGTGGCGATGGTCGACTTCGCCGGGGCACACGTGGTCGCCTCGTCGGGCCGGTGGCCCCGATGAGCCGGACGTTCGCGAACCCGCTGGTGACAGTGGTCGGCCTGGACGCCGCGGGTGCGCCGCCGCATCCCGCTCTCGCGCCCGCGCTGGCCGGGGCCGGGCTGGTCGTCGGGGCGGCCCGGCACCTGGCCGCCGTTGCCGTGCCGGCCGGCGTGGACACCGTCGTCCTCGGGCCGCTCGCCCCGGCCGTCAACCGGCTGAGCGTCGCCGTCGCCGCCGGAGTGCCGGCCGTGGTGCTGGCCAGCGGCGATCCCGGCCTGTTCGGCATCGTCCGTCGGCTGCGTGCCGCCGGGCTGCCGCTGCGGGTGGTGCCTGCGGTGTCCAGCGTGGCCGCCGCGTTCGCCCGTGCCGGACTGCCCTGGGACGGGGCCGCCGTGGTCACCGCGCACGGCCGCGACCCGCGCGCGGCCCTGAACGCCTGCCGGGCGCTGCCACTTGTCGCGGTGCTCACCGCGCCGGGCGCCGGCGCCGTCGAGCTGGGCGCAGGGCTGGTCGGCTGGCCCCGCCGCCTGCTGGTCGCCGAGCACCTGGGCACCGACGCGGAACGGGTCCGCGCGGTGACCCCCGCGCAGGCCGCCACCGAGACCTGGTCCGACCCGCACGTCCTGCTCAGCCTCGCCGACGCCGACGCCGACGCCGACGCCGACGCCGACGCCGACGCCGACGCCGATGCCGATCCCGCGCCCGCCGATCCCGCGCCCGCTGACTTCGCGTCCGGTTATGCCGCGCCCGGTTATGCCGCGCCCGGTCGGGTCGCACCCGGTGGGATGCGCTCCGACAACCAGCCCGCCGCCGCGCCGGCCGGCGGCTGGGCGCTGCCGGAGGGCCGGTACGCCCACCGCGACTCCATGATCACCAAGTCGGAGGTGCGTGCCCTCGTCGTCGCCCGGCTTCGGCCCCGCCTGGGCCGGCTGATCTGGGACGTCGGCGCGGGCAGCGGCTCGGTCGGCATCGAGTGCGCGCTGCTCGGCGCGGCAGTGCTCGCCGTCGAGCAGGACGCCGCCAGTGCCGCGACGATCCGGGCCAACGCGGCGGCGCACGCCGTCACCGTCCGGCTCGTCGTCGGGCGGGCTCCGGCGGCCCTCGCTGGGCTGCCCGAACCGGACGCGGTCTTCGTCGGCGGTGGCGGCGTCGACATCCTTCCCGCCGTGGTGGCCCGCCGACCCGAGCGGGTGGTGCTCACCCTGGCCGCGCTGGACCGCGTCGCGCCAGCCGTGAACCTGCTACGGGCCGCCGGCTACACAGTCGAGGGCAGCCAGCTCTCCGCCGCCCGCCTCGCCGACCTGCCCGGCGGGTCGATCCGCCTCGCGGCCACCAACCCGGTGGTCGTCCTCACCGGGGAGCGCCCGTGACCGACCAGAACCCGCCCGCCCGGATCGGCCTGGTGGCCGCCACCGCCGCCGGCCGTCGGCACGCCGACACCCTGACCGCCGCCTGGCCGCACGCCCGGCTGGTCGAGGGGGACACCGTCGTCGACGCGCTGCGGGCCGCCTGGGCGCGGTACGACGCCGTGGTGGCGTTCCTGGCCACCGGCGCGGTGGTGCGTATCGTCGCGCCGCTGCTCGGTGACAAGCGCACCGACCCGGCCGTGGTGGTCGTCGACGAGGCGGCCCGACACGCGGTGGCGCTGCTCGGCGGTCATGCCGGCGGCGGCAACGACCTCGCCGAGGCCGTCGGCGCCCTGCTGGACGCCCGACCGGTGATCACCACCGCCACCGACGCGGTCGGGCTGCCCGGCCTGGACACCCTCGGCTGGCCCGTGCAGGGCGCGGTAGCCGCCGTGTCCCGGGCCATCCTGGACGGCGAACCGGTCGAGCTGATCGCCGACGCCGCCTGGCCGCTGCCCGCCCTGCCCCCGAACGTCCACGCCGCCGCCGACAACAAGTCCGCCGCCGCCGACAACGGGGCCGCCGCCGACAACGCCGCCGCCGCCGACAACGCCGCCGCCGACAACGCCGCCGCCGCCGGCAGCGGGGCCGCCGGATATCGGCTGCTGGTCACCGATCGGGTGGTGCCCCTCGACGGGCGGACCGCGGTGCTGCGGCCGCCGTCGCTGGTCGCCGGCGTCGGCGCGAGTCGGGGCGTACCCGCCGACGAGGTGACCGAGCTGCTGCACCGGGTGCTGGCCGAGGCCGGCCTCGACCCGGCGAGCCTGCGCTGCCTGGCCAGCGCCGACGTCAAGGCCGACGAGGTGGGCATCCGCAGCACCGCCGACGGGCTCGGCGTACCCCTGGTGGCCTGGCCGGCGACGCGCCTGGCGGCGGTCGACGTGCCGCATCCCAGCGAGGTGGTCCGCGCGGCGGTCGGCACGCCGAGCGTCGCGGAGGCCGCGGCGCTGCTCGGTGAGGACGGCCGGGCCGACGACGCGACGCTGCTGGTTCCGAAGACCGCGACGGCGATGGCGACAGTGGCCGTGGCCCGGCACGCGCCACGCGGCCGGCTGGCCGTCGTCGGCCTCGGGCCGGGCGCCGCCGATCTGCGGACCCCCCGCGCGGTGGCGGAGCTGCGTCGCGCGGCGGTGGTGGTCGGCCTCGACCAGTACCTCGACCAGGTCCGCGACGTGCTGCGGCCCGGCACCCGGGTGCTGTCCAGCGGATTGGGCGCGGAGGAGGCCCGGGCCCGCGCGGCCGTCGCGGAGGCCGCCGCCGGCCGGGCGGTCGCGCTTGTCGGGTCCGGCGACGCCGGGGTGTACGCGATGGCGAGCCCCGCCCTGGAGTACGCCGACGAGCGCATCGACGTGGTCGGTGTACCCGGGGTGACCGCCGCGCTCGCCGCCGGGGCGCTGCTCGGCGCGCCGCTCGGCCACGACCACGCCTACGTGAGCCTGTCCGACCTGCACACCCCGTGGGAGGTCATCGAGCGGCGGGTGACAGCCGCCGCCGAGGGTGACTTCGTGACGCTGTTCTACAACCCGCGCAGCCGGGCGCGCGACTGGCAGCTCGGCAAGGCGCTCGGCATCCTCGCCGGGCACCGGCCCCCGGACACCCCGGTCGGCGTGGTGCGCAACGCCAGCCGGTCCGGCGAACGGGTGCACCTGGCGACCCTCGCCACCCTGGACCCGGCGGTCGTCGACATGTACAGCGTCGTGGTCGTCGGTAGCAGCGACACCCGGCTGGTCGCCGGCCGGATGGTCACACCCAGGGGGTACCGGTGGCGCTCGTGACCATCGACGCCTGCCAGGGCTGCGGGGCCTGCCTGCTCACCTGCCCCACGCACGCGATCCGGCCGGTGGCCGGCGGACTGACGGTCCGCGCCGACCGCTGCACCGGCTGCCTGGAGTGCGTGGAGATCTGCCCGGTCGACGCGATCCGCGTGCTCGACCCTCAGGAAGGAGCCCGATGAGCCGGGTGGTGCATCCCATCGAGGTGGAGTCGTACCGCATCCTGCGCGAGCGGGTCGACCTGTCGCACCTGCCGCCGCTGGCCCGCGCGGTGACCGAGCGGGTGGTGCACGCCAGCGCCGACCTCGCGTACGTCGACGACCTGGTCTGCGACGAGGCCGCGCTGGAGTCGGGGCTGGCCGCGCTGCGCGCCGGGGCCCCGGTGGTCACCGACGTGGCGATGGTCGCCGCCGGCGTCACCCGGGCCGGCCTGGAGGTGGTCTGCCCGGTCGCCGAACCGGCCGCCGCCGAGCTGGGCCGCACGGCCGGCATCACCCGCTCGGCGGCCGCCGTGCGGATCGCGCTGGACCGGGTCGGCCCCGGCGCGGTGTGGGTGGTCGGTTGCGCGCCGACCGCGCTCGTCGAACTACTCACCCTGGACGCCACGCCCGCACTTGTCGTCGGCCTGCCGGTCGGCTTCGTGGGAGCCGCCGAGTCGAAGGCGGCGCTGCGGGCCAGCGGCCTGCCCGCCGTGTCCAACGTGGGGGAGAAGGGTGGCTCGGCGGTCGCCGCCGCCGCCCTCAACGCCCTGCTCTACACCGAGGAGAAGTCATGACCGCTCTGGTCATCGTCGGGCACGGCACGCGCAGCGCGGCCGGTGTCGACCAGTTCGCCGCGCTCGTCGAGCGGGTCCGCCGTCGCGGTGACATCGGCGACGTCGAGGGCGGCTTCATCGAGCTGTCCCGTCCACCGCTGACCGACGCCGTCGGCGCGCTCGTCGCGCGCGGGCACCGGGCGCTCGTGGCGTTGCCGCTGGTGCTCACCGCCGCCGGGCACGGCAAGGGCGACATCCCCGCCGCGATGGGCCGGGAGCAGCAGCGCCACCCCGGGCTGACCTACCGCTACGGTCGTCCGCTCGGCCCACACCCGCTGCTGCACGAGGCCCTCGCGGAGCGCATCGACGCGGCGCTGGCCGACACCGCACCGGCCGACACCGCACCGGCCGACACCGCACCGGCCGACACCGCACCGGCCGACACTTCGCCGCTCGACGCTTCGCCGGCCGACGCTTTTCCCGCTGGCGTCGACCGGGCCGGCACCTGGGTCGCGTTGATCGGGCGCGGGTCGACCGACCCGGACGCCAACGCCGAGGTGGCCAAGGTCGCCCGGCTGCTCTGGGAGGGACGCGGCTACGCGGGCGTCGAGCCGGGGTTCATCTCGCTGGCGTCTCCGTCGGTACCGGAGGTGCTGGACCGGTTGCGTCGCCTCGGCGCGCGGCGGATCGTCGTGGCGCCGTACTTCCTGTTCGCCGGGGTGCTGCCCGACCGGATCGTCGCCCAGTCGGCGGAGTTCGCCGCCGCCCACCCCGACCTGGACGTCCGGGTCGCCGAGGTGATCGGCGACTGCGACGCCCTCGCCGAACTGGTGCTCGAACGCCACGCCGAGGCGCTGGGCGGGGACATCCGGATGAACTGCGACACCTGCGCGTACCGGGTGCTGATGCCCGGCTTCGCCGACAAGGTGGGCCGTCCGCAGCGCCCGCACGACCACCCCGACGACCCGGTCGGCCACCACCATCACCACGGACACGACCATCACCACGACCACGGTTCGGTCGCCGTGGTCGGCGGCGGGCCCGGGCCCGACGACCTGATCACGGTACGCGGAAAGGCCCTGCTCGACGCCGCAGACGTCGTCGTGGTCGACCGGTTGGCTCCGCAGGGGCTGCTCGCCGGACTACGTCCCGACGTGCTTGTCATCGACGCCGCCAAGGTGCCCCGTGGCCCGTCGATGGCCCAGGACGCGATAAACGCGGCCCTGGTGTCGCACGCCCGCGCCGGCCGCCGGGTGGTCCGGCTCAAGGGTGGCGACCCGTACGTCTTCGGACGCGGCCACGAGGAGGTGCAGGCCTGCGTGGCGGCCGGCGTACCGGTGGCAGTGGTCCCCGGGGTGAGCAGCGCCCTCGCCGCGCCGGCCCTCGCCGGTGTGCCTGTCACACACCGGGGCGTGGCGCACGACGTCACAGTGGTCTCCGGGCACCTGCCGCCCGGGCACCCCGACTCGCTCGTCGACTGGGCGGCGCTGGCCCGCGCCCGGGGCACCGTCGTGCTGCTGATGGCCGTCGACACCATCGCCAAGATCGCGGCGGTGCTGGTCGAGCACGGTCGTGCCCCGGAGACTCCGGTACTGGCGGTGCAGGACGCCGGGTTGCCCGGCCAGCGGTCGGTGCCGGCCCGGCTGGACGAGATCGGAACGGTCGCCGCCCGGGAGGGCGTCGGCCCGCCCGCCGTCTTCGTGCTCGGCCCGGTGGTCGCCCTCACCACCACCGGGCCGAGCACCTGACGACTACTCGCTGCGGGCGGTCTCCGGCCCGGTGATGCGCTCCAGCAGCGGCATCGTGGAGGCGATGACGCCGAGGCAGGCGACCAGCCCGACGACGACGATCACGTAGAAGCGCGGCTCCGGCGCGACGAGCGTGTAGTGCATCTGTGCCCGCAGGAACAGGTGCGCGGCGAGCAGGCCCATCCCGATGGCGACGGCCGCGACGGCGAGCATCGGCACCGCGCTCTCCAGCGCCACCACCCGGCGTAGGACGCGCACCGGCGCGCCGCTGAGGCGTAGCAGGCTGAACGGTCGTCGGCGCTCGGTCAGACCGCCGATGACGCTCACCGCGAGGCTGCACCCGCCGAGGGCGAGGCTGGCGATGATGACGACGTTTGCCAGTTGTTCCCAGCCGCGCAGCGTGTCGGCGAAGTCCGACTCGAAGTCGCCGGGCACGTTCGGCCCGACCCAGAAGGTCGGGAAGGCGACCTCCAGCACGGTGCGGGTGCGCTCGATGGCGGTGGCCGAACCGTCCGTGTCGACGACGATCGACATCACCGGGAGCCGTTGAAGATCGCCGAGTGGGACCGACGCGGCGGGCCAGACCCGGGCGGACGACGCCGACTCCCGGAAGGGGATGAGGCCCGTCGCGACCTCGGCGACGGTGGCACCGTCAGCGCACCGGCCGTACGCGCTGGGGATCTCGGTACACGCGATCAGGCCGGGCTCGCTGGTGTTCATCCTGTCCGGGTTCTCGCGCACCGCGGTCGCGGACCGCACGCCGGTGATCGAGCGAAGCCCGGTGAAGAGCGTGTCGGGCGCCGCCGGTGCATCGTCAGGAAGGTAGAGAGACACCTGTCCCGCCTCGGTCGAGCCGACCGGTGCTGGACCCCGGTTGGCGATGATCGTGGTGATCACGCCGACGGCCACGCTCGTGACGAAGAGCGCGAGCATGATGCCGCTGATCGCCCGGAAGCCGGCCTTCGGGTTGTCGGCGAGGCGACGCGCGGCGATGAGCGTGGCCGGGCGGTTGGCGTACCGCGCCAGGACGCGGGCGCCGACCATCGTCAGCCACGGGCCGGCGAAGACCAGGCCGGCCATGATGAGCAGCAGCCCGGGCAGGAAGATCGCGGTCTGGCCGTCGGACGTTTCCGGCTTGAAGCCGACGGCGAAGAACAGCACCGCGACACCGAGCAGGGCCGGGATCAGCCGGTACGCGCTCGGGACGCGGGGGGTGACCCGGCGGGTGACGCCCAGCGGGGAGATCCGTACGCGGCGCAGCGAGACCTGGGCCGCCACCGCCGCGCCGGCCGGTACGCCGAGCGCCACGAGTAGGACGTTCAGTACGCCCAGCGACATGTCATTGGGGAAGAACGGCATGCCGGTGAACGGGATGCCCGCGAGCGGATCGCGGAAGGCGTAGAACAGGCCGAAGCCGACGGCGGTTCCGGCGACGGCGGCGGCGGTCGCCTCCACGGCGGCGACCATCGAGATCTGCCGAGGCGTCGCGCCGACCAGGCGCATCGCGGCGAAACGCTGCTCCCGGCGGGCCGCGCTGAGCCTTGTGGCCGTGCCGATGAAGATCAGCACCGGGAACAGCAGCCCGCCGGCGACCACCCCCAGGATGAGGTCCACAGTGGTCTCGGGGAGGGCGGGGGTGTCGCCGACGCTTGTGACCTGCTTCGCGGCGGGTAGCTTGGCGACCTGGTCGGGCGTGCCGCCGGCGATGACGAGCAGGGTGTCCGGCGACGTCAGCGCGGCCTGACCCACAGTGCCGAGATCCCGCCCCGGGTAGCGGTCGCCCAGTTGGTCCGTCGGGTGGGCGGCCAGCAGGTCGCGCAACGCGGGCGAGGCGTAGAACTCGCCGGGACCAGGGATGGTCGGGACACCGACCGGGGTGGGCGAGGTAGAGCCGGTCGCGGCGACGTCGATCCGAACGATCTGCCTGCCGTGGAAGTAGTCGAACCGGGTCGACCACCACAGCGGGTCGGCGTCGCCGGCCGAGGCGTTGGGATACATCGAGGCGTACCGGGTGAGCTGGGCGTTCACCGCGTTGACCCCGGCCAGGGTGGTCAGCAGCAGCCCGCTGCCGATCGCGACGGCGGCGGCGATGACGAGCAGGCGGGTGAGCGCCTCCCGGCCGCCGGCCACGGCGAGGCGGAGCCCGAAGCGGATCATGAGGCGATCCGGTCCGGCGCGTTGACGCGCCCGTCGCGGACCATGACCTCGCGGTCGGCGTACGCGGCGATCCGGGGCTCGTGGGTCACCAGGATGACAGTGGTGCCCTGCTCGCGGGCGGCGTCGACAAGCAGGTCCATCACCTGTTCGCCGGTGAGCGAGTCCAGCGCGCCGGTCGGCTCGTCGGCGAAGAGCACCTGCGGCTCGGCGACCAGGCCGCGGGCGAGGGCGACGCGTTGCGCCTGCCCGCCGGACAGCTCACCCGAGCGCCGCTGCTCCAGGCCGTCCAGGCCGAGGCGCGCGAACCAGGCGTACGCCTTCGTGAGCGCCTGGGTGCGGCGGACGCCGCTGAGCAGCAGGGGGAGAGCGACGTTCTCCACCGCGGTGAGCTCGGGCACGAGCTGGCCGAACTGGAACACGAAGCCGAACCGGTCCCGGCGCAGGCTGCTGCGCTGGGTCTCGGCCAAGGCGTCGACCCGGATCCCGTCGAAGAGGATCTCGCCGGAGTCGGGCACGAGGATGCCGGCCAGGCAGTGCAGCAGGGTGGACTTGCCCGACCCGCTGGGGCCCATGATGGCCAGGATCTCGCCCGCGTCCACGGCGACGCTCGCGCCGCGCAGGGCTGGCGTCTGGCCGAAGGCGAACTCCACGTCGCGGGCCTCGATCACGACGGTCATCGCCGTACCTCCTTGCGCAGGGCGTCCAGGCGGGCGCTGGTCATCTCGATCCACCGGAGGTCCGCCTCCAGGTGGTACAGGCCGTGGTCGGCCAGCAGGGCGTCGACGAGGCTGCCGGCGCGCTTGATCTCGGTCAGCTCGCGCATCCGGTGCAGGTGCGCGCTGCGCTGGGTGTCGAGGTAGTCCGCGGCGGGACGGTCGAGCATCAGCGCGAGCACGACCTTGGCGAAGAGCACCGTCTGCAGGTGCGGCTCCGGGTCGACCGGCTGCGTGAGCCACTGCTCGACCTCGGTGGCGCCCACGTCGGTGATGACGTAGCGCTTGCGGTCGGGGCCGGAGCCGGGCGCGACGTCGCTGATCACCACCTTGCCGTCGCGGGCCAGGCGGCTGAGGGTGGAGTAGACCTGGCCGAACGGCAGTGGCTTGCCCCGGCCGAAGAAGGCGTCGTAGTCGCGCTTCAGGTCGTAGCCGTGGCTGGGCTCCCGTTCGAGGAGGCCGAGAAGGGTCAGTGGCACGCTCATGCCAAGAGACTACACCCGGCGTATACCTCGCGTATATACCCCCGGTGTGTTCCCGGCTTGGGGCATCACCTTCGCAGGTCAGCCGGCCAGGACGCGGGCCAGGGTGTAGCCGGCGGCGGCCGCCGCGAGCCCGGCGGCGACGCTGCCCACGACATTGGCCAGCGCGAGGAGGCGGTGACCGCCCCGGGTCAGGCGCAGCGTCTCGTAGCTGAAGGTGGAGTAGGTGGTCAGCGCCCCGCAGAACCCGGTGCCGAGCAGCGCGGTGGCCGCCGGGCTGCTCGGTAACCCGACGAGCACGCCGAGCAGTAGCGAGCCGACCACGTTGACGGTGAGCGTGCCCCAGGGGAACACCGAGTCGTGCCGGGACTGCACGGCCCGGTCGGTGAGATAGCGCAGCGGTGCGCCGACGGCCGCTCCCAGCGCGATGAGCAGCACGCTCATCGGGCCGCCGTCCCACGTCGCAGCACGCCGGTGGTGAGGGCGTCGCCCAGCCCGACCGCGACGAGCGCCCCGAGCACCGTCGCGGCCAGGTACGCCGACGCGGTGCCCGGTGCGCCCGCCACGAGCGCCTGCTGGATGTCCACCGCGTAGGTGGAGAACGTGGTGAAGCCGCCGAGCACCCCGACCCCGAGGAACGGGCGGACCAGCGGATGCCCGCCGCCGAGGTGCCCGAGCGTCGCCATCAACACGCCGATCAGCAGGCAGCCGGACACGTTGATGCCGAACGTCGCCCAGGGAAAACCGGTAGGCGTGTGCGGAGCGGCGTGCTGCAGGCCGGCCCGGCCCAGCGCGCCGAGGACCCCGCCGGCCGCGATCGTGGCCAGCACCGTCACGGGACGGGCGGTCAACTCCCGCCGGTCGGCGGGGACATGCCTGTCGACGTCGGGGTCGGTACGCGGTTCGAAGGGCTCTGACACGAGTCCTTCCTACCAGCACGGGTGCTGGTCAGCGCACCGCCGCGACGGCGGCGTCCGGGCCGCCGCGCCACACCGTGCCGACCTCGCCGAACCCGGCCTCGCGGAGCGCGGCGAGGTGCCAGGAGACCGGCGGGTTCCACTCCGGGCTGTGCCCGGTCGGGTAGATGGCGTGCCGCTGGGCCACCAGTGGGGCGAGCGCCGGGTCGGCGGCGGCCCGGTCCCACCAGTCCGACCACGAGAGCACCGAGCCGGCGGCGTAGCGGGCGTTGCGCCGGTCCCGCGCCCGGTCCAGCAGGCGCTTGGTCAACTCCGGCAGCGTGTCGTCGGGCATGTGGTCGGCGTTGACGAAGATCCCACCCGGCCGCAGCACGTCGTGCAGCTCGGCGTAGAGCACGCCGAGCCGGTCGGCCGGCAGCCAGTGCAGGGCGGTGGCGGTGAGGACGGCGTCGTACTCGGAGTGGGGGAGCGCCGAGCGCCAGTCGGGAGTGGCGAGGTCGGCGGTGACGATGGTGGCCCGCCCGGCCAGCGAGGCGCCGGCGATGGCGAGCAGCGCCGGGTCGAGGTCCACCAACGTCAGCTCGGCGTCGGGGAAGCGCGCCAGCGTCCGCAGCGAGATGGTGCCGGTGCCGCCGGCCAGGTCGAGCAGGCGCGGGGGTCGGCCGTCGAGGACCGCGTCAACGGCGTCGAGCATGGTGGCGAGGCGGTGTTCCCGGTCCGGCAGGTAGGCCTCCTGCTGGCGGTCCCAGCTCTCCTGCCATGCCGACGGATCCGTGATGTAAGGACTCATGACACCCAGGCTAGTTACCTGACCGGACGGGGTCCAGACCTTGTTGCACATCTTTTGCAATTGCAGGATGATGGCGGGGCGATGATCGGAGCGACGCCGGGTCGGGCAACCCGCCCGACCCGGCGCCCCTCACCTCGCGCCTCCGGTCGACGGCCGGCGTACGGTACCCGCAGCCCGCACCGGGACCGTCGCGCAAGGAGGCAGGCGATGCAGGACCGCACCCCTCGTCCGGAAGAGCTGGAGCCGATCGAGCGCGCCGACATCGACGAGCTGCGCGCCCTGCAACGCGAACGGCTGCGGTGGTCGTTGCGGCACGCGTACGACAATGTGCCGCACTACCGTCGGGCGTTCGACGCCTCCGGGGTGCACCCCGACGACTGCCGGGACCTCGACGACCTGGCACGCTTCCCGTTCACCGGCAAGGCGGAGCTGCGCGACAACTACCCGTTCGGCATGTTCGCCGTACCCCGGGAGCAGGTCGCCCGCCTGCACGCCTCCTCCGGTACCACCGGCCGACCCACAGTCGTCGGCTACACCCGCGACGACCTGCGGACCTGGGCCCGGCTGATGGCCCGGTCCATCCGCGCCTCCGGCGGGCGTCCCGGCGACCGGGTGCACGTCGCGTACGGCTACGGGCTCTTCACCGGCGGCCTGGGCGCCCACTACGGGGCCGAGGAACTGGGCTGCACTGTCATCCCCGTCTCGGGCGGCATGACCGAACGGCAGGTGCTGCTGATCCGCGACTTCGAGCCCGAGGTCATCATGGTCACGCCCAGCTACCTCCTGGCCATCGTCGACGAGATGCGCCGCCAGGGCATCGACCCGCGCGCCACGTCACTGCGGGTGGGTATCTTCGGCGCCGAGCCGTGGACCGAGGACATGCGCCGCGAGATCGAGCAGCAGCTGGACATCCACGCGGTCGACATCTACGGGCTCTCCGAGGTGATGGGCCCCGGCGTGGCCACCGAGTGCGTCGAGACCAAGGACGGGCTGCACCTCTGGGAGGACCACTTCTACCCGGAGATCATCGACCCGGTCACCGGGGCGGTGCTGCCCGACGGCGAGCGGGGCGAGCTGGTGCTCACCTCGCTCACCAAGGAGGCGATGCCTGTCGTGCGCTACCGCACCCGGGACCTCACCCGGCTGCTGCCCGGCACCGCGCGGCCGATGCGCCGGATCGAGAAGATCACCGGCCGGTCCGACGACATGATGATCCTGCGCGGGGTGAACATCTTCCCGACGCAGATCGAGGAGCTGATCCTGCGTACGCCGCAGCTGTCGCCGCACTTCCAGTGCGTCCTCGACCGGCAGGGTCGGCTGGACACCCTCACCGTACGGGTGGAGCGGCGCGTCGGGGTCGCCGTGGACGCCGCCGAGCGGGCCGGCGCGACAGTGGCCGAGCTGGTGAAGAACACCATCGGGGTGAGCGTCACGGTGGACGTGCTCGACCCGGACTCGGTGGAACGGTCGATGGGCAAGATGCGCCGCATCGTCGACAGGCGACGGGCCGACTGACGGCCCTCGGCCCGCTGTCAATGGGTCAGCGCGCCCAGCGGCGTCGACATAGGATCCGCCCCATGCGCGTGCTGGTGGTTTCCGCCCCGCTCGTCGGGCACGTCTTTCCCCTGGTGCCACTCGCCGTCGCGCTGCGCGACGCCGGCCACGACGTGCTGGTCGCCACCGGTGGTGGCGCGATGGCCGCCGCCGACGCCGGTCTGGTCGTGCACGACGTCGCGCCGGGCTTCGACTTCGGCCGGATCGCGCGGCGGGTCTTTTTCCGCCATCCGCTGATCGCGCGCGCCGAGATGGCCGGCACCGCCGGCACCCGGGGCGCCGGCCTGCTCTTCGGCGCGCTCAACGACCAGCTCACCGACCCGGTCGTCGCGCTGGCCACCGAGTGGCGTCCGGATCTGGTGGTGCACGAGCCGTTCGCGGTCGCCGGCGCGGTGGCGGCCGCACGGCTCGGCGTGCCGGCCGTACGCCAGGAGAACGCCCTGTTCGACGGCCGGGATCTGGTCGGCGCGACCACCGCGCAGCTCGGCGCCGCGCTGCGCCGGCACGGCCTCATGGAGCTGCCACCACCCGCCGCCGCCCTCGCCGTGGCCCCGCCCAGTGTGGCCACCCAGCACGGCTGGCCGATGCGCTACACGTCCTACGTGGGCGGCGGTGAGCTGCCGGCCTGGCTGCGCGAGCCGGGCGAGCGCCCCCGGATCCTGGTCACCCGCAGCACCCTGACCGGCCCCGGCGACCGGGGGCCGATGCCCGCCGTGGTGGCCGCGGCGGCCCAGGTGGACGCCGAGATCGTGCTGGTGCGGCCCGACGAGCGCTCGGCTCGTTCGCTGCCCGGCAACGTCCGGGTGGTCGACTGGATCCCGCTCGACGAGGCGCTGCCGGCGAGCGCCGCGCTTGTGCACCACGGCGGGGCGGGCAGCGTTCTCGGCGCCCTCGCCGCCGGCCTGCCGCAACTGGCCACCGTGGGTCCGGGGGACCGGCGGCACAACGCCGAGCTGGTGGCCGGCCGGGGTGCCGGCCTCGCGCTGCGTCCGGCCGACATCACCGCGCAGACGCTGACCCGGCTGCTCACCGACGAGAGCCTGCGCACGGCCGCCGCGCAGGTCAGCCAGGAGATCGCCGCGATGCCACCGCCGACGGCCCTGGTGGCCCGGCTGGCGGCGCTGGTCTGATCCGCCCCGCGCGTCACGGCCGGGCCCGTGCCCGGCTGCGGGAGGATGGCCCGATGCGACACGTCGTGCTGTTCCACTCCGTGTACGGTCTGCGGCCCGCAGTTCGCGCCGCCGCCGACCGGTTGCGCGCCGCCGGGCACCGGGTCACCGCCCCTGATCTGTACGGCGTCCCGGCCGCCGACAGTGTCGAGGAGGGCTTCGCGCTGCTCGACAAGATCGGCCACGAGGTGGTGCTCGACCGGGCCCGGGCGGCGCTTCGCGACCTGCCGCCGCAGACGGTCCTCGCCGGTTTCTCGATGGGCGCGGGCGTCGCCGGGGCGCTGCTCGCCGAGCGCCCCGACGCCGCCGGCCTGCTCCTGCTGCACGGCACCGGTGGTGCGCCGGACGCGGCACGGGCCGGACTGCCGGTGCAGCTGCACCTCGCCGACCCGGACCCGTACGACGCGCCGGACGAGGTCGACGAGTGGCAGGCGGCGATGACCGACGCCGGCGCCGACCTGACCGTGTTCCGCTATCCCGGCGCCGGGCACCTGTTCACCGACCCGGACCTCGCCGAGTACGCCCCGGACGCCGCCGAGATGGCCTGGTCGCGGGTGCTCGCCTTCCTTGACCCGGAGTGAGCGTCGGCACGATTCTTTGGCGATCGTTCCAGTTGGCTCGTAGGGTGGGCGCATGGCTCGTACCCGGGAGTTCGACCTTGACGCGGCGGTGGCCGCTGCCATGGAGGCGTTCCGGCGCAACGGCTACGAGGGGACCTCGATCCGTGACCTGAGCAGGGCGACCGGCCTGGGCAGCGGCTCGATCTATGCCGCCTTCGGCAGCAAGGAAGGGTTGTACCTGGCCGCGCTCGACCTCTACCGGCAGCAGTACGCGGTGCCACTGATCGACATGCTGCGCTCGGGCAACGACGCCCGGGAGGTGATCCGCGAGGTCTTCGTCGCCGCGGTGGATGAGATCGCTCGGGACGGGAAACGCCTGGCATGTCTGATCGTCGGCGCCACTGTCGAGCGGGCCCGCGACGACCTGCGGGTCGCCGAGCGGCTCCGGGCGACGACCCGATCTCTGGAGTCTGCCCTCTTCGACGTGCTCGCCGAGGGGCAGCTGCGCGGTCAGATCCCGCCCGAGCGCAGCGCCACCGACCTCGCCGTCTTCCTGGTGACCAGCCTCCAGGGCCTGCGGGTGATGGGCGGGATCAACCCCGACCGCGCCACCCTGATGCGCTCCGCGGAGGTCGCGCTGACCTGTCTGGACTGACCGGTCCCGGGGCCGGTTCGGTCCGTTTTGGCACCTCAATTCTGTAACTAACGCTCAAGATAAGTCTGGGAGGAGATAGGGATGAAACCGACGAATGTGGGCATCAGCACAGAGGAAGCGAGGTAACGACATGCGTGCGGTGGTGCTCAGGGAATTCGGCGGCCCACTCGTCCTCACGGAGGTCGAGACGCCGGCCCCCGGCCCGGGCCAGGTGCTGGTCCGGGTCGCGGCGAGCGGTGTCAACCCGCTGGACATCAAGATCCGAGCCGGCAAGGCCGCCCACGCCCGGCACAATCCGCCGGCCGTACTCGGCCTGGACCTGGCCGGCGTCGTGGCGGAGGTCGGCCCGGGGGTCACTGGCTTCGAACCCGGCGACGAGGTGTACGGACTGACCGGTGGTGTCGGTGACCTGCAAGGATCGCTCGCCGAGTACGCGGCCGTGGACGCCCGGTTGCTCGCCCGCAAACCGGAGTCGCTGAGTCTGCGTGAGGCGGCGGCCCTGCCGCTGGCCGCCATCACCGCCTGGGAGGGGCTGGTGGACCGGGCTCGGGTCGGCGCGGGTCAGCGCGTCCTGGTGCACGGGGGCGCGGGCGGCGTCGGGCAGATCGCCATCCAGTTCGCCCGCGCCCGGGGCGCCGAGGTCTTCGCCACCGGATCGCCCCGAAGCCTGGATGCCATCGCTCGTCTCGGTGCGACCCCGATCGACCGCACCAGCGCGGTGGTCGGGGACTATGTCAGCGAGTACACCGGCGGCGAGGGCTTCGACGTGGTTCTCGACACCATCGGTGGCGTCAATCTCGACCTGTCCTTCAGTGCGGTCCGCACCTACACCGGGCACGTCGTCAGCGTTCTGGGCTGGGGCACCCACAGCCTCGCGCCGCTGTCCTTCCGTGGAGCCACCTACTCGGGGGTCTTCGCTCTGCTGCCGATGCTTACCGGTCAGGGACGCGAGCACCACGGAGAGATTCTGCGCGAAACCGCCGCCCTGGCCGACGAGGGAGCGGTGCAGCCGATCGTCGACCCCCGGCGGTTCACCCTGGCCACCGTGGCCGACGCCCATGCCGCCGTGGAGAGCGGCGTCAGCACCGGCAAGATCGTGATCGACGTCGAGTGACGGTTTGCGGTGTCGTCGGGGCGGGATCGTGGACAGTCTCCGTCATTCACGAACGGGAACTGTCCACGATCTCCTCGACTCAGCGGGTGGCGCCGATGCGCGGGGGAGTGGCGGTGCCGTGGACGCGCTTGGCGTGCGTCGCGTACAACCGGGGTGCCAGGACCGGCATGAGCAGCCGCGCCGGCAGCGGGGCGTGCGCGAGCACCGCCTTGATCACCTCGGGGTCGCCCTCGTACATCGCCATGCCGAAGGTCAGCGGCAGGTGCTTCTTCGGGGTGTCCCGCAACCCGTGCTCGCCGAGCTTCGCCCACTCCGCAGCGGTGACGTACCGCTGCGCCAGCGGCAGGATCTCGGCCTCCTCCATGGCCATGTGCTCCGTCGCCGCGGCGCGCAGCCGCTCCAGCGCGTCGGCCACCTCGGCGCCGTCACGCCCGGTCCGCCGCCAGTCGGGCAGCAGGGCGACCACCGCCTCGTACGCCTCCTCGATGGCGTGGTGCTGTGCCTGCATGGTGGGCACGACGGCGGCCGCCTCGGCCCCGCCGCGCTCGGCGAGCAGCGGCCACAGGAAGATGTCCTCGCCCTCGTGGTGCAGGTGCAGTTGCTGGCACATGAGCGCGGCGTGGGCGCCCACGACCTCCGCGCGCTTCACGTCACCCGGTCGTACGCCCCGGACGAGCTGGGGAAGCAGGCCGAACTCGCGACGGAACAGGATGTGCACCATGTACATGTCGCGGACGTCGGCCATGGCTTCCTGGTGGTTCTGGTTCACGGTGACCTTTCCGAGGGCCTAGTGGGTCAAACACGTCGATCATGTGTGTCGCCACTTGGAACCGGCTTGGAAACCCGAGGGGCGCTCAGTTGGCCAGCGCCGCCGTCGCCTCGGCCAGCCAGTGCGGCGACTTCCACCGGCACGCCACGCTGGCCGCCAGCCGGAAGTGCCGCGCCGCCTCCTCGGGGCGGTCCACCAGGCGGAACAGCTCCCCGAGCGTCAGCGCGACCGGCCGCACCACGGCCGCCGTGGTGGAGAAACCGGCCAGTTGGTCACGAACCGGTAGTAACGCGTCGATTACAGGCTGCGCCAGGTCCCGTCGACCCAGCGCCACGATGACCATCGCGCGCACGCTCAGCAGCGCCGACTCGAAGTAGTCCGGGCGGTAGGTGTGCCTGCCGATCGGCATCGCCCGCGCCTCGTCCACCCGTCCGCTGCTGATCAGCGCCAACGCCAGCAGGTCGTCAACGATCGGTCCCAGCAGCCCGCGGACCCGCCGGGTCGCCTCCACGTGCTCGCCGAAGCGCCCCTGGCTGATCAGCAGCGTCCCCACGGCGAAGTAGTGGAACGCCTCGGCGTGCAGCGAACCCTGCCGCCGCATCTGCGCGGCGACCTCGTCGTAGTGCCGCCGCGCGGCCGCGAAGTCGCCGGCGATGTGCGCGAGCACGGCGAGTGAGCACAGGTGCAGCACCTGGGCCTCGTTCAGCTGGTACGTCTGGGCCAGCCGCCCCTGCCGGGCGACACTCGCCCGCAACTCCGCCGGCTCGTTGAGCGCCGCGGCGGCGTGGCCGAGCACCTGCTCGGCGACCCACTGGTAGCTCACCAGCCCGTGTTCGTCGGCGAGGTCACGCAGCTCCAGTGCCAGCTCCCGGCGCTGCGGCGCCTGCGACTCGTAGCTCATGGTGCGCAGCCGGGCCGCCAGCCCGAGGGCGCGCAACTCGGGATCGTCGAGCCCTCGGGAGATCGTCAGGGCCTCCCGCCCGGCCGCCGCACCGCGAGGGTCCGCCTCGCCGTCCAGCTCGGTGGCGAGCGCGTCGAGCAGTCGGCAGCGGGTGACCGGGTCGAGGTCGTCGGCGCGCAGCAGCCGGGTGAGCAGTTCGACGACCGTGTGGTCCACCGCGCCGTACTCGTGTCTCAGCCACGGGCTGGGGACGGTCCACGCGGTGAACGCGGCGATCAGCAGTTCGTCCCGGTTCGACGCGATGGCGATGTCGACGGCCCGGGTGCGGGTCTGCTGGGCGGCGGCCACCGCGCCGGCCCGGGCCTGGGCGCGCAGCAGCCGGCCCAGCAGGTCGACCTGCAGCGCGGCGCGGTCCCCGGGCACCGACGCGGCGGCCTCGACGGCGTTGCCGAGCAGCTCGATCGCGGCGTCGTACGCGTACCGTCGCTCCGCCAGCTCCGCGGCGCGCACGGCGTAGTCGACGGCGAGCGGCGCGGTGTCGGTCGACGCGGCGCGGACGTAGTGGTGGGCCAGGGCCGGGTAGTCGTCGGGGCGCAGTCGACGGGTGGCGGCGGCGATCCGAGCGTGCAGGCCGGTGCGGCGCAGCTTCGGTAGGTCGGTGTAGATGGTGTCGCAGACCAGGCCGTGCACGAACCGCACCCGCCCCGGCGCCGGTTCGGTGAGCAGGCCGGCGCTCAGCCCGGCTTCCAGCGCGTGCAGGACGGCGCCCTCGTCGGTGCCGGCGGCGTCGACAAGTGTCCGCACGTCCGCCTCCCGCCCGACGGCAGCGGTGAGGCGCAGCACCGAGACCGCCGACGACGGCAGGCGGGAGAGCCGCCGACGCAGCACGTCGCGTACCCCTTCGGGCACGTCGGAGGTGGCGACGAGGGTGCCCTCGGCGGCGAGCAGCCGCGCCGACTCCCGGACGTAGAAGGGGTTGCCGCCGGTGCGTTCGGCAAGCGCGGTGACCGTCTGCGGGTCGACTGTGGTCCGGGCCAGCGCGCCGAGCAGCCGTTCGACCTCGGACGTCGTCAGACCGCCCAGCTGGATCCGGTGGGGGGACCGGCGGGCCAGGACGGCCATGGTGTCGGCGAGCCGTTCCGGGTTGTCGGCGGGCCGCAACGCCGCGACGAACAGCAGGGCGCCGGCGGTCATCTCGGTCACGCTGTGCAACAGCAGCAGCGTCTCAGCGTCCGCGGCGTGCAGGTCGTCGAGGACGACGGCGACGGGTCTGTCGACCGCCGCGGCGGTCAGCCAGGCAGCGACGGCACGGTGCAGCCGGAACCGGCCGGCGGTGACGTCGCCGCCCGCCTCGCCGGCGCCCTCGTCGAGCAGCGGGGCGAGCGCCGCCGCGAGATCACCCGGCGGCGCCTGCGCGGCGAGCTGCCGCAGCGCCTCGACCCACGCCCAGGCCGGCGGGGCGCCCTCGACCTCGGGGCAGCGACCGAGGGTGACCAGCCAGCCGCGGGCGTCCAGCTCCTCCCGGAACCGGGCGAGCAGGCTGGTCTTGCCGGCGCCGGCCTCCCCGCCGAGCAGCGCCACGCGCGGCCCGTTCACCTCCGCCTCGGCGGCCGCCTGCCGAAGATCGGCCAGCTCGGCCTCCCGCCCGACGAACACCTCCTCCGACGCCTGTCGATCGACGCGCGCCGCCGCGACCACCGGTGGGAGCAGGTCGAGGCGCTGACCCAGGATCGCGGACTCCACCTCGACCAGTGCCGGGCCCGGGTCCAGGCCGAGCTGGTCCGCCAGGGTCGCCCGCGCCCGCCGCAGCGCGGCGAGCGCGTCCCCCTGCCGACCGGTACGCCACAACGCCAACGCCAGCAGCCGCCAGGTCTCCTCCCGCAGCGGCGCCTGCCGGGTCAGCAGCTCCGCCTCGGGCACCGCCTCGGCCGCGTCGCCGCAGCGCACTGTCACGTCGAGCAGCAACTCCCGGGCGACGAGACGCAGCTCCTCCAGCCGCAGCATCTCCGACTGCGCCCACGGCTCAGCGGCGAATTCGGCGTACGCGGGACCGCGCCACAGGTCGAGCGCGGCGCGCAGCAGGGGGCGGGCGCGCTCCGGGTCGGCGAGGCTCACCGCGCGGGCCTCGGCCAGCAGCGTCTCGAACCGACCGGCGTCCAGGGCGTCGGCGGGCACCCGGAGCGCGTACCCGGGCGGCACGGTGACCAGGACCCGCGCCGGCGCGCGGCGCTCGCGGGCCGGCTCGACCACGCGGCGCAGGTGCGAGACGTACGCCTGGAGGGAGACGATCGCCCGGGGCGGCGCGTCCCCCCGCCACAGCTCCTCGATCATCCGGCCGACGGAGACGACCTCGCCCCGGGCCGCCAGCAGCAGCGCGAGCACGGCGCGTTGGCGGGGGCCACCGAGGTCGACCGGCCCGCCTGTGTCGACCTCGACCTCGAGCGGCCCGAGCACCCGTAACAGCATGACTGCGACAATCCTAGTCACAGGCGTCTGGGGGTTTCGCGATCTCGCCGGGACCCCTGACGGGGCGATACCGTGGCGTCACCATCATGATCCTCTGCGGGGGTGCGGCGATGACCACCACGACCTTCGACGACCACGAGCGGTCGCGCTGGGCCGGGCGGGCGATGGCGTACGACGGCAGTTTCGCGCTGCTGTGCGCCCATCCCGCCCCGGTGCTGCTGGACGCCGCCGACGTCGACGCCGGAACCCGGGTGCTCGACGTCGGCACCGGTTCCGGGACCGTGGCCGGGCTGGCGTGCGCGCGCGGCGCCCGTGTGGTGGCCGTGGACGCGGAGCCCAGCATGGTCGCCCTGGCGGGTAGCCGGCTCCCGTCCGCCGAGGAGGTCCGCCTCGCGGCGCTGCCCCGTCTCCCGTTCGACTCCGGGCGGTTCGACGCGGCCGTGGCGAACTTCGTCATCAACCACGTGGGCGACCCGGCGGCCGCGATCACCGAGCTCCGACGGGTGGTGCGGTCCACCGGTCGCATCGCCGTGACGACGTGGCCGCACCCTCCACCTCGGGCGCAGCGTCTCTGGGGTGAGGTATTCGCCGCCGCCGGGGTCGAATTCTCGACCGCCGTGCCGGCGGTGGACGCGGGCCGGGACTTCCCCCGTACCGTCGACGGGTTGGCCGGCCTGCTCGACGCCGCCGGCCTCGACGACGTGCGGTGCGAGACGATCACCTGGGTGCATCGCACCGACCCCGACGCGTGGTGGAGCGGCCCGGCGAACGGCATCAGCAGGCCCGGGCTGCTGTTGGAGAGCCAGCCGCCGGCGGTGATCGCCCGCGTCCGTGAGGCGTACGACGAGCTGACCGCCGCCTACCGCGACGCGGACGGCCTGCTGGCGCTGCCCACCGCCGCGCTGCTGGCCTCGGCGTCCGTGCCGTAGCGCGCTGGCACCCCGCACCGTCGAGATTGCCCGACGCGTCAGTGGTCGACGCCGGGCCGCCTCGCCCTCAGGCCGAGGCGGCCAGACCCTCCGGCCGGTGACTCGACGGTGGACGGGAAACGACACGCGTGCCGGTCGCGACGATCGACGGCAGCGGCCGGTCGACGACGGTGGGCGGCTGATCGCTCCTGGCGGTAGGCGGGACGTCGGCCAACGCGACCGCTCGGAGTCGGCGCGGGACGGGTGGAGCGTCACTCCCGCGCGTCGGCGCGGCTGGTGGGGTGGCCATCGTGGGGGTGTGGACGCGTCGGTGTCGCCAGGCCGGGCCGGTGGCGCCGGAGGGCGGCGCGACGAAGCGCGCGTCGGGGCCGCCGACCCGGGCGCGAACCGCGTCGAGGCGGACCACCTCGGCCGGCCTCGCCGACCAGCCACCAGCGGCGCTGACCGCTACGGCGCTGACCCCTCCGGCTCTGGCTCCGGCGCCGACCGCTGCGGCGCCGACCGCTGCGGCGCCGACCGCTGCGGCGCCGACCGCTGCGGCGCCGACCGCTGCGGCGCCGACCGCTGCGGCGCCGGCTCCTACGGCGCCGACCGCACTGGCACCGACCGCTACGGCGCCATCGTGAACGGTGGCGGCACGATTGGTGGCGGCGAGCGTGGTGGCGGCACGGTCGGTGGCCGCGCGGACGGTGGGCCGAGCGGCGTTGCGCCGGAGCAGGGTGCGTCGGTCGACGCCGGAGTGCGCGGTGCCGGGCGGGGACACGGCGGCCCGTCGGGCGAACACGGCGCGCAGCGCGCGCGGAAGCCGTTCGGCGGCGACCTGGCGCAGCGCCGGCGCGACGAACGCGTACCCGCGGGCGTGGGCCTGTCGCAGCACCCCGGCGGCGACGAGGGCGCGCAGCAGCGGAGCGGACCGCCCCGGCGTCCAGCCGAGCGCCCGGTCGATGGCCGCGCCGGACAGCACGCCGCCGAGGGTGCCGGCGGCCATCAGCACCGCCCGGCGCTCACCGTCGAGCCGGTCCAGCTCGGCACCGGTGTGGCGGCGTACCGCGTCGGGCAGCGCCGTCGGGTCCGCGCCTCTCACGATCGCCGCCACGTAAGCGGCGGCGTGCCCCGGTCGGCCGCCCACCAGCGGCAGCAGCCTGTCGACCAGGGACACCGTCTGCCCGGCGCGGGTCAGGAGCTGGCGCAGCAGCCGCCCGGACTGCACCGTGGCCAGGGGACGGATCGGCACCCGGTGAGCCGGGCCGGGTCGGGTGTCGGCCCACTGCGGCTGATGCACGGTGAGCACCGCCAGTGGCAATCCGCGCACGGCCGCCGCGGTGAACAGCGCGTGCAGGAAGCGGCTCACGGCCGGCGCGGCGCGGTCCACGTCGTCCACGGCGACGACGAGCGGCCGGTGGGCGGCCATGCGCAGCAGCGCGTCCCGGCAGACCGCCGCGCCGGCCAGCGCCTCGGCCGAACCGTCGGGGGTGGTCAGCAGCGACTGCAGCGCAGCCACCGCCGCCGCGACCCGGCTCGGCCGGTACAGCGGTGTCAGAGCGTCGGTGAGGCGGTCGCGGACCATCGCCGGGCCGTCACCGTGGCGGATGCCGACGACACCGCGGACCAGTTCGGCGACCGGCGCGAGCACCTGGTCGGGGTACGGCGGGCAGCCCACCACGCACCAGCGCACCGGGATCCCGTTTATCGTGCGCAGCCCCCGGGCCAGCTCGTGCAGCAGTCGGCTGCGGCCGCTGCCGCTCGGGCCGACCAGGGACACCCAGCGCGGTTCGCGCTCGTGCAGCGCCCGGGTGACCTGGTCGGTGATGCTGGCCAGCTCGCGGCGGCGCCCGATCAGTGGACCGTCGTGCCGCTCGGTGCCCGGTCGCGCCAGGCCGGCGGCGTGCCACACCGGCATCGGCGGCACCCGACCGGCGACCGGCACCGGCGCCAGTTGACGCTGCGTGATGAGACCGGCGGTGGCCCGTGCGGTGGCGGCGCACAGCGCGACGGCGCCGGGAGCGGCGTACTCCTGCAGGCGGGCCGCGGTGGTGATCACCGCGCCGCTGGCCACGCCGTGGCCGCCGCTGACGGCGCCGCCCAGGTCGACCACCGCCTCGCCGGTGGCTATTCCGACGCGCACCCGCAGGGTGATGTCACCGAGGATCGGCCGGCGATCCAGCGCGGCCTGGATCTCCAGCCCCGCCCGCACCGCCCGGTACGCGTCGAAGCCGTCGGAGTGCCGCGCGCCGAACAGTGCCATCACCGCGTCGCCGACGTACTTCTCGACCACTCCGTGCCAGCGGCGCAGCACGGCGGCGACCGTGTCGAAGTACGCCCGTTGCAGCGCGCGGACGTCCTCCGGATCGAGCCGGTCGACAAGCGCGGTGGAGCCGACGATGTCGGCGAAGAGCACGGTGACGGTGCGTCTCTCCTCGGGCACCGGCCAGTGTGGGCGGTTGGTCCGCTGCGTGTCGGCGACAAAAGTGATCATGGGTTGCGCACCGGCCCTTCCCCCGCTGGTGGCTGACGACCCTCGGAGATTGGCATTCCTGGGCTGACGGGGGATCGGCAGAACGACGTATGTCGGCCACTCGCCACCATTAGTCGCAATGTCGACGCGAGGAGTACCACAAGCGGCAGATGGCCGTAGAACGGTACGGGGGCGTGTGATTAGGCTGCGTCCCATGGCCAGCGATGTGGACACCGCACCGCTCGTGGGCCGGGCCGAGCTGGTGCAGACGGTTCGGTCGGCGCTGCTCGGTGACGTGGCACAGGGGCAGACGGCCGCCGTCTTCCTGACCGGTGAGAGCGGTGTGGGCAAGACCCGCCTGCTCGGCGAGATCGGTGCCCGATTGCGCGACCAGGGCGCATTGGTGCTGACCGGCAGTTGCCTGGACATCGGCGACGCCTCGCCGCTGCACCCGTTGCTGCAGGCGCTGCGGCGTTTCGACGCGGACCTGTCCGCGTCGCAGGCCCGCACCTCGTCGGCGGTGCGCGGGCTGTTGCAGATGTTCGCCGACGAGACGGGCGGCCCGGACGGCGCGGGCGCCCTGCTGGAACGCGTCTCCCGAGGGCTGCACCTGATCGCCGAGGGGCGACCGCTGGTGCTGATCCTGGACGACCTCCAGTGGGTCGACCGCAGCACCCGACAGCTGCTGCTCTACCTGCTGGCCGGTCTCGGTGACCTTCAGCTCTCGGTGCTGGCGGCGGTGCGGGCCGAGTCGTTGCAGGGCGCGCACCCGCTGCGTCGGGTGCTCACCGAACTGCGCCGGCTGCGGACGGTCCGGGTGCTCGACCTGTCCCCGCTGGACCGCGCCGACACCGAGCAACTCGCCGCCGCGGTGGTCGGCCGGGCGCTCCCGCCCGACGCGGCCGAGCAGGTGTGGCAGCGCAGCGGCGGCAACCCGTTCGTCATCGAGGAGTTGGCCCGCGACCTGCGCGAGGGCCGGGACGGCCTGTCCGAGACGCTGCGCGAGATCTTCCTCGACCGGGTCGACGCGCTGCCGCAGCACGCGCACGCGGTGGTGCACGCCGTGGCCGCGGGCGTCGAACCCGTGCAGCACTGGCTGCTGGCCGAGGTGTTACGGCTGCCGGAGGACGAGCTGATCGACGCCGCGCGCGCCGCGGTCGCGCACCGGCTGCTGGTCGGCGCCGACGACGGTTACCGGCTGCGGCACCGCCTCGTCGCCGAGGTGCTGGCGCACGAACTGTTGCCGGCCGAGCGCTCCGGGCTGCACCGCCGCTACGCCGAGGCGCTGACCGCCGCGCCGGGTGAGCTGCACCAGGCCCGGCTGGCGCATCACTGGCGGCTGGCCGGCGACCCGGCGCGGGCGTTGCCGGCGGCGGTGGCCGCCGCGCAGGAGGCCGAACGGCTGCACGGTTACGCCGAGGCGCACCGGCACTGGTCGGTGGCGTTGCAGCTGGCCGGCGACTCCGGGTCGGTGGAGGTGGACCGCACCGAGCTGCTCGGTAACGCCGCCGAGGCGGCCCACCACTGCGGCGAGCACGTCCGCGCGTTGGCCCTGCTGGAGGAGCTGGTCGCGGTGCGCGGCGGCGCCCCGAGCTGCGCGCTGCACATCCGCCGGGCACGGTACCTGGCCGCCGCCGGCCGCTCGGCGCTGGCCGAGGAGGAGTACGAGCGGGCGCTGGAGGCGTCGGACTGCTCCGCGCGGGACCGGGCCTCCGCCGCCGCGCGGCTCGCCGAGCTGCTACTGCACCTGGGTCGGTACGCCGACGCGGGCCGGCGCGCCCGGGAGGCGCTGGCGCTGGCCGAGAACGTGGAGGGTTCCGCCACCGAGGTCGTGCTGGCCAGCTCGGCGCTGGGCTTCAGCGACGCCTTTCTGGAGGACCCCGACGCCGGGCTGGCCGTGATGCGCCAGGCCCTCGACACCGCCGAGCGTGCCGGCCAGCCCGAGGACGTCGCCTGCGCCTACCTGCACCTGGCGGAGCTGTTGACCGGGCCGCTGAACATCCTCGAAGAGGGCGTGGTGGTGGCACGGAGGGGCGCCGAGCGGGTGGCCGAGCTGGGGCTTGGCCGCACCTGGGGCACACGACTGCTGGCCATCGCCATCAACGGGCTGTTCCGGGTGGGGCAGTGGGCCGAGGCGGAGAAGGTGGTCGCCGCAGCGCTGCGGCACCGACCGTCCGGGGCGGACGCCGTCGAGCTGCTACTGGCTCGCTGCCGACTCTCGGTGGGCTACGGCGACATCGAGGCCGCCGGTCGGGACCTCGACGCGGTGGCGACCCTGCTCGCCGGCGGTGGGGCACGCCACGTGATTCCGCTGCTCACCCTGCGTTCCGGGCTGGCGATGTGGGAGGGCCGGCACGACGTGGCGCGGCTGGCGGTCCAGCGTGGCCTCACCGAGAGCCGCTCCGACGACGTGATGATCCTTTCCGCTCTGGTCTGGCACGGGCTGCGCGCCGAGGCGGAGGCGCACGCCAGCCGCACCGTGGACGTGGACCCGACGGCCGTACGCCGGCTGCGGGACGTCGCCGACCGGATGGCCCGCAAGAGCGCCGGAGCGGCCCGACCGGTGCGGTCGGTGGTGGAGGGCTTCCTGGCCCTGTGCGCCGCGGAGGTGAGCCGCCTCGACGGCAGCGACCCGGAGCTGTGGGCCACCTCGGTCGCCGAGTGGGAACGCCGCAACCACCCCTATCCGGCGGCGTACTCCCGGTTGCGGCAGGCCGAGGCGCTGCTGGCCAGGCGCAGTCGGATCGCCACCGCCGGCAAGCTGCTGCGGGAGGCGTACCGGGTGGCGCAGGGGTTGGGCGCGGTGCCGTTGACCTCGGAGATCCGTGAGCTGGCGGGACGGGCCCGGGTGTCGCTGGAGGAGCGCGACGCCGACGGCGCGCGCGCCGCCGCGTCGGCCGAGCCGGTCGACGACGAGTTGGCGGCTCTCACCGCGCGGGAGCGGGAGGTGCTCGCGCTCGTCGCGGAGGGGTTGACCAACCGGGAGATCGGGCAGCGCCTGTTCATCAGCGAGCGGACCATCGGCGTGCACGTGTCGCACATCTTCGACAAGCTCCAGGTCCGCACCCGCGTCCAGGCCAGCGCGATCATGCTGCGCAACTCCCGCGGCTGACCTTCCCGATACGTATCCCGGCGCGTGTGCGCGCCGGGATACGTCGTTCTACTGATCCCGGCGGTGGCTCTCGGCTGAGAGGCTGAGCCCCGTCGACGGCGCCCCGGGGGCGTCACGACCACTATGGAGGAGAGATGACCGAACCCGTCTGGGGGCCCGTGCACCGGGACATCGTCGACCTGCTCGCCGATCATCCGGCGGACGTGCCGGCGGTGGTCGATCACCTCACCAAGCTCCAGGACATGCTGGTGCGGCTCCCGCCGCTGGAGGCGAGCTGCCCGCTCGCCGACTTCAACAAGCTCTACCTGACGATCACCAGCAGTGTGCTGGACGGCCTGTACGACGACCGTTTCGTCGACCCGGCGTTCCTCTCCCGGCTGGACGTCGAGTTCGCGGCCCGCTACTTCGACGCCCTGCGGTTGTGGAGCGACTCCAGCCCCGGTACGCCGAAGGCGTGGTCGTGCCTGTTCTCCCGGATGCGTGGGCCGGACGCCCGCCCGTTGCCGTCGGCGGCGGCCGGTGTGAACGCGCACATCAACTTCGACCTGCCGTTCGCGTTGGTGACGACGTTCGACCATCTGGAGTCGGAGCCGGTCGACGGCACCGACCAGCATCACGACTACCTCGAGATCAACAAGATCTTCGCGGACAAGATCCCCGGCCTGCGCCGGGGCTATCTGGAGCGGTGGCAGCTGCTCATCGACATGCTCAACGGCGACATCGACGACTGGTACCAGGGGGAACTGGTCGAGTACACCCGCGATGTCGCCTGGCGCAACGCGCAGAAGATCTGGCGGTGCCGGCACGATCCGGATGCCCGCGAGTGTGAGCGCACGCGGTTGGACGACAACGCCGCGGCGCTCGGCCGGCTGCTGCTCTCGCCCCTCGGGGCGTTCCTGCAGTAGCCGGGACGGGGGGTCCCCGCGCTCCGCCCCGTGGGGGGCGGCGGAGCGCGGGGGCGCGTCCGCCCCACCAGCTCCATCCACCCGCGGGTCGACCGGTTCGCCGGCGGCGGCGGGGAGTCAGCCGGTCGGCCCGGGGGGTGTCGACCGTCTGCAGTCGTCGGCCGGCCGGGGGGTGCCGGCCGGCGGCGGGGGAGCGGTGCGGGCCGGGCTCGCTGCGCCGGCCGGCGGGGTCGGGGCGGGCCCCCCGCCCGCGCCCCCGCCCCCGCTTGGGTCCGGCCCCCCCCCACCCCCAGGNNCGTGCGTGGGGGGGGGGGGGGGGGGGGGGGGGGGGCGGGGGGGGGGGGGGGGGGGGGGGGGGGGGGGGCGGGGGGGCGGGGCGGGGGGGCGGGGGCCGCCCCCCCGCCCCCCCCCCGCGGCCACGGATGGGGACGGGCCACCGCACTCACTCTGCCGGGGCCCCGGGACCGGCCGCGGTGCGCGGACCGTCGACGGCGTGCCCTCCGGGGGTGTCGGTCGCCCCGAACGGGGTACGCCCGCGCCATGACCGTCCTGGCCCGGCGCCGGCCCGCCGCCCGACCCCGCCCCGCCCGGCCCGGCCCGCTGCGGCCGGGTGACCCGGTGCCACGACCCGCCGCCCGTCCCGGTGCGCGATGACCGCAGCCGGTGTCCGGTTCCCGTTCCGCTTCGACCCGGCGTTCCGTCCGGCGCTGGCGCTGTTGGGCGTGCGGCCTGCGACGGCCTGGGTCGCCGTCACCGACGAGGACCTGCTGATCCGGTACGGGCCGTGGCGGCTGCGCACCGGCCGGGACAACGTGCTCGGCACCGAGGTCGGTGGCCCGTACCGCTGGTGGCGGGTGATCGGCCCGCACCTGTCGCTGGTCGACGGCGGCGTGAGCTTCGGCAGCAGCACGGCGGGCGGGGTCTGCCTGCGCTTCGGCGTACCGGTGCCGGCCCTGTCGCCCGGCGCTTGGCCCCGGCACCCGGCGGCCACGGTCACCGTCGCCGACCCGCCGGCCCTGGCACGGCTGCTCGCCGGATGAGGACCTGCCCTGAGTAGGCCATCCGCGTGCCCCGTTCCGCCGGTCGGGCCGCCGGCTACCACCTACCGTCGGATCAGGACCTGCGAGGGTGGGACGGGCGATGGCTGACGAACACCGGGCGAAACCGCGACGCTGGAGCGGACGACGCCACACGCCGACCGGACCGGACCCGGCCCTGCGCGCCGCCCGCGACCCGGCCCGCCCGCACTCCGGAGGCCGGCAGGGTGTGGTGGTGCCCGAGCGGGTCGCCAGCCCGGCACGGTCGGCGCCGCCGGCCAGTCCGCTGCGCCGGTGGCTCTTCCAGCACCAGGTACAGCCGCCGGGCCCGGAGACCAGCGAGGGGCAGAACCGCAGGCACGCCTGGTGGCAGGTGATGTGCCTGACCGGCGTGGACTACTTCTCCACCCTGTCGTACCTGCCGGGCATCGCGGCCGTGGCCGCGGGTGCGCTGTCCCCGTTGGCGACTCTGCTGATCGTCGCGCTGACCCTGTTCGGCATGTTGCCCATGTATCGTCGCGTGGCCCAGGAGAGCCCGCACGGGCAGGGCTCGGTGGCGATGCTGGAACGGCTGTTGCCGTTCTGGCGGGGCAAGATCTTCGTGCTCGTGCTGCTCGGGTTCGTGGCCACCTCGTGGATCATCACGATCACCCTGTCCTCGGCCGACGCCACAGTGCACCTGCTGGAGAACCCGTACCTGCCGGACGCCCTGCACGGTCCGGCGGTGCCGGTGGTGGTCACCGTGGCGCTGCTGCTCGTCCTCGGCGGCGTGTTCCTGCTCGGCTTCCGCGAGGCCGTGGTGGTGGCCATCCCGCTGGTGGCGGTCTTCCTCGTCCTGAACGCGGTGATCGTGGTGGTCGCGGTGACCCGGATCGTCGAGGACCCCACCATCGTGTCGGACTGGACCACCGCGCTGACCGCGGGCGGCGGGGCGGGCCACGTGCTGATCACCGCCGTGCTGGCGTTCCCGCTGCTGGTGCTGGGGCTGTCCGGCTTCGAGACCGGCGTCAGCATGATGCCGCTGGTGTCGGCCGACGGGCCGGACCGGGCGGCCCGGCTGGCGGCCCGGATCCGCAACACCCGCCGGCTGCTCACCACCGCGGCGCTGATCATGTCGGTGTACCTGATCTCGACGACCTTCGTTACCACCGCGCTCATCCCCGCCGCCGAGTTCCGCCCGGGTGGCCGCGCGAACGGTCGGGCGCTGGCCTTCCTCGCGCACACCTACCTGGGTGAGGTGTTCGGCACCGTCTACGACGTGAGCAGCGTGTTCATCCTCTGGTTCGCCGGCGCGTCGGCCATGGCCGGGCTGATCAACATCGTGCCCCGCTACCTGCCCTCGTACGGCATGGCCCCGGAGTGGGCACGCGCGGTGCGTCCGGTGGTGATCGTCTACACAGTCGTCAGCGTGGCCATCACGATCGCCTTCCGGGCCGACGTCAACGCCCAGGCCGGGGCGTACGCCACAGGCATCCTGGCGATGATGGTCTCCGGCGCGGTGGCGGTGACCATCTCCGCGGTGCGGCACCGCCAACGCGTCGCCGGCGTCGGTTTCACGCTGCTGACCGTGGTGCTGCTGTACGCGCTGTTGGAGAACGTCGTCGAGCAGCCGGACGGGATCACCATCTCGGCGCTGTTCATCCTGGCCATCATCGTGGTGTCGCTGATCTCCCGGGTCACCCGGACCACCGAGCTGCGCGCCGAGCGGATCGAGTTCGACGAGCCGGCCCGTCGGTTCGTCGCCGAGTCGCTGGCGCACGACGGGCAGCTGCACCTCATCGCCAACAAGCGGCAGAGCGGCTCGGTGAAGGAGTACACGATCAAGGAGCGGGCGCAGCGGGGTATGAACCCGGTGCCCGGGGCCGCGGACGTGCTGTTCCTGGAGATCGACGTGGTGGATCCGTCGGAGTTCAGCCAGGTGCTGCGGGTGCACGGCGTCGAGGTGGCCGGTTTCCGGGTGCTGCGGGCCAGCAGCCCCGCCGCGCCGAACGCGATAGCCGCGATCCTGTTGGCGCTGCGCGACGCCACCGGGGTACGCCCGCACGCGCACTTCGAGTGGTCCGAGGGCAGCCCGATCGCGCACCTGCTGCGCTACCTGATTCTCGGCCGGGGGGACACCCCGCCGGTGGTGCGGGAGATCATTCGTCGTACCGAGAAGGACCCACTGCGTCGGCCGGGCATCCACGTCGGCGGGTGAGCGCGCGTCGTCTGGTGTCGTAAAAGATGAATGGCAGCACTATTCACGTTCACACCTTCCTGTCCGGATTGCGGTCCTATCGTGACCTTTGGTGGTTGGCGGCACGTCGGTCACCCCACGCCCCGATTGGCGCGGTTACGTCACGTACCCAGGAAGGCAGGCACCTGATGTCCACGTACCGAGGAGACCGCCCGGCACGACCCAGACGGCGGTCCCGATGGTTCTTAGCCGGTGGGCTCCTGGCCGGGAGCCTGGTGGTGGGGGCGGCCGGCGCCGCCGCCGCGGCCGACCGTGACCTGTCCCTGTCGGGCCTGGGCAGGTTGACCACCCCGGCCGCCCGCGACGACGACCGGCAGCCCGACGACCGGTCCGCGCCGGAGCGTGGCGGCGACGACGCCGAGAGGGCCCGCCCGCACACCCCGGGCACCGGCAGGCACGGCGTGATCGAGGTGCCCTGCGACGCGGCGAAGCTGGTGGCCGCGTTGGTGACTGCCAACGCGGAGGGCGGCGGGGACCTGCGGCTCGCGCCCCGGTGCCGGTACACCCTCACCGAGGCGTTCCACGAGACCGACCAGTACGACGGTGGGATCCGCGACGCCCGCGAGCAGGCCGACGCCGCGGAGACCCCCGGGGACGCCGACGCTCCGCCGCACAACCCGGCCGACGACACGTCCGGCCTGCCGGTGATCTACCAGGGCATCACCATCGACGGCGCCGGCGCGACCATCGCCCGCGACGCCCAGGCCGCGCCGTTCCGCTTCTTCACCGTCCGCGACGGCGGCGAGCTGACCCTGCGCGACGTCGAGCTGCACAACGGCCGCTCGCTCATCGAGGGCGGCAGCGTGCACGTCGTGCACGGCGCGACGGCAGTGGTGGAGCGGGTCACCGTCACCCAGAGCACCTCGCTCTCGCCCGAGGGCGGCGGCGGTGGGATCTTCAACGACGGCAACATGGTGGTCACCGACTCCACGTTCGTCGGCAACAGCGCCTCCGGCGCCGCGGGCAAGGGCGGGGGCCTGCTCAACGGCGGTGTGCTGACGCTGAAGCGCTCGGAGTTCCGCCACAACAGCGCCAACGGCTACGGCGGCGGGCTCGGCAACTACCGGGGCGCGGCGGACGTGGACACCACCACGCTCGCCGAGAACAGCGCCGGGCAGGGTGGCGGCCTGGCCAGCTTCTCGGCCCGGACCAAGGTGTACGACACCGAACTGCTGAACAACACGGCCCAGGTCGGTGGTGGCGCCGCCAACTCCGACGCGGTGCTGGTGATGCGCAAGATGACCATCCGCGGCAACACCTCCACCGTCAACGGTGGGGCCATCTCCACAGTCAAGGGCCTGCTGCCCCTCGACGACAGCGTGGTCGACGGCAACACCACGCACGGCATCGGGGCCGGCATCTACGCGGAGAAGTCCAACCTGCTCGTGCGCGGCAGCGACGTGACAGGCAACGAGGCGGTCGGCGCGACGTCCAAGGGCGGTGGCATCTACGCCTCCGCGGGCTCGGTGGCGCTCTACACGAGCAAGGTCACGCACAACGCGGCGACGGTGAAGCCCGGCGGCATCTTCGCCGAGCACGCCCAGGTCAAGCTCGACGACGAGAGCGTGGTCGTCGAGAACGAGCCGACGAACTGCGAGGGCAGCACGGTGCCGATCGCGCACTGCTTCCGCTGAGGCGCCGACACGCGCACTCGTCCCGAGCGCACATCCTGAGCGCACCCGCCCGCCCGGACAGCCGTCCGGGCGGGCGTGCGCCGTCAGCCGAGGGCGCGCAGCCGGGCAGCCAGGTCTGCGGCGAAGAAGTCGAGGAAGCCGTCGGGGTCGCCGCCGGCGTTCTGCAGGACGACGTGGTCGAAGCCGGCGTCGACGTACGAGCGGACCTTCGCCACGTGCGGCTCGGGGTCGGGGCCGACGGCGAAGAGCTCGCGGATGTGCTTCTCCTCCACGTGGGCGCTTGCCGCGTCGAAGTTGACCGGGTTCGGCAGTTCGCTCATCACCTTCCAGCCGGTGACCATCCACCGGCTGGTCCGCAACACCGCCTGCACCGCCTGCTGTTCGTCGGTGGCCCAGGCCAGTGGCACCTCGGCGTATCGCGGGCCCGATCCGCCGGCCCGCCGGTAGTGCTCGACGATCGAGGCGTCCGGATCGGTGGCGAACAGCCCGTCGCCCAGTTCGGCGGCCAGCCGGGCGGACGCCTCCCCGCTGGCGGCGACCGCGATCACCGGCAGGGTGTCCGGCAGGTCGAAGACCCGGGCGTCCTCCAGGTGCAGGTGTCGCCCCTCGTACGACTGGTAGCCGCCCTGCCAGAGCAGTCGGATGATCTCCAGCGCCTCGCGTAGCCGGACGTGTCGGCCCCGCACGCTGGGGAAGCCCTGCCCCACGACGTGTTCGTTGAGCCGTTCGCCGGCCCCGACGCCGAGGGTGAAGCGGCCGTCGGAGATCAGTGCCATGGTCGCCGCGGCCTGCGCGATGATCGCCGGGTGGTAGCGCACGGTCGGGCAGGTGACGCCCGTGGCCAGGCGCAGCGTGGTCGTTTTCGCCGCGATCGCGCCGAGCACGCTCCAGGTGAAGGACGAGTGGCCCTGCGCGTCCAGCCAGGGGTGGAAGTGGTCGCTCATCTCGACGAAGTCGAAACCGGCCTGCTCGGCCCGGACGGCCTGCCGGATGATCTCCTGCGGCCCGAAGCCCTCCGAGGCCAGCTTGTAGCCGATCTGCATGGCACGCTCCCGATTCCGTCCACTCGCTGACGCCGGTCGGTTCCCGTCCTCCGCGCCCACAAACGCCGCCCACGGGTCCGAACCAGCCTCCTAGGACGCCCCACGCGATGTGGCGGATGCCCGGAGCCCGGCGGCGGCAGAGCCGGACGGGGTGCGACACCCCCAACCCCGGGGCAGCAGAAGGCCCGCGCCCCGGACGGGCGCGGGCCTCCTGGAACGTCTTCGTCCTACTTGGACGGCTCCGGCAGCTTGCAGTCGACCTTGGGGTTGGCCCCGATGTAGTTCAGCGGTCCGGCCACGATCGTGACCAGGATCGTGCCGGCCTCGGCGCAGTTGGTGTCGTCGCCGCTGTAGTAACCCCGCTGACCGCCGGCGATGGCGCCGATCACCAGCCAGATCACGACGATGACTCCGAGTATCGAGGTGCCGCGCATCGCTGCCTCCTGAAGGTATGTGGTGGATCTGAGGTGCAGGCGTTGTACCCAATCGGGTCGCGCGGCTAACGGTGAGCGTCCGGCACCCCCGCCGGATCCTCCGTCCGGCCGATGACGTCCGCCGTCGGTACCGCACCGGCATCGGCCGCCCGCATCGTGTCCCGACGGTCGGCTATCGGATCGCCGACCAACCCGGCCGCCGCACGGGCCGCCGGACGTAGAACTGCCTCACGGCCCCGCCGAGGAGGACCCATGCACGCCCCCACCCCATCCCTGTACATCGACCGCCCCGAGGACGTCGCGGTCGCGGCCCGCGCGCTCGCCGGCGGCGCGGTCGTCGCGGCGGCGTTCGCCAACTTCTACGTCATCGTCACCCGGCCGGACGCGGCCACCGTACGCCGGGTCAACCTGGCCAAGGGCCGCCCGGTCCACCAGGTCGGCAGCATCACCACCGCCGTCGGGCGGATCCCGGGCATGTTCGACTGGTCCCGGATCTCGCCGCGGTTGCCGATCGGCCGGGTGCGGGCCCTGATGGACGCTCTCTACGGCGCCGGGCCGTTCGGCTTCCGGGGCCCCGCCGCCGACCGGTTGCCCGACCACCTCACCCAGGTCGACAGTGGCCTGCGTACCACGCAGGTCATCGCTCCCGGTCTTACCTGCCCGTCCAACGCGTTCTTCGAGCGGGCGCTCGCCGAGACCGGCACCGATCACCTCTACATCACGTCGGCGAACCGGTCCCGACACCACACCGGTGCGGCCGAGGAGCCGGCGCACTGGAAGGCAGGCGCGCTCGCCGCCGACTTCGCCCACCTCGACGACCTGGTGGTGCTCGCCCACCCCGACGAGGCGGCCGCCCGCGCCGCCTACCCCGGCTACCTCACCACCTCGGTGACCCTGCTCTCGTTCCACGCTCCGGAGGGCGAGCTGGAGGAGCCGCCGGTGCTGACCGTGGACCGGCACGGTTCGCTGCACCTGGACGACGTCCGCCGGGCCGCCGCGCCGCTGGGCCTCCAGGTGCGCCTCGGCGACACCGCCGGGCGGCGGTTGCAGGTTCGGGGGTACGCGGGAGCGCTGGTGTGAGCCACTACCGGGTCGGCCTGGTGGTGCCCAGCTCGAACACCACCATGGAGACCGAGATCCCGGCCATGCTGCGTCGGCGGGAGGCCGTCGACCCGACGACCCGGTTCACCACCCACGCCAGCAGGGTGCGGCTGCACCAGGTGACGGCCGACGAGCTGGCCCGGATGAACCGCTCGTCGGTCCGCTGCGCCGCCGAGCTGGCCGACGCCCGGTGCGACGTGCTCGCGTACGCCTGCCTGGTGGCGGTGATGTGCGAGGGCGTCGGCGCGCACGAGCGGGCCGAGCGGCGGTTGGGCCGGGCGGCCGTGCGGGCCGGGCACGACATGCCTGTGGTGACAAGCGCCGGCGCGTTGGTGGCCGGACTGCGGGCGTTGGGCGCGCGTCGGGTGGCCCTGATCGCGCCGTACCTGCCGCCGCTGACCGCGACAGTCGTCGCCTACCTCGCCGGGTACGGCGTACGGGTCACCGAGGCGCTGAGCCTCGGCGAGCCGGACAACGTCGCGGTGGGCCGCATCCCGACGGCGCGGCTGGTGGAGCTGGCCGACCGGCTGGACGTGACCGACGTGGACGCCGTGGTCCTCTCCGCCTGCGTGCAGCTGCCGTCGCTGGCCGCGGTGCCGCTGGTGGAGGCCCGCCTCGGCCGGCCGGTGCTCACCGCCGCCACCGCCACCGTGCACCAGCTGCTGACCGTGCTCGGCGTCGAGCCGTACGTGCCGGACGCGGGTCGACTGCTGGCCGGCGCCGCGGTTCAGTGCGGCGGGGCGGGGGCCTCCGGCGGTTTGCCGCGACTGCGGCGATAGTCGGCGTACGCGACGCCTACCAACACCAGCAGGGCACCGAGGGAGGCGAAGATCGGCGGCAGGTACATGGCCGCCGGTGCGAGCGTCAGCAACGCCAGGAGACCGCCGGCCCGCGACGGCGAGACGCGGCTGAACACCTCGTACTCGAACGAGGACCGGCCGACCAGGAACAGCGCCGGTCCGCCGAGGATCACCGCGACCCAGGCCGGCGGCGTACGGCCGTTGTGCTCGTGCAGCACCAGGTCGAACCCGGAGGCCGTGACCACCACTCCGGCGATCATCAACAGGTGGGTGTACGGCGCGGTGAACAGGAACTTGCCCGGCGCTCCGGACATCTTGATGGCCGTCGGCAGCAGTTGGCCGGACTTGTGGACGTAGATCCGCCAGAGCACAAGCGTTGTCGCGAACGCCACCGCGAACGCGGCGATGTTCTGCGCCTCGGAGTGGGCCAGGTTGAACATGGTGCCGATGGTCAGGATGGCGTCGCCGAGGGCGATGATGAAGAACTGCTGGTACCGCTCGGAGAGGTGCTCGGCCTGGACGTTGCGCTGCGGCTCCGGCACCACCCCCAACCCGGGCACCGGGTACGCGAGCCGGAAACCGCCGTAGTCGATGGCGAGCGCGATGGCCCAGCACGCCAGCCGGGCGTCGCCGCTGACGAACGCGCCGATGATCCAGGGGATCGCCGACACGGTGAACCAGACGAAGATGCGGACGGCCCTGCGTTGGGTCTGCGGTTCGCGGCGTACGGCAGGCATCAGGAACAGCCCACGCCCGAGGTGGATGGCCACGTACGTGGCGGCGAAGACGATTCCCCGTGCGCCGAACGCCTCCGGGATCGCGGTGGTCATCAACAGGGCGCCGAACATCACGGCGCTGATCAGCAGTTTGATCTCGGTGCGTTCCGGGTCGTACAGGTCGGTGACGAGGGTGGTGATCGCCCAGGTCCACCAGACGGCGGCCAGCAGGATCAGCGCCTGCCCGGCCCGGTGCCAGTCGAGCTTGTCGACCATGCCCCGCGAGATGAGGGCGAGGGCGACCACGTACACCAGGTCGAAGAAGAGTTCGAGCAGCGTCACCCGGCGGGGGGAATCCGGGTCGCGTACCGGTGGTCGGGTGTTGCGGTGCCCGGGCTCCGGCGCGGAGAGGTGCACGATTGCTCCTGCGGTGCCGGTGGACGCGGCGGGCCGTCCGGCTCACCTCGACCGACGCTAGCCAGCGGCCGAGCCCGCCAACCCGTATTCGGCCGGTCGTCCCCCGACCGGGGAGGCGGTCGATCGACTCGGTTTCCCTGAGGTCGGGGTGTCCGGGCGGGGCGGACGGCCCGGTTCCATGGATGCCGAGTTGATCAAATGTCCCGACCCCGGTCGCTCCGCCGGAACGACGGAACCCCCGGCCGGCCGTCGAGAAGACGGGCGTCCGGGGGTTCGGTGTCGACACTCAGCCCTGGCTGCCGCCCGGCAACACCGCCGCCGCCTGGTCACCGGCGCCGGCCAGGATCCGAGCCTGCTGGGGCCAGGTGGCCAACGCGGGTGCCGCACGCAGACCGGCGGCCCGGATCAGGTCACGCAGCGCCGGCTCGTCCAGCTCGCCGAGCTGGGCGTAGGTGCGGACACCGGCCGCCTGCAACGCGGCCGCGATCTTCGGCCCGACCCCCTGGATCCGGCGGAAGTCGTCCGCCGGGCCCGTGGGCTCGGTGTCCGCCTGCGTCGGCGTGGTGTCGGCCGCCCGGACCGGCGGGGCGGCCCGCACCGGCTCGGCGTCCGCGACGTCCGTCGCGGTCGCGGCCGCCGCAACAACCGGCGTCGCCTCGACCGGGGTGACCTCGGCGTACGGGGGGTCGGCCTGCGGAGCCTCGGCAGGGGTGACCTCGGCGTCCGTGGTCTCGACCGGCGTGACGTCGGCGCGCGTGGTCTCGACCGGCGTGACGTCGGCGTCCGTGGTCTCGACCGGCGTGACGTCGGCGCGCGTGGTCTCGACCGGCGTGACGTCGGCGTCCGTGGTCTCGACCGGCGTGACGTCGGCGC
>NZ_JBICSN010000002.1:458053-1072173 GCF_043197115.1 Micromonospora sp. NPDC049275
CGGGGGTGGCCTCGGCGGGGGTTGCCTCGGCCGGCAGGGTGTCGGTCTTGTCGTCCATCGGCTGGCGCGGGGCGACCACCGTCGCCGGCTGTTCGTCGGCCGCGACCGGCTCCGGGTCGGCCGCGAACGCGGGTACGTCGACCGCGTCGGTCCGCTCGGTGGCCGGGACGGGCGGCGGGGCTTCGGTGAGGGCCATGTCGCCCGGGTCGACGGCGTTCGGGGCGGAGTCGTCCGGCGTGGTCACGGCGGCGGGTGCGCTGACCGTATCCACAGGCGTCGGCTCGTCGGCGACCGCTGCCGGGGGAGCGTCCACGGCCGCCACCGGGGCGGCCTCGTCGGAGGCGGCCGGCGGCACCGGAGCGTCGATCACGGCGAGGCCGGCGACGGGGTCACCGTCCACGATCGACCGACCCCGCCCGTTGGTCCCTGCGCCCTGCCGGCCGCGCAGCAACCATCCGGCGGCCAGGCCCAGCAACAACGCCAGTAGCACTATCAGCGAGTGTCCGATAGACCACTCCACGGCGAACCTCCCTCTCAGCTCGTCGAAAAAGTCACGAGAAAAACTCGCCGCAGCTTCGCACACGCGCATTACCGACGACAGAGAGGATCGGTCGTAGACGCCGTGGCCGGGACGGTCACCGCATGCGGTGCGCGACGAGTGACACAGCGTCGCGACCACGGCGGGATGCGATCGATCGCCGGACACGGAGCGACCCGGGCCGGCGCGTTGTCGCCGTGCCCGGGTCAGCCGGTGCCGTGTTCAGTCCTGGTCACCCTCGTAGGTGTGGAAGTCGTCGACGAAGCGGCGCCGCAGCGGAGGCACCCGGCTGGTCACTCCGAAGTAGCCGCGCGCCCCGAGCAGCGCCAGCCGGCCCACCACCGGCCGGTACATCCGGTCGTCGCCGCTGGTGCCGCTGCGGTGCAGCGACTCGGCGACCCGCGCGAAGCCGTACGGCACCATGGCGGCCTCGTAGTCCGCCACCGCCTGCACAAGCGTCGTGTCCCCGGCGGCGGCCCGGGTGAGGTGCGCGCAGAGCAGGCGGGCGTCGCGCAGCGCGGTGTTCGCGCCCACCCCGCGCCCCGGGGTCATGGTGTGGATGGCATCGCCGAGCAGGGTGACGGTGCTGCTCTTCCAGGGCGGTGTCGGCTCGGACGTGCTCACCTTGATCGGTAGGGCGCTGCCCGGATCGCTCATCCGCAACAGCTCCCGCAGGTGCGGATGCCAGTTGGGCGTGAGGTCCAGGGCGACGCGTATCAGGTCCTCGCCCCGACGTTGCAGCACGTCGGCCGGGAACCGGCGGGCCGTGCTCCAGATGATCAGGTTGATGTAGTCGGCGCTGGTGTCCGTCGACAGGCCGGGCCAGCCGCGCAGGAGAGCGGCGTCGTCGGCGCTGACGCCGGGCTTGATCGTCCGGTCGGCGGCCCACTTGAACTCCATCACGTGCAGCACGCCCATGGTGCCGCCGGCGCCGAAGATCAGCGAGATGCCCTTGCGGACCCGCTCGGGCACGAGGTCGCGGGTCTGCGCGGTCAGCGGGATGCGGGTGGCGATGTTGATGGTGCCGGCGTCGCGGGTGACCGCGTGCGGCAGGTACTGGCGGCGTACGGCCGAGTGGGTGCCGTCGGCCGCTACCAGCAGGTCGCCGGTGGCGCTGGTCCCGTCGGCGAAGTACGCGGTGACCGTGCCGTCGTCGTGCTGCTCGTACCGGACGAAGGTCTTGTCGAAGCGCACCACGTCGCCCAGGTCGGTCAGCAGCACCTGGCGCAGCACCATCCGGGCCACCGAGTGTTCGGTGTGCACCGGGTCGGCGGTGGGCCGCAGCTCGAACGACGCGGTCTGGCGCAGCCGTTGGGTGACGACGTTGAAGTAGCTCGGCGGCCGGGCGCAGGTGGCCAGGAACGTGGCGAACAGCTTCGGTGACAGGCATTCGCGCAGCGCCCGGCTGCCGGTGGGGCCGATACCCACCCGGTAGCCGAGCAGCCCTTCGGTGCTGTGCTGGTGGCGTTCGTAGACGGTGACGCTGATCCCGGCGCGGCGCAGCCCGTGCGCGAGGCACAGCCCGCCGGTGCCGGCGCCGATGATCAGGACGTGCGGTCCGGTGGTGGACATGTCAGCCGGCCGGGTGGGGCGCTGCCGCGTCGGCGGCGTCCCAGCGGTAGAAGCAGTCGGCGATGGCGTCGCGGGGAGAGCGCCACGTCGGCAGGTACGGCGAGGTGTGGGCCGCGAGCCGCTCGTTGACCTGCTGGAAGAGCGGGTGGTTGCGGGCGGCGGCGAGGGCACCCGGGTTGACGTCCGAGGTCTCGATGAGGTGGACGTACACGTCGTGCAGGCAGTACAGGGACCGGTGCGAGACGCCGGTGAGACCGGGCAGTTCGGTGGCGTCGGACTCGGCGAAGATCTGGGCGACCCGCTCCTCCGCGCCCGGGATGATCCGGCTGACGATCAGTAGACGACTCATGGGAACCCTTCCGCCGGTGGCCGATCCCGGCCCGGGGGCCGGTGGTCACGTGCTCGTTGCGCCCACCGTGCCGCAGGGTGTGTCACGTCACCGTCACGTGCGTCGTCCGGCCGGTGACGGCCGGGCGGCGGTCTGCTGGCCGGGGGCCGCGGGACGGGTGGCCGCCCGGATCGGAGCGAGCGTGTCGTCGAGCAGGGCGCTCATCGCCGGGCTGGGCTCCAGACGCAGCTCTCGGCGCAGCAGGTCACGGTAGACGTAGAAGGCGTGTACGGCCTCGAAGGCGTTGCCCTCGGCGAGATGGATGCGTACCACCAGGCGGTGTGGCGTCTCGCGCAGCGGCTCGGCGGCCATCGCCTCCAACGCGGCTTCGAGGGCCTCGCCGTGCCGCCCCGCCGCGAGGTGCTGCGCGGCCACCTGCTCCAGCATGTGCAGGCGCAGTTGCCGCAGCCGTTCCCGGTCCAGCAGCACCCAGTCGTCGTACCAGCCGGGCAGCAGGTCGTGTCGGCCGGCGGCGAGCGCCCCGGCGGTGGTCCTCGGGTCGTCGCCGTTGCGGACGCGGGCTGCGGTCTGCACGAGGTCGTCCACGTCGAGCCCGACCTCCGGGTCCAGCCGGACGGTGTCGCCGGCCACGATCATCGGGCAGCACGGGTCCTGCCGCAGCCGCCACAGCGCGGTCCGCAGCGACGAGAGTGCCCGCTCCTCCGACACGTCGGGCCAGAGCAGGCCGGCCAACTGGCTGCGGGTGGCGCCGGGGCGCAGTCCGATCAGCGCGATCACCCGTTGCAGGCCGCGCGGCACCACTATGTGCGCGGTGGCGTGCAGGAGCCGGAAACCGCCGAGCAGGTGCAGCGCGAGGTCGGCCGCGCCGCCACGTGCGGCGGTCGGGACGGACGGATCAGCGGCCACGGCGGCACCCCCTGCGGAACGCTCGTTCCGACTGTCTGCTGTGTTCCGGACCGGCTGCCCGCGTCGCCACCGTCGATCCCGTCGATGGAATGCGACAAGGGCTGTCCAGGCGGCGGCACCGCCCGCCGGAGCCGTCGGGCTGACCACCGTGAAGATTATCAATGATGGTCACGGTGAGTCAACGCCACTGTCGGCCATCAGTTGCCTGCGGCCAACCATGAGATCGGTTCTGAACTGCTCAAACGCCATTCTGACGGATCCGGTCGTGCACATGGGACGCATAGCTCATACACAGGTTGCGTCAACGCAGCGTCACCAAGCTGCGTTGCTGGCTGGTCCGCCGCGGTGACGGCGCCGTGACGACGACTGCCGCATCGTGGCCGCAGTCGTCCAGCGCGTCCGGAGGTTCACCCGGCCGGCCCGGACACCGTGGGGGGAGGCCCAGCCATGGACCGATCGCTGATCGTCGCGAAGGTCGTACCGACCGCCGAGGAACGGGTAGCCGAGATCTTCGCCGAGTCGGACGCGACCGAGCTGCCGCGCCTGGTCGGCGTCCGGCACCGCTCGCTGTACCGCCTGCACGACCTCTACGTGCACCTGCTCGACACCGAGCATCCGGCGCAGGAGGCGGTGGAGGCCGCCCGTGGTCACCCCGAGTTCGTCCGGGTCAGCGACCGGCTGCGGCCGTACGTCTCGCCGTACCTGCCGACCTGGCGCTCGCCGCGCGACGCCATGGCGCAGTGCTTCTACCGGTTCGACGCTCCCGACGCCGGGGGACGCTCGTGACCGCCGCCGCCGGACAAGCGGAGCAGCTCTGGTCCCGCTGCGCCGGCTGTGCGAGCCTGCTCTACCGCAAGCGGCTGCGCCGCAACCTGGACGTCTGCCCGGAGTGCGGCGAGCACACCCGGCTCGGCGCCCCGGAACGACTGCGGCAGCTCGTGGACCCGGGCTCCCTGTGCCTCCTGCCCGACCGGCTGCCCGAGGCGGATCCGATCGACTTCGTCGACGTGCTGCCGTACCCGCACCGGCTCAGCGCCGCGCGGGTCAGCACCGGCCTGGCCGAGGCGGTCCTCTGTGCCACCGCCACCATCGGCGGACACCCGGCCGCTCTGGCCGTGATGGACTTCCGCTTCCTCGGCGGCAGCCTCGGCTGCGCGGTGGGTGAGCTGATCACCCGTACCGCCGAGCGGGCGTTGGACGACCGGGTGCCGCTCATCCTGGTCACCGCGTCCGGTGGGGCGCGGATGCAGGAGGGCGCCCTGTCGCTGATGCAGATGGCCACTGTCAGCCAGGCCATCGCCGCGCTGCGCGAGGCGGGTCTGCTCACCGTCAGCGTGCTCACCGACCCGACCTACGGAGGGGTGGCGGCCTCGTTCGCCACCAACACCGACCTGGTGCTCGCCGAGAGTGGCGCCCGGATGGGTTTCGCCGGTCCACGGGTGATCCGTCAGGTCACCGGCCGAGCGTTGCCGGAGGGGTTCCAGACCGCCGACTTCCTGCTGCGCCACGGTCAGGTGGACATGGTGGTGCAGCGCCGGTCGCTGCGGGGTCGACTGGCCGCGCTGCTCGCGGCGGCCGGCACCGGCCGTCCGGCGCGTCCGCCCGTACCCCGGCAGGAGCCGGCGCCACACCACGAGCGCCTGGCCGGCGCGGCCCCAGCCGCGGACGGCACCCAACCGGCGGTACGCGACGCGTGGGAAACCGTTCGCACGGCCCGCCACCCGGGCCGCCCCACCACCCTGGACTATCTGGACTCGGTGTTCGACGGGTTCGTCGAGCTGCACGGCGACCGGCTCAGCGGGGACTGCCCCGCCATCGTCGGCGGTGTCGCGCGGCTGGCCGGCCGGCACGTCATGGTCATCGGCCACCAGAAGGGGCACACCACAGCCGACCTGGTCGCCCGCAACTTCGGGATGGCCAGCCCCGCCGGGCACCGCAAGGCGCTGCGCCTGATGCGTCTCGCCGCCCGCCTCGGCCTGCCGGTGGTCACCCTGGTCGACACCCCCGGCGCCGACCCGGGGATCAGCGCCGAGGAGCAGGGACAGGCGGCCGCCATCGCGGAGAACATCCTCACCCTCACCGTGCTGCCCACCCCCGTCCTCGCCGTGATCACCGGTGAGGGTGGCAGCGGCGGCGCGCTGGCCCTCGCCGTCGCCGATCGGGTGCTGATGCTGCAACACGCCGTCTATTCGGTGATCAGCCCCGAGGGATGCGCGGCCATCCTCTGGCCGGACCGCTCCGCCGCGCCGCAGGCCGCCCGCGCGCTCCGGTTGACCGCACCCGACCTGTGTCGCCTCGGCGTCGTCGACGAGATCGTCCCCGAGCCGGCGACGGCCGCCCACGACGACCCCGCCGAGACGGCCCGACGGTTGCGCGCCGCGTTGCTGGCGAACCTGCTGCCGCTGCTGGACGTGCCGCCCGCGATGCTGGTCCGCCTGCGCCGGCAGCGATTCCGCCGGTTCGGCGCCACCCGCACCGGTATCCGGGCGGTCGCCCGATGACCGCCGCACCCACAGTGGACACCGCCGACGGCCAGAACGCCCGGTCCGACGGCGACGGTCAGCTCGACGGCGCTGTTCGGCCAGACGGCGCTGTTCGGTCCGACGGCGACGGTCAGCTCGACGGCGCGAACGGCCACGTCGACGGCGAGTCCCAGCCTGCTGCGCGTACCGGCCCCGAGGCGGCCGACGGCCGCGACGACGTCCGCCCGGACGGGCGGCACCCGGAGGGCGGGGCCGCCGCGGACGGTGAGGCGGTGCTGGTCGGGCTGCGTCGACAGGCGCGGCACCTGCTCGCCGAGCTGCCCGGGCCGGTGCGTCGGATCCGGTTGTGCAGCGGGACGACGGTGCTGGAGGTCCAGTGGCATCCGGACGAGGCGGCCGCCCTGTCGCCCGTACCCCCGGCGCTGCCGCCTTTCGGTGCCACGCCGACGGCGGGCACGGCCGTGCCCGGCCAGCCGGCCGCGCTGATCCGGCCGCCGGTCCCCGGCCGCGCCGCGGTCCGGGCGCCGATCGTCGGCACCTTCTACCGCGCGCCGGAGCCCGGCGCACGGCCGTTCGTCGCGGTGGGTGACCTGGTCCGTCCCGGTCAACCGGTCGCGATCGTCGAGGCGATGAAGCTGATGAACGAGGTGACCGCCGACCGGGCCGGGCGGGTGGTCGCGATCCTCGTCGGCGACGGCCAGCCAGTGGAGTACGACCAGCCACTGGTCGAGCTGGATCCGGCCTGACGGCGGGGATGAGTGACAGATGTTCGAGACCGTGCTGATCGCCAACCGTGGTGAGATCGCGCTGCGGGTGCTGCGGGCCTGCAAGGAGCTGGGCATCCGCACTGCGGTGGTCTACTCCGCCGCCGACGCGGACTCCGTGGCCGTGCGCCTCGCCGACCAGGCCGTCCGGATCGGGCCGGCGTCGAGCCGGCGCAGCTACCTCAACGCCGCCGCGATCGTGGAGGCGGCCCGGCAGGTGGGCGCGCAGGCCGTGCATCCCGGGTACGGCTTCCTCTCCGAGGACGCCGACTTCGCCGAGATCTGCGCCGACAACGGCCTGACGTTCATCGGCCCGCCGCCGGCGGTGATGGCGGCGCTGGCCGACAAGTCCTCGGCCCGGGCCCTCATGAGCCGCGCCGGCCTGCCGCTGACCGAGGGCAGCGTCGCGCCGGTGGCGACCGCCGCGGCGGCCGCCGAGGTCGCCGACGCTGTCGGCTACCCGGTGATCGTGAAGGCAGCCGCAGGCGGCGGTGGCCGAGGGATGACAGTGGTGCACCATCCGACCGAGCTGGCCCGGGCGTACGCGCGGACGCGGGCCGCCGCGCAGGCCGCCTTCGGCGACGACAGGGTGTACGTCGAGCGGTACCTCACCGAGGCCCGGCACGTCGAGGTGCAGGTGCTCTGCGACTCCCACGGCAACGGCGTGCACCTGGGCACCCGGGACTGCTCGGTGCAGCGCCGGCACCAGAAACTCGTCGAGGAGGCGCCCGCTCCCGCGCTGTCCGCCGCCACGCTCGACGCCATCGCCGAAACCGCGCTGCGGGGCGCCCTGGAGGTCGGCTTCGTCGGCGCGGGCACGCTGGAGTTCCTGGTGGACGCCGAGGAACGCTTCCACTTCCTGGAGATCAACTGTCGGATCCAGGTGGAACACCCCGTCACCGAGATGGTCACCGGGATCGACCTGGTGCACGAGCAACTGCACATCGCGGCCGGGGTGCCGCTGCGGTGGCGGCAGGAGGAGATCCGGCTGCACGGCGTCGCCGTGGAGTGCCGCGTCAACACCGAGGACCCCGAACGCGACTTCGCGCCCACACCCGGCCGCCTGGAGCGGTTCACCCCACCCGGTGGACCGTTCACCCGCGTGGACACCCACGCCAGCGCCGGTTACCTGGTCGGCCCCTGGTACGACTCGCTGCTGGCCAAGGTGATCGTCTGGGCACCCGACCGGGAACTGGCGCTCAACCGGCTGGAGCGTGCCCTGGAGGAGTTCGACATCGCCGGGCCGGGCGTGCACACCACCATCCCGTTCGTGCGGCGGGTGCTCGACGACGCCGCGTTCCGCAAGGGCCGCTACACCACAGGCCTGGTCGACCGCCTACTCGCCGCGTCGCCGCCGCCACCACCGCCGCCGTCGCCCGCGCCCGCGCAGCGGTCCGCGGCCACCCCCACACCCCGCGCCGCGCCCGCCGCGCAGCCCGACGTATCCAACCGGAGGACCCGATGACCGTCACCCATGGCCGCCCGATGACCGCCGAGATCACCGACATCCTGGTGTCGCACTGCGGGCTGGACGCAGACGCCGCGGCACGAGCGCCCGCCGCGTCACTCGAGGAACTGGGCATGGACTCACTCGCGCTGCTGGAACTCTCCGCAGTCGTCGCCGACCGGTGGCAGGTGAGCATCCCCGAACAGGCCGGGCAACTGAGCATCCCGGCGGTGGCCGACCTGGTCGCCCGCCGCACCGACCCGCCCGGACACACCGAGAACTCCGTGGTCATCGACGCCCCTCTCGCACTGGTCTGGGACGTCACCAACGACGTGGCGAACTGGACGGAGCTGTTCACCGAGTACGCCGTGGTGGAGATCCTGCACCGCGACGGGCACACCGTACGGTTCCGGCTCACCATGTACCCCGACGAGAACGGGGTGGCGTGGAGCTGGGTCAGCGAACGCACCGCCGACCCGGTCAGCCGGCAGGTGCGGGCGCACCGGGTGGAGACCGGGCCGTTCGAGTACATGCGGATCCACTGGCGCTACACCGAGGAGGCCGACGGCACCCGGATGGCCTGGACGCAGGACTTCGCCATGAAGCCCACCGCACCCGTCGACAACACCGCGATGACCGAACGGATCAACACCAACAGCGTCATCCAACTCGCGGTGATCAAGGACCGGGTGGAGCGGATCGCCCGGCAGCGCGAGGAGCAGGACCGCGCTGTGGCCGGCGGCGAGTCGACGGGGGCCGGCGATGAGTGACCTGGGCACCCGGCCGATCGCCGCCGCGGACGTACCGGCCGACCGGCGGCGCGGCGGCGAGCTGCGGGTGCTGCTCGGGCCCCGCACCGTCGGCAGCACCTCCGGCTTCCTCGGGGTGGCCACCCTCGCGCCGGGGGAGCGGATCGCCGAGCACTACCACCCGTACAGCGAGGAGTTCCTGTACGTGGCGCGCGGCGCGATCACTGTCGACCTGGACGACCAGCCCACGGCGGTGTCCGCGGGCGAAGCGCTGTTCGTGCCGGTGAACGTGCGGCACCGGCTGCGCAACACCGGCGTGGAGCCGGCCGAGGTGGTCTTCCACCTGGGCCCGCTGGCACCTCGGCCCGAGCTGGGACACGTCGACACGGAGCTGGTCGAGCAACGGGGCGGGTCATGAGCGCGAGGAGTGAGCCGGGTTTGCGAGCCCCGCAGTCGCGAACAGAGGTGGCGCGATGACCGGGCGACGCACGGTGGTGACAGGCATCGGGGTGGTCGCTCCCGGCGGCGCCAGCCGGGACCGTTTCTGGAAGACCATCACCGAGGGACGGACGGCCACCCGGCGGATCAGCTTCTTCGACCCGTCGCCGTTCCGCTCGCAGATCGCCGCCGAGTGCGACTTCGACCCGATCGCCGCCGGACTCACCGACGCCGAGCGGCGTCGCGCCGACCGGTACGTGCAGTTCGCGCTGGCCTGCTCCGCCGAGGCGATGGCCGACGCCGGCCTGGTGCTCAGCGACGCCGAGCGGGACCGCACCGGGGTGGTGCTCGGCACCGCCGTGGGCGGCACCATGGCCCTGGAAGAGGAGTACGTGCGGGTCAGCGACCACGGCCGGAACTGGCTTGTCGACGCGGCGCTCGGCGGCCCGTACCTGTACCAGGCGCTGGTGCCCAGCAGCCTGGCCGCCGACGTGGCCTGCCGGCACGGGCTGCACGGCCCGGCGCAGGTCGTCTCCACCGGCTGCACGTCGGGCATCGACGCCATCGGGTACGCCCACCAGCTCATCGTGGACGGCGAGGCGGACATCGTGCTGGCCGGCGCGGCCGACTCGCCGATCTCACCGGTCACCGTCGCCTCGTTCGACGCGATCAAGGCGACCAGCCCCGACAACGACGACCCCGCGCACGCCTCCCGTCCCTTCGACGCCGACCGGCACGGGTTCGTGCTGGCCGAGGGCGCCGCGGTGCTGGTGCTGGAGGAGGCCGAGCACGCCCGACGGCGCGGCGCCCACGTCTACTGCGAGGTCGCCGGCTACGCCAGCCGCAGCAACGGCTACCACATGACCGGGCTGCGCCCGGACGGGCTGGAGATGGGCCTCGCCGTCACCGACGCGCTGCGACAGGGCCGCGTCGCCCCCGAGCAGGTCTCCTACATCAGCGCCCACGGCTCGGGCACCCGGCAGAACGACAGGCACGAGACGGCCGCGTTCAAGCGGGCGCTGGGCCAGGCCGCGTACCGGGTGCCAATCAGCTCGATCAAATCGATGGTGGGGCACTCGCTCGGGGCGATCGGGTCGATCGAGATGGCCGCCTGCGCCCTCGCCATCGAATTCGGCGTGGTGCCGCCGACGGCGAACTGGAGCACCCGCGACCCGGAGTGCGACCTGGACTACGTGCCCAACGAGGCGCGGGAGGTGCCCGTCAACGTGGCCCTGTCGGTGGGCAGCGGGTTCGGCGGCTTCCAGTCGGCCATGGTGTTCCGCCGGCTGCCTCCGACGGTGGCGGCGTGAGCACCGCCCGGGCGGTCGTCACCGGAATCGGGGTGGTCGCGCCCAGCGGTGTGGGCGTGGACGCGCACTGGCGTACCGTGCTGGCCGGTACCCGGCGCACCGGGCCCATCACCCTGTTCGACCCGTCCGGCTACCCGACCCGCTTCGGCGGCGAGGTCCCCGACTTCACGGCCGGCTCGTACGCCGACAGCCGGCAACTGGTGCAGACCGACAGGTGGACGCACCTCGGCTTCGCCGCCACCCGGCTGGCACTCACCGACGCCGGCCTGCCCGAGCGGGCACCCGACCCGTACGGCTACGCCATGACCCTGGCCAGCTCGTCCGGGGGCAACCTGTTCGGCCAGCGGGAGCTGCAACGGCTGTGGGGCGGGACGTCGCGGACCGTCGGCGCGTACCAGTCGATCGCCTGGTTCTACGCGGCAAGCGTCGGACAGCTCTCCATCCACCACCAGTTCAAGGGACCGAGCGGGGTGCTGGTCGCGGAGACGGCCGGCGGGCTGGACAGCCTCGCGCACGCCGCCCGCGCGGTACGCCGGGGCACACCCGTGGTGATCGCCGGGGCGACCGAGTGTCCACTGAGCCCGTACGCCCTGGCCTGCCAACTGCGCTCCGGGCTGCTCAGCGACGTCGCCGACCCGGAGCGGGCGTACCGGCCGTTCGACGCGTCGGCCAGCGGCTACCTGCCGGCCGAGGGGGGAGCGGTGTTCGTGGTGGAGGACCTGGCGCACGCCCTGGCACGGGGCGCCCGGATCTACGGCGAGGTGAGCGGCTGGGGCGCCACCCACGACGCCGCGCACACCACTGCCGACAGCGCCGGCGACCCGGCCCAGTACGCCCGCGCGATGCGACTGGCCCTGGACCGGGCGGGCGTCGCGGCGGCGGGGATCGACGTGGTGCTTCCCGACGCCCTCGGTGTGCCCCGCTACGACCGCAGCGAGGCCGAGGCGCTGCGCGCCGTGTTCGCCGACCGGCCGCCCCCGGTGACCACGCAGAAGTCGCTGACCGGCAGGGCGCACCAGGGCGGCTCGGCGTTGGACGTGGCCACCGCCCTGCTCGCGTTCGCGCACGACACGCTGCCCGCGTCCGCCGGCCCGGACCGGGTGGCCGACGGGTGCGAGCTGGACTTCCTGCGGGAGCACCGCCGGCCGCGCAGCAGGCTCGCGCTGGTCTGCGCGCGGGGCTTCGACGGGTTCAACAGCGCGCTGGTCCTGCGGGGGGCCGCGCCGACGAGGGGAGAGACGCCATGAGCGAGCAACGGGCCCGAGTGGTCTTCCTGGTGCGGGTGCCGACGCCGCGCACCGAGCGGTTCCTCGCCGCGTACGAGCAGGTGCGGCACCTGGTCGCCGACGGCGTGCCGGGACATCTTGTCGACCAGGTCTGCCGTTCGTCGACCGACCCGGAACAGTGGCTGATCACCAGCGAGTGGGCGAGCCTGGCCGACTTCGAGAACTGGGAGCGCACCCCCGAGCACCGGGACCTGGTGCGCCCGATGCGGGAATGCTTCACCGACGCCCGTTCGCTGCGCTTCCACATCCACGCCCAGACACCGGCGCTGGCCTGACCGCCCGCGCTGATCAGGGACGTCGCTCCGGGTCGTCCCGGACGCGGCCGTAACGCTCGTAGATCACCCGCGAGTCGAACGTCCTCGTCTCGATCAGGTCCAGCCGTACGTCCTCGGTGACGGGTGGCAGGTAGGGCGTGCCGCCACCGACGACGACCGGATGGCGGAACATGCGCAGCTCGTCGACGAGGCCGAGTTCGAACGCCGCCGAGGCGACGCCGGGGCCGCCGATCTCGACGTCCCGATCGGTCGCATCCAGGGTCGCGGCGACCTCCTCGGCCACCGACGCCTCGGCGAGCCGGGCGTTGCCCTTTACCCTGTCGAGCGTACGGCTGAAGACGACCTTCGGCAGAGCGGACCAGGCGTCGGCGAACGCGGCCTTGAGGTCGGTGTCGCGCATCGACGGATCGGTCTCCCACACCAGCATGTCCTCGTAGAGCCGACGGCCCAGCAGATAGCCGCCGAGCCCGCGCACCCGGTCGAGGTGGAAGCCGAACAACTCCTCGCTGGGTGCCCCCCAGCCGAACTCGCCGTTCCGGTCGGCGACATACCCGTCCACCGAGACGCTCATCGCGTAGATCAACATGGCCGCACACCCATCGCGTCGAAAGCGGTACCTGCTGCGCCCATGCTTCCAGAGCCTGACCACGCCCGCGCCGGCAGCGATGAAGCCCCGGAGCGCGTAGGGTCCTGGACCCATGAAGGTGCTGATCTCGGTGGACATGGAGGGCATCTCGGGGATCGTCCACTCCGCCGAGACGAATCCCGATCGGTACGACTACGAGCGTGGCCGGGCGGTGATGACGGCCGAGGCGAACGCGGTGATCGCCGGGGTCCTCGATGCCGAACCGGATGCGGTGGTCTGGGTCGCCGACGCGCACGGAACGTTTCGGAACCTCCTGCCGGAGGACCTCGACAGGCGTGCTCACCTGGTGCGCGGCAAACCCCGCCCGCTGGGCATGCTCGCGGGGCTGGACGAGCACACGGACGCCGTTCTGTTCGTCGGCTATCACGCCCGGGCCGGCGCCGGGCCCGCCGTCCTGGCACACACGATCAGCGACGCCATCCTGGATGTGCGGGTGGCCGGACGATCGCTGGGGGAGATCGGCCTCAACGTGGCCATGGCGGGACACCTGGACGCGCCAGTCGTCCTCCTGAGCGGAGACGACACCGCGTGCACGGAATTCAGCGAGCTGGTGCCCTCGGCGGTCACCGTCGCCGTCAAGCAGGCCCTGGGCCAGACCGCCGCGGTGGCGCTGCACCCGCAGGAGGCGCGGGAGCGGCTGCGCCACGCCGCCGCCGACGCCATCGCCCGCCGTGCCTCGATTCCGCCGGCGAAGCTGACCGGGTCGGTGGACGTCGAGGTCGACCTGTACGGCCCGTACATGGTCGACCTCGCCACTCTGGTGCCGGGTGTGACGCGCGTCGGCGGTGGCCGGACGGTCGCCTTCCACGCCGTCGACGTCGCGGAGGCCTACCGGCTGGTGCAGCTGCTCGTCCAACTCGCCAGCATCAAGCCCGGCTAGCCTGGCGATCGACTCGGATTCCTGCAAACTGCGGTGTCCGATCGGGTCGGACACCCCGGATTCCGTGAATCCGAGTCGATCATGAGCGGGGCCGGCCGCCTGATCGGGCCGCCTGATCGGACCGCCTGGCCGATGGTCGGCGGCGGTATGTGGCAATCGGTCCGGGCGCTTGATTTGATCTAGCCATTTGCATCTAGCGATGCTCCTCGCGGCTGTCGTAGGGTTCCGTCAGCACCCCGAAAGATGTTCACAAACGGGGATTATGCCCTAATTTGTGCTGCGGGTTGAACGGCGAGGGCGATGGATCAATCGACAGGAAACCTTACGGCTGAAAACCCGGGATGGGTGGACGATGTCCTGTTCTCCGGCCGTCCGACAGATGTTTGTCTCCGCCTGCCGGAGCCGATCGACCGGGTCACCCTGCACCGGCTGGTGACCGCCGCACAGGACCGGCTCACCGCCGCCGGCCTGCGACCCGGTGGCGCCGCCGCGCTGCGGCTGCCACCCTCGCTGGCGTACGTGGTCAACCTGCTGGCCACCTGGCGCGCCGGGGGACAGGCGATCCTGCTCGACCACCGGCTCACCGACCACGAGGTGGACCGGGCGCTGACCCGGCTCACCCCGCAGGTGGTGATCGCGCCGCTGCGGACGGCCGGCGGCGCGCTGAAGGTCTTCGTCGACGTCACCGAGAGCGTCACCCGCTACGCCGACCTGCCGGCGGTCAGCGGGCACGCCGTGATCCAACTCAGCTCCGGCTCCACCGGTCCGTCCAAGGTGATCGGCCGTACCGCCGCCGACCTGGTCGCCGAGGTGGGCCGCTACACGCGCATCGACGGCGTGGCGCTGCCCGGCGAGCGCATCATCCTGCTGCCCTCCATGGTGCACGTGCTCGGGCTCGTCGGCGGCCTGCTCTACGGCCTGCACGCCGGGGTCGAACTGGTGCCACCGCAGCGGCTCAGCGGCGACGCCGTGCTCGCCGCGATCGCCGCCGACCCGACGCCGGCCACCGTGCTGGGCGTGCCGTTCCACATCGGTCTGCTCGCCTCCACGCGACCGTCCGGCCCCCTGCCGCAGCTACGGCGGATGACCACCGGCGGCGAACTGGTGCCGGCCGCTGTGGCCCAGGCGTTCACCGACCGGTACGGGGTGCCGCTGGGCAACATGTACGGGATGACCGAGGTCGGGGTGATCGGCACCGACCTGCACGGATCCCACCGGCCGTCGATCACCCCGGCGCCCGGCATCGAGGTCCGCGAGGCCGACGGCGAGCTGTGGGTGTCCTGCCCGGCGTCGCCGTACGTCGGACTGAGTGACCCGACCCGCTGGGCCGACGGCTGGCTGCACACCCGCGACGCGGGCACCGTCGACGCCGGCTCCGGCCTGGTCACCGTGCGCGGCCGGCTCGACTCGCAGGTCTCCGTGGGCGGGATGAAGGTCGACCTCACCGAGGTGGAGGCCACAGTCGCCGAACTGCCCGGCGTGGCAGCCGCAGTGGTGGTGTGGGACGACGGCATCACCGCCTACGTCCAGCCGGACGGCCCGCTGTCGGAGGAGATGCTGGACAAGCTCCTCGCCGAGCGGCTGGCCGGCTACAAGCGACCCCGGGTGCTGCGCCTGCTCGATCAGTTGCCCCGCACCACCACGGGCAAGCTGGTCCGCTCGACCGGCGCGCTGCGCTCGGCGGCGACGCCGTGACCGGCCCGCTGCACCACCTCGACGTCGAGGTCGACTCCTTCCTCCACCCGTACGGCGACGGCCAGGACGAGATCCGGGCCCACCTCCGGGTGGCCGACCCGCAGGGTCGGGTGACCGGGCAGAGCCCGCAGCGCGGGCCCGACCGGCAGCGGCATCTCCCGGCGCAGGCCGCCGTCGCGCAGCCCCAGCCCGAGCGCCTTGCCGGCCGCCTCCTTCGCGGTCCACAGCCGCAGGAAGTCCACCGCGTGCCCGACCTCGGGCCGGGCGGCCAGCCAGGACGACTCGGCGGGCGGAAACCAGCGGCGGGCCAGCGCGAGCGCGGGCAGCGGGCGGACCCGCTCCACGTCCACCCCGACCGGGCCGCCGAGACGGGCCGCGACCACCACGACACCGTCGGTGCGGCTGACGCTGACCGGCAACTCCACGGGCCCGGTGCGCCGACCCTCGTCGGCGGGCTCGGCTTGCCGGCCCCGCTCGACCGGCCCGTCCATCCGGACCCGCTCGACCGGCCCGCCCACCCGGAGGACCGGGCTCCCACCGGGCCGCTGCGTCAGCACCAGCTCGGCCTCCGAGCGGCCGAGCAGCGCGGAACCCGCGCGCAGCAGCAGCCCCCTGGCCGGATCCGGCCGACCGCCGGTGTCCCGACCGACCCACACGTAGGCGGTGTCCCGATCGGACGCCGTCAGTTGGCCCACGCAGAGAGGGTATCCATGAGAGCCGAGGTCCGTGCCTTCGTCGTCGAGCAGCTCGCCGACATGAACTACGACGTCGAGGGGCTCGACGACGACACCACGCTCGGCCCGTCCGGCGTCGACCTGGAATCGCTGGCCCTGGCCGACCTGTCCGTCCGCGTCGAGGACCGCTACGGCCTGACGTTCGCCGACGACGAGTCGGAGAAGCTGGCCCTGATGACGGTCGGCGAGTTCACCACAATGGTCGCCGACCGCGTCGCCGAGGCGACGAGCGACAACGCCTGATGCCCGGTCGGCCCGACCTGGGGCGAGCTGACCTGCTGACCATGCTCGCCGAACTCACCGCGAAACCCGCCGCCGAGGTCCCCGACCGGATCGGCTCGATGGAACTCGCCTGGCTCGTGCACCTCATCGAGCAGCGCTACGAACGTCGGCTCGACCTCACCGACGACGACCTGGCCGGCATCCGTACCGTCGACGACGCCCTGGTGGTCTTCCGGGCGTCGCTGGCCGCCCCCGCAGATGGCTGAGCCGCCCGTCGTCCAGCTCACCGGTGTGCACGCGGTAAGCGCCCTGGGGCGTGGCGCCGACGCGCAGCTCGCCGGGGTCCTGGCCGGTGCGCCGGCGTTTCGCCCGGTACGCCGCTTCGACACCACCGCCCGCCGCGTCGCCGTGGCCGCCACCCTGCCCGACGTGGGTACCCTCGCCGACGAGCTGGCCGCCGCGATCGACGCGGCCTGCGCGGCGGCCGGCCTGGACGACGTACACCGGGCGGGGTGCGCCCTGTTGCTCGCCGTGCACGGCGGACCGGCGCCGGGAGCGGGGCCGACCCCGGCCGCGCTCGCCGGCCAACTCGCGCTGCGCGCCGGACTGTCCGGACCCACGCGCGTCTACACAAGCGCCTGCGTGTCGGCGAGCACGGCGGTGGCCGACGCCGCTGCTCTGATCGCCCGGAGTGACCTGGACCGGGCGGTGGTGGCCGCCGGCTACCTGGTCGAGCCGGACCAGTTCGCGCTCTTCGACGCCGGCAGGGCCCTCGCCGACGACGGTGCGGTCCGCCCGTTCAGCGCCGGTCGACGTGGGTTGCTGCTCGGCGACGGTGTGGCCGCCGTGGTGCTCGAGTCCCGCGCGGTGGCCGGTCGACGCGGCGGTGAGCCGGTGGCCACAGTGGTCGGTTGGGGCCGGGCCGGGGACGCGTTCCACCCCTGCCAGCCGGACCCGTCCGGCACCGGGCTGGCGCACGCGGTGCGTGCCGCGCTGCGCCGGGCCGGGCTGCCACCGCGGGCCGTCGGCTACGTCAACGCCAACGCCACAGGCACCGCGCAGAGCGACGCCGCCGAGGCGGCGGCGCTGCGACAGGCCCTCGACGGGTACGCCGCTCAGGTGCCGATCAGCTCCACGAAGGCGCTGCACGGGCACGCGTTGGAGGCGTCCGGGCTGCTCGAGCTGGTGGTCACCGCGCTGGCGCTGCGCCGGGGCGAACTGCCCGTCAACGCCGGTTGGCGGGCCCCGGACGAGGCGTGCCCCCTGGACGTCATCACGGACCGTCCGCGCCGGACGACCGCGACCCACGCCCTGACCCTCAACGCCGCCTTCGGTGGCGCCAACACCGCCCTCCTGGTCGGCACCCCGTGACCAACCCCGCCGCCCCGCGATCGTGCGTTGTCGACGCCGACGGATCCGGCGAGGCACCCGAGACAACGACCCAGACCACCGTGCGGGAGCTTGCGCGGGCCTGCTGGCCCGAGGCCGGGGACGGGGACGTGCCGGGGGTCCCGGGGTTCGTGCACTCCGCGTTCGCTCCGGTGGTGGTCGCCGTGGCCGAGCGGTGTCTGCGGCGACGGTACGGGACGGGGCCGGTGCCCGCCGACACGCGGACGGCGATCCTGCTGGTCAGCGCCAGCGGCGACCGGGCCAGCGCCGAGCACGTGCGGGCCACTGTCGAGGCCGGCGGGCGGGTCGGCCCGCTGTTCTTCTACCAGTCCGTGCCCAACAGCGTCGCCGGGCACGTCGCGGCCCGCTGGGGGCTGCGCGGCCCGGTGGTCTGCCTCAGCCCGACCGGCGACCCGTACGCCGACGGCACCGCCGAGGCGGCCCTGCTGTGCGACGACGGCGACGCCGACGAGGTGTTGCTGGTCCTGATCGAACAGGCGCCCGACACGTCCACCGAGGCGGTCGCGGTGCTGGTGGGGGGAGGAGCACGACCATGAGGACACCGGGACTGCGCGGCGCGTTGGCCGCCGACACCGAGGTGGGCGCGGGCAACATGCTGGCCCGGGTGCTGGCGCACGGCGCCGACCCGGACGGGCCCGGCCTGACCTTCGACACCGCCGTCGACGGGCACCCGGCCGAGACGCCACTCACGCTGGGCCAGCTCGACGAGCGGGTCGCCGCCCGCGCCGCCTGGCTGCACGAGCGGGGAGTACGCCCCCGCGACCCGGTGGCCGTCTGGGCCACCGCCGCCGCCGACATGGTGCTGAGCTTCCTGGCGCTGGCCCGGCTCGGGGCGATCCCGGCGCTGATGAACGGCAAGCTCCGTCCGGAGATCGCCGCCGAGTACATCCGTCGGCTGCGGGGCGTCGGTGTGCTCGCCGACGACGCGCACACCGCGCTGCTGGCCGGGCACGACCTCGGCGTACCGCTGCTGGGCACGCCCGCGCAGGCCGGCACGGGCGACCCGGCGCAGGCTCCGGCGCACTACCGGCACCACAGCGACGACCCGATCGTGATCACCCACACGTCCGGGACGACGGGGGTGCCCAAGGCGGTGCTGCACTCGCACGCCAGCCTCTTCGCCGCCACCCGGCACCTGCTCACCATGCCGCAGGCGCAGGGCACCCGCCGGATCCTCAACGCCCTGCCCGCGCCGCACACGGCCACCGTGCTGATGGTCAACCAGGCGCTGGGCAACCGCGCGGAGATGTTCCTGCTGTCCGAGCAGGGCGGCGATCGGGTGCTCGACGCCATCCAGCGCTGGCGTCCCGACGGGGTGTTCGGTTTCTCGGTCACCTGGGCCGAGCTGGCCCGCTTCGACCTGTCCGGGTACGACCTGGACTCGGTGCGGCTGTGGTTCAACACCGGCGACTGCTCGCACGAGCCGCACATCCGCAGGCTCGTCGCCGTCGGCTGGCGGGACACCGTCACCCGCGACGGGGTGGCCCGGGTGCCCGGCTCGGTCTTCATCGACGGGCTGGGCTCCAGCGAGATGGGGCACTCCATGTTCCACATCACCCACCGCGCCGACACCGACAGGTACGGCCGCTGCATCGGCCGCCCGTACGAGTTCGCCCGGGTGGCGGTGCTCGACGCCGAGGGCGAACCGGTGCCGGTCGGCGAGGTGGGCTTCCTGGGCGTGGATTCGCCGTCGCTGTTCCGGGGCTACTGGAACGACTCGGTCACCACCTACCGGTTCCGCCAGCGCGGCTGGTACCTCACCGGCGACCTGGTCCGCGCCGACGCCGACGGCCGCTACTACCACCTGGACCGGGCTGTCGACTCGGTCGACGCCGGTGACGGCAGGCGGTTCTTCACCGCCCTGGCCGAGGAGCAGATCCTCGCCACCTGCCCGGACGTCACCGACTGCACGGTGGTGATCGTCGCCGAGGCCGGCGGCGTGGTCACCGACGTGCTGCTGGAGTTGGCCGCCGGCGCCGACGAGGCCGAGGACCGCACCGAACGGGTCCGCGCCGCGCTCGGCCCCGACGTCGGCGCCACGCTGCGCCGGGTGGTGCCGGTGCGCTCGGACGACATACCGGTCACCGTCACCGGCAAGGTCCGCAAGGTGGCGCTGCGCGAGCGCTACCTGACCGAGGCGTCGTCGTGAGCGGCCGATCCGGGGTGTTGTCGTGACCGCGCTGATCACCGGGATGGGCCTGTTCACCCCAGTCGGGCGGGGCGTCGAGGAGACCTTCGACGCGCTGACCACCGGCCGGTCCGGGCTGACCCGGCCACCCGACGGCCATCCGGCGCACGCGTCGCTGGACGTCGCCGGCCTGCTGCCGGACATCGACCCCCGCAGCGTCGTGTCCGGGCCGGAGAGCCGCGTGCTGGACCGGATCGTGGTGCTCGCGCTGCTCGCCGCCGCGGACGCGCTCGCCGACGCCGGCATCGAGGTGGGCCGCGACGTCGACCCCGGCCGGATCGGCGTGATCGTCGGCGGGGTCGGCGGGATGGCCACCCTGGAGACCCAGGTGCTCGCCCGCGCCGCCCGGGGCCGCGCGGCGGTCAGCCCGTACCTGCTCACCGGCATCCTGCCGAACATGCCGGCGGCCCGGATCGCCATCGCGCACGGCATCCGGGGCTACAGCTCGTCGGTCGGCACGGCCTGCGCGTCCGGCGCGCAGGCGGTCGCGGACGCGGTCCGGTTGATCCGGGCGGGGGAGGCCGACGTGGTGGTCTGCGGGGCCAGCGAGGCGCCGCTGTTCCCCACCTTCGCCGACACCTTCGGCAACGCGCGGGCGCTGGCTCGCGCCGGGGACGATCCGTCCCGGGCGAGTCGGCCGTTCGACACGTCCCGCTCCGGGTTCGTGCTCTCGGAGGGGGCGGCGCTGCTGGTGCTGGAGAGCGCCGAGCACGCCGCCGCACGCGGCGCCACCGCGTACGCCGAGGTGGCCGGCTACGGCGCGACCACCGACGCGTACCACCCGACCGCCCCGCGCCCCGACGGCGCCGGCGCGGCCGCGTGCATGCGCGGCGCGCTGCGCAGCTCGGGCGTGCCCGCGGCGGTGGTCGGCTACGTCAACGCGCACGGCACCGGCACGAAGCTCGGCGACGTCGCCGAGACCACCGCCCTCGCGGACGTCTTCGGCGACGGCGGCGTGCCGGTCAGCTCCACCAAGGCGCTCACCGGTCACCTGCTCGGCGCCTCCGGGGTGCTGGAGGCGGCGGTGACCGCGCTGGCGCTCGGTCGAGGGCTGTTGCCACCGACGTACCACCTCGACGACCCGGACCCGGCCTGCCCGGCGGACCACATCCGTGGCGCGCCCCGTAAGGCCGACCCGGAGTACGCGCTCACCAACTCGTTCGGGTTCGGCGGCCAGAACGTGAGCCTGCTGCTCGCGCGGGTCGCCGAGCCGAGGAGGTGAGCGACGCGGCATCCCGGACGGGGGGCGTCCGGACGGCAACACGGGGGGAAAGCATGGGGAAGGGCACTGAGAAGATGGACATCCGTGGGATCGACCACATCGAACTCTACGTAGGCGACGCCCGGCAGGCGGCCTTCTACTTCAGCACCGCCGTCGGTTTCCAGATCTGCGGCCAGGGTGGCCCGGAGACCGGGCTGACCGGGCAGCGTTCACTGCTGCTCTGCCATGGCGACATTCGCCTGCTGCTCACCTCCGGGCTGAGCGCCGAGCATCCGGCCGCCAGGTACGTGCAGCGCCACGGCGATGGCATCGCGGTCGTCGCCGTCGAGGTCGGCGACGTCGCCGAGGCGTACGCCGAGCTGGTGGGCCGGGGCGCCACGGGCGTGACGCCACCGACCACGCTTACCGGCGCGGACGCCGAGGTGGTGACCGCCGAGGTGGAGGGCTTCGCCGACGTGCGGCACCGCCTGGTGCAGCGCACCGGGAGCCGCGCCGACTTCCTGCCCGGCGTGATCACACCGACGCCGTTCGCGGCGGACGAGGGGAAGCCGGTCCTCGCCGAGGTCGACCACCTGGCGGTCTGCGTGCCGCCCGGCGAGCTGGACGAGACGGTCCGGCACTTCGAGGCGCTGTTCGACTTCGCGCAGATCTTCGAGGAGCACATCGAGGTCGACGGGCAGGGCATGAACTCCAAGGTGGTGCAGAGCCCGTCCGGACAGGTCACCGTGGTCCTGCTGGAGCCGGACCGGGCCCGCCGGCCGGGGCAGATCGACGCGTTCCTCGACCAGCACGCTGGTGGGGGAGTGCAGCACCTGGGGCTGCGTACCGACGACATCGTCGCCGCCGTGGAGTCGCTGGGCCGACGTGGTGTCCGCTTCGCCGGCACCCCCGCCAGCTACTACGACGCCCTGGAGGCGCGGGTCGGCCGGGTGGACGCGCCGCTGGAACGGCTGCGCGAGCTGGGGGTGCTCGTCGACTCCGACCACGGCGGGCAGCTGTTGCAGATCTTCGCCGAGTCGATGCACGTGCGCCGCACGCTCTTCCTGGAGCTGATCGAGCGGCGCGGGGCGAGCGGCTTCGGCAGCGGCAACATCAAGGCGCTGTACGAGGCCAAGGAGCGGGAACTGGCCGCAGCGGCGGCCACGCCACAGGGGGTGGGGGCGTGAGCCTGACGCCCGAGGAGCAGGCGCTGCTGCCCTCCGACGACGACGTGCGGCACTACGCCGAGCACGGCTGGTACCTGTCGAAAAAGATCTTCACCGACGACGAGGTGGACGCCCTCGCCGCCGCAGCGCAGCGCTACTACAACGGCGAACGCGACCGCCGGCTGCCGGTACGCCCACCGAAGCTCGCCTACTGGGAGCCCGCCCGGGGGCCGGTGCAGCGGCACAACGACTACGTCCACCACGAGCATGACGGGCTGGGCGCGATCCTGCGCAAACCGCTTGTCGGCGCGGTGGCCGCCCGGCTCGCCGAGGCCGACGAGATCCGGGTCTTCCAGTCCACGCTTATCTACAAGCCGCCGATCTCCGGCGAGCCGAGCAACATCGTGCCCTGGCACTTCGACAAGCACTACTGGGCGTCGTCGTCGTCGGAGAAGATGCTCACCGCGTTCATCCCCTTCCACGACTGCGGCGAGGAGATGGGCACCATCACCATGGTCGACGGCTCGCACCGGTGGAAGGAGATCGGCGCGGACGACACGGTGGTGCGGCATTTCGCCGACCGCGACCGCAGCCAGCTGGAGGAGATGCTGGCCGAGAACGCCGCGTACAACGGCGCGGAGATCCGCAAGATCCCGATGGTGATCCCCAAGGGGCACGTGAGCTTCCACCACTGCCGGACCTACCACGGCAGCGGCCCCAACGTCAGCGGACGCCCCCGGCAGGCGATCTCGCTGCACCTGCAGGACGGCGACAACGCCTGGCGGGAGTATCCGCTCTCCGACGGCTCGCTCGCCGCGTACAACCACGACGTGCTGGTCCGCCGCACCCACGAGGGGCGGCCCGACTACGCGGACCCGGACTACTGCCCCGTCATCTGGCGCCACCGCGCCCCGCAGGGAGGCTGACATGTCACGCTACGACTGGGGTAGGACGCACCCGGGCATCGAACGGCTGGAACGGGCGGTGACCGAGCGACGCGACGCCGTGGTGAAGCACCCGCTCTACGCCAACCTGGACACCCACGAGGCGCTCGTCACCTTCATGGAGCACCACGTGTTCGCGGTCTGGGACTTCATGTCCCTGCTGAAGTCGTTGCAGCGGCAGCTGACCTGCGTGACAGTCCCGTGGATCCCGACCGGCCCGACCGGCAGCCGTCGCCTCATCAACGACATCGTCATGGTGGAGGAGAGCGACGAGCTGGGCGAGGGCTACATCAGCCACTTCGAGCTGTACGTGCGGGGCATGGCCGAGGCCGGCGCGGACACCACAGCCGTGAACGCCCTCGTCGATCTGCTGCGCGCCGGCCGGCCGGTGACCGACGCGCTCGCCGAGGCGGGGGCGCCTGCCGCGTCCGCGACGTTCGCCGCGACCACCTGGCACATCATCGAGTCCACGCCTGTGCACTGCCAGGCGGCGGCCTTCGCGTTCGGCCGGGAGGACCTCATCCCGGACATGTTCACGCAGGTCGTCGCGGTCAACGAGCGCAGCAACCGGCTGCACACGTTCGTCGACTACCTGGAACGGCACATCGAGGTCGACGGCGAACAGCACACCCCGATGGCCATGCAGATGCTCGCCGACCTGTGCGGCGACGACGACGCCAAGTGGCAGGAGTGCGCCGACACGGTAAACACCGCCCTCGCCGCCCGCGCCCGGCTCTGGGACGACATCCTCGCCGCGGTCAAGGGGCCGGCGTGACCGACGCCGACCCGGTCCGGCTCTACCGCACGGTCCGGCTGATCCGCCGGTTCGAACAACGTGCGGTGGAGCTGGTCCACGGCGGGCAGATCGTCGGCGGCATCCACCCGTACCTCGGTCAGGAGGGGATCGCCGCCGGCGTCTGCGCCGCCCTGGGTGTCGACGACGTGCTCGCCGGCACCCACCGCGGCCATGGGCACGTGCTGGCCCGCGGTGCCGATCCGGCGCGGATGCTCGCCGAGCTGTGCGGCCGGCTGACCGGCCTCAACGCCGGACGGGGCGGCTCGATGCACGCCGCCGACTTCAGCATCGGCGTGCTCGGCGCGAACGCCATCGTCGGCGCCTCCGGGGCGATCATCACCGGCGCGGTGTGGGCCCGCCGACGGCAGGGCCACGACACCGTCGGGGTGAGCTTCTTCGGCGACGGCGCGGTAAACGAGGGGATGCTGCTGGAGGCGTTCAACCTGGCCGCGCTGTGGCGGGTGCCGGTGCTGTTCGTCTGCGAGAACAACGGCTACGCCACCACCATGCCGGTCGCCGGCGCGGTGGCCGGCAGCATCGCCGGCCGCGCCGCCGCGTTCGACATTCCGGCCGTCCAGGTCGACGGCCAGGACCCCGAGGCGGTACGCGACACGGCGGCGGCCGCCGTCGGCCGGATGCGCGCCGGCGGCGGCCCCGAGCTGGTCGAGGCCCGTACCTACCGCTTCGACGCCCACCACACCTTCGAACATGCGGTACGCCTCGACTACCGACCGCCCGACGAGGTGCGCCGGGGTCAGGCCCGGGACCCGGTTCGCATCCAGGGCGACCGACTCTCCGACGTCGACCGTGCCGCAGTGGACGCCGAGGTCGAGGCGACTCTCGACGCGGCGGTGCGCTTCGCCCTGGACAGCCCGGAACCCGACCCGGCCGACGCGTTGACCTACCTGTACGCCAGCGGCCTGACCGCCCGCACCGGAGGTGGCTGAATGTCCCCGCGCACCGGAGGTGGCTGAATGTCCCTGCGCACCGGAGGTGGCTGAGGTGCCCCGACTGTCGTACCGCCGGGCACTGACCCGGGCCCTCGCCGACGAGTTGGCGCGCGACGAGGCGGTGTTCCTGCTCGGCGAGGACGTCCAGGTCGGGGCGTCGCTGGTGACCACCGGCCTGGCGAAGCGGTTCGGGACCGACCGGGTCCGCGACACCCCCCTGTCGGAGCAGGCGTTCACCAGCTTCGCCACCGGGGCGGCGCTGGCCGGACTGCGGCCGGTGATCGAGTTCCAGATCCCGTCGCTGCTGTTCCTGGTCTTCGAGCAGATCGTCAACCACGCGCACAAGTTCCCGCTGATGACCGGCGGGCAGTGCAGTGTTCCCGTCACCTACCTGGTGCCCGGCTCCGGGTCGCGCACCGGCTGGGCCGGGCAGCACTCCGACCACCCGTACAGCCTCTTCGCCCACGTCGGCGTGGTCACCGTCGTGCCGGCCACCCCGGCCGACGCGTACGGGCTGCTGGTCACCGCGATCCGGCACGACGACCCGGTGGTGGTGTTCGCACCGGCCGGCGCGATGGACGTCCGCGACGACGTGGCCGACCTTGAGCCGGTGCCGCTGGGCCGGGGCCGCGTCCACCGCTTCGGCGACGACGTCACGGTTGTCGCGATCGGGCACCTCGTGCACGACGCGCTCGCCGTGGCCGAGGAGCTGGCCGGCCAGGTCTCGGTGGAGGTGTTCGACCCGCGCACCCTGTACCCGTTCGACATCGACGGGTTGACCGAGTCGGTGGCCCGCACCGGGCGGCTCGTGGTCCTCGACGACGGCAACCGCTCCTGCGGCATGGCCGCCGAGATCATCGCCTCGGTGGTGGAGCGGGTCCGGCTGCTCGCCCCACCGCGCCGGGTCACCCGCCCGGACGGCGCGGTGCTGCCGTTCGCGCCAGCCCTGGACCGCGCCGTGCAGCCCTCCCGGGAGCAGCTCGCCACCGCCATCCACCTGACCATGAAGGACTCATCATGATCGATCCGAACTACTCGTGGCCGTCCGCCGACGGGGCCTGGACCGACCTGCCCGAGCCGGCCCGCCGGGCCATGGTGGCCAGCGGCGCAGCCGCCTGGGAACGCGTCTTCCATGGCCGGGCCACCTACAACAAGCAGTGGCGGCTGGCCCGCCCCCCGGTCCTGACCGCCGACGCCTGGCGGGAGCTGAACGAGGTCTGCGACAGGCTCGCCCAACTCGTCCTGGACGCCTGCCGGCGGCGGGTGGCCACTGCCGGTGAGCTGCGCCGGCTGCTCGGCGTCCCGGCGGGGGAGACCCGGCTACTGGACGAGTCGGAGCCGCTGACCGAGGCGCTGCTGGCGGCGTACCGGCCGGATGTGATCTTCACCGAGGGCGTGCCGAAGTTCGTCGAGTACAACATCGACAGCAGCCTCGGAGGAGGATTCGACGCCGACACCGTCATCCAGCGGTTCGCGCAGCTCTACGCCGAACAGGGCATCCTCGACGACCTGCCGGTACGCGCCGCGCCGTCGCTGCTGGACCAGCGGTTCGTGGCGATCCGCGCGGAGCTGGGGTTGCCCGACGGCGCACGGCTGGCGCTGCTGATGGACTTCGACGCCGACTACCCGGGCCTGGACGACCCGGAGACGTTCATCCGGATCCTCGACCCCCTCGCCGTGCGGGCCCGCGACTTCGGCATCGACCTGGTCATCGCGCCCCTGTCCACGGCCACCCTGGACGCCGAGCGCCGGCTCGTGGTCGACGGCGCACCTGTCGACGCGCTGTTCCGGCTCTTCGTGCCCAACCGGGTCACCCCGACCGCCGGCCTGGACGCGGTGGCCGGCGCGCTGGCCGCGGGCACGCTGCCGATGTACGTGTCGGCGGCGGCCTGGCTGCTGGGCAACAAGACCACCTTCGCCTGGCTGTGGGAGGACGTGGACGCCCTGCCCGCCGACGACCAGACGCTGATCCGCCGGCACGTGCCGTACACGGTGCCGCTGACAGCCGCGCTGCTCGATCGGGCGCTCGCCGAGCAGGCCGAGCTGGTGGCGAAACCGGCGGACGGCTCGGCCGGGCTCGGTGTGCTGATCGGCCCCGACCTGAGCCCGACGGACTGGGCCGAGGGCCTGCGCGCCGCCGTCGACCGGGGCGGGGCGATCCTGCAGCAGTACCTGCCCGCGGACCGGGTGCCGATGGACTTCGTGCAGATCGAGACCGGCGAGACGGTGACGGCCGACGTCCCGTACTCCCTGGCCCCGTACCTGTTCGGCCGCACGGCCTCCGGCGGCCTGGCCAGGGTGGGCTACCCCGGCGGCGACGGCATCCTCAACCTGGCCCACGGAGTCCTCCTAACCGGAATCCTCCTGTCCAACTAACCCCCCCCAGGCCCACCCCTTTCCTCGTCGATCATGAAGTTATTGCCCTCCGCAGCGGCGTGTCGTGGCGATAACTTCATGATCAACGGGGTTGGGGGGGGTTGGGGGGGTGGGGGGTTGGGGGGTTGGGGGGCAGGGGGGTGGAGGTGGTGGGAGAGGGTGCGGAGGGTTTCCGTTGTCGCTATGGCGTCGCTGCGGGCGCTGCCGTGGCGGCCGTCGGAGCTGTAGAGGGTCGGGTCGGCTGTCAGCGGGTGGTCGGTCAGGTGCACGTGGATGGTGTTGTGGCGCTGGGCCAGGCTCGCCGTGTGTCTTGACAGGCGGCGCATTCGTTCGCCCAGGCCGGGCCGCAGCGCGTCGGGCACCGCCGGGCTGTGCGAGACGTCGAACATGCCCACGGTGAGCACGTCCGCGCCGGCGTCGCGCAGCGCGGTGATCATCGCGGTCAGCTCGGCGTCCACCGCGTCGGCGTCGTACTTCGGATGGAACGCGTCGTTGCCGCCGCAGACGACGAGCGCGAGGTCCGGCGCGAAGGCCAGCGCCGGGGCGAGCTGCTCGGCCCGCACCTGGTGCGCGCGCAGCCCGCGCCGACCCATATTGCGGTACGCCAGCCCGGGGCGGGCGGCGCTCAGCTCGGCGGCCACCCGGTCGACCCACTGCACGTCCGGGTAGCCCGGGGTCGGCTCGCACATGCCCTCCACGACACTGTCGCCGATCGCCACGAACCGCCGCCACGGGTGCCCACGCAGCAGCTCGGCGGCCTCCCCGGGACGAAGGCAGTACGGATCCGTCGATTCGGTGAGCGTCGATGGCATGCCGGCACGCTAACCGAACCACACGCCGCCGGCCAGCAGCCCCACTGGCCACGCGCCGACGAACCACCGGCCGGTCCTCGGTCGACAGGGCTTTGACGCGCGTCCTACGGCGACCCGACCTCAGTTCTCCAGGGGACGCACCATGAGGGCGTCGATGCTGGCGGCGAACGGCTGCGGATCGATGTCGCCCTCGTATACCAGGGCTATGGTGCCGGTGGGAAGGTCGGGCGAGAGACAATAGAGCAGGTTGGTCCCGTTGCTGGTGACGACCAGCAGGCGGGTCGAGGCGATCTCCTGCTCCTCGTCCCAGTCCGCCAGACCGTCGGGTTCCTCGGCCCACTCCGCGTACGTGCTCATCTCGCCCACGTGCGCCAACCCGCCGGAGACGCCATCGGGGTGGCTGAAGCCGGCGTGCACGGTCTGGAGGAACGTCCGTGCGGCGGCGGGGAACCGGTTCCAGAATCGTGGCTCGCGGAACCGCCGGGGGTCCCAACCCATCCAGAGGACCAGTTCGTCGTCTCGGCCGCGGACGACGTAGATCAGCGCCAGTTCGCCGGCTGCCCGCCCGAGCCGGACGTCCAGCAGCCGAGTGCGGAACTCGCCGAAGAACTGTGGCAGCAGGTCGGTGAAGTCCGGCGTCCACCGAGCCAGAGCCGCCGCGATCCGCTCTTCGGCGGTGGGCGCCGTGACCACGGGGAGCCATTCCGGATGCAGGTCATCCGGGATGCCGGTGACGAGGCTCAGCGCCGGGGCGAAGGCGGCGTCCAGGATCGCGTCGTCGGTGACGCCGGGCAGCTCGCTCACCCCTGACTCTTCACCAGTTTGTTGATGATGTCCTGTAGTTGCCGGTAGGCCCGCGCCTCCCGGCGGACCTGAGCGGCCTGCCACGCCGGGTCGAACTTGGTCAGCGCTCCCACGCTCCGTGATCCCTTACTCGTGTTGGCCCATCTCGACATCCACTGGAAATTCACCGGTGCGTTCGCCACCCGGAACATGTTCTGTGGGGTCAGCTTCATGAAGTTCGGCATGTAGATCATGCGGGCTAGCGGGACGATGTGGTCGGGCGACACGCCCGGCGCTCCGGACTTCGGCCAGACGCCGACGACCCGGCCGGGGGCCGACGGGTCGGCGGCGCCGATCGTGGGCATCCGCTGACCCTGCAGGGTGAAGGCACGCCAGTTCCGCGGGTCTCCGGGCGAGTAGTTGCGAAGGACATCGAACAGCGGGCGTTCGGGGCTGGTCATCGGGACGGTCCACGTGTTCCCACCCCCGACCGGTGTGGTGCGTGGTGGGAAGTTCGGCGGGATCTTCTTGAGCGCCTCCGTCAGGTCGCTCAACTCGCGCGCCGTCGGCGGCGTGAACGTCGGCGACCCGGGCCGCTGGTCCGCCATCGCGGCGATGGCGGAGGCGCAGGCGGTGAGCGCGGCCGCGGCCTGGGTACGCGCCGCGTCGAGGGCGGCGGCCTCGGCGTTGTACGCGTTGTAGGCGGCGGCCTGCCTCGGCAGGGTGAACAGGTGCGGCTTCGCGTTGTGCACCTTGATCTGGGCCAGGACCTGCTCCACGGCGCGTTGCTGCCCGGCGCAGGCATCCTTGTCCCAGGGCGCCGCCGACGCCGGCGCGGGCACTGCCGTCACCAGGGCGACAAGCAACGTCAGCGCGGTGACGACGCGAGCTATCGGCTTGAACCTGCTGGTGGTCGGCAACACCGCACCGCCCTTACGTCCGTGGATCCCGTCTGTCTCCATCGGAGCATAGGCGGGTGTACGCCGGATATCAGTAACCGCCTATGCTGGTGGGGCCTGACGCAGGTCCGAGCGAGGCGAAGGGGCGAGATGACCGACGATCCGGACGCCTCCGTCGAGCCAACTCCCGAGCCGCGAGCGTCGAGCGAAGCGTTACCGGCCGGGCCGCCAGGACCGACTTGGCCGCCAGCACCGGCCGGGCCGCCAGCACCGACTTGGCCGCCAGCACTGACCGGGCCGCCTCCCACCGAACGGTCGCGCGGCCCGCGGCGTCGGGTCATCCTGATCGCGGGTGCGGCCGCCGTGGTCGTCCTCGCCGTGGTCGCGGTGGTCGTCGTCACCGCGCTGCGTCAGCGCGTCGACGAGCACAGCGACGAACGCGCGATCAGCAACCTGGTGACCGAGTTCGCCGCCGCCATCGACACCGCCGACCAGCCGAAGCTGGCCGAGTTGCTCTGCCCGGAGGAGGCCGCCGCGCTCGATGACGACGAGGTCGACCTCCACCCGGAGGCGAACGACCCGATCGAGATGCCCGCCGAGCACCGGATGCGGGTCTCCACGACCGCGGTCAGCATCACCGGCGACACCGCCACCGCGCAGGTCACCGTGGCCGGTCAGGAGCCGGTGACGCTGCACTTCCGCAAGCACGAGAAGCGCTGGACGGTGTGCGACCCGGGCGCGGGCCAGCCCACCGTCAGCCCCGCTCCGAACTGACGGCGGGGCGTCCTCGTGATCACCCACCCTCGGGTGGGGGTTGGTACGGCGGTTCGGGATCCGGGTGCGCGGGCCAGGATCGGCGACGCGGTGACGAGCAGGCACGCCACGGCCGCACGGTCGGCGAGGTCCTTCGCGCGGGCACGTCCGGTGGTCTTGGCAACGCGATTCGGCGGAAGCCGTTTCAATTGGCGATTGGTTGGCATCGTGCGGTGATCAGCGAGGCACGGCGTGTTCGGCGAGCAGTTCGTCGAGCACCCGCCGGGCCCAGGCCGCCGTGGCCGGCGCCGGGGCGTCCAGAGTGATGAGCGCCTTCCACAGCGCCCAGCCGCGCCCGCGCGCCCAGGTGGCCGCGTCGACGTCGAGCGCGTCGCGGAACGCCGCCCGGGAGGCGCCGCGCAGCAGGGTCCAGGCGATCACGGTGTCGCAGGCGGGATCGCCGACACCGCAGCAGCCGAAGTCGATGACGGCGGCCAGCCGGCCGTCGCGGACCAGGAGGTTGCCGTCCGCGACGTCGCCGTGGAACCAGACCGGCGGCCCGTCCCAGGTGGCATCGAGGGCGGCCTGCCAGATGTCGGTGACCACGTCGACGGGCAGCCGGTCGCGGTGCGCCTCGATCGCCGCCCGCGTTTCCGGGTCGTACGTGGACAGCGGCCCACCGCGCCAGGCGCTGTGCGGGCCGGCCACCGGACCGTCGGTGGCGTCGACGGCGCGCAGGGCGCGAAGGAAGGCGGCGAGGTCGGTCGCGAACCGGGTGAGGTCCTCGATTCGCTCGGCGGTGGCGGTCCGGCCGTCGATCCAGCCGTAGACCGACCACCCGTACGGATAGTCCGCGCCGGGCCGGCCGTGGGCCAGCGGAATGGGGATCTCCAGCGGCAGCCGCGCGCCGAGCCACGGCAGCCAGCGCTGCTCCTTGGCGACCTGCGACGCGTACCCCTCGCCGCTGGGTAGCCGCACTGTCATGTCCTCGCCCAGGTGGAAGGTGCGGTTGTCCCAGCCGCCGACCTCGACCGAGCGCACCGGCAGCTCGGCCCACCGGGGGAACTGCTCGGCGACCAGCCGGCGGACCAGGGTCGTGTCGATCCTTGTGCCGTCGTTTGGCACGTCAGGCAGGGGCGGTGCGCTCATCTGTTCGAGCCTGGGGGCACCGCAGGGTGGCCAGCAACCGATTTGCGTCGCAGGCAGAGCCGATCGCGGCCGGCGCTTGGGCTACACGTTGTTCTCATGGTCACTGAGCCGCGTCAAGAACGGGTAGCAAGAGGTGCAGCACCACCAACCACATAGCCGCCATCGATGCAATGATAAACAGTGCGACCCACGTCTCGTACCATCTGAGGAAGCTGCGCCACTGCGGCGGATCCCGAAATCCCTCCCCTGCAACCGGGTTCACCAGTCGACACTCTTCCCGGCGGTAATCCAACCAGGAGAAGATGCCGGCGATGATGAGCACTGCTGCAAAGCAGGCGACCAGCGATGCAAGGAACATCAAGGCTATCAGCCCGGCTCGGGCAACTCCTGGTTTTACCCCCCACTGCTCATAACCAAGAAAGAGAGCCACGCAGGCGGTGGCCAAGCTCGTCACGATTGCCTGGTACAGCGCCAGGAAGCGGTGGGTATTCTGATTCACACTCTCGATCTGGCGCAAGATATAGCGGTATCGCTCGAGCCGGATGTTGTCGGCCAGCGCGAGCCCGTCGTCAGAATCAGGCCGCACATCTTCTCCAATCCAAGAGTGTTCGACGGCTGCGATGACGGTCCTAAGTATCCGCCGGTGGTCGACGTAAACGGTAGGCATCCACCCTCGCCTCACCGACTCCGTCTGCGCACCCAAGTACCAGGCGATTGTCACCCGATTCATCAAGGTCGAGGCATTCGAAACTGTCCACTAATTCTAAGGGTTCACAGTTCCAGGCAAGTGAGGCCGCCTCGATGATAATCTTGGTTGACCCGACTCTTCCAGCATAATACCACCATCTACGCGGATTCCATTTGCCACGTTCGGCGGCGCCGAATTCGGAGAACCGTTCGTCCTTGGGTCGCTTTAGCACCTCTTCCGGAAAGAACCAATGCGGGTAATCGTAGACGATCGCGTGGGCGGGAAGGATCACCTGCCTGCCCCTCGTCTGGTCGATGTAAACAGCCGTGCCGTCGTCCCGGTGGAAAACGTGTAGCTCCCAACTCGGGATCATGATGAGTTCGTCGCGCTCTCTCAGCATCGTGACGAGGTCGGCCGGAAGGATTTCGCCACCGTCCACAAAACCGCAGGGTAGGAGTGGGACCTCGGCTCCGACTGAACGCGCGAGATCGCCCGCTCCGTACCTGCTCCGGGCGGTCGCGAACTTGCTCCTCCGCACAAGTTCCGCTTGTGATTCCGCCCATCCCCTCAATTCATCCGTCTTGGCTACGGGAAACGCCGAGAATCGATCAGCCTTCAAAGGCGCTCCGCAAAATGCGCCAAGGCAGTCCCAAATCTGGTCCGCGTAGAATCCACCCACGTATATCTTGGCTCTCGGGGATGGCCACCACCATAGGTCCTTCACTGTCTCGGACTCCAGGCCAGACGCAAGGATGGCTCGCCCGATCACGTCTCCATTCTCGTCCCGCAGATCGCGTACGTGTTCGGCGAAGACCTCCTCGTAGGCGTCATACATGGCCTGCTCGGCGGGATGAAGTTCGCTGCTTTGGTACAGTCTACGGAAAAGGTCGCGGGGCGGCAGTGTCTTCCAGTCGTTACCGCGCAGCAGGGTTTCAGTGGCGGATCCTTCGTCCGGGCCGTCTAGTTGGATATCCACATCAGCGAGGGCGCAGAGCTCCAGCAACAGCGTCCGCAGCATGTGCGTCCTAGATTGATTCAGTGTGTCTGTTCTGAATAATCCATCCTCTGAGAGTGGGTCGTGCCTCAGTTTGGCTCGAAGGACAGTGCCTCCGCCGTGAAGGCGCTCTGCCTCGTCAGCTACACGAAGCAGTGGCCGGGTGTTCAGCCCGTTCGGAAAAACCAGCACATTCGTTTCATTTGCCGCCTCGAAGTGCTTCAGACTCTTGACCTCGACGTAGTCGGCAATCATGAAAATCGAGAAGAACCCTATTCCGAACTGACCCGTGGATTTGAATCCGCGAGAGATGAGGCCGGGATATTCGCTCGCCATGTCGGTGGATTGCCAGTGTGAATACCCGAAATCGGTGAGCGCGGCAACCAGCTTGTCTGCGCTCATTCCTATGCCGTGATCCTCAATCGTCAACCAATAGGATTCGTCCTCCTTCTTAAGACGTACCATCACAGCGAGGTCGCTGCCACCGAAAAGCCTCGATCGAGCCCGGACCGCGTCGGCGGCGTTGGCAACGGCCTCGCGTAGCGCGACCTCGGGGCGATCGCCGTACAACTCCTTCCCGCCGAGTCGGCCGACAACGTCGCTTACCTGTGAGACCCGCAATGTGGCATCGATGGGCCGCCAACCTGACGTGGGGATGAATCGCGCCAGGCGATCAGGCGACTCTGCGCCTGCAACCGATCGGACCAGAAACCTGGGTCTATCGAGGTCGGCGCAGAGAGCGTCCACCTTACCAAGCTCGCGATCGATCATTCCGATGGTGTCGAATGCCAGCCACCACGCAGATGCTTCGCTCACCTCGAAAACCTGATTCGATGTGTATTCGAGTCGATCTGCTGTTACCCGTGGCCTCGTCAGGCGTTGCTGAAAATACCAGTGCCGGCTCGAATCCCCGGTGGGTCGACGGAATGCGTGGAGATAGGTCGGTGCTCGCCTGCTGTCGATGTGGACGGCGTCTGCCAGGCGTAGTATGCAGGCAATCTTGAGCGAGTCGACGTGCCAACTGTCAGGATGGCGCGCGTAGGATCCCAAGACATTCGGGAAATGGTTGGGAAGGTCATCTACGTCGAACCAGTGGCTGTGCGCAATTCTTCCGATTACGGCGCCGAAAGCGCTGCGAAGCTCCGTGTTCTCCAGCAGTGGGAAGTCTCCACCCGTTGCGGTTCGGAAGCGTTGGGAGGCGAGACGTTCGGCTTGCTTCGCGTGGCGGAGTCGAAGAACGGTCGATATTGCATCTTCGCGGGCTAGCTTGCGTAACCCCTCCTCATTCGATCCTGCGACACTCGCGCTCTTCAGCTTCTCCAGTGCCATCGCAAACAGGTCGTCGAATATCGGGTCGCTCATGACGTCGTCCGCCCCACCCGGGAAGGCCGAAAGGCCCATACCTAGGTCGTGCAAGAGGAACGATCCGCCCATGACGAAAGCTTCTGCGGGATTGATCGGGAAATCATCTCCGGTCAGAAGCGAAGCAGTATCCCAGAGAGCATCGATGTGATCGATCGAATGGTCGGTGAACATTGGCATCGAAATGGCTATCTCGCTTGCCAAATCGCGGACCACGCTTCTGAATTGTAGGTACGCAGCACGAAGTTGATCGCGCTGCTCGCTACCCACCCCCGAGTCTTCCGCGCCCAGCGTTCGTAGCCAGAGCCGTGACTGCATGAAGTCCGTTGTCATTTCGTCTCCACCGTGACTGAAGCGCGAGGTGACGATGCTAGACAATGGGAACGATGTTTAGAGTCCATGATCTTCCAGCTGGAGGGCCGGCATCCTCGCCAACCTTGTGGTATTACGAATCCGGCCCCTCGCGGACCGTGGTGCTGGTGTGCCACTAGTCGATAGCTGGAGTTGTGTGACGGTGACCAGGTCGACGTCAGGGTGCGGCGGTGGGGGCCAATCGTGTCGGTGCCTTCGGCTGGGACGGCCGGCTCACCAGTGGGAACGCGGTGACGAGCAGGCATGCCACGGCCATGGCCAGCAGCGCCGGGGTGAGCCCGAGCGCGTCCACCGACCAGCCGCCGAGCAGCGCGCCGACCGGCAGGCCCACGAAGGCCAGCGAGCCGGCGATGCCGAGCACCCGGGTCTGCAGTTCCGGCGGCACCCGTTCGTAGAGCGCCACCCCGAGCAGCGGGTTGACCGCCGCGATGCCGATCCCGGACAGGAACGTCACCACGAGCACGACAGGCAACTCGTCGCTGATCGCCAGCGCGACCAGCCGGGGCGTGCCGGCGACAGTCGCCCCGAGCAGGAACGTCAGCCGGCCGGGCAGCCGAGTGCCGAGGGCGGTGAACAGCACGTTGCCCAGCAGCGCGCCCGCCGAGAACGCCGCCAGCACGAGACCGAGCCCGCGCGGGCCGTGCAGTTCCCGGGCGACCCAGAACGGGATGTAGACGGCCACGCTGGCGTTGGCGACCATGTTCAGCGCCGAGACGACCACCAGCATGCCCAGTAGTGGCCGGTCCCGGCCGAGGAAGCCGAACCCGTCGCGCAGCGCGCGTAGGTAGCCGACCGGGGCGGTGGGCTGCGCCGGGGCGGCCGGCGGTCGGACCAGCAGACCGATGAGCAGCGCGCAGATCGCGAAGCTGGCCGCGTCGATGAGGATCGCCTGGCTCACCCCGAACGCGGCGATCAACAGGCCGCCCACGGCGGCGCCGAACAGCGTCACCACCCGACTCAACCCGTCGTACGCCGAGGTCAGGCGGATCAGTGGCACCCCGGCGGCCTCGGCGACCGGTCGGAACATGACGTGCTTGACCCGGTCGGAGATGCCGCGCAGCCCACCGGCCACCGCGACGAGAGCCACCAGGGGTGCGAAGCCCAGCCACGGGGTCAACGCGACGACCACCATGGCCACCGCGCTGCCCGCGTCACACAGGATCGAGGTGCGGCGCAGGCCGATGCGGTCCGCCCAGGGCGTACCCAGAGCACTGGACAGCAGGTACGGCAGCGTCTCGGCGAACGCGACGAGGCCCATCTTGGTGGGGCTGCCGGTGGTGACCAGCACCAGCCAGGGGATGGTCACCACCGAGATGCGGGTGCCCAGGTTGGAGACCAGGTCCGCGCCGACCAGGACTACCAGTTGCCGGCGGGGTGTCACGCCCCGACCGCCGCCGCCCGGCGCGCGGCGTACCGCTCGCGCAGCGCCCGCTTGTCCACCTTCACCGACCGGTTCACCGGCAACCTGTCGACGAACTCCACAGCGGCCGGCGCCCACATCTCGTTGAGCTCGGCGGTCACCAGGTCGATCAGCTCCGCCTCGGTGACCGTCGCGCCGGGCGCGGTCACCACGTACGCGTACGGCACCTCGCCTACCGTCTGGTCCGGTACGCCGATCACTGCGGTGGCCCGTACCTGCGGGTGCCCGGCCAGCACATCCTCGATGGGCCGGCAGAAGATCGCCCAGTTCCGCCGGGTCGTGACGATCATGTCGTGCGCCCGGTCGACCAGATAGAGGAAACCGTCGTCGTCGAGGTGGCCGATGTCGCGGGTACGCACCCACCCGTCGACGAGGGTCTGCGCGGTCAACTCGGGCTGGCCGTGGTAGCCGGCGAAGCTGAGCCGGGTCTGCACCCACACCTCGCCGTCGCGGCCCGTCGGGAGCACCGTGCCGTCGTCGTCGCGAATCTCGATGCGGACGTCGCCGTAGGGTCGCCCGCAGGAGCGCAGCCGCTGCGGGTGCTCCGGATCGTCGGTCAGCCCGGGCAGCGCGGTGATGACCACGGCCTCGCTGAGGCCGTACACGATGCGCAGCACCGGGCCGAACCGCGCGATGGCCTGGCGCAGCCGGGCGGGCGCGGCGGGCCCGGCGCCCACGTTGAACATGAACATGGCCGAGAAGTCGGCGCCCACAAGCGCCGGGTGGTCCAGCAGCTCGTAGAGCATCGGTGGGGTGACGAAGGTGGAGTTGATCCGTTCCCGCTGCACGGTGGACACGAACGCGACCGGGTCCCAGTCGTCGCGCAGGAACAGCACCCCGCCGGTGAACAGGTTGAACAGGGTGGTGATCTGGCCGCTGGCCAGCCACATCGGCGAGTGCGACAGGTGCCGCAGCAGCGGGAATCCGGCGGCCCGGAAGTCGGCAGCGAGGGTGAGGATCTGGGCGTAGAAGCTCTCGGTGTGGTGCACCAACTTGGGAGCGCCTGTGGTGCCGCTGGTCTGCAGGAACGACTCCGGCGCGGGCACGGGTGCCGGCAGCTCAGTCGTCCCGGTGTCGGCGGTGACGTCCGGGCCGGCGCCGCCGGGGCCCAGGCAGCACACCGGCACGCCGGGCAGCGCGGCGGCAAGCTCCGGCCCCAGGCTGGCCGGGTCGCGCGCGTCGTAGACAAGCGCGTCGGGGCGGGCCAGCCGGATGAACTCGTCGACCTCCCGGCGGGCGGTGACCGGGGCGACCCACATCGTCCGGCAGCCGAGCAGGTGCAGGGCGAGCTGGAGCAGCGGTCCCTCCACCGCGTTCGCCACTGTCACCAGCACCGCCGCGCCGGGCCGTACGCCGTGTCGGGTCAGGGCCGCGGCCATCGCGCGCACCAGCGCGGCCGCCTCGGTGTACGTGATGCGGCGGTCACCACCGACAAGCGCCTCCCGGTCGCCGAAGTCGGCGAAGAGATCCAGTGCCCTGTCCACGTACGTCGTGTGCCCGGGTCCGTCAGTCATTCGGCAGCCCCCATCCGAGAAAGCGGCGGCCCCGGGCCGCTTCCCGGTGACGAGACGACCGCACCGCCGCCGCCTGCGAGCCTAGGCCGGCGAGGGCGGGGCGGGACCGGGTGAGAAGAGCGATCTGCCAGGCCCGGTGGACATTTGATCACGTCGATCAGGTTGATTGACGCCCGTCATCAGCGGCGGCTAGGTTTCTGGACCATCGTCCAGGCGGGAGCTGTCAGCGGACGGCCCTGGGCTGCCACACGATGGAGGTTCAATGTCGACCCCGAAGAGATGGCATGTCGTCGCCGCGGCCGCGGCGCTGCTGGTCACGGCCACACCCGCCGTCGTCGCCAGCGCCGGCGGAGCCCCGACCGTCGCCGCCCGGTCGGACCGGGGCGAGTGGGCGGGCAGCTGGGCCGCCGCGGTGACCCGGGGCAACTCGGTCGGGTTGACGAACACCGGCCTGAACGACCAGAGCGTCCGGATGGTCGTGCACGTCTCGGTGGGCGGCCCGGCGGTGCGCGTACGGCTGAGCAACCTCTACGGCGAGCAGGCGGTGCGGGTGGGCCGTGCCACGGTGGCCCGGCCGAACACCGCTACCGTCGACGACGTCTCCGACATCGACCCGGCGTCGCTGCGGGCGCTGACGTTCACCGGCGCCGCCTCGGCCACCATGAACCGGGGCGCCGAGCTGCTCAGCGACCCGCTGACCTTCACCGTCGCGGACGACAGCGACCTGGTGGTCACCCTGCACTTCCCGACACCGACCGGGCCGACCACCTTCCACGGGCAGTCCCAGCAGACCAACTTCATCGGCGCGGGGGACCTGACCGGGGCCGCCGACGGCACCGGGTTCACCATCCGACCCGCCTGCTGCTGGTTCTTCCTGTCCGGAGTGGACGTGCAGCGCAAGGCCACCCCCGGCGCGCTTGTGGTGCTCAGCGACTCCATCGGCGACGCCAACGGCAGCACTGTCAACGCCAACCGGCGCTGGCCCGACCTGCTCTCCGACCGGCTGCTCGCCGACCGGCCGGACCGGCGCACCCCCGGCGTGCTCAACCTGAGCCTGGCCGGTAACCGCCTCAACCACGAGGGCACCGAGCCGGGCGCCGGCGACTACCCCGGCTACTTCCAGCTCGGCCCGAACGCGGCGGCCCGCCTCAACGAGGACGTCTATCCGCAGACCGGGGTCCGTACGGTCGTCACACACCTGGGCATCAACGACATCTGGATGTCCAACGACTCGCCGGAGGCGATCATCGCCACTCTCCGGCAGATCAACCAGCAGCTCCAGCAGCGCGGGCTGACCAGCCTGGTGGCCACGCTGACCCCGTACGAGGGGCACGGCGCCCCGGGGGTGTGGACGCCGGAGAAGGAGGCGACCCGGCAGGCCGTGAACGCGTACCTGCGCGGCAGCCGGGAGTTCGACGGGCTGCTCGACTTCGACCGGGTGCTGCGCGACCCGGCCCGGCCCAGCCAGTTGCTGCAGGCGTACGACTCGGGGGACCACATCCACCCGAACGACGCCGGCAACCAGGCGATGGCCGACGCCGTGCCGTTGCGGTTGCTCGGCCTGTGACACCGGCCCGGGGGCGGCGGCCGATCCCGCCGTCCCCGGGCGCCGACATCCTGGGGAGGAGAACGTCGTGACGGTGCAGGACCTGCTCACCGGCCTGTACAGCGAAGAGGGCCGCCAGAACCCGTACCCGTGGTACGCCGAACTGCACCGGCTCGGGCCGGTCAGCGCCGTGCCGCCGCGCGCCGAGCACCGTACGGTGTCGGCGGTGGCGGTCGGCTACGACCTGATCGACGGGCTGCTGCGCGATCCGCAGTGGACCAAGCAGCCCCCGCCGGGCTGGGAGGACCACGAGATCCTGCGCACCTTCCAGACCTCGATGATGTTCATCAACCCGCCTGATCACACCCGGATGCGGCACGTCTTCTCCCGCACCTTCACCCCGCGTCGCCTCGGCGCGTTGGAGCCGGTGATCGTGCGGGTCGTCGACGAGCTGCTGGACCGGATGGCCGACGCCGGTGACGGTGTCGTCGACTTCGTGGCGGACTTCGCGTACCCCATTCCCGCCCTGGTGATGGCGGAGTTCATCGGCATTCCAGCGGCGGAGCTGCCCTGGTACCGGGACCGGGTGGAGCGCATCGACGAGTTCCTCGACGTGGCCGGGAAGACGCCGCAGCGGCTGGCCGCCGCGAACACCGCCGCGCAGGAGCTGCGGGCGTTCTACCGGGAGTTGCTGGCCCACCGCCGCCGCACCCCCGGCGAGGATCTGATCAGCGGCCTCGTGGAGGCGGTCGGCTCGGGCGAGGTGGAGCTGACCGAGGAGGAGCTGATCAGCAACCTGATCGTCCTGTTCAACGCCAGCTTCGTCACCACCGTCTACATGTTCAGCAACGGCCTGCCCCTGCTGCTGGACCACCCGGGGGCGGTCACCGCGCTGCCCACCGACGACGACCTCGCCAGGGGCTGCGTCGACGAGGTGCTGCGCCTGCAGAGCCCCGTGCACTTCCTCGCCCGGGCCGCGCCGGAGGACACCGTGCTGGCCGGCGTGCCTGTCGCCCGCGACGACAACGTGCTCATCATCGTCGGGGCCGCCAACCGGGACCCGGCGCGGTTTCCCGACCCGGACGCCTTCGACCCCACCCGTCCCGGCCCACCGTCGCTGGCCTTCGGTGTGGGCCTGCACTTCTGCCTCGGCGCGGCGGTGTCCCGGCTGGAGGGCCGCCTCGCGCTGCCCCGCCTGTTCGCCCGGTTCCCCGGGCTCGCGGTCACCGAGACCCCGACGTACAGCGGCAGCCTCTTCCTGCGCGGCATCGACAAGCTGCTGGTCAGCACCGGCGGATAGGAGACCCGCATGGCCCCGCACCCGGAGGTGGCGGCGTACCGCGCCGCCCGCGCCGCGGCCGGCACGCCGCCGCTGTACACGCAGACCCTCACCGAGGCGCGCGCCGCGGACCTGGCCGCGATCCGCGCCGGCGGCGGCGCGGTCGAGCAGGTCGCCGAGGTACGCGACGAGCGCATCCCCGGTCCCGGCGGGGACCTGTCGATCCGGGTGTACCGGCCGGCCGGGCCGGGGCCGCTGCCCACCCTGCTCTACTTCTTCGGCGGCGGGTGGACGCTCGGCAGCATCGACACCGCCGACGGCATCTGCCGACGACTGGCCAACGCGGTGGGCTGTCAGGTGGTGACCGTGGGCTACCGGCTGGCCCCGGAGCACCCCTTCCCGGCCGCGGTGCACGACTGCCACGCCGCCACCGTGTGGATCGCCGGGAACGCCGACTCGTTCGGCGTGGATCCGACCCGGCTGGCGGTGGGCGGGGACAGCGCGGGCGGGAACCTCGCGGCGGCGGTGAGCCTGCTCTGCCGCTCCGGCGGGCCCGCGCTCGTGGCGCAGCTCCTGGTCTATCCGAACACCGACGTCAGCGCCGAGCCGTCCGGCCCGGTCGACGACGACCCGGCGCTGTTCAACCGCCGTTCGGTGGCCTGGTACCGCACGCACTACCTGGCCGACCCGGAGCACTCCCGCGATCCGCTGGCGTCGCCACTGCTCGCCGAGGACCTGTCCGGCCTGCCTCCGGCGCTTGTGGTCACCGCCGAGCTGGACCCGCTGTGCGCCGAGGGTCAGCGCTACGCGCAGCGGCTGCGCGCCGCCGGTGTGCCCACCCGCCTCGACCACTATCGGCAGATGATCCACGGGTTCTTCGCCATGCCCGGCGTGTTCACCGACGGCTGGCGGGCGCAGGCGAGCGCGGCGGCGTTCCTGCGGGAACGCTTCGGGCTGCCGCCGCTGCGGGAGGAAACGTTCGCCGACCCGGCCGACGCTGGTCCGGTTGGTGGCCCGGGTGGCCCGGGTGGCCCGGGTGGCGCGGCGGCCGACGCGGGGGTGCGCGGTGGCTGAGCCGGTGCTGGCCGACCTGCCGACCGGGACGCCGCCGGTGACGTTCGCCGACTACGGGCAGCGGGCGCGGGCCGTGCTGGCCCCGGACGTGTGGGACTACGTCGCCGGCGGCAGCGCGGCCGAGGTGACCCTGGCCGCCAACAGAGCCGCGCTGGACCGGGTCGCCGTGCTGCCCCGGGTGCTGCGCGGGGGGTACGCCGTGGATCTCGGCACCCGACTGCTCGGCCGCCCGTACGCGATGCCGGTCGGGGTGGCCCCCATGGCGTACCAGCGGCTCGTACACCCGGACGGGGAAGTCGGCCTCGCGGCGGCGGCCGGCGCGGCCGGCGTGCCGTATGTGGCGAGCACGTTGAGCAGCACGCCGATCGAAGAGATCACCGCGGCCGGCGCGGTGGTCTGGTTCCAGCTCTACTGGCTGCGGGATCGGGCGCTGGTCCGCGACCTGCTGGACCGGGTCGTCGCGGCGGGCTGCCACGCGCTGGTGGTCACCGTGGACGTTCCGGTGCTCGGTCGTCGCCCGCGTGACCTGCGCAACGCGTTCCGCCTCCCGGCCGACGTCGTCGCCGCGAACCTGCCGCACGGCCGGGACGCGTTGGCGCACGCCGGCGCCCCCGGTGTGTCCGCGATCGCCGCGCACACCGACGCGTCGTTCGAGTCGGCCCTGGGCTGGGCGGATCTGGCCTGGCTGCGGGAGCACGTCGACCTGCCGCTGGTCGTCAAGGGGCTGCTGGATCCCCGCGACGCGGTCGAGGCGGTACGCATCGGGGCGGACGCGGTGGTGGTGTCCAACCACGGCGGCCGGCAGTTGGACGGAGCGCCGGCAAGCGTCACCATGCTGCCGGAGGTCGTCGACGCCGTCGGCGACGGTGCGCAGGTGCTGCTGGACAGCGGCATCCGTGGGGGCACCGACGTGCTGCGAGCACTGGCGTTGGGCGCGGCGGGTGTCCTGGTGGGTCGTCCGCTGCTCTGGGCGCTGGCCGTCGGCGGGCGGCGCGGCGCGCAGGACGCGTTGGCGGTGCTCGCCGCCGAGGTGCGCGACGCCCTGACCCTGGCCGGCTGCGCGGACCCGGCGGGGGCGGCCGAGCTGCGGACGCTCGGGGTGGGCTGAGCGGTGGCCGCGACCGAGCCTGCCGACCTGCGCGTCGCCGACCTGCACCCTGCGCTGGGTGACCCGGCGCTGACCTCGATGAACTTCCTCAACGAGGTGTCCGAACGCTATCCGGCGGCGGTGTCGCTCGCGGCCGGACGCCCGTACGAGGAGTTCTTCGACGTCGCGGCGGTGCACCGGCACCTGGACACGTTCCACAGGCACCTCGTCGATGAGCGGGGTCACACGCCCGAGCAGGCGCGACGGCTGCTGCTGCAGTACGGCCGGACCAAGGGCATCGTGCACCACCTCATCGCCCGCAACCTCGCGATCGACGAGGGGATCACCGTCGACCCGGAGGCCGTCGTGGTGACCGTCGGCTGCCAGGAGGCGATGTTCCTGGTGCTGCGGGCGTTGCGGGCCAGTCCGGCGGACGTGCTGCTGGCGGTCGCCCCGACCTACGTCGGGCTGACCGGGGCGGCTCGCCTGGTGGACCTGCCGGTGTGGCCGGTCGCCGGTGGACCGTCCGGGGTGGATCTCGCCGACCTGCGGGCACAGGTGCGCCGGGCCCGGGCGGAGGGCCGCCGGCCGCGCGCCTGCTACGTGTTGCCCGACTTCGCCAACCCGTCCGGGGTCAGCATCGACGTCGCCGACCGACGGCGGCTGTTGGCGCTGGCCGCCGAGGAGGATCTGCTGCTGTTGGAGGACAACCCGTACGGGCTGTTTCCCGTCGAGGACGGGCCGCGTCCGCCCACCCTCAAGGCGCTGGACACCGACCGTCGGGTGGTCTACCTCGGCTCGTTCGCCAAGACCGTGCTGCCCGGGGCGCGGGTCGGTTACGTGGTCGCCGACCAGCGGGTGGCCGGGCCGGACGGTCGGGTCGGCCCGCTCGCGGACCAGCTCGCCATGATCAAGAGCATGGTCACTGTGAACACCTCGCCGATCGCGCAGGCGGTGATCGGCGGTCGGCTGCTGGAGCACGGGTGCAGCCTGGTGCCCGCGAACACCCGGGAGCGGGCCGCGTACGCCCGCAATCTGCGCCATCTCGTCGCCGGGCTGGCGCGGCGTTTCCCGGACCGGCCCGGCCGGCCGGCGGTGGTGCGGTGGACGGTGCCGGCCGGCGGGTTCTTCGTGGTGGTGACCGTGCCGTTCGCTGTCGACGACGCGCTGCTGGACCGCTCGGCGCGGGACTACGGGGTGCTCTGGACGCCGATGGCGCACTTCTACGACGACACGGCGCCGGTGTGCGCGCTGCGGTTGTCGGTGAGCGCGGTGACGCCCGAGCAGATCGACACGGGGTTGGACCGGCTCGCCGCCCTCATCACCGACGAGCTCCTGCGTGGACGGTCATAATGGGCCGCATGGTTGCCTGGGAGTACGCCTTGCTCGTCCGCCGCTATCAGGGACAGGGCCGCAATTTCACCGTCTCGTTCGTCTGGTACGGCCCGGACGGGTCGCGTAAGGACATCACCGCCTACGGCGACACGGCCATCGCGCACCTCAACCGGGCCGGCCGGGAGGGCTGGGAGCTGGTCTCTGCCGCCGAGGACGTGAACAACGTGCAGGGCAGCACCGAGGTCCACCGCTATCACCTCAAGCGTCCCCTGAACTGACCCCCGCCCGCCCGCCGGGGCGGTCACACCGCTGAGCGGTATACCGCGGAGTCATGGTCATGACGCCGCGGTATACCGCTCGTGGGGGCGAGTGCCGCCGACCGCTCGGCCGGCGCGACCGTCAGGCCAGGTCGATGGCCGGGTAGAGCGGGTACGGGGCCAGCAGGTCGGTGGCCTGGCGGGCGATCTTGTCGGCCAGGTCGGCGTCGAGCGTGTACTTCGCCTTGGACGGGGTCCCGTCGGCGTTGGCGCCGGCCGTGGTCTGGGTCAGCACGGTGTGGATCAGCTCCGCGGTCTGGTCCATCTCGGCGGTGCCCAGCCCGCGCGTGGTGAGCGCCGGGGTGCCGATCCGGATGCCGGACGTGTACCAGGCGCCGTTCGGGTCCTGCGGGACCGAGTTGCGGTTGGTGACGATGCCCGAGTCGAGCAGGGCCTGCTCGGCCTGCCGGCCGGTGAGCCCGTAGCCGGACACGTCGATAAGCACCAGGTGGTTGTCGGTGCCGCCGGTGACAAGCGTCGCGCCCCGGCGCAGCAGCCCCTCGGCGAGGGCCTGCGAGTTGTCCACGATCCGCTGGGCGTAGTCGGCGAAGTCGGGGCGGCGGGCCTCCGCGAGGGCGACGGCCTTGGCGGCCATCACGTGCGGCAGCGGACCGCCGAGCACCATCGGGCAGCCCCGGTCCACCTGGTCGGCCAGCTCCGGCTGGCAGAGCACCATGCCGCCACGCGGGCCGCGCAGCGACTTGTGGGTGGTGGTGGTGACGATGTGCGCGTGCGGCACCGGGTCGAAGTCGCCGGTGAAGACCTTGCCGGCCACCAGGCCCGCGAAGTGCGCCATGTCGACCATGAAGGTGGCGCCGACCGAGTCGGCGATCTCCCGCAGGATCCGGAAGTTCACCTTCCGGGGGTACGCCGAGTAGCCGCCGACCAGGATCAGCGGCTTGAACTCGCGCGCCGCCTCGGCCACCCGGTCGTAGTCGATCAGGCCGGTCGCTGGGTCGGTGCCATAGCTGCGCTGGTCGAACATCTTGCCGGAGATGTTCGGCCGGAAACCGTGGGTGAGGTGACCGCCGGCGTCCAGCGACATGCCGAGCATCCGCTGGTTGCCCAGCTCGCGGCGCAGCGCGAACCAGTCCGCCTCGGTGAGGTCGTTGACCTGGCGGACCTGGGCCTTCTTCAGCGCGGGGGACTCCACCCGGTCGGCGAGCACCGCCCAGAACGCGACCAGGTTGGCATCGATGCCCGAGTGCGGCTGCACGTAGGCGTGCGCCGCGCCGAACAGCTCACGGGCGTGCTCGGCGGCGAGCGCCTCGACGGTGTCGACGTTCTGGCAGCCGGCGTAGAAGCGACGCCCCACGGTGCCCTCGGCGTACTTGTCGCTGAACCAGTTGCCCATGGCCAGCAGGGTCGCCGGGGAGGCGTAGTTCTCGCTGGCGATGAGCTTGAGCGACTCCCGCTGGTCGGTCAGCTCGGCGCCGATGGCGTCGGCCACCCGCGGCTCGACAGCCCGGATCACCTCGAGGGCGCTCCGGAATGCGGTGGATTCGGCGTTGTGCGACATGCGACCTCCAACAGACGTGCGGGAAGGCCCAGGCGCTCGGCAAACGTCCGTGTGACGGGGCCGCTCCCCGATGGTTCTCCATCCCCACGCGCCAGTAACGGCCCGCGCCGATCCTACCGGGGTCGGCCGGGGCGGACCCGGCCGACCTACCGACGTGACACGCCGAGGTGGTTGGACCGCCCGTGGGAGGGCATTCGAATGAGGTCTGCCGCACCCGTAGGAGAGGAGTCGACAACCATGACCACACCGACCACCGGCCGGCCGCTCGCACTGGTCACCGGGGCGTCCAGCGGAATCGGCTACGAGTTGGCCGTGCAGTTCGCCGAGCACGGTTTCGACCTGGTCGTCGCCGCCGAGGACGACGCCATCGCCGCGGCCGCCGACAAGCTGCGCCGCGACGGAGGCGCCCAGATCCAGCCGGTCCGCGTCGACCTGTCCACCGAGCAGGGCGTCGAGGAGTTGGTGAGCGCGGTCGCCAGGACCGGACGCCCCCTGGACGCGCTGGCGCTCAACGCCGGTCGGGGAGCCGGCGGCGCGTTCGTCGGCGGCACCAACCTGCGTGACGAGTTGGAGATCGTCGATCTCAACGTGCGGTCGACCGTGCACCTGGCCAAGCGACTGCTGCCCGGCATGGTCGAGCGGGGCGCGGGCCGGGTGCTGTTCACCTCGTCGATCGCCTCCACCATGCCGGGACCGTTCCAGGCGGTCTACAACGCGTCGAAGTCGTTCGTGCAGTCGTTCGCCGAGGCGCTGCGCAACGAGCTGAAGGACACCGGCGTCACGGTTACCGCGCTGATGCCCGGGCCGACCGACACCGCGTTCTTCGAGCGGGCCGAGATGCAGGACACCCGGGTGGGCGCCGGAAAGAAGGACGACCCGGCCGAGGTCGCCGCGCAGGGCTTCGCCGCGCTGATGAAGGGGGACCAGACCGTCACCGCCGGCTCGCTGGTCAACAAGGTGCAGACGGCCGCCGGGAAGATCATCCCGGACAAGCTCAAGGCCGAGCAGCACCGTCGGATGGCCGAGCCGGGCTCGGGCGACTGATCCGCGGTACGCGACGAGGGGCCCGGCATCGCGCCGGGCCCCTCGTCGGACGGTGGTGGGCTCAGGCCGTCACCGCGTCGCGTGCCTTCTTGATCGCCTTCGGCTGGGTGGGGGTACGCGGCGCGTCCGCACGCAGCGCGATCATCTTCTCGCCGATCTCCTGGAGCTGCTTACGGCCCAACGCCTCGCGGACCTTGGGGAACCACTCCTCCTCTTCCTCCTCGACGTGGTGGGTGACGTTCTCGATCAGCACTGTCGTCTTGGCGTTGAAGCGCTCGTCGTCGGCGTTCATGGCGGCCAGTTCGAGGCAGAGCACGTCCGCGACGTGGTGTTCCTCGTACGACTCGAGGATGTCGTCCTCCAGGTCGGGCAGGAGCCGGCGGACCTCCGGGTACATCACCTCGTTCTCCAGGTAGGTGTGGACCGTGAGGGCCTCCAGGATCTGGTCCACCAGCTTCTGCCGCTTGCTCGCAGGCCCCTCCTCGGCATCCTGGAAGGCCTTGAACAGGCGGCGCATCTCCTTGTGGTCCTCTTTGAGCAGGACGATGGCATCGGTCGACACCGGCATGACCTCCCTGAAAAGTCTTGGCTGGTGGGCATCCGGTACCCCCACGCCGAACGGGGAAACAGGTGAAACCGCCTCAGACCATCGCCAGGGTGCGGGGGATCTCGTCGAGCAGTTCCCGGGCCAGGAAACCGATCCGGCCGTAGCGGGGGATCAACCGCTGGCCGCTCACCGAGTGCGCGAACGCCCCCCAGCAGGCCGCCTGCGCCGGGTCGGCGCCCCGGGAGAGCAGCCCGGCCAGCAGGCCGGCGAGCACGTCGCCGCTGCCGGACGTGCCGAGCCCCGCGTCCCCGCTCTCCTCCCGCCAGCCGCGCCCGTCCGGGGCGGCCACGTGGCCGTAGAGCGAGACGACGGCCTCGTACCGGCCGGCCAGCTCGGCGGCCTCGGCGCCCAGGTCGTCACCCGGATCCCGGCCGAGCAGGTGCCCGGCCTCGGTGACGTTGGGGGTGAGCACCACCGGGCGGCCCGAGCCGACCAACAGCTTCGGCTCGTGGCTGAGCGCGCCCAGGGCGTACGCGTCCAGGACCAGTGGGGTGTGCTGCCCGGCCGCCTCCAGGACGAGATCCAGCAGCCGGCCCGTCTCGTCGATGCCCTTCAGGCCGGGGCCCAGCGCCACCACGTCGGCGGCGGCGACCAGCTCACCGAGCTGGCCGTCCCGATCGGCGGCGACCGCGCCGTCGGAGGTCTCCGGCAGCCCGACCACCAGTGCCTCGGGCACCTGGATGCTCAGCGTGGCCGCGGTGGACTCGGCGGCGGCGAGCTGGAGCACCCCGGCGCCGGCGCGCAGCGCGGCCACCCCGGCGAGCAGGACCGCCCCGGGGGTGAAGCGGGAACCGCCGATCACGAGCACGGTGCCCCGGCTCTCCTTGCCGCCGGCCGGCACCGGCAGCGCCCAGTCCCGCAGCAGTCCCGGCGTGATCACCTTCACCTCAGACCGGTTCGGCATGGATCTCGTCCTCCCTGGTCGGCTCGGCGCCCTGCCGGTGCAGGTGGCCGATCTCGTTGAATCCACCGAGCGTCAGTTGGCCGTCGCCGTCGGCGGTCCAGTCGGTGATCGAGCAGTTGGCGATCACGTGCTCGCGGGTCAGCGCCATCAGCTCCGGCTCGGTCAGCCCCTCCACCAGGTAACGCAGCAGGAAGACGAGCGCGTCGTGACCGAAGAGCAGCACCCGCTGGCCCTCGTGGTCGCGGCGCAGGTCACCGAGCAGCGTCCGCAGCCGCAGCGCCACGTCGGTCCAGGCCTCACCGCCGGGCGGCCGGTAGTAGAACTTGCCCAGCCGGTCGCGGCGCTCGGCCTCGTCCGGAAACCGTCGGCGCACCCCGTGCCCGGTGAGGCCGTCGAGGATGCCCAACTCCCGGTCGCGCAGCCGCTCGTCCCGGCTCACCGGCACCCCGGTGCCGTGCAGCGCCAGCTCGGCCGTGGACACCGCCCGCAGGTACGGCGACACCACCGCCACGTCGGGGCGCCGGTCCTCGGGCAGCCCGGCGAGCCACCGGCCGGTCGCCCGCGCCTGCTCCTCGCCGGTGGGGGAGAGCGGCACGTCGGCGTCGCGGTGGCTGAGCCCGATCAACTCCGCGCCGTCAGCCTCGGCCCGGGTGGCCGCCACGTTCGCGGTGCTCTCCCCGTGCCGGATGATCCAGAGCGTCGACAGTTCCGCCATGCCGACCCCCTACCCGGGCGCCGCACCGCGTAACCGCGCGGTGCTCGGCCGGGTGCCGAGCGATGACCGGCACGCCGAGACCGCGGTGCCCGCCCGACGGTGCCGGGTCCCGGCCACCGGCTCCTCTGCGGCCGGCCGGCCGATGCCGCGGCACTGCGCCACGCTGTCCGGCCGGTAGCCCCCGGGCCGGCGTCCCACGCCGTACCCTCTGGGGCGTGGCCACGGCGGCGGAGGAGATCCGGGTGGGGGAGCGGCTGGTCCGCGTCTCCAGCCCCGACAAGCCGTACTTCCCGGAGCGCGGCCTGACCAAGCTGGACGTGGTCCGCTACTTCCTGGCTGTCGGCGACGGCATCCTGCGCGCGCTGCGCGACCGGCCGACCATGCTGGAACGCTGGCCGCGCGGCGTCTTCGAGGGCGCGACGATAGCGACCCGGCAGACCAACCGCGGCGACGCGTTCTACCAGAAGCGGCTGCCGGCGGGCGCGCCCGACTGGGTGCGGACCGCCCACATCACCTTTCCCAGCGGCCGGACCGCCGACGAGGTCGCGCCGAGCGAGCTGGCGGTGGTGATCTGGGCGGCCAACCTGGGCACCCTGCGTTTCCACCCGTGGCCGGTGTCGGCCACCGACGTGGAGCGCCCGGACCAGCTGCGCATCGACCTCGATCCGATGCCTGGCGTCGGCTTCGAGCAGGTGGTGCCGGTGGCCCGGGAGGTGCGGGCGTTCCTCGCCGAGCTGGGCATGACCGGCTATCCGAAGACCACCGGCGGTAGGGGCCTGCACGTCTACCTGTCGATCGAGCCGAGGTGGAGTTTCGGCGAGTGTCGCCGGGCGGTCCTCGCGCTGGGTCTCGAGATGCAGCGCCGGCTGCCGGAGCTGGTGACCACGACGTGGTGGCGGGAGCAGCGGGACAAGCCGGTCTTCGTCGACTACAACCAGATGTCGCGCGACCACACGATGGCCTCGGCGTACTCGATTCGGCCGACCCCCCGGGCGCCGGTGTCGGCGCCGTTGGACTGGGCCGAGCTGGACGATGCCCGACCGGAGGACTTCGACGTGCTCACCGTCCCGGCCCGGTTCGCCGAGCGCGGTGACCCGCACGCCGGCCTCGACGGTGACCGGCACTCGCTGGAGCCCCTGCTGGAGCTTGCCGACCGCGAGGGCCTGGAGGCCCCGCCCGAGCGGTGAGCCTCCCGCCGGTCGTAGCTGTCACAGCCCGGCGATTATCGGCTTGAGCGCGGCGCCCACCCGAGGTGCGAGGGTCGCCGAGTAGGTGGCGGTCAGGTGGTGCGCGTCGCGCCAGACGAGGACGCCTCCGATGACGGGGGCGCAGCGGTCCGCGGGGCAGATCCAGTCGTTGAGGTCGACCAGCCGGACGCCGTCGAGACCGTCGGCGGCCTCCTCCTGGGCGGGGCCGCCCCCACGGCCGAGGGCCTCCTGCCGGGGAGTGGCGCACTTCGTCAGGCGTTTCGGGTTCTTGGACACGCACTCGGCGATGTCGGTGAGGTGCAGCGGCGTGTCCCGCAGCACCACCACCGGAATCTTCTCCGCGACCATGCCGCTCCACGTCTTGCGCATCTCGCGGGCCATCGCGGACCGCCCCGGCTCGCCGTCGACCGGGTACTCGGCGTTGGTGACGATCAGGAGGTCGGGCCGGTTCCCGCCGAGCAGTCCCTCCCGTACCTTCCGGTTCCACTCGGTGCAGGAGGTGTAGGGCCTGTCGTTCTGGGTGATCTCCGCCGTGAGGAACGGGCAGCCGGACTTGGTGTAGGTGGCGAGGCGCCAGCCGTTCGTCTCCGCTGCCCGCCGCATGGCCGGAACCCAGTGGTCGGCGTGGGAGTCGCCGACGAGCGCGATCGTGGTCGCCGCGTTCTGGTTGCCGTAGACGCACACCTCGGGCGTCGAGGATTCCACCGACACGTGGCAACTCTTCGTCGTCAGGAACGACGGTGCGTCGCGCGCCGCCGTCACCGGGTTGGGGGTGATCGAGTCGACCCGGTCGACGGGTCGTCCGGCCGGGCTGGTGCGCGGCGAGGAGCCGAGAGCCACGGCCCCGGGCGCCGCCGGTGGCGCCGCCTGCGTACTGGCGCCGGGCACCTGGCCCATGATGACCGACGAGGCGGGGGTCGGGTTGTCCGTCGAGGGGATGGCCAGTTGGAACGCGAGGCCGGCCAGCGCGGCCGCGCCGGTGCACACCGCGCCGACGCGCAGGGCGACGGCCGGCTGGTCGGTGAGGGTCGGTGAGCGGCGTACCGGATTCTCGACGAGGTGGTACGTCAGGGCGGCGGGGATCGCCGAGACGGCGACGACAGCGAGCGCGGCGCCGACGCCGAGGTCGCCGAACTGCGCCTGCGCGGCGATCAGCACCGGCCAGTGCCACAGGTAGAGCGAGTACGAGATCCCGCCGACGTAGCGCAGTGGTTGTCTGCCCAGCAGGAGGGCGGGCCCGGCGCGGCCGGCCGCCGGTCCGAACGCGATGACGGCGGCGGTGCCGACTGTGGGGCCGAGCGCGGCGTACCCGGGGAAGCCGGCCGTCGAGCCGATCAGCACGGCCGACGTGCCGACGGCGAGCAGCCCGGCCCAGGCCAGGGGTACGGCCACCAGGCGCGGAGACCGGCTCAACCGGGTCGCCGTGACGGCGACGGCACCGCCGAGGGCCAGCTCCCACATCCGGGTGGTGGTGACGTAGTACGCCGACGGGTCGGTCGGCGAGGCGTACAGCGCCCAGGCGAACGACGGGACCGCGATCAGGGCGAGCCCGAGCAGGTAGAGGCCGCGGTGCCCGCGTCCCCGACGGCGGGCGAACCAGCCCAGGGCGAGCAGCAGCAGTGGCCAGACGAGGTAGAACTGCTCCTCGACGGCGAGGGACCAGAAGTGCTGGGCGATGCTCGGGGCGCTGTTGGCCGCGACGTAGTCGACGGACTGCCCGGCCATGCGCCAGTTCATGGCGTAGCAGGCGCTGGCGATGACGTCCCAGGCCGTCGTGGACCAGCGGCCGCGAGGTAGGAAGAAGTAGGTGAGCACCAGGGTGGCGACGAGCACCGTCGCGGCGGCGGGAAGGAGGCGCTTCGCCCGCCGGGCGTAGAAGGTGGCGAGCGAGAGCCGCCCACGGTTGTCGAGTTCGTCGAGCAGCAGGCCGGTGATGAGGAAACCGGAGATCACGAAGAACACGTCCACGCCGACGAAGCCGGCCGGCAGGTGCGGCACTCCGGCGTGGCCGAGGAGCACCAGCAGTACGGCCACGGCCCGCATGCCTTCGATGTCCCCGCGGAAGGAGCGCGGGTCGGCGGACGTCGATGTCGGCGCGGGCGGTGGGGGCGGGGTGGCGACGACCCTGGCCTGTGTCCACAACTCGTTTGCGATAGCCACGTCGCGGAGCGTACGGGGGATTTATTCCCCGAACCCGCCGATCGGGGTATTTGTCAACTGGTTCGTGTTATAGAGCTACTGCCACGGGCTCTGTGTCCCGTCGAACTCCTCGAAGACCAGCCACGACCGCGTCGACAGGACTCCGGCGATCCGCTGCACCCGGTCCAGCACCACGTCCCGCAGGGTGGCGTTGTCCGGAGCCCGGACCAGGGCCAGCACGTCGTGCTCGCCGCTGAGCAACGCGACGTGCTCGACGTAGCGCACTCGGGCCAGTTCGGCCGACACCTCCCGCCAGGTGTTCTGCTCGATCGTCAACGCCATGTACGCCGACGTGCCCAACCCGGCCGCCTCGGGCGCCACCTGCGCCCGGAAGCCCGTGATCACGCCGTCGCGCAGCAGGCGCTCCACCCGGGCGTACGCGTTGGTGCGCGAGATGTGGATCCGCTCGGCCAGGGTGCGGACCGACGTCCGCCCGTCGCGGACCAGCTCGTCCAGGATCCGCCTGTCGACCTCGTCCATGGCTCGGGCCGATCGTCCCGATCCGGTTGGCCCGCCCGCCGTGTCTCCGGTCTCCTGGCTCACCTACACGCCTCCCGCATGCCAGACGTCCCGCCTTCTGCGTGGATCTTGAGTCAATCATCCCTCAGGCGGAAGCATAGGCACACCACACGTCCCAGGAGGTCCCGCCGTGACGACCACACCCCAGGCGGTCCGCAGGGCATCCCCGCGCGCTCGTCGGACGGTCACCCCGCCCGACCCGGCACGCCCGCTGCTGCCGGACGCCGAACCGGTCCGCCTGCTCGATCCGACCGGTACGCCGCTGCCGGCCCGCACCGACTACCCGGAGCCGCCCGTGGAGGCGCTGCGGGAGTTGTACCGCCGGATGGTGCTCGGCCGCCGGTTCGACACCCAGGCGACCGCGCTTACCAAGCAGGGCCGGTTGGCCGTCTACCCGTCGTCGCGCGGCCAGGAGGCGTGCCAGGTGGCAGCCGTGCTCGCCGTTCGCGACACCGACTGGGTGTTCCCCACCTACCGCGAATCGATGGCGCTGGTTGCCCGGGGCATCGACCCGGTCGAGGTGCTCACGCTGCTACGCGGCGACTGGCACTGCGGCTACGACCCCACCGCTGTGCACACCGCGCCGCAGTGCACCCCGCTCGCCACCCAGTGCGTGCACGCCGCCGGTCTGGCGCACGGTGAGGCGTACCAGGGGCGTGACACGGTGGCGCTTGCCTTCATCGGTGACGGCGCGACGAGCGAGGGCGACTTCCACGAGGGCATCAACTTCGCCGCCGTGTTCAAAGCGCCTGTCGTCTACTTCGTCCAGAACAACAGGTACGCCATCAGCGTCCCGCTGTCCCGGCAGACCGCCGCGCCGTCGTTGGCGTACAAGGGCGTCGGCTACGGCGTGCCCAGCGAGCAGGTCGACGGCAACGACCCGGTCGCGGTGCTCGCCGTGCTGACCCGCGCGGTCGCGCACGCCCGCGCCGGAAAGGGGCCCTTCCTGGTGGAGGCGCACACCTACCGGATGGAGCCGCACACCAACGCCGACGACGCCAGCCGCTACCGCGACGGCGCCGAGGTCGACGCCTGGCGCGACCGCGACCCGCTGGCCCGCCTGGAGACGTACCTGCGCGCCCGTGGCGTGCTCGACGACGCGGCGGTCGCCGAGGTCGCCGAGCAGGCCGAGGCGTACGCGGCGGACCTGCGCGCCCGGATGAACACCCAGCCCACTGTCGACCCGCTGAGCCTCTTCGACCACGTCTACGCCGAGCCCACCCCGCAGCTGGTCGAGCAGCGCGAGCAGGTCCGCGCCGAGCTGGCCGCCGCGCGCGACGAGGAGGGTGACGCCTGATGGCCACCACCATGGCTAAGGCGCTCAACACCGCGCTCGCCGACGCCCTCGCGGCCGACGACCGGGTGGTCGTCTTCGGCGAGGACGTCGGCGCGCTCGGCGGCGTCTTCCGGATCACCGACGGGTTGCAGGCCCGCTTCGGCGAGAAGCGCTGCTTCGACACCCCGCTCGCGGAGGCCGGCATCGTCGGCTTCGCCGTCGGCCTGGCCATGTCCGGGCTGCGGCCGGTGGTCGAGATGCAGTTCGACGCGTTCGCGTACCCGGCGTTCGAGCAGATCGCCTCGCACGTCGCCAAGCTGCGCAACCGGACCCGCGGCAAGCTCAGCGTGCCGATCGTCATCCGGGTGCCGTACGCCGGTGGCATCGGCGGGGTGGAGCACCACTGCGACTCGTCCGAGGCGTACTACGCGCACACCCCCGGCCTGAAGGTCGTCACCCCGGCGACAGTCGAGGACGCGTACTCGCTGCTGCGCGAGGCGATCGACGACCCCGACCCGGTGGTCTTCATGGAGCCCAAGAAGCTCTACTTCGGCAGCGCCGACGCGGAGCTGCCGGCGCGTACCGAGCCGTTCGGCCGGGCCGTCGTGCGCCGTCGGGGCCGCGACGCCACCCTGGTGGCGTACGGGCCGGCCGTCCCCGTCGCGCTGGAGGCCGCCGAGGCCGCCCGCGAGGAGGGCTGGGACCTGGAGGTCGTCGACGTACGCACCATCGTGCCGTTCGACGACGCCACCATCACCGCGTCGGTCCGGCGTACCGGCCGGTGCGTGGTGATCCAGGAGGCACCCGGGTTCGCCGGCGTCGGCGCCGAGATCGCGGCCCGGGTGCAGGAGCGCTGCTTCCACGCGCTGCACGCCCCGGTGCTGCGGGTCGCCGGGCTGGACATCCCGTATCCGGCGCCGATGCTTGAGCACACCCACCTGCCCGGGGTGGACCGGGTGCTCGACGCGGTGGCCCGCCTGCAGTGGGACGACCAGCCGGACGCGCGCTGGGCGGCGGCATGACCACCGTCGAGCGGACCCAGGTCTTCCTCCTGCCCGACCTCGGGGAGGGGCTGAGCGAGGCCGAGATCGTCGAGTGGCGGGTCGCCGTGGGCGACGTCGTCACCGTCGACCAGAGCGTGGTCGAGGTGGAGACCGCCAAGGCCGTCGTCGACGTGCCCTGCCCGTACGCCGGCCGGGTCGTGACCCTGCACGGCGCGGCGGGTGAGGTCCGTCCGGTCGGCCAGCCGCTGATCACCATCGCGCCCCTGGACGGCGGCGACGAGCCCGCCGGGCACGCCACCTACCGCGAGGAGGAGCGGGCCGGCTCCGGCAACGTGCTGATCGGGTACGGCACCGGGCACGGCGGCGCGACGCGCCGCCGGCGTCGAACGCGCCTGGCAGTGGCCCCCGAACCGGCCGAAGCCGCCGCGGCTGATGCCGGTGCCGTTCCGACCGCGGCCCCTGATCTGCATGCGGTCGAGATCGCGGTTGCGGGCGGTGCCCCGACTGCCGCCGGGAGCGCGGCGGCCCCCGGGCCTGCGGCGCTGGTCATCTCGCCTATCGTGCGTCGGCTGGCCCGGGAGCGCGGCGTCGACCTGGGCACGGTCCGGGGCAGCGGGCCCGGCGGGGTGATCCGCCGCGCCGACGTCGAGGCGGCGCTGGCCGTCCCCGTCGCTCGGCTCGCCGCCGTGCCGGACCCGCAGGTCGCGCCGACCCCGGAGGGCGACGGCGACGTGATCGTCCCGCTCACCGGCGTGCGTAAGGTGATCGCCGACAAGCTCTCCCGCAGCCGGCGGGAGATCCCCGAGGTGACCATCTGGGTCGACGTCGACGCCACCGGGCTGCTGGAGACCCGGGCGGCGATCAACGCGGCGACGCCCGACGCGCCGGTGAGCATCCTGGCCCTGCTGGCCCGGATCTGCCTCAGCGGTCTGCGTCGGTTCCCGCAGCTCAACTCCCGCGTCGACACCGAGGGCCAGCGGATCGTCCAGTCCGCCGGGGTGCACCTGGGCATCGCCGCGCAGACCGACCGGGGCCTGCTGGTGCCGGTGCTGCGCGACGCCCAGCGACTCACCACTGCCGAGCTGGCCGCCGAGCTGGCGGCGACCACCGCCGCGGCGAGGGCCGGGACGCTCGCGCCGGCCCGACTCACCGGTGGCACCTTCACCCTGAACAACTACGGGGTGTTCGGCGTGGACGGCTCCACGCCGATCATCAACCACCCGGAGGCGGCTCTGCTCGGGGTGGGGCGGATCGTGGACAAGCCGTGGGTCGTCGACGGGCAGTTGGCCGTGCGCAAGGTGACCCAGTTGAGCCTCACGTTCGACCACCGGGTCTGCGACGGTGGGGTGGCCGGTGGCTTCCTGCGGCACGTCGCCGACTGCGTGGAGCGCCCGGCGCTGCTGATCGCCGCCGTCTGACGCGTACTCCCGGCCCCGGCGCCGCCCACGCGGCGCCGGGGTCGGTGTGCGTCCGGGGTTTCCCGGCCGCGTTCTCGGGAAGTCGGCCCCGCCGGAGCGCATCGGACGCGTCGAAGGGAGCCCGCCCGTGGCCGTGGCGAACGAGCTGCTGTTGAACTCGATACGGGTCAGGCGGCCCGCCGCTGCCGGTGCTCCCCTCTACTGCGACGCGCGGGAGTACGGGCTGACAGGCGACGGCGCGACAAACGACCAACCGGCGCTGGCCGCCCTCGTGGACCGCCTCGGCGCCGGGTACGCCTCGGACGGCCGGGCCCGCGTCATCTACTGCCCGCCGGGCATCTACTCGATCCGCGACGCCGGAACGGTGTGGCGCAGCGGCGTCTCGCTTGTCGGCGCCGGCCCGGCGGCGACCCGGTTCATGCTCAGCAACGAGGGCAACCGCGCCGACCCGACCCCGCTCGCCTTCTGGACCACCGTGCAGCACGGCGCCGACCGGGACCGGCACATCGCCGACTGCACCTTCGCCGACTTCCAGATCGACGGCTCCGGCGTGGCGATGGCCGAGTACAACTACCTCGCCAAGGGCCTGGGCCTGCAGTACGTCGTGCGCGGCGTGTTCCGCAACCTCTACATCCACCACACCGCCGCCACCGGGCTGGGCTGCGACTTCCTGCAGGACTCGCTCATCGACGGCGTGGTGGTGGTCGGCTGTGGCCGCCTCGACAACGGCGAGCAGATCGGCGGCGCCGGCATCGGCGTGGGCATCGGCGGTTGGGGCGCGATGGAGCGGTTGACCATCGCCAACTGCACCACGCTCGCCAACGGCACCAACGGCATCTTCCTGGAGCTGCAGAAGGACTACTGGGTCCCACCCTGCGGCTACCGCATCATCGGCTGCCACAGCCAGGGCAACCGGTTCGGCATCTCCGACTGGGGCGCCGACGGTCTCATCGTCTCGGCCTGCACGATGACCGGCAACCTGGAGGCCGGCTTCGACATCTCCGCGCAGGGCACCGCGGAGGTGGCCGGACGCGGTGGGCTGCTCACCGACTGTGTCATCGACGGCAACATCCGCGACGGAGTCAGCGTCGGCAACAGCCCGGGGCCGTACACCATCCGGGGCAACCGGATCAGCGGTAACGGCCAGCACGGCTACCACGGCCACGACCTCGGGCGCGGCTATCAGGGCCCGGTCCGGGACGTGGTGATCGAGAGCAACGAGTTCTGGGGAAACGGGCTGGACGCCGTCCGGATCGACCACCAGATGACCGACGCCGTGCTGCTGAACAACCGGATCCGCAACAACGGGCGACAGTACGCGCAGGCCGCCAGCGGTGGCGGCGAGACCGTCCGCTACGCCGAGCGGTCCATGGTGGACCGGTCCGCGAACTGGCCGCACGACGGGCACCGGGGCAAGGTCCTGCGGGTGGGACGGGCCGTGGCCATGGTCGCCTCGAACACCGGCGACGAACTCGTCCTGGCGCCGGTCCGGCCCGACGGCATCAGCGCGTGGAGCGGGGACATACCGCCGCCGGGCTGCGGGTACGAGCTGTCCGCGGCGCCCGAGCGGCGGGCCGGCATCACCATCGACGCGGCGTTCGACTCGGCCACCGTCCGCGGCAACCGGATCTGGGACAACCACGAGAACCGCACCCAGACCCACGGGCTGTGGATCACCGAGCGGGGCAGTTGCGTGGACTGCCGGGTCGAGGACAACGACCTCGCCGGCAACGCCGACGACGGGATGCGCCTGGACACCCCGCCGGTGGGCGGACGCTGGCGCGACAACCACGTCGACAGCGACTGGAGCTGACCGGCCGGGGCCGGCGGTCAACGGCGGCGGCTCGAAGCTGGTCGGCTGTCAACGGCGGCGGCTCGGAGTCAGCCGGGACGGAACGCGAAGCGGCGGCGGCCGGATGCTCTCCGGTCGCCGCCGCTCATCGTGCTGTGGAGTCAGCCGGCCAGGCCGGCATGTGGGGTCAGCCGGCCAGGCCGGCCACCGGGGTCGGGTCCAGCACGACCGTGGCCGAGGCGGACTGCGGCGGCACACCCGGCTCGGTGGGCGCGTCGGTGTACTCGGCGACGAAGACCGCGGTCAGATTGTCCGCGCCGCTGTGCCCACCGTCCACGAAGGTGGGGATCGTCCCGGAGCATCCGGTCGCGGTGGAGAGCGGGTGCCCGTGCTCGTCGTGCCCGAGCACGTAGGTGACAGTCACCCGGGAGCAGTCCACCGGCAGGTCGTCGGTGACCTTCACCTCGTACGCGACCGTCTGCCCGAACTGGAAGGGCTGCCCGGCCACCGGGGCGACGAACTCGATGACCGGCGCGGTCGGGCCGACAAGCAGCGGCAGGGTCGCCGACGCGGATCGTCCGGTGCGGTCGGTCACCTTCAACGTCGGCGTGTACGAGCCGTTCTCCTGGAACGTCCAGGTCGGGTTGGGGTCGGTGCTGTCCACCGAGCCGTCCGCGTCGAAGTCCCACGCGTAGCTCAGCCTGTCACCGTCCGGGTCGGTGGTGCCGGCGCTGGAGAACGCGACGGTGAGCGGGGCCTGCCCGACGGTCGGCGTACCACTGACCTTCGGGATCGGCGTCCGGTTGCCCCGGACGAAGTCGATCCGGGACAGTTGGGCGTCCGGGTTCTCGGCGAAGTAGCCGTCCCCGTACTCCAGCACGTAGAGCGCGCCGTCCGGCCCGAACTCCATGTCCATCGGGTTGTCCACCACCAGCGTCGGCGCCACCGGCCGGATGTCGGTCACGTCCCCGTCGGAGTCGAGGCGGAACTCCTTGATGTAGTCCCGGCTCCACTCGTAGAACAGTGGCACCCCGTCGTAGTAGGCCGGCCACCGGGTCCGCGACGTGCTGGTCCCGTCGTAGTCGTACGCCGGGCCGCCCATCGGGGCGATGCCGCCGGTGCCCAGTTGCGGGAACTCGGCCGAGGCGGCGGCCGCGTACCACACCTGCGGCTGCTCGACCGGCGGCAGCACGCGCTTGCCGGTGTTGTGCGGTGAGTCGTTGACCGGGCGCTTGCAGTTGAACTTCGGGCCGGACTCGCCGGTGGCGAAGTCGCGGTCGCGGTAGGCGATCGTCGGCGTCACGCAGTACGGCCAGCCGTAGTTCGCCGGCTTGTCGACGAGGATCCACCGGCCGTGTCCGGCCGGCCCGCGCTCCGGGTTCGCGGTGGAGGCGTCGGGGGAGTAGTCGCCCAGGTACACGTTGTCGGTACGCCTGTCGACGGCGAACCGGAACGCGTTGCGCAGGCCCATCGCGTAGATCTCGGGGCGGGTCTGCGCCGTGCCCGGCTTGAACAGGTTGCCGGCCGGCACCGTGTAGCCACCACCGGCCTTCACCTTGATGCGCAGCAGCTTGCCGCGCAGGTCGTTGGTGTTGGCAGCGGTGCGCTGGGCGTCGTACGCCGGGTTGCGGTCGGCCCGCTCGTCGATCGGCACGTAGCCGTCGGAGGCGAACGGGTTGGTGTCGTCACCTGTCGACAGGTACAGGTTGCCCTTACTGTCGAAGTCGATCTGGCCGCCGACGTGGCAGCAGATGCCCCGGTCGGTCGGCACGTCGATGATCTGCTGCTCGCTGGCGAGGTTGAGCTTCATCCCGTCCAGCTTGAACCGGGACAGCCGCAGCGCGCCCTTGAACCGCTGCCAGTCGGCCTCGGTGCCGGTCTCCGGCGCGTCGCCCTCGTTGACGCCGGGGGTGGCCGGGTCGTCCACGGGCGTGTCCAGCGGCGGCGAGTAGTACAGGTAGACCCACTTGTTCTGCGCGAAGTCAGGGTCGATCGCGACGCCCTGCAACCCCTCCTCGTCGTGCTCGTACACGTCGATGTCGGCGGCGAGGGTGTTCAGCCCGGTGCGCGGGTCGTGGATGCGGACCTCGCCGGTGCGGGAGGTGTGCAGCACCCGCAGGTCGGGCAGGACGGCGAGGCTCATCGGCTCGCCGGGAAAATCGTTGAGCGTCACCTTCTGGAAGCTGCTGTCCGGCGGCGCGGCCGCAGGTGCGGCGGCTGCCGTCGTGGTCGGCGCGACCAGGCCGGCCGACACCAGGAGCAGTGCGGACGCGAAAGCGGTCCTGTTCATCATCAGGTAATCCCCCCCGGGGGTGGTCAGTACCGCAGTGCGGCGAGGAAGTCGAAGCCGACACGGGCGGTGTCCAGGGCGTCGGCGGGAGCGCGCGGCGTGGTGCCCGCGTCGTCGCGCTCCACGATGTACTCCTCGATGCCCGCCTCCCGCTCGTGGGCGAAGATCCGGCCGAAGTCGATGACGCCGTCGCCGAGGTCCGCGAAGCCACCCTCGACGTCCAGGTCCTTGACGTGCACCTGGCGGATCCGGCCGCGGTTGGCCCGGATCACGTCGACCGGGTCGTGGGCTCCTCGCCAGGTCCAGTACAGGTCGAGCTCGAAGTGGACCAGCCGGGGATCGGTCTGGCCGGTGAGGATCTCGAAGCCGGTCGAGCCGTCGGTCAGCGGCACGAACTCCAGCTGGTGGTTGTGGTAGCCGAAATCGAGCCCGGCACGCTCGGCCAACCGGCCCGCCTGGTTGAGATCCCGGGCCAGGGCACGGTAGACGGCCGGGTCACGGTACGCACGCCCCTCGGCGTCCCGACCGAAGTACGGGTGGACGATCTTCTTGCTGCCCACCGTGTTGGCGTCCGCGAGGGCGCGTTCCCAGGTCGCGGCGTCGAACGGCTGTGGGATGGCGGTGTGCCCGGAGGTGGCGCGCAGCCCGGCCGCGTCCAGCGCGGCCCGGAACTGCGCGGCCGTACGCCCCACGAAGCCGGCGTGCTCCACCCGCCGGTAGCCGATGCGGCGCAGGGCGGTCAGGGTGCCCGGCAGATCGGCGGCGAGCTGGTCGCGCAGCGTGTAGAGCTGGATGCTGATGCGGTCCACCGGCACCCGACGTCGACCGTGGGACTGACCGGCCGTGTCGCCGGCCGGCGCGGCGTTGGCCGGGCCGGCGAGGAGCCCGGCGGCACCGACGGCGGCCGCCGAGACGGTCGCGGCCCGGAGCAGCCCGCGTCGACTGAGCGCCTCGGAGGTCACTGTCGGCGTCGAGCGGTTGGTCTGGTGATCCATGGTGGTGGTCCCTTCCTGACGGCTGGTGTGCCGTCGGCAACTGTCGACCGGCTGCCGTTGCCGGGGCGCGCCGAACCGGCCGGAGGCAACGCTCCGGCTGGACGGTGAGGACGACGCGTGGCTGCGGTCGGCGCCCCTCAGGGGGACCGCGGCCGACCCGGCAAGGGAGGCAGGCAGGCTGATCGACGAATGGGCAACCTTCTATCTGAAAGCTGACCTTACCCTTGCCTTCGGACAAAGGCAAAGCTCGGCCTCGATGAGCAGAAGTTTCGCTCCAAATGACAAAAGTCCTCCCAGCAGGTGCGGCGGCCGCCCACCCCCGTCCCACGCGCGCGCCACCCCGTGTCCGCCCCGCCCTCCGCGCCCGCAGCCCCCACGTCCGGGGCGCGGGGCGCGGAGCGCAACTCAACTCGTGCAACGGCGGCCATAGGTGCGGGCGTGGCGGGGTTCGGGTGGGACCGGACGTTGCGGGTCGGGTGCCGTGCCGGAGTGCGGAGCGTGCCGAGAGGCGGCACCAGTGCGCTTATCTCGTCAACGGCGCAGCGTCGGAAAATGCGCCGATAAATGCGCCGCCGATTATTTCCGAATGCCCTGGATACTCCTGTCGGGGCCGACAGAATGTGGCAGAGGGAAGCCGAAAACGGGGGGACTGAAGATGACGTCTAGGCGGCGATTGACGCTGTTGGCGGTAACTATCGCAGCCGCACCGCTCGTGCTGGTCGGGTGCACCGCCGACCGGGACTCGGCGGCCGGGCCGGCGAAGGGACACGCCGCGGCGCCGGAGCTCAGCGTGACACCGGGGGACAAGACCCGCGACGTGCCGGTCAGCGCCGAGGTCGGCGCGACGGTCAGGGGCGGACGGGTCACCGCTGTCCGGCTCACCGACGACAAGGGTGTGCAGGTCAAGGCGGAACCGCGTGAGGACGGCTCGGGTTGGGTGCCGAGCGCTCCGTTGCAACCTCGGCGTACGTACACCGCGGAGGTGACCGCGACCGGTGACTCGGGTGCGACCACGACGCGGACCACCACCTTCACCACGATGGCCAAGTCCACGAAGCCGCAGATCACCAGCACCCTCTATTTTGTCGGCAACCGGACGTACGGCACGGCGATGCCGGTAACCGTGGCGTTCGACCCGGCAATTCCGAAAGAGGCCAGGGCGGATGTGCAGCGGCGGTTGTTCGTGAAGACCAATCCGCCGCAGCCGGGCGCCTGGTCATGGCTGGACGACGGAAGTCAGGTCTATTACCGGGCACCCGATTTCTGGCGGCCGGGCACGACGATCAGTGTCCGCGCCGGGCTGGAGGGCTTGCCGATCGGCAAGAACCTGGTCGGGGATGCCGAGCGGAACGCCAGCTCGAAGATCGGAAAACAGGTGTCCCTGGAGATCGACAACGCCACGAAGCAGATGACGGTGCTGCGCGACGGCAAGCAGGTCCGTCGTATCCCGGTGAGCCTGGGCAAGCCGAGCACGCCCAGTTCCAGCGGCAAGATGGTGATCATGGAGAAGCACGAGCGGACCACCTTCGACACCCGGGGTGAGCCGAACGGCGGCTACGTGGTCGACGTCGATGACGCCCAGCGGCTGACGTGGGGTGGTGAGTTCATCCACTCGGCCCCCTGGTCGGAGGGCGAGCAGGGCTACACCAACACCTCGCACGGCTGCGCGAACGTCTCCGCCACGGCAGCGGACTGGCTGATGGGGGTGACCCAGGTCGGTGACCTGGTCACCGTCAAGGGCACCGAGGTCGACCTGCAACCGGGCAACGGCTGGACGGCGTGGAACGTGAGCTGGGACGAGTTCGTCAAGGGCAGCGCCCTGCCGGTGCCGTCCGGGCTCAAGCCCGCACCGGTCGCCCCGGCGCACCCGGGCGCGGTGGCCGGCGGGTCACCCGCGCCGGCGCCCTCGGTAAGCGGTCGCTGACACCAGGCGCCAAGACACCAGGCGCCAAGACACCGGACACCGAGGCGCCGGGCGCCGAGAGACCGGACAACGGGCCGACCCACCTTCGCGGTGGGTCGGCTCGTTCACCGCGGAAGCACCCGGCCGCGTCGGGGTCGGCCACCGCCCGACACGCGCCGGGTGGGCGTCAGGCGTTCACGCCAGGGGTACGCGGGCCACGCCGGGCCCGATGAGGCTGCCGAGCCAGAGCTGGTCGCCGTGTTGTCGTACCCCGGTGATCATCGAGTAGGTGCCGGACGGGCCGTGCAGCGTACGACGGACCGCGCCCTCGCCGTCGACAAGCGCGACCAGCCCGTAGCGGCGCGGCTGCGGCTGCATCGCGTCGGGCAGCAGCGCGGCGAGCTGGCGCAGCCGCGGGTGCGGCAGCAGACGTTCGGCGATGGGCACCCGGGGACTGGGGAGGGCGATCCAGTACGTCCCGTCGCCCACGGCGGAGAGATTGTCCGGGTACGCGGGCAGATCGGCGAGCACCCGTATCCCGCCGCGCAACTCCACGCGCAGCAGTCGGTGGGTGGTGGTTTCGACAAGCATGAGTGCCGACTCGTCGGGGGTCAGCGCGATCCCGTTGGGAAAGTACAGCCCGTCGGTCACCACCTCGGTGCGTCCGGTGCCCGGGTGATGGGCCAGCACGCGGCCGTTGGGGCGGTGCTCCAGCAGGTCCCGCTTCCAGTGCGAGACCGGGAAGCGGTCCGACGAGTCGGTGAAGTAGACGGTGCCGTCGCGGGCGACCGTCGCGTTGTTGGCCAGGTGCACGGGCGGCGCCGTCCCGGTCAGCTCGTGGACCGCCCCGTCCGGCGTGACCCGCAGCAACCCCCGGTACGCGTCGCAGACGATGAGCGCCTCCCCGGACGGGTCCGCCTCGATGCCGAGAGGCCGGCCACCGGTCTCGGCCAGCAGCCGGGGCCGGGTGCCGGCCGGCGCGTCGGCCGGCCACCACCAGAGGTTGCCGTCCTCGTCGCCGCTGATGACCCGACCGCCCGCGTCGACCAGCACGTCCTCCGGCCCGACGGCCCCCTCGGGCAGGGGTAGGAGGTCGACCTGGTCGAGCCGGCGGTCCGTGGCCGCCCACGGGCCGCTGAACGGAGGCGGAACGGTGGCCGGTTCGCGGACGGGCCGGATCAGCCGTGGCGGCCGAGGCCGGGGGATCACCATCGGCTCATTCTCCACCGCCGATGCCCGGTGAACCCGAAGCGTCGTACACGCGGCGCGCCACCGGGCCGTTCGGTCGACCGCGAGGCCCCTGGCCTCCACCCCTAGGGGGATGAGGGGCACCTCGGGGGATGACCCTGGACGTACCCGGAATCACTCCGCAGAGGGGCGAAACTGTCGGTGGTGGGGGCTAGATTTCACGTCATGGTAGAGCGCAGCGACCGGATCGACGTGCAGGTCAGCGTGGGTGACAAGGTGGTCCAGGTGCGGGTGGCCGGCGAGGTCGACATCGCCACCGTCGCCGTGTTCCGGGCCGCCCTGTGGTCCGCGCCGGCGCGGCCGGTCGTGCAGTTGGAGCTGTCCGGGTTGCGCCTGCTCTCCGCGGCCGGGGTGCGCGCGTTGCTCGCCGCGCATCTGCGCGTCCGGGCCCGGGGCGGCGAGCTGGTCGTGGTCGATCCCACCCCGGTAGTTGCCCGGGTGCTGCGCGCGACCGGCCTGCACCGGGTGATGCCGATCCTCGAGCCCGCCCGGGTGGTCGAGGCCGCTCGTCGCCCGGTGCCTGTCGACCTGGTCGAGGCCAGCGCCAGCCTGCCGGCCGCTGCCGGCGGCCTGGCGCTCGCCGCCTGAGGCCGACCGCGCGCCAGGGGCCGCCGGCATCGAGCCGAACGGCCCCCGTCAGGGTCGATCAGCGCACGCCGAGCAGGTCGACGACGAAGACCAGCGTCTCGCCCGGCTTGATGACGCCGCCGGCGCCGCGGTCGCCGTATCCCAGGTGCGGCGGAATGGTGAGGCGGCGGCGGCCGCCGACGCGCATCCCGGCCACGCCCTGGTCCCAGCCGGCGATGACCTGACCGCCGCCGAGCGGGAACTCGAACGCCTCGCCCCGGTTCCAGGACGAGTCGAACTCGCCGCCGGTGGAGTGCGACACGCCGACGTAGTGCACGCTCACCAACTGACCCGGCTCGGCCTGCGGGCCGTCGCCCACGGTGATGTCCTCGGTCACGAGGTCGGCCGGCGGCGCACCCTCGATCGGACCCACCTCGGGCTTGCCCGATCGGGCACCTGCTGCCTGGTTCATGCGGGGATCTCCTGCCGTGTTGGGTGATGTGTCCGGTCACCGTCGATCCTGCCGGATAGCGCGTCACCGATGTGCGGCGGACCCGCCACCGGCCCCGACACGACCACCGGACCACCGATGTGCGGGGCCGGCGGGGCACACGTCACGGCGGGCGTCACGGGTGGACCGGCTCGATCCGGGCCGTCACGTCGAGGTGTGCCGGTTGGCAGCCGGCCGTCGTGGCGAACCGGCGTACCGCGTCGTGGACGTGCTCGCGGACTCCGGCGGCGCGGGCGTCGCCGGTCAGGTCCACCCGGATCCACACGTCGGGGCGCGGTGGCGTGCCGGTGAGCACCACCCGGGCCCGGTGCACCCCAGGCGCGCGCAGCAGGTCCCGTTCCAGCGCGCGGACGAGCACCTCGGTGGCCAGGCGGGTACGACCGCCGTGTCGTCCGGGTCGGCTCAGCGTGCCCCGCAGCGCGCGGTCGGGTCGGCGCAGCGTCCGGTGCAGCAGGCGCTGACCGGCGACGGCGGTCAGGAGCCCGGCGACCGCCGCGGCCAGGGTGCTCCAGGGCGTCGCGAGCCGCCACGCGTCCGTCAAACCGCCGCCCAGCAGGACCGCGTCGGAGTGGCCGCCCGGCAGCGCGCCGGAGCCGGCCGCCAGCGCCGTCACCCCGACGGCCACCAGCAGCAGCGCGACGATCGTCCACAGCAGGCGGTGCGCGGCATCGGTCATGCCGGCCGCCTGCGGGGCAGCAGTCGGATCTCGACGCGCTCGGTGCGTGGCGAGGCGAGCTGACGCAGCTCCTGGCGGACGGCGAACTCGACCTCGGCTCGGGCCGTCGGGTCGCCGGAGGCGCGCAACCGGGGCCGCCAGCGGTCGCCGTGGCGTCGGACCCGTACCCGGGTTCCGCGTACGCCGGGCACGGTGTCCGCCGCGTCGGTCAGCCGGCGTTCCACGCACCGTCGGTGCAGGTGCCAGCCGTCGCGCTCGTCCACGCGCAGTCGGACCGGCGTCCACCGGCGCAGTTGGGCGGCCAGGACGACCAGACCCAGCAGGACGGCGACGCCGGCCACTGCCCGCACTTCCGGATCGTGCCACCGGGTGGTGGTCAGCGCGTCGTACCAGCCGGGGCGGATGAGCAGCGCCGTCGGGCGGCCCAGCGTGACCAGCAGCGCCTGCGCGGCCAGCAGGACGCCACCGGCGAGCAGGACGAGGGCCAGCAGCGCGGTGGCCACCCGGTTCGCGGTCGCCGTGGTCAGCTCGGGGCGTACGACAGGTGGACGCGGCGCGGTGTCGTCGTCGGAGCCGGGCATCGCCAGGTCCCGCACGGTGATCGTCACCGCGGCCACCGCGTGGCCGGTGCCGGCGAGCACCTGCTCGGCGACCGTCCGGCGGACCGCGTCGGCGACGGCGGGCACGCGGTGGCCGTACTCGATGGTGAGGTGCAGGTCGAGGCCCACGGACCGGTCGTCCACGCGGACGGTGGTCGGACGGACGTCGGACACGCCCGGCACCCGACCGGCCGCGTCGGTAGCGATCCGCCCGACCTCCAGCGCCGCGCCGCTGTCGCCCACCGTCCGCGTCTCGGCGGGACGCGACCCACCGCCGCCGAGCGGGTCGGCGCTCGCTGTGGAACGGGTGGCGGCGGGTCGCGGGGAAAGTCGGTGGTGCCGTCCCGCTCGCTTCGGGTTCGGTCGGCGGCGAATGGTCGGATCACCGGCCGGGCGCTGCTGGCGCGGGCTTTGCGTCCGGGGTCGGCGAGGAGCCGGCCCGCTCGCGGCGCGGGTGCCGGACTGCTGACGCGACATGCTCTGACCTCCCAGCCGGTCCGTTGCGGGCGACCTCGCTGGATACACCTCGTCGGGTGTCCTGGAACACGAGTCGCATGTGATCCAGGTCACAGATGCTCCTTGGACGCTGGCGTCGTTCGGTGACCCTTGGCACGCTTCTACAACGTTGTAAGACATGCGTCGTCCGCCCGAGGAGGCCCCGATGCGCGAATCCCCGGCTCAGTCAGCGGCACCCGCCACGCACCCCGCGGCCGACGGCGACGTTCCGGTCGAGGCACTCGGCGACCTCTACCGAGACGGCATCACGGCCTGTCGGGGCGCCTTCGACCCGGCCTGGGTGGACCAGGTCGGCAGGGACGTGGCCACCGCGTTCGAGGAGGCGCGCTCGCGACCCGACGGCGCGGTCGGACGCGGCCCGCAACGGTGGTACGTGGAGATCCATCCGGAGCAGCTGACCGGTTTCGTCGAGCTGGTCACCCATCCGTGGGTGGTGTCGGTCTGCCGGGCGGTCCTCGGCGACGATTACGAGATCGTCGAGCTGGGCTTCGACACCCCGTTTCCCGGGGCCGCGATGCAGCCCTGGCACCGGGACTTCCCGATGCCCGTGGCTACCCGGCGGCAGCGGCGGCTCACCTCGCTGGCGTTCAACCTGACCACCGTCGACACGGTGGAGGAGATGGGGCCGTTCGAGATCGCCCCGGGCACGCAGTGGGACGACGGGGCCGACTTCGACCACGGGATGTTCCCGCCCCGGGAGCGCTACCCCCGCTACCAGCAGCGGGCGGTACGCAAGTACCCGCAGCGCGGTGACATCTCGGCCCGGTCGGCGCTTACCGTCCACCGCGGCACGCCTAACGTCTCCTCCTCGGCCCGCCCGGTGCTGGTGCTCGGCGTCGACGCGCCCGGCGCGGGAAACGCCGCGCACCACGACATGGCCGTCACCCGGGCGTACTGGGAGCGGCTGTCCCCTGCCGTCCGGGAGCACCTGCCCTGCCCGGTGGTGGACCGGCTGGAGCCGATCCGGCAGAAGCACACCATCGAGGGCCTGGTGATGGGCGCCGCGGAGTAGACGCACCGGCGACCCCGGCTCGCGCGCCGGCGGGGCGCGCGGCGTCGCCGGCCTTGACTTCCGACGTCGATCGGAGCGAGGATCCAGTGACGTTTATCGATGACGGGGGTCGTTGATGAGGAACCGGGTCGTCTCTCTGGCCGTCGCCGCGCTCGCCGCCGCCTCGGGTGTTCTCGCCGTGGTCGTCCCGGCGTCCGCCGCCAGCGGGTGTGCGGCGCAGCTCCAGGTCGGCTTCCAGTACCCGTCGATGCTGCGCGGCGACCTCAGGGTGCTGAGCGTCGGCCAGCCACTCACGGAGTGGACGTTGACCTTCCCGCTGCGCTACCCGACCGAGCAGATCAAGAACGTCGACGGTGTGCGCTGGGAACAGCACGGCGGTGAGGTCACGATCCGCAACCGACCCGGTGTCACGTTGCCGGCCGACGAGCAGCAGTTCTTTCCCTTCGTCATGACGCGCGGGGTCCGGACCGGCCTGCCGCAGAACTTCACGCTCAACGGCGTCACCTGCACGACCGTGCTGCCTCCGCGCCCGCCTCCGTCGACCCCGCCGCCGGTCTCGCCGAGCCCGCGGCCGACCGGGTCACCCAGTCCCGTTCCCGACCCGAACCGGCCGTCCGTCGCGATCATCAGGCCGGAAGACGGTGACCACTTCTTCGCCCCGGCCACCATCAACGCGGAAGCCGTCGCCACGCCCGCGCCCGGCCGGCGGATCACCCGCGTCGAGTTCTTCGGCTGGGGCACCGGGGTGGACCGCACCTCGCTCGGTACCGACACGACCGCGCCATACACCGCCCAGTGGCGTGACCTGCCGGCTGGCTCCTACTACCTGCACGCCCAGGCGTACGACGACCAGGGCGCGACGCGGTGGACCGACGTGAACCCGTCCGTCCGCGTGTTGACACCGGGCGAGGAGCGGCAGGCGCCCTACGTCAGCGTGGTGCGCGACCAACTCTGGGGCATCTCCCCGGTCGTCGACGCGGCAGCCCCCCGACGGCTGACGCCGCTCGTGCGCACCGGTGCGGAGGCCCGCTGCGTGCGGGGGCGCGGCATCTGGGACGGCCCGGTCGACGACGCCGCCGTGGCCAGGCTCGCCGCACGCGGCGTCCAGGCGGTGTACGTCCCGCTCAACGAGGCCTGCTGGCTCGGCCTGTCGTACGTGGACCCCCGCTTCGGCGGCGAGCGGTACCGGCAGGAGATCGTCGCGTACACGCAACGCTTGACGGTCGCCGGCATCACGCCCATCCTCGCTCTCGGCTGGAGCCACGGCCGCTACACCGGGCCGGGGGCGACCTGCCGGGACGAACGTGCCGTCTGCGCCAAGCCGGCACCCGACCTCGAGTACGCCCTCGACTTCTGGCAGAGCGTCGGTCGGACCCTCTACTACGGCGAGACGGTGATGTTCGACCTGTTCTCGGCACCGTACCCGGATCGGGCGATCGCCGACCCGGCCCTCGCCTGGAAGTGCTGGCGTGACGGTGATGTGGCGTGTTCCGCGCTCGGCTATCCGGCGGTCGGCATGCAGCAAATGCTGGTCGCGCTCCGGGTAGGAGGTTCGAGCGGTGTGCTGCTCGCCAGTGGCCTGAACGGCGGCAACGACCTGTCCCGGTGGGCCGAGAACGTGCCGGAGGACATGGTCCACAACGTCGCGGCGGCCTGGCGGCCGGCAGCGCCCGGGGCCTGTCACCCGCCGGCCCTGCCGCAGGCGCCCGTCGTCGTCACGGCGGTCTGCCGTTAGCGCACGGGCACGGCGCTGCGGCAGCCGGCCGGGCCGGTCCGCCGGGACGGGTGATCGACCGCCTAGACTCGGCGCGGTTCGACCGACCGGCGGATGGATCAGGCAGATGACGAGCAGCGACGACCGCGGCTGGCTGCGGGCGATGCCCGCCAATGGTGGACGCGACGCGCTGTTCGACCGCGCCGGCCACCTGGTGTACGGGACGCGCCGGCTCAGCGAGCTGGTGCAGGGGCGGCCGCCCGGCGTCACTGGCAGTCAGTGGGGTTCGGCCAGCCGGACGGCGTTCGACCTCGTGGTCTGCGCCACCGACACCGGACGGCCCGTCGTCGCCGTGGCGATCGGCCCGATCCCGCCGGCCGGGTCGGCCGAACAGCGCGCCGAGCGCCTCACCGACGCCGTGAGCGCCGCCGTCGGGCTGCCCGTGCTGCGCATCGGCTCACCGACGCTGCGGGCCGCGGAACACGGCCGGCACCTGGTGGAGTACGTGCTCGACGCGCGGGCGTACGTGGCGGGCGCCGCCGTGGCGGGCGGTGACGACGAGCCCGCCCCGGTGGGCTTCCGCGACATCCTCGGGCGGCTTCCCGATGGCCGGACCGGCCCGGTGAACGACCTCGGCGCGCTGACCCGTGCGGCGGCGGTGGAGGCGTACGTGGCCGGGCAGCTCGCCGACCCGATCGTGCGCGGGCTGCACGTGCACTGGGCCGAGGGCCCGGCGCAGGGCTGGAGCTGGGTTCAGGTGCGTCCGGACGCCTGCCTCGTCGAGCGGGTGTCGGTGACCGCGCAGCGCTTCTCCTGCGGCGTCGACGCGGCCCGGCTGGCCGAGGACCTGGCGACCGTCGCGGTGGGTGAGCGGCTGCGCGCCGCGCGACCGGACGGCCCGGACCTGTTGGCGCGCGCGGACCTCACCACGGAGATCGTGGCGCTGAGCCGCCGCCGCGACGAGCTGGTGGGCGGTTTCGCGTTCGACCACCTCTGCGCGGACTGACCGGCCGCTTTTCCTGCTGAAACCCTGCTCCGCACCCGATCCGCTCGGGGGCGGAGCAATTTTCTGTGCGCCTGTTGAACCTTCCCCGCCGCCGTCCCGTACTCCTGCGCGAACGAAGAGGATCTCCCCAACCGCGTCGACCGGACGCGGGAGACGGTGCGGAAAGGGCATCGTCGGCCATCGACACGTTACCGGGTAGGTCGCGGTGGTCGCCGCCGTGGCGTGCCATCTATCCGTCGGTCCGCCGAGGGCAGGAATCCACTACCGGATCGAGAAGGAGAGCAATTCGATGCGCAGGTCCACTCGGGCGCGCCGGTCACCCGGCATCGCGCGGAGCAAGCGTCTGCTGGCCGTTGTCGGCACGCTCGTGGTCTTCGGCGGAGTAGTCGCCGTCACCCAGATCTCGTCGGCCCAGGACCGGCGGACGAACAAGCCTCGACCGGTCGCCGGCCAGTGCGTGGAGCCGAGCCCGGGCTCGACCGCGCCGAGCGGCGCCTCGACCAGCCGTACCTGGCAGAACGGCCGCTGGGTGCGCAACCACTGGGGTGACGGTCAGGAGTCGGTGGCGGAGTGCGAGGACGGCAAGGACGGCACGGTGGGCACCGGCTCGGCCGTCGCCTGTCCCGATGTGGCGGCCAAGCTGCCGCAGGTGCCGGATCGGGCGCGAGCCGAGGTCGACCGTAATCTCGCGCAGTTGCAGACCCAGATCGCCGAGGCCGATCGCCGGTTGGCCGCCGAGGGCAACAAGGGCGCCGCGTTCATCCGCAATGCGATCCTGCAGCCGCTGGCCGGCAAGCGTAAGGCGGTGCTGGACCGGATCACGACGGCTATCGACCGGGTCGGTCCGCGCCCGCAGGGTTTGGCGCAGCTCGCCGAGTGTCAGGTGCAGCCCACCGGTAACAACAACGGGGGCGGGAACAACAACGGTGGGAACACCGGCGGTGGCAACAACAACGGTGGGAACACCGGTGGCGGAAACAACGGTGGTGGCAACAGCGGCGGAAACAATGGCGGCACCGCTCCCGGCGCGGGACTGGGCGTGCTGGCCAACGACTGCGACGAGAGCAAGTTGGAGGCGCACGACGGTTTCCAGAAGGGCAACCGGTGCGTGAGCACCGAGTTCGGTGAGGTCGGCGCCGCCGCCAACAACCCGTCGCTGCTGATCACCCAGTTCCCGCAGCAGGTCGGTCGCAACCAGCCCTTCACCCTGCGGGTCAGCACCAAGAACCTGGTTCGTGACCGCTTCCTCGCGGCCGGTCAGGGCGGGTACTACGTGGAGAGTTCGCTGCTCAACGCCCAGGGCCTGGTCCGGGGTCACTTCCACACCGCCTGCCGGATGCTGGACAGCCTGACCGCGCCGCCGGAGCCGCAGGAGGTGCCGGCGTTCTTCGTCGCCACCGAGGACGGCCGCGGTGGCGCCCAGCCGGACGAGGTGACCATCCAGATTCCGGGCCTGCCGGAGTCGGGTACGGCGCAGTGCTCGGTCTGGGCCGGTGACGGCTCGCACCGTCTGCCGATGATGGAGCGGGCGAACCAGACCCCTGCCTTCGACTCGATCCGCATCAACGTGAACTGATTCGACAGTCGGCCGGCCAGTCAGGGCGAACAGCCCCGGCTGGCCGGCCGCGCACACAGCGACGGGGTCCCACCGGAAACGGTGGGACCCCGTCACTGTGTGCCGCGTGTCAGCGACTCTTGTACGCCTCGACGACCTCGACCGGGATCCGGCCCCGCTCGGAAATCTTGTAGCCGTTCTTGACGGCCCATTCGCGGATCGCCCGGTTCTGCTCGCGGTCCATTCCGGCGCCGCTGGGGCGCCCCGGCCGCCGAACTGTCCGCGTGTTCTCCACCGGACCTCGACCGATCCGCCGACCCGCATTGATGTACGGGTCCAGAGCCTTACGCAGGACGCCGGCATTCTCGTCCGAGACGTCGATCGTGTAGGCCACGCCGTCGAGACTGAACTCGACCGTCCGGTCGGCCTTCCCGCCGTCGAGGTCGTCGGTCAGCACCGTGATTACTTTTCTCGCCATTGCCGATTACTCCCTGTAGGTGGCGGGATGTGTCCAAAGTCTGACCTATCAACCGGGTAATCCGCAACAATACGCGTCCCATTCATTTCGGCGCGTCGCGATTGCATGGCGTACAAAACCGTGAACCGCCGCGGAATCGCAGGCCTCGGGGGCCGCGTCAATCGGTAAGCAGGCCGGCGTGTCCGGCGATGGCCGCCGCCTCCGCGCGGTTGGAAACCCGCAGCTTGCGCAGCAGCGCCGCGGTCATCCGTTTCACGGTCCGTTCCGATACGTGCAGTTCCTCGGCGACGTCGACGGTGCTGCGACCGGCGGCGATCGCCCGCAGCAGGCGACGCTCCTCGGCGTCCAGGTCGACAGACGCGGCGCGGGCGGGGCCCAGCAGGGCGCGCAGTAACTCCGCGGGCAGCACCGCCCAGCCGTCGAGGATGGCGAGCAACGGGGGCAGCAGCTCCTCCGGTTCGCTTGTCTTCGGCAGGAACCCCTCGGCGCCGGCCCGCAACGCCTCGAGCGCCGGTGCCGGGTCGGTGGAACCGGACATGGCGACCACCCGTACGCGTGGAGTGGTCCGCCGGATGGCCGCCACCGCGCGGATCCCGCCGGGTGGTGGCATGTGCAGGTCGACGAGCGCCAGGTCGGGGTGACAGCGGCTGACCAGGGCGGCGGCCGCGGCGGCGTCGCCGGTCGAGCCGACCACCTCGGCGCGTCCGTCGGTGGTCACCGGAAGCAGCAGCTCGAGGCCGCGGACGAAGAGGGGGTGGTCGTCCACGACAGCGGCCAGCGCCGAGCAGTGGTCTGGGTCACACCTCGGAACAAGGGGAACGCTTTGTTACTTGAGTGAGACACGCTCAACTCAACGCGATAGCAGGTGTTCGATGGCAACTCTTCCGGTACTTCCCCTGACCGACGCCGTGCTGCTGCCCGGCATGGTGATCCCGGTGACCCTCGACCCGACCACCCAGGCCGCCATCGACGCGGCACGGACGACCGGCGACCGCAAGCTGCTGGCCGTGCCGCGCATCGACGGCGAGTACGGCCCGGTCGGCGTGGTCGCCACCATCGAGAAGGTCGGCCGGCTGCCCGACGGTGAGCCCGCCGCCGTGGTCCGTGGCCTGTCCCGGGCCCGGATCGGCTCCGGCGTGCCCGGCCCCGGCGCGGCCCTCTGGGTCGAGGCGACCGAACTCGACGAACCCGCTCCCGCCGGCAAGGCCCGGGAACTCGCCCGCGAGTACCGCGCCCTGGTGACCTCCGTGCTCCAGCAGCGCGGCGCCTGGCAGGTCATCGACGCGGTGGAGCGGATGACCGACCTGTCCGAGCTGGCCGACTCGGCCGGCTACGCGCCCTGGTTGACCCTGGAGCAGAAGACCGAGCTGCTCGCCGCGCCGGACGTCACCGCCCGGCTGGAGCTGCTGGTCGGCTGGGTGAAGGACCACCTGGCCGAGCAGGAGGTCACCGAGCAGATCAACAGCGACGTCCGCGAGGGCCTGGAGAAGTCGCAGCGGGAGTTCCTGCTGCGCCAGCAGCTCGCCGCCATCCGTAAGGAGCTGGGCGAGGACGAGCCGGACGGCTCGGCCGACTACCGCTCCCGGGTCGAGAGCGCCGAGCTGCCGGACAAGGTCCGCGAGGCGGCGATGCGCGAGGTCGGCAAGCTGGAGCGGGCCAGTGACGCCTCACCGGAGGCCGGCTGGATCCGCACCTGGCTGGACACCGTGCTGGAAATGCCGTGGGGTACGCGTACCCAGGACAACACCGACCTGGCCGCGGCCCGGGCGGTGCTCGACGCCGACCACGCCGGCCTGGCCGACGTGAAGGACCGCATCCTGGAGTACCTGGCCGTGCGCAACCGCCGGGCCGAGCGCAACCTCGGCGTGGTCGGCGGTCGCGGCTCCGGCGCGGTGCTGGCTCTCGCCGGCCCTCCCGGGGTCGGCAAGACCAGCCTGGGCGAGTCCGTGGCTCGGGCGCTCGGGCGCAACTTCGTCCGGGTGTCGCTCGGCGGCGTCCGCGACGAGGCGGAGATCCGCGGGCACCGGCGCACCTACGTGGGCGCGCTGCCCGGTCGGATCGTGCGCGCGCTGCGTGAGGCCGGTTCGATGAACCCGGTCGTGCTCCTCGACGAGGTGGACAAGCTGGCCGCCGGTTACGCGGGCGACCCGGCCGCCGCCCTGCTGGAGGTGCTCGACCCGGCGCAGAACCACACCTTCCGGGATCACTACCTGGAGGTCGACCTGGACCTGTCCGACGTGCTGTTCCTGGCCACCGCCAACGTGGTGGAGTCCATCCCCGGCCCGCTGCTGGACCGGATGGAGCTGGTCACCCTGGACGGCTACACCGAGGACGAGAAGGTCGCCATCGCCCGTGACCACCTGCTGCCCCGGCAGCGGGAGCGGGCCGGTCTGACCGCCGACGAGGTGGAGATCGCCGACGAGGCGTTGGCGCTGATCGCGGGGGAGTACACCCGGGAGGCCGGTGTCCGGCAGCTCGAACGGGGCCTGGCCAAGATCCTGCGCAAGGTGGCGGTGACGCTGGCGACCGACCCGTCGCCGGTACGCGTCGACACCGACAACCTCACCGGCTACCTGGGGCGGCCGAAGTTCACCCCGGAGTCGGCCGAGCGCACCGCCGTGCCCGGCGTGGCCACCGGCCTTGCCGTCACCGGCGCCGGCGGGGACGTGCTCTTCATCGAGGCGACGAGCATGGAGGGCGAGCCGGGCCTGACCCTGACCGGCCAGCTCGGTGACGTGATGAAGGAGTCGGCGCACATCGCGCTGTCGTACCTGCGCTCCAACGGGCGTCGGCTCGGCATCGACCCGAACGCCCTGGCGGGACGCCGGATCCACCTGCACGTCCCGGCGGGCGCGGTGCCCAAGGACGGTCCCAGCGCCGGCATCACCATGGTGACGGCCCTGGCGTCGCTTGTCACCGGCCGCCCGGTCCGCCCGGAGTTCGGGATGACAGGTGAGGTGACGCTCTCCGGTCGGGTGCTGCCGATCGGTGGGGTGAAGCAGAAGCTGCTCGCCGCGCACCGGGCCGGCCTCACCGAGGTGATCATCCCGGCGCGCAACGAGCCGGACCTGGACGACCTGCCGACCGAGGTGCGCGAGGCGCTGACCGTGCACACCCTGGCCGACGTGGCCGACGTGCTCGCCCTGGCGCTGCGCCCGGCCGACGTCCAGGCGCTCGACGGACCGGCGCTCTTCACGGTCTGACTTCCGAGCCCAGTGACCCCCGCCGTCCTCCGACGGCGGGGGTCATTGATGTTCGCGCATGAGGGGCTACAGTCCGCGGGAACCCTCAACCACCTCTCCGCCGCGAGGCGGTGTCCCCGGAGGTAACCCCCGTGAACCTGGTGCTCTGGATCATCCAGATCCTGCTCGCCGTCGTCTTCGTCGGCGCCGGCCTGGCCAAGCTGACCCAACCCAAGGAGAAGCTGCGCGACCGGATGGCCTGGGTCGATCCGGTCCCGCCGTCGCAGGTCAAGGCCCTCGGCGCGGTCGAGGTGCTGGCCGCCGTCGGGCTCGTGCTGCCGGCTCTGACCGGCATCGCCACAGTGCTCACGCCGCTGGCCGCCGTCGGGCTGGTCATCGTCATGATCGGCGCCATCCTGGTGCACCTGCGCGACAGGAAGAAGCGCGACACGGAGGCCGAGCGTCGTACGGAGCTCCAGGGCGCGATCACCTGCGCGGTGCTGCTCGTCCTCGCCGCGGTGGTCGCCTGGGGCCGCTTCGGGCCGTACTCCTTCTGAGCTGACGCGCCGGCGACCGTCGTACCCCGGCGGTCGCCGGCGGCGCGCTCAGCGCCCCTCGCCGCCGCGGTCGCGACGGACCGTGGCCTTGCGGCCCTTGATGGTGCTGGAACGCAGCCCGGAGATCACCTCGTCGGCCACCCCCTGCGGCACCTCCACCAGGGAGAACCGGTCGGCGATCTCGATCGAGCCGATGTCCCGGCCGCGGATCCCCGTCTCGCCGGTGATGGCGCCGACCAGGTCCTGCGGGCGGACCCCCGCGCGCCGACCCAGCCCGACGAAGACCTGGACGGTGTTGCCGCCACCCGAACGGGGCCGACCCCCGCCGCGCCGGTCGCCGCCCCGGCCGCCGGCCTCCGGCCGGCCCTCGCGCGGGCCGCGCACCGGCGCCTGCGGGATCTCCTCCTCGTCGTCCGAGCCCGGGGACGTCACCTCGTGCGCCAGCTTCACCGCGGCGAGCGCGACCTCCATCAGGTCGAACTCGTCGGTGAGCGTCTCCACGATCACCCGGAACGGGTCGAGGTCGTCCTCCAGCAGGCTCTCCCGCAGCGCCGCCTGGGTCAGCTCCAGCCGGCGGGTCCGCATGTCGGCCACGGTCGGGATCTTGTCGATGGTGATCCGCTGGCCGGTGACCCGCTCGATGGTCTTGAGCATCCGGTGCTCGCGCGGCTCGGCGAGGGTGATCGCCACGCCCTCCCGGCCGGCCCGGCCCACCCGGCCGATCCGGTGCACGTACGACTCCGGCGCCGACGGCACGTCGTAGTTGACCACGTGGGTGAGCTGCTCGACGTCGAGCCCGCGGGCCGCCACGTCGGTGGCCACCAGCAGGTCGGCGGTGCCCGCCCGCAGCCGGCCCATCACCCGGTCGCGCTGCTCCTGGCTCATCCCGCCGTGCAGCGCCTCGGAGCGGTAGCCCCGGCCGTTCATCGTCTCGGTCAGCCGGTCCACCTCCTCGCGGCTGCGGCAGAACACGATCGCCGCCGTGGGCGACTCCACGTCGAGGACGCGGCCCAGCGCGGCCGGCTTGTGCGCGCGCGTCACGATGTACGCGCTCTGCCGCACCCGGGGCGCCTCGCCCGCGACCGTCTGCTCCCGGCCGATCTCGATCCGGACCGGCTCGCGCAGGTGCTGGCGGGCCATCCCGTCGATGCGCGACGGCATGGTGGCCGAGAAGAGCACCGTCTGACGCTCGGCGGGAGCGTGCTCCAGGATCGCCTCGATGTCCTCGGCGAAGCCCATGTCGAGCATCTCGTCGGCCTCGTCGAGCACCACCGTGGCCAGGCCACCGAGGCGCAGGGTGCCCCGGGCGATGTGGTCGAGGGCCCGCCCGGGGGTGGCCACCACCACGTCGACGCCGCTGTCCAGTGCCCGCAACTGCCGCCCGATCGGCTGCCCACCGTAGATCGGCAGCACCCGCGCGCCCAGGTCCTTGCCGTAGCGGTGGAACGCCTCGGACACCTGCACCGCCAGCTCCCGTGTCGGCACCAGCACCAGCGCCACCGGGTCCCCGCCGTCGCGGTGCGCCGACATCCGGTTCAGCAGTGGCAGCGCGAACGCCGCCGTCTTGCCGGTGCCGGTGGCCGCCTGACCCAGCAGGTCCCGACCGTCGAGCAGCGGCGGGATGGCTTCTCGCTGGATCGGGGTGGGCTCCTCGTAGCCGAGGGCGGACAGCGCGCCCAGCAGCTCGGGACGCAGCCCGAGCTCGGTGAAGGCGTACACCTCTTCGGCGTCGGCGGGGGCGGCGTCGATCGGTGCGTCGGTCGGTGCGTCGTGCTGTGCAGGTGCGGAACTCATGGGTCAAGCCTTTCATCACGCCGTCGGGGCCGCTGCGCCGACCGGCACAAGAGCGCCCCCGGGCCGCCCGCGGATCTTGTCGGCGGGCGGCTCGGCGGGTCAGGTGGTGGTCAGGATCGCCAGGATCATCATCCCGCCGAGGGCGGTGTCGAGCACGCCGCAGAACTCGGCGTACCCGCGCGGCACCACCCGGCCGGTGCGGTGGTTGACCAGGTCCCACCCGGCGTGCACCAGCCACCCGAACGCCACCAGCCACGCGGCGGTCCGCCCGCCGGCCGCGACCGCGACAAGCGTCACGGCCACCCAGACGACCAGGCCGGCGAGTTGGGTGGCGAGCACGCCCGGCCCGCGCAGCGTCCGCCGGGCCACGCCGATCAGCAGGTACCCGCCGGGCAGCACCAGCATCGTCCACGGGCTGAGCACCATCGGGTCGACCCACAGGTCCGCGGTCAGCAGCAGCGCGAGTCCGGCCGGCCAGCGGCGGGCGAGCGCCACCACTGCCGGGTGGCGGCGTATCACCGCCGGTGGTTCGTACCGGTGGCGCAGCACCACCAGCACCATGGCCGGCACCATCAGCAGATGTCCGCCGAGCAGCACGGCGTCGCCGTCCAGCAGACCGGCCCAGAACGGTACGAGCAGCAGCAGGAACGGTACGTACATCGCGGCGGCCATCTCGCCGACCCCGCGCCAGTGGTGCGCCCGGTAGCGCATCCACACAGTCATGCCGACTGTCATGTTCGTGGCCATCACCAGGGCGGCCACCTCCGGCCGGGCCAGTGCGCCGGCAACGCCCAGGGCCGTGCCGGCCATCTCCCAGAGCGGCCCGAGCAGCACCATCCCGGCGACCATCGCCAGCGCCATCTCGGCGAGATGCCACAGCAGCCGCCGCGTGCCGTGGGAGGGTGCCGACTGCGCGGTGGGCAGCGACCCGGGCTGCCGTACGGGGCTTGCGGTGTCCGCGTACATCCGTGTCTTCTCCATGCCGTTGACCCTGCCGGGGTTCCGGTGCGAGGGGCAGGCGCGTCCGTCACGGGAAAGCTGCGCGGCGCGCACGGTCCGACCGTGACAACTCGCACGGGTGGGTCGTGCGCCGGCCGGTCCTAGGATCGACGCGTGGCGAGCGAGACGGTGATTCCCCGGGCGGACCGCCGGCTGCACCGTGCTCGGCAGGCGACGCTGCTGTCGCTGGCCACCGGTGTGTGGGCGAGTGTGCTGCTGCCCGCGATCGGCCTGACCCGGGAGCCGGACCGCAGCCGCGTCGTGCTCGGCGCGGTCGGCATCCTCGCGTTCGCGGTCGCCCAGACCGCCGTGCTGTACGCGGCGGTCACCCCGTGGCTCGCGCAGCGGTGGCGACGCCGCGCCCAACTCGGTCTGATCGTCGTGGCGGCGCTGACCGTGCCGCTCGTCGCCCCGGTCGCGGCCGGGGTCTGGCCCACCTGGGCCTGGATCGGCGCCGCCCTGGTGGGGATGGCGCCGCTGCTGGTTCGCCTCCCGGGCGCGCTTGCGGTCACCGCCAGCACCCTGCTCGTGTCGGCGGCCGTGGCCTGGTGGACCGGCGGCTCCGTCGGCCGGAACCTGGCCGTGACGGGCGGGATCGGGGTGGGCGTGGCGGCGGTCAACTGGTTCCAGGTCTGGTTCTGGAGTCTGCTCGTGGAGGCCCGGCAGGGCCAGGCCGCCCAGGCCCGACTGGCCGCCGCCGAGGAGCGGCTGCGCTTCGCCCGTGACGTGCACGACGTGCTGGGGCACCACCTCACGGTGATCGCGTTGAAGGCCGAACTCGCCGCCCGACTGGCGCCTGTCGATCCGGTGCGGGCCGGTCGGGAGGCCGCCGAGGCGCAGCGACTCGCCGCGTCGGCGTTGGCCGAGGTCCGCGAGACCGTCCACGGGTACCGTGCGGTCGACCTCGGTGAGCAGCTGGCCGCCGTCGCGGGGGTGCTGCGGTCCTGCGGCGTGCGCTGCACGGTGCAGCAGCCACCGGTCGACCTGCCGCAGTCGGCCGCCGCCGAACTGGCGGCGGTGCTTCGCGAGGCCGGCACCAACGTGCTGCGGCACAGCCAGGCCCAATGGTGTCGCATCGACATCGACCGGGAGGACAGTGTGGTCAGGATGACTGTCGCCAACGACGGCGCCGACGACCGAGGACCGGACGAGCACAGCCACGGCCTGCGCGGCATCGCCGACCGGATCGCCGCGGTCGGGGGCGAGTTGCGGGTGCACCGCGAGGACGCGGTGTTCACCCTCGACATCACCGTCCCGGCGCCGTCGTGATCCGCGTCCTGCTCGCCGACGACGAGGACCTGATCCGCGTCGCGGTCGCCGCGCTGCTCGGCCTGGAACCGGACATCGACGTCGTGGCACAGGCCCCGGACGGACCGACGGCGGTCACCGCGACGCTCGCGCACCGCCCGGATGTGGCCGTTGTGGACCTGGAGATGCCCGGCCTGGATGGCATCGCGGTGGCCGCCGAGCTGACCCGCGTCCGTCCTGAGTGTGCGGTGGTGGTCCTCACCGGGCACGGCCGGCCGGGTCACCTGCGGCAGGCGCTGGCCGCCGGCGCGCGAGGATTTCTGCCCAAGGGAGCGCCGGGGAGCGCGCTCGCCGACGTGATCCGGCGGGTGCACGCCGGCGGCCGGTACGTGGACCCGTCGCTGGCCGCCGACGCACTGACCCTGCCGCCGTGCCCGCTGACCCCGCGGGAACTGGAGACGCTGCGGCTGGCCGAGTTCGGCGCACCGGTCGCGGTGATCGCCCGCCGGGTGCACCTGTCGACCGGCACCGTCCGCAACCACCTGTCCGCGGCCGTGCAGAAGCTCGGCGCGACCGACCGGGCCGAGGCGGTGCGTACCGCCCGGGACAGCGGCTGGCTCTGACCCTTCGGCTGCCCTCTGCTCTGCCCGGTTACCGGCATCGCGCCCAGGCGACGAACCGGTCGTCGAGGTCGGCCGGCTTCGTGCCGTGGCACTGCCCGGCGGCCTCGTCCCGCAGGGTCATCAGGTAGGCCACCAGGGCCGACCGGTTCTCGCGGTACTCACCGAGGAGGCTCAGCTTCGCGGCCGAGCAGGGCCAGGCGATCCCGCACGACTGGCAGCGCCAGGTGGGGCGGGTCGCCAGATGGGGGAGGCGTCGACCCCTCACCAGGACGCCCCTGTCCGCGATGAGTTCCGATCCGGACGGCGCTCAGGCCTGACGGACAGCCACCGCAGCCCGTCCCGGAGGACGAACAACTCACGCTTCGCCACGGCCAGGCCGCCAGGGTCCAGCTCGTACCCCTCGACCCACGTCCATCCGTGATAGGTGTGGCGGTCGGTCAGCTCCCGAACGACCCGCAGGGTGAGCGGGCGGACGAACTGCGGACTCGCGGCACGGGTCAGGTACAGGACGTCCCCGACTCTGATCGTGCGGGCATTCTGCACAACACCGTCCGACACGTCTCTCTCCTTGTCACCTCTGGAAGGGGGCGCCCCGGCTGCCAGCCCGAGGGCGCCCCCGCGAAGACCGCCCCCGGCAAGCGCCCTAGAAGCGGTCCCACTCGCCTTCCACCCTGGACAGGAGACGCCTACTCTCGGAAGTCGAGAGCAGACGTTGAGTGACGGCATGGACCGGGTGAAGGCTGCGGGCGGACGCTCGGCGGCGGCTGGCGGAACGTTGAAGGGGTGGTGAAGGCGAGTGCAGAGCGGCATCGGATTTCTGCTGGGAGAGTTACGTGCGGCGCGCGTTTCGCGGGGTGCCTCGCAGGAGGAATTTGGTCGCCTCATCCGCTATTCGGGCGCTCATGTGGGAAACGTCGAGAGCGGCCAGCGTCCACTGAAGGTCGACTACGTGAGGGCCGTTGACCAAGCACTTCAGACCGGAGGGCTCTATATGAGGCTCTTCGAGAAAATGGGCGCCCCGATCTGGCTCCGCGAGTGGATCGAGGACGAGCAGCGGGCGGTGTCTCTTCGGTGGTTCGAGCCAGGATGGATACCCGGGCTCTTGCAGACAGAGGAGTACGCGCGGGTGACCCTCGTGGGCGAGTCGCTGACCGCAGAGGAGGTTGACCGCCTCGTGGCGTCCCGGCTTGGCCGGCAGGTACTCCTCGATCGGACCCCGCCACCGCTGGTGACGGTCGTTCTGGACGAGGCTGTCGTAGCTCGGTTTGCCGAGGGGCAGCGCGGGCTGATGGCGGCGCAGCTTCAGCACCTCGTCTCGATCGCCGAGAGGCCGAATGTCCAGGTCCACCTCGTCCCGGCGGGTGTGGGGATGTACTCGGGGCTGAGTGGACCATTCGTGCTTGCCAACCTGCCGGATGGGGGTCGAGTTGCCTGTGCGGACGGTCAGTTGGCCGCGACGATCACGGATCGGGTCCAGGACATTGCTACTCTTGAGAGCCGGTGGGAGCGGATTCGCGCCGAAGCCCTCCCGAGGCAGCAATCTTTAGAGCTGATGAGGAAAGTGGCGGAATCATGGACGTGACCGGCGCGCGGTGGCACAAGAGCACACGCAGTGGCAGCAACGGTGGCAACTGCGTGGAGGTCGCCGACAACCTTCCCGGCGTCGTCCTGGTTCGGGACACGAAGGACCGTGACGGCGGGACGCTTACCTTCGCGCCGCGGGCGTGGCGAGACTTCGTCGGCTTCGCGCGAGCCCAGCACTAGACGAGCAATTCCCAACCCTGGCTGGGGCGATGGGTGCAACCGGCGGCCCGCCGGCGGCCGGAGGTGACCGTCGGTCACCTCCGTTGGGGGCGGATGTGGTCGTGAGTGGCATACCGCAGAGTCATTGCGTCTCGCACCTCGACTGGATGTGCCGCCTTCGGTCTGGGCGGCGTCAGCCGATGAGAGCGACGGTCATTGGCACTCTGGCTCCCGACTGGTTTGACGGAGGCCGGCGGCGGGGCAAGCAAGCCTGCACCTGGGACGTGGTGAGGCGCCCCCGGACACGGAGGTTGTGATGCGCTGGCTGCTCATCCTTGTGATCGTCCTGCTGGTGATCGGCGCGATCTGGCTACCCCGCCGAGCGCGGGGAGCGGGCAGGTCCCTCCGCAACCACCTTGACGAGCGACGCTGATCCGAGCATCCCCGCCTGCTCCCGGAAGCCGGTCTCCGCCGGTCGGTGCCAGGGCAGGATCGCGCGCTGGGCGATAAGACCAGTCGCGCACTTATGTCCGAATTGGATGTAATGATGGGTTGATGCGCAGGTAGGTCGCGGCGGGTCCGGTCAATCCGGTGCGGTCGAGTGCCGTCGAACTGTTCTTCGACCTCGTCTTCATCTTCACCCTCGGCCGTCTGTCGTCGACCCTGGCCGAGGAGCCGAGCTGGATCGCCGCCCTCCACGCGGTGATCTTCCTGCTCGCGTTCTGGTGGATCTGGTACAACACCAACCTTGCCACTGACAGCCTCGACTGCGAACGTCCCATCGTGCAGGTTCTGATCATCTGCGTGATGCTCGGCAGCCTGCTGATGTCGATAAACGTTCCCGACGCGTTCGGCGATCAGGCCTTCGTCTTCGCGGGCGCGTACCTCGGGATTCACCTGGGCCGTACCCTGGTCATGGCCTTCTATCTACGAGGCACGCCTGCCTGGCGCCGGCCGGTCCGGGGCGTGATCTGGTATCTGCTGTCCGGGACGCTGTGGTTCGCCGGGGCCGCGTCCCACGGCACTGCGCGGGCCCTGTTCTGGATCTGCGCGCTGGCGATCGACTACGCGGCGCCGGTGTTGCGCTGGCGGGTTCCGGGGCTCGGCCGGGCCACCGCTGGGGAGTGGCGTCTCTCGGGCGACCATCTGGCCGAGCGGTACCGCCAGTTCATCATCCTGGCTCTCGGCGAGACGATCCTGGCCACCGGCAACTTCTACCGGGAGTCGTCGCGTGACCTGGAGGACACCGCTGCCTTCCTGATCACCTTCTGGACTGTCGTCTTCCTCTGGTGGACCTACTTCTACCGGACGACGACCAGCCTCGCCGTGAAGATCAACGTGGCCGTCGACCCGTACCGGGCCAACCTGCGGGCCGGCTACACCCACCTGCTGATGGTGGGGGGCATCCTGCTCACCGGCATCGGCGGGGAGCTGATGCAGAAGGCGCCCGGCGGGCGTATGTCGACCGGGAACGTGGTCGCGATCCTGGTCGGACCCCTGCTCTTCCTCGTCGGGCGGCTGATCTTCGAGGCGTGGGTGTTCGGCCAGTTGACGAAGTACTGCCTCGCGTCGGTGGTGGCCTGCCTGATCCTCAGCCCGGTGGCAGCACAACTTCCGCCACTGGCGGTGGGTCTGCTGGGCGCGGCGACCATCACCGTCGTCGCCGCGTTCGGCCTGACGATCCGGGCGCGGCTCGCCGGTGGGGTCAACCCCGCGGCCGGCGGCGGGGCCGGTCACCCGTACGGCCAGGGCCGTTCCCGTTAGCGTGGCGGGGTGCGTACGGTGGAACTGGTCTGCTCGACGGGGTTGGACGCTGCGATCCGGACGGCCTGGAGTCGGTTGGCGGCCGCCAGGTTGCCCAGCCTGGCCCGCAACATCCATCCGACCAACCGGCCGCATCTGACCCTCGCCGCCGTCGACGAGTTCCCGGCCTGTGTCGAACACCGTCTCGCCGAGTTGTTCGACGCCGCGCTGCCGGTGCCTGTCACGCTCGACCGGGTAGTCGTCCTCGACGGCAGCGCCCCGCTGGTCTGGCTCGTACGACCCACACCGGCGCTTACCGCGCTGCACGCGGCGGTCTGGGACGTCCTCGCCGAGGCCGCTGGGCAGCGCCCCTGGCACGCCCCGGGAGCGTGGGTGCCGCATCTCAGCCTGGCGCTGCGCTTCCGCGACGCGGACCTGCGGCTGGCCCGCGCCGTGACCGGTGGGCAGCGCCCGACGGGCTCGTTCGACGCGGCCCGCAGCTACGACGGCACGGACCGTTCGGTGACCCCGTTGACCCGTCCGCCGGTGTGACCTTGCGGTCTATCGTGTGGCGATGTCCGAGCAGTGGTCGCTGACCGTCGACTGCGCGCACCCGCGCGAGCTGGCCGCGTTCTGGTGCCTCGCGCTGGGGTACGCCCCGGCCGCACCACCGGAGGGGTTCACCACCTGGGAAGCGTGGCAGACCCACTTCAAGGTTCCCGAGGAAGAATGGGACGACGGCGCTTTCATCGAGGACCCGAACGGCGTCCGGCCCGGTGTGTCGTTCCTGAAGGTGCCGGAGCCGAAGGTGGTCAAGAACCGCATGCACTTTGACATCCACGCCGGCGGCGGCCGCCAGGAGCCGTTCGAGGTGCGCTGGCCGCGGGTCCAGGCGGTGGTGGACAGGTTGGTGGCGGCGGGCGGGGCCGTGCTCCGGGTGGACGAACTCGACGGGACGCCCGACCACGTGACGATGGCCGACCCGGAGGGCAACGAGTTCGACGTCCTCTAGGCCGTTCGGTCGGGCAGTCGGCCGTGCGCAGTCAGTTGCCGCCTCCACCGCCGTCGCCGCCCCCGACACTGAACCCGCCTCCGCCTCCGCCGCCGCTCTCGCCCGCGCCGCCGGCGTACCCGTGTCGGCCGTCGTTGAAGGGCAGGTCGCCGCGAATGCCGCGCGGCTTGGGTCGTTTACCCGGCCCCCCGAGGTGTTGCAGGCAGACCCGGTTGGCGGCCGGGAAGCATTCGCCACGGCCTCCGCAGTCGGCCAGGTAGCGGTTGCCGTCCGGGATGCTGAGCTCCTGGTCCACCCGGAACAGCAGGGGAAGACCGGTCGGGCCGCAATCCTCGTCCCGGCGGCCGTGGCTCAGCGTGGCGAGCAGCGGGGCGCCGCCTGTCGCGGACCCCGCCTGGTGGGGCAGGAGGCGCCCGAACGCGGCGTCGCAGAAGGCGGCGTAGTCCTGCGTGTGCAGGGTCAGCTCCCGCCACAGCTCGCCCGCGACCACCGACGGCATCGCCAACGTCGCGCCGGTCTGGCGGGCGGTGAGCCGGAACCACTGCCGGGTCGCGGTCTCGACGAGCACGAGGTCGTCCTCGCTGAGCTGGGGATACCGATTCCGTAGATGCTCGCGCCCGCTGGCGGGAAACCGTAGGTCGGACACTGCGCGGAGTCGGCGAGGGGTGCGGTCGCTGCGGAACGTCGTCCAGTTCATGCGGCACGTCCATCCGCCCAAGGTGCGAGCGCTAGGGCCCCGACCTGCCGAAGTGGCGTCGCGGCCGCTTCAGGGTAGGGCAGGAGGCCAAGGCCGCACCGTTGAGCGCACCCCGCCTGGTCCGGGCGCGACCTACTCTCGCCAGCCGGTCAGTTCCACTCCCTTGGCCAGCTCTACCCGGAAACCGATGGCGATCTCACCGCTGTCGCCCGGGGCGAGCGACAGCCGCCAGGCCAGCTCGCCCAGCTCCGTACGCTCCGTCGGCGCCGGTGCCAGGTTCGTCTCCCGCACCACCACCGCCTCGTCGCGGGAGACCGGCAACTGGTCGCGTACCTCGACCGTCGCCGGCCGCGGCGTGTGGTTGGCGACGGTGATCCGGTAGTCCACCTCCCGCCGCCGCGTCGACCCGAGCGTGGCCTTGGTCTCCGAGCGCCGGTGCAGCTTCCGCTCCACCCGCAGCCGGTCGTCGACCCCGAGCCCCAGCTCGATCTCCTCGCCCGGCGCCCACGTCGGCAGTTCGGTGGCCGCGACGAAATCGGCGCCGTGGAACACCGCCGCCGGACCGGGCAGCATCGTGTGATCCGACGTGTTGCGTACCGTGGCACGCAGGTGCGCCTCGGCGGCGCGGACCGGCACGGTCACGTGGTCCAGTCGGGCCGGCAGCTCCAGCACGGCGATGGTGGCTCGGTGCGCGCTGCCGTCGGCCGGCACGGCTGCCGGACGGGCCGGCCGGTAGGTGGCCGCGCTGACGCCCTGCTCGACCTGGGCGACGCTCTCCTTCATCCGGGGCAGGGGTGCGGCGGACCGCGCCGGTGCCCCGCCGGGTGCCGGTGGCGACATCCCGGCAGGCACGGCCCTCGCCGCGGGCCCGAAGGGCTCCGGCCGGAACCGGTCGAGATACCAGGGCGACATTTCGGGTACGGCTGTCGCCGCGGCGGGCCGGGCGGTGGAGAGCCGCAGCTCGCACTCCGGCCAGTCCTCCCCGGTGTTCTGGCTGACCAGCCCGAACCAGGTGACGGTCACGGTGTCCTCGACCAGCCGCAGGTCATAGGAGGGTCGCCACACCGCGCCGTCGACCAGGTAGGTCAGCTCCAACTCCACCTCCGCGTCGTCGGCCGTGACCGAGACCGTCACCTCGGCGGCCAACCGGTCCGGCGTCCGTTTGCCGCGTGCGGCTTTGAGGTCGCGCTCGACCGCGGCCAGCTCCGCGGCCAGGTCGGTGCGCCGCCGAGACAGCCCGCGCCGTCGGCCGCGTGACTCGGCGAGCTGACCGGCCACCGCGTCGGTGAAGGCCGCCACGTCGGTAGGCGCCGCGTCGCCGGAGGCCAACGCCCGGGCGTACGTGCCACCGGCGCGCTCGGCCAACCGGGTGAGGAACTCCCCGCGCTGTTCCTCGATCCCGTCCGCGTCCTCGACCTCGGCCAACTCGTCGGCCAGCTCGCGGTGTCGCTCTTCGAGGCCGACGATCTGCGCGTCGGCGCTGCGGGCCTGCCGCCAGGTGGTCACGTCCACGCCGAGTACCGTGGCCGCGCCCCGACCACCGACCCGGATGGAGTCGCGCCGCAGGCCGAGGGGGAGCGGCGCGATGCGTACGCGGTGCTCGCCGGCGGGCAGTCGAGGGTTGCTCCGGCGGGTGACCCGGGCCCGGTCCGGGTAGACGGTGACGCCGATGATGGGTGCGGCTATCTCTGTGCTCTCCACGGCGCGAGGGTAGTCCCAGTTCCCTGTCCGGACGGCCCGGAGCTTGCGCCCCGGGCCGTCCGGAACCGGTCAACGGTAGAAGCGCAGGTAGTCGAATTCCGCGGTGACCGCCGGTTCGGCACCGCCGTGCGCGACCAGCCCGATCCGGGGGGTGGTGTCGGCCGGGAACGTCCACACCGCACCCCAGGTCCAGGTACGTCCGTCGCGGCTGGACCCGGCCCGGAACTCGTGCTCCCCGGTGGCCCTGTCGACGTGGTGCGCCAACCGGAGCCAGGTGGTGGTGGCCGGCGTGCCGACGATGCTGCCGCCGTACACCGGCTGGCCGGCGAAGGGCAGCTCGTAGCCGTACTCGACCTGGCGGGTGTTCCAGATCGCCACCTGGGTCAGGCGGGCGAACCTGTCGTCGTCGACGTAGGCGACCAGGCCGGCCTGCTGGTAGTTGCGGACGGTCTCCTCGCCCAGGTCCAGCGTCACGGCCGTCTCGGCGACGTAGTCGCCGCTCGGGGCGTCGCGCAGCAGCACGCCTGCCGTGTTGCCGGTGCCGGTCAGGTCGGCGGCCTGCACGGGCCAGCGCAGCGCCCCGTCGGCGACGGTGGCGGCCGGATCCGCGCGTACCCACTGCCAGCGGTCGTCGAGCCCGTCGCCGAACTCGTCGGAGTATGCGGTGAGGCGTGGGCCGACCCGAGGTTCGGGCACCGCCCGCCTGGCCGGTTGGTACAGCCGTGCCACGCTTACGTTGTCGAACTCGGCCGTGCCGCCGCCGGCCGTCAGTCCGGGTCGGCCGGCGACGGGGCGGTCCAGCCGCAGCGACACCACGGCGAGTTGGTCACCGAGGCGGGCGGGGCTCAGCTCGGCGGTGAGCTGCTGTCCGCGTACCTCGATGGCCAGGTTGTGTGGGTTGCCCAGGTCGAGCCCGGCGGGCAGCGGCGTGCTGGCCTGGCGGCGGCCGTCGCGGGCGACCAGCCGGCCGGCGGCCGCGTCCACCCGGACCTCGACCCGGTCGCCGAGGGTGACCCCGGCGCTTGTCGCGCCGGTGAGCCGCAGGTCGGCCTCCGCACGCACGTCCGACCCCACCGTGGTACGGCTGGTGATTGCGCCGCTGCCGTTGAGCCGGCCGTCGGTGACCCGCCACTGGCCGGCGCGCTGCCAGCCGGCGAGGCTCGCGCTGTCGAAGCGCTCGTCCACGCGGCCGGTCGTGACAGGCGCGGGTCGGGCGCCCTCGGACGGGCCGACGCCGGCGTTCACCGTCGGCCAGCCGTCGATCCAGTCCAGGCGGTCGAGCAGCATCGGCCGCTCGTTGATGCCGAAGGGCTCGTCGAGGTACGGGTCGGCGCGGTCGATGGCGTGGTAGACGATCCAGTCCTGACCGGACAGGTCGGTGAGGAACCCGTTGTGCCCGGTGCCGATCCAGCGGTTGCCGTTCTGGGTGAGCACGGGCGTGCCGCCGGCCCGGGACGCGGTCAGGGCGACGCCCCCGCGGTCGGTGAACGGGCCGCGGGGGCTGCGCGCGCGCCCGACCTGGACGGAGTAGCCGGTGGCCGGGCCGGCGCAGCAGTTCGCCGTGGACGCGAACAGGTAGTACCAGCCGTCGTGGCGCAGCACGTAGCTGCCCTCGAACTTGTTGTCGATCGCCACAGGCGTCGGCGTGCCTACCGCGCGCAGGCCGTCCGGGCTGAGTTCGGTGACCGAGATGCCGCCGTAGTAGCTGCCGTAGTAGAGGTAGGCGCGGCCGTCGACGTCGGTGAACTGGCTCGGGTCGATGGTCCACAGCCAGCCGCCACCACCGCCCGGGCGCGGGGCGACGACGGGCTCGTCGGCGAAGGTCCACGGCCCGGTCGGGCTGGGGGCGGTGGCCGCGCCGATGGCGTAGTCGCTGCCCTCGGCGGAGACGGTGGTGTCGGTGACCGTCACGTACATGACCCAGCGGTCGCCCAGGCGGCGCACGTCGGGCGCCCAGTACGCCGCGCCGGACGCCGCGTAGGGCGGGCGCTGGTCGGGGCCGAAGGCGTCGCCGACGAACGTCCAGTAGACCAGGTCGGCCGAGCGGGCGGTGGGCACCCGGTGGAACACGCCCTCGCCCTCGCGCAGCGGGTCGGTGGTGCCGTAGGCGTACCAGAAGCCGTCGTCGCCCCGGACGACGACCGGGTCGGCGAAGGTGTCGCCGACGTCGGCGGAGACCGGGTTGCGGTAGCGGGGCGGGCCGTCGGATCCGGCGGCCGACGTGGACGGGGGCACGGCCAGGAGCAGACCGAGCACGGCGGCGAGCGCGCCGCCGCGGCGGAGATGTCGCATGTGGACCTGCCTCGGGGGAGTGGGCGGTGTGCCCTCCGTTCTTACAACGTTGGATACAACGTTGTAAAGAGTTTGCGATGCCACCTCCCTAGACTGGGCCGATGAGCACAGGCACCGACGGTCGGGCGATGGCCGAGCTGGCCGCCCTGCTGGCCGACGGCACCCGGGCCGGCATCTGCGTGGCGTTGCTCGACGGCCGGGCGTGGACGGCGGGTGAGCTGGCCCGGCGGGCCGGGGTCGCCCCGTCGACAGCAAGCGACCATCTCAACCGCCTGGTCCGGGGTGGGCTGCTCGTCGAGGAACGGCAGGGCCGGCACCGCTACCTGCGTCTGGCCGGGCCGTCGGTGGCCCAGCTGATCGAGGATCTGGCCGGGCACGCGCCGAGCGCGCCCACACCGACCGGGTCACTGCGCACGGCGAACGCCACCGCCGCCCTGGCGTACGCGCGGACCTGCTACGACCACCTCGCCGGGCGGCTGGGCGTGCTGATGTACGACGCGCTGCTGGCCGACGGCCGGCTGGACCGGGCCAGTGGACTGGCGCTGACCGCCGACGGCTGGGCCTGGCTGACCGGACTGGGCGTGCCGGTCGACGAGCTGCGCGCCACCCGACGCCCGCTGGTACGCGACTGCCTGGACTGGACCGAACGCCGCCCGCACCTGGCCGGGGCGCTGGGCGCGGCGCTCTGCCGTCGCTTCACCGACCTGGGGTGGACCACTCGGGGCGGCGGCCGGGCGATCCGCCTCACCGCCACCGGACGCCCCGCCCTCGCCGCCGCGCTGTCCGTTCCGGAACACAGGCTCGCCCCGCCCGCGTCGCCCACCGGTCGCCGCGCCTGACCGGTCGGCACCAGGGCTGCCCCTGCTGCGCGATCGTGCGCCTTCTCCAGCGGCATGACACCCATGCCGACGACCGAAACCCCTCCCTTCTTCACACGCGGATCGTTCGGTGAGGGCCGAACGGTTCGGGTCCTACGGTCGGGCGGTGACCGACACCTGGCCCGTCATCGCGCCCGCCCCGGAAACACCTGCGTGCGGGCCGCCCGCGCTCGACGCCGACGGCGTGTGGTGGGTGACGCGCCACGCCGACGTGCGGGCCGCGCTTACCGATCCAGCGTTCCAGGTGCCGGCCGTCGAGACCGGCCCGCCCGGCGCGCTCGCCTGGTTGCGCGCCTCGGTCAGCCGGTTCAGTCCGCCCCAACGGCACGCCGAACGCCGGGCGGTCGGGGTCGGCGCGCTGGCCGCGCTGGACCCGGACGAGCTGCGCCACGAGGCGGCCCGGCTGACGATGACGATCCTGGACCGGGCCGGTGACCGCCTGGACGTGATGACCGAACTGGCCCGCCCGGTGCCGTTGCGGGTGCTGGCCCGGCGGCTGGGTTTCTCGGAACCGGTCGCCGCCGGGACGGCGGTGGAGGTCGTTGCCACCGCGTACCACCCGGGTGTTGACCCTGCTCTCGTCGCGCGGGCCGACCGGGCGGTGGCGGCGCTGCTGGCGCTCACGCCGGAAGGCCCCCCGGAGGTACGGGCGAACCTGATCGGTCTGCTGGTCCAGGCGTGCGACGCGACCGCCGGCCTGATCGGCGCCGCCGCCCACCACGTGCTCTCTCCGGCCGTCCCGGTCGCGGCGCGGACCGCCGACCTGCTGACCGAGGTGCTGCGCCTCGACCCGCCGGTCCGGGCCACCCGACGGGTCACCGTCGACGCGGTACGACTGGGCGGACGGGACCTGCCGGCGGGCGGCCCGGTGCTGGTGCGCTTCGACGCGGCCAACCGCGACCCGCGGGTTTTCGCCGAACCGGAGGTGTTCCGACCCGGCCGCCCGGGGGCCGATCTGCTCACGTTCGGGGCGGGGGAGCGCGGCTGCCCCGGCGACCGGCACGCCCTCGCCCTGGCCGGCGGGGTGCTCGACGTGCTGCGGGAACGCTGCCGGCGCACCCCGACCCCGCTGCGCCACGAGCCGCACCCGGTCCTGCGGGTGCCGACCCGCCTGGAGGTGAGCGTCCGATGACCGAGCGCCGTGCCGCGTTCCACGCACTGCACCACACCGGCCGTCCCCTGCTGCTGCCCAACGCCTGGGACCACGCCTCGGCGGCGGCGCTCGCCGCGCGCGGCCACCCGGCGATAGGCACCACAAGCCTCGGCGTCGCCGCGACCGCCGGCCTTCCCGACGGCGCCGCGGCCACCGCGGGGGAGACCCTGGCGCTGGCCCGGCGACTGGCTCGACTGCCGGTGCTGCTCAGCGTCGACGTGGAGGCCGGGTTCAGCGACGACCCGGCGGAGGTCGCCGGGTACGTGACGGAGCTGGCCGGCCTCGGCGTGGTCGGCATCAACCTGGAGGACGGGCGCCCGGACGGCACTCTCGCCGAACCCGAGTGCGTCGCCGACACGATCGCGGCGGTGAAGGCGGCGGTGCCGGACCTGTTCGTCAACGCGCGTACCGACACGTGGTGGCTCGGGGTGGCCGACCCGCTGCCAGAGGCCCTCGCCCGTGCTCGCGCCTACCGGGCGGCCGGCGCGGACGGCATCTTCGCGCCGGGAACCGTCGACCCGGCGACGCTGCGCGTGCTCACCGAACGACTCGACGCGCCGGTCAACGCGCTGTACCAACCGGGCGGGCCGGGTCTGGCCGAGCTGAGCCGGGCCGGGGTGGCGCGGGTCAGCACCGGCTCCCTGCTGTTCCGAGCCGCCCTGGGCGCCGCGGTCGAGGCCGCCGACGCCGTCCGAGCCGGCGGAGTCGCCGTGGCGGCGGGACTGCCGTCGTACGCCGAGGTGCAGGGCCTGGTGGCGACGGACGGCGACTGACGGTCCCCGTCGGCGCGCGGTGGCGGTCGCGTCCGTTCGGGGGGAGATCGGAGGATTGTTCGGTCTGTGCCCGGTCCCGATGATTACGGTGTGTTCAGGGCGATCTACCCAGCGCCGTGACCGGAGAAGGGACCCCGTCATGCGAGTGCCCAGCCGTAGTCCGGGCCAGCAGCCCGGACCGCCCGCGTCGCCCACCGCCCCCGCCCGCCGCAGGCCGCCCAGCACCGCCGCCCGCCGGCTGCCCACCGCCCCACCCGACCTCGCCGCCTACCGCGCGGCCGTGGCCGACCTGCTGGTCGAGGTGGGCGCCCTGGCCGACGCGGCCAGCGCCCGCGCCCGCCAGGTGCTCATCGACGAGCGGCTGCGCGAGCCGGCCATGGCGGCCGTGCTCGACGCCACCCCGCAGGGCCTGCTCGGCGCGCGCGAGACGTTGCTGCTGGAGATGGCCCGCTACCAGCCGAACGACCGCACCTCCGCCCGGGACCTCACCGCGCTGGTCCGGATCTACCTGCTCTCCCGCATCGACGTGCTGTGGTGGCAGAACGCCCCGATCTTCGTCACCGACGACCAGGTCAACGGCAGCACGGACCTCGTCGACCTGGAGTGGCTGCGCCGTCGGGATCTGCTGCGCTTCCGGTACCAGCAGCAACCCGCCACCCTCCTGGGCCGCGCCGCGCGCGGACTGCGTCGGCGACTGCGACCCGACGCGAGCCCGCACACCGCCGGGCTGCTGTTCCGTCGTGCCCGCCGGGAGGTGGTGGCCCTGCTCAACGAGCTGGGCCGGGAGTTCGCCGCCGCCACGCCACCGGCCACCCCGCCGCTGTGGGTGACAAGCCTCGTCCGCAGCACCGAACACCAGTACCGGCTGCGTCGCCTGGGCTACGCCGCGATGCTGCCCAGCGGGCACTGCCTCGGCTACTCGGCGGACGTCGAGCTGGCCTGGTTCGAGCGGTTCGGCGCGCGCGACACCCTCGCGGAGCTGCTGCTGGCCCGCCAGGACGCCGGCGAGCTGAACGTCATCGACGAGGGTCAGGCGTGGCACCTGTGTCTCGCGCCCGCCGACCGGCGTCGGCTGCGCCGGGCGTACGAGGCCGAGATGGGGGTCTGAGCCCGTGTGCGGCATCGCGTTGAGCCTCGGCCCCGAGGCCGACCCGGCGACCTTCCGGCGGATGCTCGCCGTCCTCGCCCCGCGTGGCGAGGTCACCGAGACCCGCTCCGAGAACGGGCTGCTCGCCGGCACCCGCCGACTGCGCGTCGTCGACCGGGACCGGGCGGTGCAGCCCTGGACCTCGACCGACGAGCGCTGGCTGCTCTGCTTCAACGGCGAGATCTTCAACCACCGGGAGTTGCGCGCGCAGCTCACCCGGCTCGGGCAGGTGTTCCGCACCGACAGCGACACCGAGGTGCTGCTGGCCGCGTTCCAGCAGTGGGGCGAGTCGGCGGTGACGCGGCTGCGCGGCGAGTACGCCTTCGCGATCGTCGAACGCGCCACCGGCCGGGCGTACCTGGCCCGGGACCCGCTCGGGGTGAAGCCGCTCTACTGGTCCCGGCGGCCCGGCTGCCTCTACCTCGCCTCCGAGGTGAAGGCGCTCGTCGGGCACCACGCCCCGGTCGCCGAGGTGCCGCCCGGGCATCACGGCTGGGCCGAGCCGGACGGGCCGGTGCGGCTGCGCCCGTACGTCGACCTGCTCACCATTGGCGCGGGTCTGCCGGTCATCGACGACCCGGACGAGGCCACGGTGCTTGTCCGGGCCGCCCTGAGCGACGCCATCCGAATGCGGGTGGAGACCGACCTGACCGTCGGGGTGGTGCTCTCCGGCGGGCTGGACAGCTCGTTGACGCTTCGGCAGGTGCGCGACATCCACCCGGACTGCGTGGCCGTGACCGTCGGCGTGCCGGACAGCCCCGACGTGGCGTACGCCCGGCGGCTCGCCGCCGACCTCGACGTGCCACACGTGGTGGTCGAGCTGCGCCCCCGCGACATCCGGCTGGCCGACGTGCGCGAGGCCATCCGGATCTCCGAGCTGACCGAGTACGGCGACATCATCAACGCCGTCGTCTCGGTGCCGATCTTCCGGCGACTGCGCGACCTGGGCGTCAAGGTGGTGCTCACCGGCGACGGCTCCGACGAGCTGTTCGGCGGGTACCCCATGTATCGCCAGGTCGACCCGATCGCGTCGCGTCGGCTGTTCCTGCACCGCATCCGCAACCTGTGCCGTACGGAGTTGCAGCGCGTCGACCGGACCGCCATGGCGCACGGGGTGGAGGCGCGGGTGCCGTTCCTCGACCTCAGCGTGGTGGAGTTGGCGATGCGTCTGCCGCTGGATCTGAAGGTGCGCGACGGCCAGGAGAAGTGGATCGTGCGGCGGGCGTTCGCCGACGTGCTGCCCGACTACGTCCTGCGCCGGCCGAAGAACCCCATGTCGTACTCCACCGGGCTGCACGAACGGGTCCGGCTCTACAAGCCGCTGTTCGCCCGGATGCACAGGTCGTTCGGTTACGACCTGCTGGAGCCGGTCCGCCGGGATTTCGACACAGTGCTCAGCCGCTGCGGCAACGACCTGGACCGGGCCATCGCCGACGGGATGAACCGACCCGACTACACGGTCCTGGAACACGCCCGCGACCTGGTCGGGGCGGCGAAGTGGAACGCCGCGCCGATGGTCCGCCGGCTGGTCGGCCCGCGACCCCCTCGCCGCTGAAACCTCTCGGTCACGCTTGACTCTGACACCGTGTCAGGGACGAGCGTGAGGGGATCATGTTCACCATCGGAGACTTCGCCCGACTGGGCCGCGTGTCGGTACGGATGCTGCGCCACTACGACAGCATCGGCCTGCTCCGGCCGGCCAGTGTCGACGCGCACACCGGCTACCGCTTCTACCGGGCGGACCAGCTGCGTCGGCTCAACCGGGTGATCGCCCTCAAGGACCTGGGTCTCACCCTGGACCAGGTGCGGGCGATCCTGGACGACGCCGTCGACGTGGCCGAGTTGCGGGGCATGCTGCGGTTGCGCCGTAGCCAGCTGACGGCGCAACTGGCCGCCGACACCGCCCGGCTCGCGGCCGTCGAGGCGAGGCTCCGGATGATCGAATCGGAGGGTCGGATGACCACCCAGGACGTCGTACTCAAAAAGATCGCGCCGGTGCGCGTCGCGGAGCTGACCGCCGTCGCGCCCAGCTATGCGAGCCAGGACATCGGCCCGGTGATCCAGCCGCTCTACCCGGAGCTGTTTCGCAGGCTGGCCGAGGCCGGGATCACGCCGACGGGCCCGGCCATCGCCTGGTACGAACCCGCCGCCGACGACGACGGCGACGCGGTGGTCGTGCACGCCGGGGTGACAGTCGGCGCCGGCGTTTCGGCACTTCCCGACCTGGCGGTACGGGACCTGCCGGCGGCGGGCACTGCCGCGACGATCGTCCACCATGGCGCCATGGACGACGTCGAGCAGAGCATCGAGGTGCTCGCCCGGTGGATCGAGGAGAACGGTTACCGCACCGACGGGTTCGCCCGCGAGGTGTACCTGGAATATTGCCAGGACGCCCCGGAGCAGGGCGTCACCGAACTCCAGCTCATCGTCGACCGCGCCTGACCGTCGCGCTGCCGTCGCGTCCTCGTCAAAAGGACGCGACGGCAGTCGGGTTCCGGACAGCCCGTGCGTTCAGGGGGACGGTTTCCCGCAGCCGATATGGCCTCTGAGCTGGGAAAACTGCTAGAACCGCAATAGATACGTCGCGCGATACGCGAAAGTCGTTTCGCGAGCGACGGATCGCGTCTCTACCAGTCGCCCTGCGGCCGGGGGCACCAGGCGTGTGGCCACCGTGGATGGACCCGGTCGCCCGCCTTCTTCCTCCATCCGTTGTGGGCCTCGTCCCCCGGAGAGGGAGAACATCGATGTCCCCACTGCTCCGCGCCCGTCCACGGGTTGTCACCGCGTGCGCCGCCATCCTGGCGTTGCTCGTCAGCCTGCTGGTCGCCCCCACGGCGGCCTCGGCCCGTGCCCCGAGCCGTACACCCACAGCCGCGTCCGCGCCGGTCACCGCGCCGGCCGCCGCCCTGGAGCGGGTGGCCGTGGCAGCCGCCCCGGCGCAACCACCTGCCGCTCCGGCGACGCCCTTCGCGTCCTGGCGGGCGGGCACCGCGACCGTGCACTGGAAGGCGCCCGCCGACCACGGCGCCGCCCTCACCGGCTACGTGGTCACCGCCTACCGCAATGCCAAGAAGGTGAAGACGGCGACCTTCGACGCGTCGAAGACCAGCCAGAAGGTCGAGGGTCTGACCGCCAAGGGCACCTACACCTTCACCGTCGCCGCGAAGAACGCCGAGGGCACCGGCCCGGCCAGCAGGGCGTCCAAGGGCGCCAAGATCATGGCCCTGCCCGGCGCGCCGACCATCATCGCGGTCACCGCCGACACCGCCACGGCTCTGATTAGCTGGAAGCCCGGCCCGAACGGCGGGTCACCTATCACCGGCTACATCGTCACCCCGTGGGTCGGCGGCAAGCGCCAGCCGGCCCAGACCTTCGGGGCGTCCACCACCAACACGGTCACCGGCCTGTTCCCCACCACCGCCTACCGCTTCACGGTGGCGGCCCGCACCGCCGAGGGCACCGGTCCCGAGTCCGTCCTGTCGGACGAGGTGATCGCGAACGTCTCGCCGACGCTGCTGTTCGACCACCCGAACGACGCGACGGTCGGGATCGCGTACACCGCCACCCTGAACATCACACACGGCGTGCCGCCCTACACCTGGAGCGTCGACTCGGGCACCCTGCCGCCCGGCATTTTGCTGAACCCCGTCACCAACGGCATCTCCGGCGTGCCGACCACCGCGGGGACCTATCCGGTGGTGATCCGGGTCGTCGACGCGGACGGCGAGACCGGCACCCGGCTGATCACCCTGGTGGTCAACAAGGCGCCGATCCTGAGCTTCCCGGCGCCGCCGCTGGGTGAGGTCGACGCGCCCTACTCCGAGCAGCTCAACGTGATTGGCGGCACCGGGCCGTTCACCTGGTCCCTGCCTTCCGGGTCGCTTCCGCCCGGGCTGACCCTCGACCCGACGACCGGCCTGCTGTCCGGCCGGCCGACAACTGTCGGCGCGTACCCGTCGACGGTGCGGGTGACCGACGCCAACGGCTTCGCCGCCAACCGGGCGATCCGGATCCTGATCCAGCCCAAGAGCGTGGCCACGCTGAGCGTGTCCACAAATGCCATCAACTTCGGCAGCTCGGTGCAGTTCCAGGTCATCGTCGGCCCCGGCGTCGCCGAGGGCAGCGTGACCCTCATCGACGAACTGCCCAACGGGGTGGAGACCCCACTGGGCACCTTCCCGCTGAACCTGAACGTGGCCACCTTCCAGGTCTACGTGCCGGCGTTCGGGCACAACCAGTTCCGGGCGCAGTACGACGGGACCGGCCCGCTGGGCGAGGCGGTGTCCAACGAGGTCGCCATCGAGGTCTCGGCCGCACCCCGCCAGCTGGTCATCGACCAGTTCGCGCAGTCTGGCATCAGCGGCATCGCCGACCAGTTCGTCTCCATCGTCAACGGCACGGCGATCAACCTGCCGATCGCCGGGTTCAAGGTCGAGGCGCCCGGCGGACTGTCCGTCACCATCCCGGGCAGCGCGCGGCCGCTGCCGCCCAAGCGGGGCTACCTGATCGCGGCCACCAACTACTCCCTGTTCAACATCCAACCCGACCTCATCGTCCCGAGCCTCGGCCAGGGCGGCTTCCGGCTTGTCGCACCGGACGCGGCCCACACGGTCACCGACCGGGCCGGGTCGACACCGGGCTTCTCCGAGGGACCGCCGCTGCCCGCCTTCAACTCACCGCCGTTCGTCCCCTACGCCTGGAACCGACTCCGGATCGGAGGCAACCTGAAGGACACCGCCAACAACGTGGCCGACTTCCGGCTGGTCGCCACCGTGCTCGGGCCGATCAACGGGGTCCCGTCCACACTCGGTAGTCCGTCACCGCAGAACACGCTGGGCACCTACCAGCAGAACGCGGCGGTGCAGTCGACGCTGTTCGACCCGAACGTGGCCGTGTCGGCAGCGCCGAACCGGGTCCGCACCGCGACCAGCCTGGTGATCCGCCGGACACTTACCAACAGGTCGTCCGCGCCGATCACCCAGGCCCGCATCCGGATCACGTCGGTGAGCGCGGAGAACGGCGCACCGTACCCCGGTGGGTCGTCGCCGCAGGTGCACTCCAACCTGCGGCTGGTCAACCCGGCCAACGCGACCACCTCGATCACCATCAGCGACGGCCGGACGTTGCTGGTGCGCAACCTGTCCATGGACACGCCGGCCACCAGCCCGCCGGGTGGTGGGCTGGGCACCACCCTGACGATCCCCATCGACCTGGGTGGGCTCGCGCCGGGCGCGTCGATCCACATCGCGCTGACCCTGGCGGTGGACACACCCGGATCGTGGTGGCTGGCGTACGACGTCGACGCGCTCGGCGGGGGCGTCGTCCCCACTGTCGCGGCGTCGGCGAAGGGCGAGAAGGCGGCCAAGCAGCGCGCGGCGGAAGCCAAGCGGCTGAAGGAGTCGCAGAAGCTGACGGTCGACAGCGGCACGCTGCGCTGACGCTCGACAGATGAGGGTGCGGGTGGCGCGTCACCACGAGCGCCACCCGCACCGTGTCCGTGCCAATGGTCGTTGACCAGCGCATGAACGGGGGAACCATGCCCACATCCGGCCGAGCGGCGTACGGGCTGCGGGTGCACGGGTTGGACGAGGTCGGCGACCTCCCACCGGCCGACGACGCCGCCCTGGACTGGCCCGCGGTGCGGGTCGGTCAGTGCGACACACCCCCACCACCGCCGGTGCCGTTGGACGACAGGCGGGGCACGAGGGTCCTCGCCGACGGGCGTACCCTCGCCGTCGACCGGGAGCACGGCACCGCGACCTTCTACGGGCCGCCGCTCACCCCGGACGTGCTGGCCCACCCCTACCTCGCGCCGGTGGCGACAACCGTCAACAGGTGGGCCGGGCGGGAGGCGTTCCACAGTGGCGCGTTCGTCCTGGCCGGTCGCGCCTGGGCGGTGCTCGGCCCGCGTACCGCAGGCAAGAGCAGCCTGCTCGCGGCCCTGGCCGCGCGGGGTGTGCCGGTGTTGGCCGACGACATCCTGGTGACCGACGGCGTCGCCGCGTTCGCCGGTCCGCGCTGCGTCGACCTGCGGCAGCCCGTGCCGGGGGTGACGCTGCCCACCCGGCGGGTGCGCGCCGGTGACCGGCTGCGGGTCGGGCTGCCCCCGATCGCGCCTCGCGTCCCGCTCGGTGGCTGGCTGTTCCTGCGCTGGGGCGCGGCGGTGGGCCTGACCCGGCTGCCGCAGGCCGTCCTGCTGGCCCGGCTCGCCGGCCTGCGGTCGTTCGGCGAGTTGCCGTCCGATCCGGTGGCGCTGTTGTCGATCGCGGCCCTGCCGGGATGGGACCTGATCCGGCCACGTGACTGGGCCGGCCTCGACGCCACCCACCGACTGCTCGCCGAGACGATCGCCGCCAGCCGAGCCGTGGGGTCGATCCGATGACCGGCGTGTCGGAGGCGGTGCGCTGCCTGAGCCTCGACGCGGCCGCCGTGACCCTCAGCGCGGCACTGGCCGAGCGCGGCGTCGACACCGTCCTGCTCAAGGGCGCGGGGCTGGCCCGCCGGCTGGGTCAGGAGCGGCACCGCGTCTACACCGACATCGATCTGCTGGTCGCCCCGGAGTCGTTCGACCGTGCGCAGGCGGCACTTGCCGACCTCGGCTGCCGCAGCGCCCTCCCCGAGGGTCGACCCGACCACCGTTCGCACTGGTACGAGCGGCCGTGGCTGCTGCCCGGCCCACTGGCCCTCACCGTCGACCTGCATCGCGGTTTCCACGGGGTGGGCGATCCCGAGGCACTCTGGGCGGTGCTGTCCGCCTCGGCGGAGCGCATCGCGCTGGCCGGCGGCACGATCGCCGTACCCGACGAGGCGGGAGCGGCCCTGCTGGTGGCCTTGCACGCCGCCGCGCCGGGGTTGTCCAACCGGCCGCGCGCCGATCTGACGCGGGCCGTGGAGGTCCTTCCCGCCGGGACCTGGCGGGCGGCGGCCGACCTCGCCGAGCGGACCGGGGCGGTCGCGTCGTTCGCACTCGGCCTGCGCCTCATCCCGGCCGGCGCGGCCCTGGCCGCCACGCTGGCCCTGCCCGGGCCCGGCTCGGCGGCGCTGTGGCTGCGGGCCCACCGGGCATCTCCCGGTGCGGTGGCGCTGGCCCAACTCGCCGAACTGCCCACGGTGCGCGGCCGGCTGCGGCACCTCGGGCCGCGACTGTTCCCGACGTCGGCGTCGATGCGTCACGCCAGTTCGCTGGCCCGGCGCGGCCGGGTCGGGCTGCTGGTGGCGCACCTCACCCGGCTGGCCCGAAACGCCGGGCGGCTCCCGACCATGCTGGCCGAGGTGCGCGAGGCCCAACGCCACAAGAGCCGCTGACCGTGCCCGGCTGATCCCACCCGGTGCCGGCCTCCTGCGTCACGGCCGCACCTCCACGCCGATGTCGGACACCGTGGCCGGGCCCGCCGGCTCGGCCGGGTACGCGGCCAGCCAGAGCTGTTGCACCAGGCTCGCCGTGCCGCCCGGGATCGGCCAGCGCGACCACAGGTCCCGCAGCCGGTCCGGGTCCACCAGGTTGGCGTCGGCGCCGGTGCCGTCCCACGACCGGACGAACTCCCGCGTCGGCTCCCGCAGGAACACGTCACGAAACCGTGCCTTCCGGCGCGGCGCGATGACCTCCGCCGGCAGGGCGTCCCCGACGATCTCCGCGAGCAGCGCGTCCCGCCCCACCCCGCGCCGGTCGCCGCCGCAGTGCGCCACCGCGGCCAGGAACCCCTCGTCGAGCAGTGGCTGGATCGCCGCCGCCTGGTGATCTCCGGCCATCCTGGACAGTGCGGAGCAGGTCAGCAGCAGGTCTCGACGGCGGGCGTGCCAGGCGATCCGGTGTCGCAGCCGGCGCGGCTCGGCGCGCTCCTCGGCCCGGTGCGCCCGCTGCACGTCGCGGGCCACCTCGGGGCGCAGCCACCCGAACTGCTCCACCGGCCCCTGCCGCGTCCGTAGGTCGTGGCGCAGCCACCAGAGTCGGGCGCGCAGCGAGGTCGCCGGCGGGCGGCGCCACCCGGCCAGGATCTGGTCCCCGCCGCCGCCGGTCAGCAGCGAGCCGCCGGCGGCCAGCTCGGCGAGGGGCAGGTGCAGGTGCAGGTTGACCGGATGGACCACCCCGTAGCGGCGCAGCAGCCGGCGGGCGACAGGCCCCACCAGATCCAGCTCGTCGTCGGCCCGCAGGATCTGCCAGGAGCCGTCCAGACGCAGCGCCCGGATCACCCGCTCCTGCCAGTCGGACTCGTTGGCCCGGGGCGCCCCGGCGAACCGCCAGGTGACCGGGACCGGGTCGGGCAGACCCTCCCGGCGGGCGGCCCGGACGGCGACCGCCAGGACCAGCGACGAGTCCAGTCCGCCGGAGAAGCTGACCACGCACGGCGGTCGGGCCAGGCCGGGCAGCACGGCGGCGTCGAGCGCGCCGAGCGGATCCGGCGGGCCGGTGGGCATGGGCCGACGCGGCAATGGCGATCCGGTCGGCGTGGGCCGACGTGGCGGACCGACACCCAGCACCGTTCCGGTGGAGATGTCGAACGAGGTCGGACGGAGCACTGTCACCTCAGTCGCGTTTCAGGGTGCCCCGGCGGGCGGCGACGCGCAGCGCCCGCCCGAAGGCCCAACTCGCCATCGGCAGCAGGAGGGCGGTGGCCACCAGCAGCGCGGCTGCCGACCCGGCCCAGTGACCGCCGGTGAGGGCGGCGCGCAGGCCGTCCAGGGCGATCCGGCTGGGCAGCACCGCGGTCAGCGTCGGCAGCGGGCCGGGAAGCTCGGACACCGGAAAGTACGTGCCGGACACGAAGGACAGCCCGACGACGACGAGACGAGCGGCGCCGTCGCCGTGCCCGAGCGCGATGGTGAACGCCGCCAACCCGATACCGACGCCCATCATGGCCGCGCTGCCGGCGATAAGCACCGCCGTCACACCCCACCAGTCGGCGTGCTCGGTGCGCAGGCCGAGCACCGTGGCGAGGATCGCCAGGTAGACGCCGGAGCGCAGCAACACGAACAGGAACGGGTAGCCCGCGGTCCCGATGGCCAGCGCGGGAACCGGAACGGGTTGCGCCGCCAGCAGTTCCAGGGTTCCACTGCGCTGTTCCCGGATCACCCGGCCGGTCAGTTGGGTGCTCGCGGCCTGGAGGACGAGCAGGAAGGTGATGCCGACCGCCACGAAGTCGAAGTAGCTGGGCGAGCGGGTCAGGTCGGTGCCGGTGGCCGGCGTCAGCACCCGGGAGATGAACAGGAAGACGACCAGGTTCACGACGCCGAAGGCGACGTCCAGCAGCAGTGGCAGCCGGAACTGACGCGGGTCGCCGAGGTCGCGACGGACCAGCGCGAGGACCATGCCTACCGCGTTGGCCCCGCCCGCCCCGCCCCTGCCCGCCCGGCGGCCGGTGGCGCGGGTGGCGGTGACGGCGGTCGGGGTCATGCCGCCGCCGCGAGCGTCAGGGCCGACTGGCACCGGCGTCGGTCGTCGGCGTGGTGCGAGGCGATCACGCAGCTCAGCTCGGGTCGCCGGTCCAGCGCCTGCCACAGCAGCAGCCGGGAGGGATCGTCGAGCGACCGGCTGGGCTCGTCGAGCAGCAGCAGGGCGGGCGCGCCCACCAGGGCCCGCGCGATGCTCACCCGGGCCCGCATTCCCGCCGAGCAACGCTCCACCGGGACGGTGGCGTAGCCGGTCAGGTCCAGTTCCTGCTCAAGGTCGGCGACGGCCGGGGCCACGGCCCGCCGGGGCAGCCGGAGTCGGGCGACGAGAGCCAGGTTCTCCCGCGCCGACAGTTTCTCGTACAGGCCCTGCTCCGGGGCGAGACACACACCTGTCAGACGTCTCGCGGGCAGCGATCCGACGGGGTGGCCGCCGACGGTGACCTGTCCGGCGCTGAGGGTCAGCGTGCCGGACAGGCACCGCAGCAGTGTGGTCTTGCCGGATCCGTTGCTGCCGCCCAGAAGGACGCGGGCGCCCGCGGACACGTCGAGGTCGAGGTCCGTGAAGATCACCCGACGGCCGAACCGACGCTGGGCCCGGCGGACGGACAGCATCGGCGGTGTTCCCACTGCCGAAGACCGGTCAGAGCGAGCCGTCGCCTCCACCGCCCAGGCCGTCGTCCGGGCCCACCGTGCCGCCCTTGGTCAGCTCGGCGAGGGTGCCGAGGCGCCGGATCGTCGGCGGCCGGTAGTCCGGCACGGCCGTCTCGGTGGTCTCCAGCTCGCGGTGCGCTGTCATGGGTACTCCCTACTCGTATGGGTCCTGACCAGGATAAACGGTCATCCGGCACAGTATGGCGACAACACGACGACAAGGCCGAAAACACGCATCAGCGCCAGGTCCGATCGCCGCCAGCATCGTCGCCGCCACCGGGCCAGGCTGGACGCATGACGACCACCGCCACCTTCCACGTCCACGCCGTGCCGGCCGCCGCGCTCGACCTCGTCCGTCACACCGGCCGCGACGCCGCCGGTCACCCCGTCGAAGCGTGCCTGGCCGGCGGCGGGGAGCCGCTGCGCTGTTGTCTGCGCGACGCCGAGGCGGGGGAGGCGCTGCTGCTGTTCGGCTACGCCCCGCCGATCGACGCCGCCGCGTACCGGGAGATCGGGCCGGTCTTCGCGCACGCCGCCGCCTGCCCCGGCCCGGACCACGGCGGCGGCCACCCGCCGGCCTGGCGGGGACGCCCCCAGGTCCTGCGGGCGTACGACCGGGAGGGACGGATCTGCGGCGGCCGGCTGCACGACGGCACCGATCCGGAGGCGGTGATCGCGGAGCTGTTCGCCGACCCGCGGGTGCGCCAGCTGCACAGCCGCAACGTTGTCTACGGCTGCTTCATGTTCGTGGTGGAGCGGGCCGCCGGCTGACGACTGTCAGCTCACCAGCAGCAGCGCGCCGACCGCGGCGATCGTGCCGACGACGGCGAGCAGGGTGCTGGTCAGCACGAAACGTCGCACCGGCACCGCCACCCCGGCCGCCCGGCACCGTTCGAACCACAGCAGGGTGGCCAGCGACGCCCACGGCGCGGCAAGCGGGCCGACGTTCGTGCCGATCAGCAGGGCCAGCAGGCGGGTGTGGTCGGCGCTGGGCAGCACCGCCTCACCGGCCAGGTACGCCGGCAGGTTGTTCACCGCGTTGGCCAACAGCGCTCCGGTGCCGCCGGCCCGCAGCGCGCCGGCCGCCCCGCCGTCGGCGCCGACCAGATCGGCGACCAGGTCGTCCAGCCCGTGCCGGCCGAGGGTCTGCACCACCAGGAACAGGCCGACGACGAAGAGCAGCAGCCGTACGGGCACCAACTGAGCGCGCAGCGTCGTGGGGGAGCGGACCGCGAAGCCGAGCAGCACCAGCGCGAGCGCGACGCTGGAGGCGAGCCCGATCTCCACCCCGGCCAGGATGCCGGCGACGAAGAGCAGACAGCCGGCCAGCGCGATGCGGTGCAGCACCGGGTCGGCAGGCACGTGCGGTGCCGGCGGGACGAAGCGTCCGCCGACCGGCCGTTCGCGCCGCCACCAGGCGTACCAGAGCAGCACCATGGTCACCACCACGGCGGCGAGCTGCGGCAGCGCCATCCGTTCGGCGTACGCCAGCGGAGTGAGCCCGACCCGGTCGGCGGCCAGCAGGTTCGTCAGGTTGGACACCGGCAGCAGCAGGCTGGCGGTGTTCGCCAGCCAGACCGTGGTGACGGCGAGCGGCCCGGCCGGGACGCGCAGGCCGCGGGCCAGCGCGAGCAGCACCGGGGTGAGCAGCACGGCAGTGGTGTCGAGGTTGAGCACGAGTGTGGTGACCGTGGCGAGACCACCGCAGAGCAGGAACAGCGCCGCCCAGCGGCCCCGGGAGGCGATGGCCAGCCGGCTGGCCAGCACGTCGAAGACGCCCGCCACGGCGGTCAGCTCGGCCAGCACGATCACGGTGCCGAGGAAGAGCAGCAGCGGCAGGATGCGGTGCAGGGTGGCAGTGGTCTCGGCGCGGGGCAGCAGCCCGCTCAGCGCGCAGGCCGCACCGGCCACCGCGAGGACGACCGCCACCACGTCGAGCGGGTGGGGACGCCAGCGCGCGGTCGGCTCGGGCGGGGCCGGCGGCGCGCCAGCGGCAGACTTCACAGCTGACCACGGTCGCACAGAGCCCGGTCAGCCGGCCGCCAACCCCCGCTCAGGTGACCGGCCCCACCGTGGCGCCCCCGATCGAGGCGCGGGGCCTGGTCCATGCGGCGGACGTGGCCGGGCCCGGCCCCTCGACGAGAGACCGGGCCCGGATCGCGCGGTCGGTGCTACCAGCTCAGGTAACCGGGCTGGGTCTGCACGTTCAGCTCGTTGAACCGGACCAGGTTGGCCGTCCAGGTCCGCCAGTCGTTCAGCTCCAGGACGTCCAGGCCCTTCTGGATGTCGTTGGAGTAGATGTTGCCGTTGTAGTAGTACGTCGACCACGCGCCGCCGGTGATGGGCTCGGAGGCGGAGAGCGGGCCCCGCTCCCAGTACGCGATCTCCTTGGGGTGGCGCGAGTCGGTGAAGTCCCAGACGGAGATGCCGCCCTGGTACCACGCCTGCACCATGACGTCCCGACCGAGCACCGGGATCAGCGAGCCGTTGTGCGCCACGCAGTTCTCGGTCTCGGCGTTCGTCCGGGGGATCTTGTAGTAGCTGCGGAACGCCAACGTCCGGGCGTCACCGCGGCCGGTGATGTCGTAGATGGCGTCCGCCCCCCGGTTGGGGCCGACGGTCTCGTTGCAGGTGGCCGCCCCGCCGCCGCCCAGCTCGTCGGTGAAGACGACCTTGGTGCCGGCGTTGTTGAAGGTGGCCGAGTGCCAGAAGGCGAAGTTGGCCGTGTCCCGGACCTGGGTGATCAGGCGGGGAGCTTCCCGGTTCTTGATGTCGAGCAGGATGCCGTCACCCATGCAGGCGCCGGCGGCCAGGTCCTTCGCCGGGTACGCGGTGATGTCGTGGCAGCCGGTGGTCGCCGAGCCGGTCTCGCTGCCCGGGAAACCGCCGTCCGGGAAGAGGTTCGGCGTCGAGATGACCGCCGCCTGGGTCGGCGTCTTCACCGGCACCTTGACGATGGAGATGGAGTCGTGCGGCGGCTGGCAGTCGGGGAATTCCGCCCGCGGGCTGTACGACGAGACGTACAGGTAGACGTTCTTGCGGTCCTTGCCCGGCACCAGCGTGTGGGTGTGCGACCCGCAGGCGGTCTCCACCGACTTGATGTAGCGCGGGTTGGCCTTGTCGCTGATGTCGAAGACCTTGATGCCCTCCCACGACTCCTTCACGGAGGCGGGTTGGGCGACGCTCGCGCACGAGTCGTCACTGCGCGACGAGTCGGTGGAGACGAACAGCAGGTTGCCGTAGACGGAGATGTCGTTCTGCGAGCCCGGGCAGGACACCTGCGCGGTGATCTTGGGCGCGCTGGGCCGGGAGATGTCGTAGACGACGAACCCGTTGTAGTTGCCCGCGAAGGCGTACTTGCCCTGGAACGCCATGTCGCTGTTGAGCGCGGCCGTCGTGTCGAACGGCGCCTGCTTGGGGAGGTTGGCGATCTGCCGCAGGTTGGGGCTGCTGCGGATCTCGTCGACGCCCGGGATGTCGCTCGCGGCGGCCTGTGGTGCCGCCGCTGGCGCGGCCTCCTGGGCGCTGCTCGGCGTCGCCACGGCGACGCTTGTCAGCAGCAGACCTGTTGCGGCCAGGCTGACGATGCGGATTTGTCGGAGCCGTGCGGTGGTCGATCGGATCATCGGCGGCGCCCTTCGAAAGGGGATGGCGATGGTCGGTACCTTACCGACCGTCGGAGATCATCGATGTGACCCGGGTCACATCTGTGCCGACTCGTCAATGGATAGGATCGCTGCGACCTCGACCTGAGGGGGGTACGGCATGACTGTCCGACGTGGTCGGTTACTGGCCGTCGTCATAACGGCGGCCCTCATTGTGGTGCTGGCGGTGCTGGCCGTCCGGGCCACCGGCGACCCCGGCCGCCCAGCCGCCTCGGCCCGCTCGGCGTCGCCCAGTCCGACGGCGGCCAGCCCCACCGGCCCGCCGCCCCCACCGGTGCTCGTGCCGGGCCGCCCCGGCGAGCCCGCCGTCGCCCGCTCCGCCCAGGAGCTGCGCGACGACACCCCGCCGCGGCACAACGGCCTGGACACCATCTACGTCCAGATGATGATCCCGCACCACCAGCAGGCGCTGGAGATGAGCACGCTCGCCCAGGAGCGCGCGGCCGATCCCCGCATCCGCGCCTACGCCGACCGGATCCGCGCCGGCCAGGGCCCGGAGATCAAGGTCCTGCGCGGCTGGCTCGCCACCCGCGGACTGCCCGAGACGGCGCCCGGCCACGACCACGCCGGCATGCGGGGGATGCAGTCACCCGACGCGATGAAGCGGCTGAGCGCCGCCCGAGGGGTCGAGTTCGACAGGCTCTACATCGCGATGATGACCGACCACCACCAGGGCGCCGTCACCATGGCCACCGACCTGCTGTCGGTAGGCGTCGACGCGACACTCAACGAGCTGGCCACCTCACTCGCCACCGAACAGGCCATCGAGATCGCCCGCCTGCGCGAGCTGACCCCGCCCTGACCGACCGCCGCCCGGCCGCCACCAGCCACGACACGTACGCTGGGTGACCGTGAGACGCACGCTGTTCGGCCGCCCCCCGCGCGGCGTCGCCTTCGACGTGGCCGTCTCCGGCGTGGTCGTGCTCTTCAGCCTCACCGCGGCGGTGAACCAGCCGGGCGGCTGGGCTTCCACAGGTGTCGGCGCCGCGATGGCGGTGGCGCTGCTGTTCCGCCGCACCCATCCGAGCGCGGTGACAGTGGTGGTCGCGGCGCTGGCGCTGGTCCAGGTGATCGCCCGGTGGGGCCCGCTTCCCTACGACGTCGCCGTCCTGATCGCGCTCTACAGCGTGGTGAAGTACGGCGAGCGCCTGCGCGACGGAGTGCTCGCCGGCGCGGTCGCCGCCGTGGGCGTGCTGCTCGCCGCCGCGCAGACCCCCGGCGTCGGCGCCTGGTGGGCGACCGCGCTGTGGTACGCGCTGGTCACCGGCGCGGTCTGGCTCGTCGCGCTGAACGTGCGGACCCGTCGGCTCTACGTGCTCAGCCTGGAGGAGCGCGCCACCACCCTGGAACGCGAGCGGGAGGCCGAGTCCCGGGCCGCGGTCGCCGAGGAGCGCACCCGCATCGCCCGGGAGCTGCACGACGTGGTGGCGCACAGCATGGCCGTCATGATCGTCCAGGCGGACGGGGCGCGGTTCATGCTCGACCGTGACCCCGAGCAGGCTCGTACCGCCGTGAAGGTGGTCGCCGACACCGGCCGCGCCGCCCTGGAGGAGATGCGTCGGCTGGTCGGCGTCCTGCGCGACGCCGGTCCCTCCGCCGGTTCGGTGGTGGCCGCCGACCCGGAGCACCGGCGGCTGGCCCTCGCCGAGCTGCCCGACCTGCTGGCCCGCTTCCGCGCCGCCGGCCTGCGCCTTCGCGACACCACCAGCGGCGATACGCCGACCCTGCCGCCCGGCCTGGAGCTGACCGTCTACCGCGTCGTGCAGGAGGCGCTCACCAACGCGCTCAAACACGCGGGCGTCGGGGCCGCCGTCGACGTCACCCTGGCGTACGCCGCCGACGCCGTCGTGGTCCGGGTCGCCGACGACGGCCGGGGCCGCCCCGTGGTCAGCCCGGCGCCGTCGGGCGGTCACGGTCTGCTCGGCATGCGCGAGCGGGTGGCGGTGTACGACGGCAGCCTCACCGCCGGCGCTCAGCCCACCGGGGGTTGGCAGGTCGAGGTGCGGCTACCTCTACCGTCGGAACCCGCAACGGAGGTGATCGCGGCATGACGGTCCGGGTGGTGATCGTGGACGACCAGGCGCTGGTGCGCGCCGGTTTCCGGATGGTGCTGAGCTCGCAGCCCGACCTGGAGGTGGTCGGGGAGGCCATCGACGGCGCGGACGCCCTGCGGGTGCTGGCTCGCATCGAGGCCGACGTGGTGGTGATGGACATCCGGATGCCGACCATGGACGGTGTGGAGGCGACCCGCCGGCTCTGCGCCGACCGGCCGTCCGGCCCTCCCCGGGTACTGGTGCTCACCACCTTCGACACCGAGGCGGACGCGTTCGCCGCGCTCCAGGCCGGCGCCAGCGGTTTCCTGCTCAAGAACGTGCCGCCGGAGGAGCTCCTGGACGCGATCCGGGTGGTGGCGGCTGGCGACTCGGTCGTCGCCCCGTCGATCACGCGGCGGCTGCTGGACCGCTTCGCCGGTCAGCTCGGCGCCGGCCCGACCGCCGACCCCCGACTGGCCCAGCTCACCGAGCGGGAACGGGAGGTGCTGCTGCTGGTCGCGCAGGGCCTGTCCAACGCCGAGATCGCCGCCAAGGTGCACGTGGCCGAGGCCACGGTGAAGACCCACGTCGGGCGGATCCTGGCGAAGCTGCACCTGCGCGACCGGGTCCAGGCGGTCGTGCTGGCGTACGAGAGCGGGCTGGTCACGCCCGGCCGGTGACACGCCGTACGACCCGGGTCGTACGGCCGGCGGATCGGGCGCTACCTCGGGCGTACACGCGTCGAGCGCGCAGGTGGAGATCAGTACCGGTGGACCGGCCATAGCGTCGGAGGGGTCCGATCCGCGCCTGCACCGGGAGCCCGCACATGATCCGATTGACCCTGCGCTCGCTGCGCGCCGAGGCGCTGCGCATGCTGCTCTCCGCGCTGGCCGTCGTGCTCGGCGTCGCGTTCATCGCCGGCACCCTGATCTTCGTCGACGGCATGCGCGCCGGCGCGTACGACCGGGCCGGCACCTTCGACAGGCACACCGACCTCGGGGTCTACCCCACTGGCGACAAGGCGCTGCCGGCCAGCCTCGTCGATCGGGTCCGCGCCGTCGACGGCGTCGCCGCCGCGGCCGGGGAGCTGACCGCCACCGGCGGACTTCTCGGCGCCGACGGTCGGCCGGTGCTCGGCTACGCCGTGCTCGCCGCCATCCCCACCGAACCCGCCCTGCGCTCGTACGACGTGGTCGCCGGTCGCCTGCCCGACCGCGCGGGCGAGGTGGTGCTCGACGCGCCCACGGTGGCCGAGGAGGGCTTCACCCTCGGCGCCCCGGTCCAGATCGGCGGCACCGGTGGAGCGGCCCGCCCGTACACCCTGGTCGGCACCGTCGACGTGGCCGGCACCGTCCGCGACATCGGCGGGCCGTTCATCGGCCTGGTCGGGCCGGACGCGCTCGCGGTCGCCGACATGCGCGGGTACGGCCGGATCATGGTGGCGGCCCGGCCGGGCACCTCCGACGCCGCGTTGGTCGACCGGGTGCGGGCCGTCGCCGGCACCGGCACCACGGTGAAGGACCGTCAGCAGATCCTCGACGACGCCGTCGACGAGGCGGTCCGCAACCTGAACCAGTTCATGATGCTGCTGCTCATCTTCGTCGGGGTCGCGGTGGTGGTGGCCGGCTTCGTCATCGCCAACACGTTCGCGATCGTGCTGGCACAGCGCACCCGACGGACCGCGCTGCTGCGCCTGGTGGGCGCCACCCGTGGGCAGGTCTTCGGGGCCGCAGTGCTGGAGTCCGCGCTTGTCGGGTTCGTCGCCTCCGTGCTGGGGGTGCTGCTCGGAGTGGCCCTCGCCGCCGGCATGCGGCTGCTGATGTCCCAGCTGGAGGTGCCGTTCTCCGGCGGGCTGACCGTAGCCGGCTCGACGGTGCTGACCAGCCTGCTTGTCGGCACCGTGCTCACCGTGGCCTCCGCCCTCCTGCCCGCCTGGCGGGGGACCCGGGTCGCCCCGGTGGCCGCGCTCACCGACGCGGCGGTGCAGCCCAGCCGGGGCGCCGGCCGGCTGCGTCTGATCTTCGGCGCGGTGGTGCTCGGCGCGGGCGTCGCGGCCCTCGCCGGTGCCGCCAGCGCCGGTCAGGTGCTGCTCGTGGCCGTCGGCGGCGTGTTGGCGTTCTTCGGGATCGTGCTGTTCGGGCCGGTGCTCGTCCCGGCGCTGGTCCGGGTGATCGGGTGGCCGGCCCGCCGGCTGTTCGGGATGACCGCCGGCCTGGCGGTGGCGAACGCGGTCCGCAATCCGCGCCGGATCGCCGCCACGGCGACCGCCCTGGTGATCGGGATCGGACTCGTGTCGGCGTTCGTCGTCGGCGCGCGCAGCACCAAGGACGGCATCGAACGCAGCGTCGACGCCGAGATCGGGACGGACTTCGTGGTCAGCGGCATCGGCCAGAATCTGCCCGCCACGCTCGCCGGGGAGTTGGCCGCGCGACCCGAGCTGGGTGTGGTGCACGAGCAGCGCAGCATCGTCACCGGCGGCATCGAGGTCCGGGCCGCCCACCCGGCACTTGTCGGTCGGACGCTGAGCGCGGTGCTGGCCGGTGACGTCGGGCGGCTCGGGCCGGGGCAGGTCCTGGTGCACCGGGAGTTGGCGCGGGCGCGCGGCTGGCAGGTCGGCTCCCCGGTCGCCGTCGCGGGACGGCAGTTGACGGTGGCGGCGGTCGTCGCCGACGACGCGCCGGAAATGGCCGCCAGCTCGGTGCCCGAGGGGCACGTCATCGACCTGGACGACGCGGACTTCGCCGCGCTCTTTCCCCGCGAGCGGGGTTTCCTGGCCGAGATCGACCCCGCCGACGGCGTCAGCGTCGAACAGGCCCGCGCCGCGATCGAGACCGTGCTGGCCCGCTATCCGACGGTGAACCTGATGGACCAGGGGGCGTACAAGAAGATGCTCACCGGCACCGTCGACATGCTGCTGGCCTTCGTCACCGCGCTGCTCGGCCTGGCCGTGGTGATCGCCCTGGTCGGTGTGGCGAACACGCTGAGCCTGTCGGTGGTCGAGCGCACCCGGGAGAACGCGGTGCTGCGGGCGGTTGGTCTGACCCGGGCCCGGATGCGGGCCATGCTCGCGGTGGAGGCGGTCCTGATGGCGCTCGTCGGCGCGGTGCTCGGCATCGGACTGGGCACCGGCGTGAGCGCCGCCGCGATGGCCCTGCTGGCCCGCCTCGGTGGGGACTTCCACGTGGTGCTGCCGCTCGGCCAGCTCGGGCTGATCCTCGGCGTGGCCGTGCTGGCCGCCCTGGCCGCCTCGGTGCTGCCGGCCCGCCGGGCGCTGTCGCGGCCCGTCGTGGAGGCGCTCGCCGACCAGTGATCCCGGCCCGTCCTGCCTCGCGGCCTCCGGACGGACATCCGCCGGCCGGCCCCGCCGTCTACCCCGGCGGCGGGACCGGCCAGCGGTGCCGGGTCTAGAGGCGCTCCACCATCTCGCCGACGCACCGGTTGCGGGTGTCGAAGACGTAGCGGGCGTGCCGGACCACCAGGTCGTAGTCGAAGCTGTCGTGGTCGGTGACCACCACCACCGCGTCCGCGGCCCGCACCTCCCGCTCGGTGAGCCCGACAACTGTGACCCCGGCGGGGATCTGATGGGCCTCCGCGTACGGCTCGACCGCGTGGACCTCCGCGCCGAGGGCCTGCAACCGGCGGGCCACGTCGACGGCGGGGGAGTCCCGCATGTCCCCGGTGTTCTTCTTGTACGCGAGCCCGAGCAGCAGCAGTCGTGCGCCGCTCACGGCCCGGCCGGCGCGGTTCAGGCCCGCCATGATGCGCTGCGCCACGTGCTCGGGCATCTCGTGGTTGATGTCGTTGGCCAGCTCGATGAACCGGAACTGTCGGCCGAGACGCCGTTTGACCTGCCAGGACAGGTAGCACGGGTCGATCGGCAGGCAGTGCCCGCCGACACCGGGGCCGGGCCGGAACGGCAGGAACCCGAACGGCTTGGTCTCGGCGGCGTCGATCGCCTGCCAGACGTCGATGTCCAGGTGGTGCGAGAGCATCGTCAGCTCGTTGATCAGCGCGATGTTGACCTGGCGGAACGTGTTCTCGATCAGCTTGGTCAGCTCGGCGACCCTCGTGGAGTCCACCGCGACGGTGCGCTCCACGAGGCGTTGGTAGAACCCCTGCACCCGGGCCAGCGACGCCGAGTCGACACCGGACACCACCTTCGGGGTGTTCTCCAGTCGCCAGGTCGGGTTGCCCGGGTCGATCCGCTCCGGGCTGTAGCCGAGGTGGAAGTCGCCGGGGCTGGTCAGCCCGCTGGCCGACTCCAGCAGCGGTCGGAGCAGCTCCTCTGTGGTGCCCGGATAGGTGGTCGACTCCAGGATCACCGTGCAGTCCGGCCGCACGTACGGGCCGATGCCGACGCCTGCCTGCTCGACGAAGCTCAGGTCCGGGGTGCCGTCACGCAGCGGGGTGGGAACGGTGATGACGCAGATGTCGAAACCCTCGGCGTCGGTGTACTCCGTGCTGGGGTGATACCGACCGCTTCCCAGCGCGCGGCCGAGCCGGTCGGTGGGGATGTCCTCCACGAAGGACTCACCGGACGCGAGCCGCTTCACCCGGTCGGCGTCGACGTCGAGGCCGACGACGTCCAGGCCCGCCTCGACGGCGCGCATGGCCAGCGGCAGTCCGACGTACCCCTGGCCGATCACGACCAGCTTCTCAGCGCTCACCCGGGCTCCCGCGGCAGATGGTGAAATGACCTGCTGAGAGCCTAGAGGGGTCTTCGGCGGCGTAAGTCCGTTTTGGGGATATCGGTGCTGGTGGGGTGGCGGGTCACTCGCCGGCCGGGTCCTCCGGGCCGGTCGACGTCCCCGTGGTGGGGGCCGGGTCGGTCGGTGGCGGCGGGTTGCTCGGTGGCGGATCGCTCTTCGGCGGGTCGCTGGCCGGCGGCGCGGTGGTGGCGCCGCTCGGCGTCGCCGACGGCGGGCTGGACGACTGGGACGGCTGCACGCTCGGCGTGGCGGTGGTCGACGCCGACACGGTGGCGTCCGGGCCGGTCGGCCGGTTGGAACGCTGCGGATCGTCGGTGACCTGCTCGTTCGCTGCGGGCAACTCCGCCTGCTCGGTCGACCCCTGTGTCGCGGAGGTCGTCGGCAGGTTCACGGCCGGCTCGTTGTCGCCGGCGTGGCGCGCCGCACCCAGTGCCGCTCCCAGGCCGATCAGGGCGACAAGCATCGCGGCCGCCGCGCCGACCAGTGGCCCGCGCCGCCGCTGCCGGCCGGCGCCCGCCGGGCTCGCCACCGCCGCGCCGATCGGAGCGTCGGTGCGGGTGCCCGGCCCTGCCTCGCGCAGCGGGACCGCCGTCGCCAAAGCCGTCGGCGGCTCACCACCGGTGACCGCGGTGCGGGCGGCCTCGGCCATCGCCGAGCCGCTGGTGAAGCGATCCAGCGGATCCTTCGCGAGGGCCCGCGACACGAGGGCGCGGACCGCCTCCGGCATGTCGTGCGGCAGCTCCGGCGGCTCGTCGTCCAGGTGTCGGATGGCAACCTGGAGGGGGTTGTCCCCGGTGAACGGTGGACCGCCGGTCAGGCAGCAGTAGGCGACCGCGCCGAGCGCGTAGATGTCGGTGGCGCCGCTTACCGGACGACCCGCGGCCTGCTCGGGCGCCATGTAGAGTGCGGTGCCCGGCACCGCGTTAGTGCTGGTGATGCTTGTCACATTTGTGGAACGGGCGACGCCGAAGTCGACCAGGACGACAGTGCCGTCCTCCTGCACCAGCAGGTTGCTCGGCTTGACGTCGCGGTGCACGATGCCGCCGCGGTGCGCCGCGCTCAGGGCGTGCGCCGCCTGGGCCACGATCGACATCGTCTCGGCCACGTCGAGCCGGCCGGCCGCCTCGATCCGCTTGGACAGCGGCTCACCCTCGACGAACTCCATGACCAGGTAGTCCGCCCGACCACCGTCGGGCAGGTCGTCCTCGCCGGAGTCGTACACCTGCACGATGCCGGGATGCCGCAGAGCTGCCATGATCCGTGCCTCGGCCCGGAAGCGGGCGATGAAGTCCGGGTCGGAGACCAGTGCCGGCAGCAGGACCTTTACCGCGACCTGTCGGCCGAGGACCAGGTCCGAGGCACGCCAGACGTCGCCCATGCCGCCGGTGGCGACACGTTCGTCCAGGCGGTACCGCCCGCTGAGCACGACCTCCGATGACAACACAGCCTTACGGTACCCAGAGTGGCGGACAACGGCGCGCTGCGGTTGATCGGCAACGTGGTCGTACCCTCCGGTCCGTCCGGTCCGACCCTTGTGGAGCCGGCCTCTCTGTGACGGTCCGACAGCACTAGGTGACAAAACCCGACACATTCCGGCGTACGCTTTCCGGATCACCGCTGCGGGCCGTGTCCTGGCACGGGGAGCGTCCAGTGTTTCGTGCCTGTTACGGCGGCACGCCGTGTGGACGGCTTGATAATTGTCACTCTTCCGTGACGCGATCCCGGCTTGTCGCTCCGATGGCCGCCTCCTACCGTTAGCCCGGCTCGGAGCCGTCCGGCGGGCCGCGCGTCGAGAACCCTCGCGTCGATGCGGCCACCCCGCCGGCCCGGAAGCGGGCGCGACAGCGGATTCGGTGGAGGGCGGTGCGGGTGCGGGAGCCGGTGGGGCCGACGGTTCGCGCGCGGACAGCGCCGGCGCGGCCCGTGAGGCCGGGCCGCCACCCCGAGCCATCCGCGAGCCGCCGATGACCGGCGAGTTGTCCGAGGCGGTCACCGCCGCGCAGGCCGGAGACGAGGACGCCTTCCGTTTCCTCTACCGCAGCCTCCAGCCCGGTCTGCTCCGCTACCTGACCGCCCTGGTCGGCGCGGACGCCGAGGACGTGGCATCGGAGACCTGGTTGCAGATCTCCCGTGACCTGCCCCATTTCACCGGCGGTGAGTTCCGCGCCTGGACGGTCACCATCGCCCGTAATCGGGCCATGGACCATCTGCGCCGCCTGCGTCGACGGCCGTCGCTGCCGGTCCCGGTGCAGGCGCTCACCGAGCTGGCCGGCGACGGCGACACCGCCGAGCGGGCCGGCGAGACGATCAGCACCGAAGCGGCCCTGGCGCTGATCGCCACGCTGCCGCCGCGCGAGGCCGAGGCGGTGCTGCTGCGGGCCGTGATCGGGCTGGACGCGGAGTCGGCCGGTCGGGTGTTGGGCCGCCGAGCCGGAGCCGTCCGGACCGCCGCCCACCGTGGGCTGCGGCGGCTGGCCACCCTGCTGGACCGGCAGACGGTGACCGAGCCGCCGACCGCGGGCGCTGTCACGACCCGGGCGACAGGCGTACCGGGCCCGGTGTCCGCGCCGACCGCGCGGCCTGCCCCTGCGCCCGGCGCTCAGGGCCCGGCGTCCGCGCCGACCGCCCAGGACGCGACCTCGGCGCCGGTCCTCGGCGCCGACGGCGTCGTACCGTCGGTCGGCGCCGAGGTGGTTCCGCCACCTCGCGGGCGGGCCGGCCGATCCCGGCGGACGTCACACGCCGAGCAGGCGGACGGCTGACGTGAGGGGATTCCGGATGAACCCGTACCGGCCGGACCGCCACGGCGGCCGTGCCGAGACCGAACGGTTGCTCGACGCCACCCGCATCAACGCGGCAGTCGATCCCGAGGCGTCTCTGGGCCCTGACACGTCTCTCGACTCCGAGGCGTCTCCCGCTCTCGACGGCACCCGCAGCGACGCGGCCGTCGACTCCGGGGCGACCCTCGACCTCGACGCGACCGAGCGATCCGGCGGGACCGCCGCCTCGGTGGTGGCGGCCGACCCGCTGACGCACCTGCTCGCTGCCGCTGCCGGCCCGGTCCGGCCGGGGGAGTTGGCGGGTGAGGAGGCCGCGCTTGCCGCGTTCCGGGCCGCCCGGGTCGCCGCCCCGGCGCCCTCCGTGGCCCGACGACCACGCCGCCGCCGGCTCACCACGGGCGCGTTGGCCTGGATCGGCGCGCTGGCCGCGACCGCGACCGCGGGTGCCGCGTTCGCCGCGGCCGGCCTGGACCGGGCACCCGACCCGCTGCCGCCGGCGCCGAGCAGCGCGCCACCGACCGGCAGCGGTCCCGCGGCGACCCCGTCCGCCCCGTCGGCCCCGCCGACCCCGTCAGCCCCGCCGACCCGGTCGACGCCGTCCGGGCCGCCGTCCTCGGCCGGCACTCCGTCCGCCGGATCTACCCCGAACGGTCAGCTGCACGGACTGTGTCGGGCCTGGCTGGCCAAGAAGCCGGAGCAGCGGGAGAAGGCGCTGCGGACGCCGGCCTTCCAGCGGCTGGTGACGGCCGCCGGTGGCGTTCCCGCCGTCGAGGCGTACTGCCAGCGGCTGGTGCCCGAGGCCAAGCCGTCGGCTCCGGCGCGACCGTCCCCGTCGGCGGCGCCGTCCGCTCCGGCGCGGCCGTCTCCCCCCGCCGAACCGCCGACGCTGCCCGGTTCGGCGCGGGTCACGCCCTCCCACCCGGCGAAGCCGGCTCGGAACTGAGCGTCCGGCCGGCACGGTTCGTTCTGGCGTGCACGGGGAAATTCGTCTGTTAGACAGGGGTTGGTGGCACGGTCGACGCCGCCGAGGGTGTCGGTGGGTGGGTTTACGGTGGCACAGTGTCCCGGAGCTGACGCACGAAGGAGGCTGCACCGATGGTGACGTCGCCCGAGCTGGACCGCAGCGCGATCATGCGGGAGTCCGCCGCCGCAGGCCGACATCTCGCCCGCATCTGCTTCAAGACCGGCCCCCCGACGTACACGGGCGTCGAACTGGAATGGACCGTGCACGACGCCGCCGACCCTGCCCGACCTGTCGATCCGGTGCGGCTGCGGGCGGCGCTGGGGCGTCACAGCCCCGTCACGCTGGACGCCACGAGTCCCGCCGAGCCGCTGCGGCACGGCGGCACGGTGACAGTCGAACCGGGCGGCCAGTTGGAGATCTCCACCCCGCCGCGCTCCTCGACCGGTTCTCTGATCCAGGCCACCGAGGCCGACATCGCCCAGGTCACCGGCCTACTGGCCGCCGCCGGGCTGACCCTGGGTCGCAGCGGCATCGATCCACACCGTCGGCCCCGCCCGGTGGTGGACACCCCCCGCTACCGCGCCATGCGTCGCGCTTTCGACAGGCGCGGTCCGGCCGGCCGGACGATGATGTACAGCACCGCCGGTCTGCAGGTCTGCCTCGACATCGGCGAGCCCGACCAGTTGGCGGCGCGTTGGGCAGCGGCCCACGCGGTCGGGCCGCCGTTGCTCGCGGCGTTCGCCTCGGCCAGCCGGCACGCCGGGCGGCGCACTGGTTGGGCGTCCGCGCGGATGGCCGCCTGGTTGGCCATCGACCCGGCCCGCACCCGCCCGGTGTGGGTGCCCGGCAACGCCGACGATGACCCGACGGCCACCTGGATCCGGTACGTGCTCGCCGCGCCGCTGCTCTGCCTGCGTCGACGCGGCCCGGACTGGGCTCCGCCGCCGGGTGTCACCTTCGCCGACTGGCTCGACGGCGCGCTGCCCCGCCCGCCCACCACCGATGATCTCGACTACCACGTCAGCACCCTCTTTCCACCCGTGCGCCCGCGCGGTTACCTGGAGCTGCGCTACCTGGATGCTCAGCCCGACCGGGACTGGCGTCTTCCGCTGGCGGTGCTGAGCGCGCTGTTCGTCGACGCGGGCACCGTGCGGGCGGCGTACGCGATCGCCGCGCCGGTGGCGCACCGCTGGTCGGCTGCCGCCCGGCACGGCCTGTCCGACCCGCCGCTGGCCGCCGCCGCGGCCGCGCTGCTCGACCTGGCCCTGGCGGCGCTGCCCCGGCTGGAACTGCCGGCCGACACCCAGGACGAGATCGAACGAGGCGTACGGCGGCGGCTGGCCGCCGCACAGAGGGGAGACCGGTGAGCGCGAGGAGTGAGCCGGGGTTGCGAGCCCCGCAGTCGCGAGCGGAGGGCGGTCCGGTGAGCGCGAGGAGTGAGCCGGGGTTGCGAGCCCCGCAGTCGCGAGCGGAAGGGAAAGCGGTGAAGGGCGAGACGGTGAGCGTACGCACGACGGAACATCCCGACGGGGAGGGTTTGCGGGGCCGGATAGCGGAGGAGTTGGCGCGCGCCCGGTCCCGCACGGCCCTGTTGACCGAGGCGGTCGACGACGACGACCTGATGCGCCAGCACTCTCCGTTGATGTCGCCGTTGGTCTGGGATCTGGCACACGTCGGTAACCAGGAGGAGCTCTGGCTGGTCCGTGATGTGGGTGGCCGCGAGCCGGTCCGCTGTGACATCGACGAGCTGTACGACGCGTTCAAGCAGCCCCGCCGGGACCGCCCCGCGCTGCCGTTGCTGCCACCGGCGGAGGCGCGCGCCTATCTGGGTACGGTCCGCGACAAGGTGCACGACCTGCTCGACGCCGTGAGCTTCACCGATCGGCCGCTGGTCGCCGACGGGTTCGCCTTCGGCATGATCGTCCAGCACGAGCAGCAGCACGACGAGACGATGCTCGCGACCCACCAGCTGCGGGCGGGTGCGGCGGTCCTGCACGCCCCGCCACCGCCCGAGCCGACCGCCCGGGTCGGCGGCGAGGTGCTGGTTCCGGCGGGCGAGTTCACGATGGGCACCGACACCGATCCGTGGGCGCTGGACAACGAACGCCCCGCGCACCGCGTCGACCTGCCGGCGTACGTCATCGATGCCACACCTGTGACCAACGGCGAGTACGAGGCGTTCATCGCCGACGGCGGCTACGCCGATCCGCGCTGGTGGAGCGCGGCGGGCTGGGAGCACCGGGTCTCCGAGCAGCTCGTCGCGCCGATGCACTGGCGCCGCGACGGCGACGGCTGGGCGTACCGGCGGTTCGGCCGGTGGGATCCGGTGCGCGCCGACGAGCCTGTGGTGCACGTGTGCTTCCACGAGGCGCAGGCGTACGCCGCGTGGGCCGGCAAGCGTCTGCCGACCGAGGCGGAGTGGGAGAAGGCCGCCCGGTGGGATCCGGCGACGGGTCGGTCGCGCCGTTACCCGTGGGGTGACGGGGATCCGACCGAGGCGCACGCCAACCTCGACCAGCGTCACCTGCGGCCGGCGCCGGTGGGCGCGTACCCGGCCGGCGCGTCGCCGCTGGGGGTGCACCAGCTCATCGGGGACGTCTGGGAGTGGACGTCGACCACGTTCCGCGGGCATCCGGGCTTCACCGCGTTTCCGTACCGCGAATACTCGGAGGTCTTCTTCGGCGACGACTACCGGGTGCTGCGCGGCGGCTCGTTCGGCACGGACCGGTCGGCGTGCCGGGGGACGTTCCGCAACTGGGACTATCCGATCCGGCGGCAGATCTTCAGCGGCTTCCGTTGCGCTCGCGACGCCCGCCCGGACGAGTCGCGGCGGTGACGCCCCACCGGGCCGGAGCGCTGGCGGCCGGGTTGCGCTGATGTGTCGTCACCTGGCCTATCTGGGGCCGCCGGTCACGCTCGCCGAGCTGCTGTTCGAGCCGGCGCACGCGCTCGTACGCCAGTCGTGGGCACCACGCGACATGCGCGGCGGCGGCACGATCAACGCCGACGGGTTCGGCGTCGGCTGGTATCCGGACGACGGCGATCCGGTGCGGTACCGGCGTGGCCAGCCGATCTGGAGCGACCCGACGATCGCCGAGTTGGCGGCGGTGACCCGCGTCGGCGCGGTGCTGGCCGCGGTCCGCTCGGCGACCGTCGGGATGGCGGTGCTCGACGGAGCCGCCGCGCCGTTCGCCGAGGGGCGGTGGTTGTTCAGCCACAACGGGGTGGTCCGGGGTTGGCCGGACGCGGTGGTGCCGCTCGCCGCCGGCCTGCCGGTGCGTGACCTGCTGACGCTCGACGCGGCCACCGACTCGGCGCTGCTGTGGGCGCTGGTGCGGCACCGGCTGCGCGCCGGCGACGACCCGGCGGAGGCGGTGGCCGCGACGGTGGCCGAGGTCGCCGTGGCAGCCCCGGGGTCGCGGCTGAACGTGCTGCTCACCGACGGGCGGCGGGTGGTGGCCACCACGTCCGGCCATGCGCTGTCGGTGCGCGCGGCGGCGGGCTCGGTGCTGGTGGCGTCCGAGCCACACGACGACGACCCCGGGTGGCGGCCGGTGCCGGAGGGGCACCTGGTCACGGCCACCGTGGACGAGGTGCGGATGTGTCCGCTGCCGACCGCGTGAGTCGCGCCGGTCGGCAACGCGAGGTGTGTGACGGAGCAGAGAGGCAGGACCGATGACCGCGGAACCGTTGGAGATCTACCTTGAGCCGCAGGACCTGGAGCGTGCTCTGCGTCAGGACGTCCGGGCCGGGTTGACCGCCGAGGCGAAGTGGCTGCCGCCGAAATGGTTCTACGACTCGCGGGGTAGTGAGCTGTTCGAGGAGATCACCCGGTTGCCCGAGTACTACCCGACGCGGGCGGAGCGGGCGGTGCTGGCCGAGCACGCACCCGACATCGCGGCGTTGACGGGCGTCAAGACCCTGATCGAGCTGGGCTCCGGCTCGTCGGAGAAGACCCGGCTGCTGCTGGACGCGTTCACCCGTCAGGGCGGGCTGGGCACGTTCGTTCCGTTGGACGTGTCGGTAAGTGCCCTGCTGGGGTCGACAGCGCAGATCGCCGTCGACTATCCGGGGCTGCGGGTTCGGGGCATCGTGGGGGACTTCACCCGCCACCTCGACCGGCTGCCCACAGGTGGTGGGCGGTTGGTGGTGTTCCTGGGTGGCACGATCGGCAACCTGTTGCCGGCCGAGCGGGCCGACTTCCTGGCGGCGATGCGCGCCGCGCTGGAGGTGGGTGACTGGCTGCTGCTCGGCACCGACCTGGTGAAGGACCCGTCGGTGATCGTGCCCGCGTACGACGACTCGGCAGGGGTCACGGCCGAGTTCAACCGCAACGTGCTGTACGTGATCAACCGGGAGTTGGGCGCCGACTTCGACCCGGAGGCGTTCGCGCACGTCGCTCACTGGGACCCGGCCCAGGAGTGGATCGAGATGCGGCTGCGGGCGACGCGGCCGATGCGGGTCCGGGTGCTGGACCTGATGGTCCAGTTCGCGGCGGGCGAGGAGCTGCGGACGGAGGTGTCGGCGAAGTTCCGCCCGGAGGGGGTGGCCGCCGAGCTGCGCGACGCGGGTTTCGCGGCGGCACACTTCTGGACCGACCCGGACGGGCTCTTCGGGGTGACGTTGGCGCAGGCACGGTGAGGCTGTTCACCCACGACGCCCGGCCCGTTCGGTGATCCGTTAGGCTGGGGGCGCGAAGGGGAGTAGCCCCCAATGTCGTGGTCGACATACTGGTGTGTTCCGCACCCGGCCACGCGGCCCCGGTCTCCGGGGCGGGCGAGACCTTCGACTCAGGCTGTTGCAGCCGGGTCGAGGGCGCCCCGTACCTCCTCCCGGCGTGAACGGGAAGGATGTCATGGAGGGATTCCTCGCCGCGCTGGTCGTCAGCTTCGGTGTCATTTTCGTGGCCGAGCTGGGAGACAAGTCCCAGTTGATGGCGCTGACGTTCGCCACGCGGTTCAAACCGGTTCCGGTGCTGATCGGCATCACCGTCGCCACGGCTGTGGTGCACCTGGCGTCGGTCGCCATCGGTTCGGGTCTCGGCGCCGTGCTGCCCACCGAGTGGATCTCGCTGGTGGCCGGTGTGGCGTTCCTCGGCTTCGGCGCGTGGACGCTGCGCGGTGACACGCTCACCGAGGAGGAGAAGCGCAAGGCCGAGAGGACCAGCAAGAGAGCGATCGTGGCGGTGTCGGTGGCGTTCTTCCTGGCCGAGCTGGGCGACAAGACGATGCTCGCGACGATCACCCTGGCCACCAAGTACGGCTGGTTCGGCACCTGGCTCGGCTCCACGGTCGGCATGGTGGCCGCGGACGCGCTGGCCATCCTGGTCGGCCGGATGCTCGGCCGCCGCCTGCCGGAGAAGACCATCAAGTACGGCGCCGCGGTGCTCTTCGCCATCAGTGGCCTCTGGCTGATCCTGGAGGCGGTCAACGAGCTGACCTGAGCGCCGACTAGCTGCCCCGTTGGCGGGTAACGCCTGCGGGTGGAGCCGGCGGAGCTGCTGCGCCACGGCGACGAGGTGCTTGTCGCCGTGGTGGAGGTGGCCGGCGCTCTGGTGATCTTCGTGGGCGCCCTGTGGGCGGCGGTGCGGTTCGCGGTCGAAGGGCTGCGGCACCGTACCGCCGCCGTCTTCACTCCGATCCGGCTGTCCCTGGGCCGGTTTCTGACGCTCGGTCTGGAGTTCCAACTGGCGGCCGACGTCCTACGGACCGCCGTGTCGCCGTCGTTCACCCAGATCGGCCAGCTGGCGGCGATCGCCACCATCCGGACGGCGCTTAACTACTTCCTGGGTCGGGAGATCCGGCAGGAGCAGCGGCAGGTCAGCGACGGGCAGCAGCGGTCGTGATCGGCGCGCTGGTCGAGGTGGTGACCGCGCTGGCCCTGATCGTCGGTGTGGTGACGGCGCTGTGCACCGGTGCCCTTCGGGTCGCGGTCCGGGTGCTGTTGGACCTGCTGACGGCGGCCGGTCTGCTCCGTCTCGCCGGTGATCCGCAGTGGGGTGGCCTGGCCGTCGCGGCGGCGATCGTCGCGCTGCGCCAACTGCTCGCGGCGGCGTTGAGTTTCACGCCGCCATGGTCGCGCCCGACAATCCCCGCCACGCTGCGCGGACGACGACCACCACTTAGCGTGGGCGGTAGCAGCGAAACAGGGAAAGCGGGAGGATAACCACATGAGTCGGCACGACGAACCCAACGAGTACGGCTACGCCGGCGGCGCCACCGCTCCCGAGCCCCAGCCCGGCGGCAAGCCCGACGAGCAGGATCTCGCGGAGGAGGTGGCGGTGCCCGGCGACGATCTCACCGCGCCGACGACCGACGCGCTGGCCGACGAGACCGAGGAGCGCCGGCCCAACGAGCGCCGCCGCTGACGCGTTCCACATTCCGGCGGTCGCCCCGTGCGGGCGACCGCTGGCGCCCTTGCGGTCGCGGCCGACGAGTTTCCGTCCGCGACCGCCACTTTCTGCCGGCCGGTGCCAGGTGTGGGCTGACCACCGCGAGCACGGCCGGCACCCGGTGACCGTCGGTCCCCTCCGTAGGGACCGATGCGGTCGTCATCAGCCACATACCGCAGACTCGCATTCACACCTCTGAGGTGCGTGGCTCACCAGCACCCCCACACGGCGGGCAGCCACAGCGGATGGCCAGCGCAGGTCGTCGACCACGACCTCGCGCGTGAGGCCAGCTCCGCCCCGAGGAAGGCCCGTCGGCGGCCCGGGTGCCCGGCGCAGGTCGAGGGTGCCAGCGATTGGCCGTGGACTTTTCCCGGATGTCGCCGCTGCCGAATGGCCCTTTGTCGGGTTGGTCATGCGGGCGCACTTGTTCGCCCCCGAAACTACGTAACTCCGGACATAAGCCGTATGAGCGGCTTTAATGGTTTCACGAGTTGGCAGACGACCTTGGGGGTTTTCGTGAAGTTCTTTGGCGTAACCGGACCCGCACGGAGGCACTCCTGATGGACCTGCTCCGCCAATTGCGCCACGTGCGTCGGCACTGGTGGGTCGTACTGGTCACGGTCATGGTGACCCTGGGCGTCTCGGCGTTCCTGACCGTACGGGCCCAGCCCCGGTACGTCGCCTCGGTGACCTTCTTCGTCACCACCCCCAACCAGGGCGTCACCGACGCCTACCAGGGTGGACTGTTCCTTCAGCAGCGGGTCAAGTCGTACGCCGACCTGCTCAGCAGCGACCGACTCGCGCAGAGCGTGGTGGCCGAGACCCCGGTCGGGCTCACCGCCGACGAGGTCCAGCACCGGGTGACCACCTCCACCGAGACGGGCACCGTCCTGCTGCGCGCCTCCGTCACCGACACCGACCAGGCCCGGGCGCTGCGGGTGACCGAAACCCTCGCCACGAAGTTCGTCGAACTCGTCCAGAAGGTCGAGACGCCGCCCGAGGGCAAGGCACCGATCAAGATCGAGGTGGTGAGCGGCCCACGGGTCAGCACCAGCCCCGTCTCACCGCGACCGATGCGCAACCTCACCCTCGGCGGTCTGGTCGGTCTGGTGCTCGGCGTCGGCCTGGCGATCCTGCGCGGCGTCGCCGACATCCGCCTGCGGGACGCCGCCGGCCTGCAACGCGCCACCGGCAGCCCGCTGCTCGGTGACATTCCCTTCGAGAGCAGCGCCCGCACCTCGCCGCTGATCATCGGTGAGGCCGCGAGTTCGGCCCGTGCCGAGGCGATCCGCAAGCTGCGGACCAACCTGCGCTTCGTGGACGTACACGAGCCGGCCCGCGTCATCGCCGTGACCAGCGCCCTCCAGGGCGAGGGCAAGACGACGCTCTCCTGCAACCTGGCCATCGCGTTGGCCGAGGCGGGTTGGCGAGTGCTGCTTGTCGACGCGGACCTGCGCCGCCCGAAGGTCGACGAGTACCTGGGCCTGGACGCGGGCGTCGGTCTCACCGACGTGCTTGTCGGCGACGTCCAGGTCGGTGACGTGGTGCAGCGGTGGGGCGACAAGTCCCTGTTGGTGCTGCCCAGCGGCTCCGCGCCACCGAACCCGAGCGAACTGCTCGGCTCCAAGGCGATGGCGGACCTGCTGCTCGCGCTGCGGGAGTCCGCGGACATCGTGATCATCGACACCGCGCCGCTGCTCGCGGTGACCGACGGTGTCGTGGTGGCCGTGCAGGCAGACGGGGCGCTGCTGGTGACGCAGCAGGGCCGTACGTCTCGAGCCCAGGTGGCCGCTGCCGCCCGCTCGCTGCACTCGGTCTCGGTGCGGTTGCTCGGCTGTGTGCTGAACATGGCCAAGGTGGCAAAGGCCGAGGCGTACCAGTACGAGGCCTACCGGGTGGTCGCCTCGCAGGCCACGCCGTCGGTGCCGACCGACCGGGCCACCGCCGCCCGACACAGCGAGGGCGCCGGGGTCAACGGCGTCAGCGACCGCACCCAGGAACTCACCCGGTTGCCCCGATGAGCGCGGCGAGGGGTCGTAGCGAGCGTTCGATCTCCTCAGCGCAACGTCGGAAGTCGGCGGCGGTCCCGCCGATCGGGTCCCGCAGGTCGTCCGCGTCCGGGGCGGCGGGTTGCAACCGCCCCCGGGCGTGGGCGGCGGCGGCGATGGCGGCGGCCAGCGGGTCGTCGCGCGACCCGTCGGGCAGCTCGGCCGCCGCCGCCAGCCGGCCGAACTGGCGCAGGGTGAACGTCCGGTGCAGCGCGCCGGGCACCAGCGCGGTGCAGACCGAACGCTGCCGCCGCGTCGCGGTCAGCACGAGCGCCGCGTCCGCCAGATATTCGGGACGCAGCGTCCGGCTGGCGAACGCCGCCGGGTCGCCGCCGCCCTCGGCAGCGACCTGCGCGGCGTACGGGTGCATGGCCATCCCGTCCATCGCGTCGGTGCCGGCGCTGGACACCAGCACGGGCCGGTCGGCCAGCAGCCTGCGGGCCAGGTACTCGGCCATGGGCGAGCGGCACAGGTTGGCGTGGCAGACGAACAACACGCGGTCGGCCATCGGAAGCCCTCTCGTGGGTGCGGACAGGGGTCGCCACACCGCGAGGGCGGTGCGTCGACGCCGCTGGCCGCGCGGGGAGGGGTTGTCGGCATCGTACGCGGGCACCACGCCCGCCGGCCGCGGTGCCGCGCCGGCCGAGGCCGATACGTGCTCGTCGGCGGTGTCCCGGTGAAGATCGGCATCCTGTCGTACCACTTCCCGCCCGAGCCCGCCTTCATCCCGGGCAGCCTCGCCGAGGAGTTGGCCGCGCGGGGACACGAGGTCCGCGTGCTCACCGGCTTCCCGGACTACCCCGGCGGCCACGTCTATCCGGGGTGGCGGCAGCGCTGGCACCACGAGACGCACAGTCAACGGCTGGCGGTCCGGCGGGTGCCGCGCTTCTCCGGCGGGGCCGCCTCCACCGGCGCGCGGATGGCCAGCTACCTGTCGTTCGCCGGCAGCGCGTCCCTGGCGGCGCGTCGGTTCCTCGGGGACGTGGACGCGCTCTACGTCTTCCAGCTGCCGGCCACCACGTTCGCCACCGCCGCGGTGTTCCGGCTGCTTCCGAAGGTGCCGGCCGTGCTGCACGTACAGGATGTGTGGGCACGCGACGGTGTGGACGCGGCGGGCGAAGGCCGCTGGTCGGCGCGGATGGGTGCCGCGATGACCCGCATCTACCGGACCGCCGCGCGGGTCGCGGTGGCCGCGCCGTCGATGCGGGATCTCGTGGTCGCCGCCGGGGCGGATCCGTCCCGGGTCCAGCTCGTGCTGAACTGGACCGACGAGCGCATCTTCTATCCGGCGACGCCCGGCGCGGCGGCCCGGCAGATGGTCCGCCGGGACCGTCGGTGCGTGGTCATGCACGCCGGGACCATCGGCGCGCGCCAGGGGCTGGAGACGGCGGTACGGGCCGCCGCCGCGCTGGACCGCACCATGGACCTGGTCCTGGTCGGGTCGGGCGCGGACGAGCGGCGGGTGCGAGGGCTCGCCGCCGAACTGAAGGCGGAGAACGTCCGCTTCCTGGAGCGGCGGTCACCTGTCGACATGCCCGAGCTGTACGCCGCCGCCGACTACCAGCTGATCATGCTGCGCGACCTGCCGGAACTTCGCGGCATGGTGCCCGGCAAGCTCCAGGCCGCGCTCTCCTGCGCCGCGCCGGTGGTGGCGTCGGCCGGTGGGGACACCGCTGAGCTGGTCGAACGCGCCCGTGCCGGGTTGTCCTGCCCGCCGGAGGACTGGGCCGCGCTGGCCGACCGGTTCTGGTTGGCGGCCACCATCCCGCCGCCGGCGCGTACCGAGATGGGGCGCCGGGGTCGACAGACGTACCTGCGGGAGATGTCGCTGACGGCCGGCGTGGACCGGATCGAACGGTTGCTGCACGAGGCCGCCGGCCGGAATCCGCAGGCGGTGGGGGAGCCGCGAGTAAACCTCGCGTAAGGGACAAGAAACGCTATAACGGTACGAGTTTCCCTGAAACGTGCTAAGAAGATCAGGGAATCCGACCTACTGTCCGGTTCCGGTTAACGGGAGTGTGGGTGTGACGGAGAGCGAACGGCCGCGTCGACGGCGAAGCCGATCCCGGCGTCGTCGGCGGGCTCGACTGCGACGGGCACTGCTCGGTGCCCTGGTCGTCGGATCGCTGCTGCTGGCCGCCGGGGGATGGGTCGGTTTCCGCGGTTGGCAGGCGCGTGCCCACCTGCTCAACGCCGCCGGTCTGGCCCGGGAGCTTAGCGCTCAGGTGGTCGGCGGGGACACCGATCGGGCCCTGCGGACCCTGTCCGCCCTGCAGGAGCAGTCCGGCGCCGCCCGGGCCGCGACCTCCGACCCGAGCTGGAAGCTCGGTCGGCGTACCCCGTTCGCCGGCGACGACCTCGACGCGGTCCGGCAGATCGCCGTCGCCATCGACGACCTGGCCCGGCGGGCGTTTCCGTCCCTGCTGCGGACGGACCTGACCAGCCTGGTGCCGGCCGAGGGCCGGTTGGACCTGGCCCGGCTCACGTCGGTCTCGGCCGAGCTGACCCGCGTGAACGACGCGGTGCAGGGCACCCGTCGTGACCTGGGTGCCGTACCCGTCGACCGACTGGTCAGCCAGGTCCGCCAGGCGTTGACCGACCTGCGCGGTGAGATCGACCGACTGGCCAGCCTCACCGCCGCGGCCGACCAGGGCGCGCGACTGCTGCCGCCGCTGCTCGGTGCGAGTGGCGCGCGGCGCTACCTGCTCGTCTCGCAGAACCTGGCCGAGCTGCGCGCCACCGGCGGCATGTTCGGCGCGTACGCGATGATCGAGGCCGAGAACGGTCGCGTCCGGATGGGCCAGCAGGGCAGCAGCGCCTCCCTCGGCCGGTTCACGCCGGCGCTGAAGCTGCCCGCCGAGACGCGGGCCGTCTGGACCGACCTGCCGGGCATCTATCCCGCCGACGTCAACCTCACTCCGCACTTCCCGACCGCTGCCGCTCTGTACCGGGAGATGTTCCGGCGCAAGACCGGGATCACTGTCGACGGCGTGCTCGCCGTCGACCCGGTGGTGCTGTCCTACCTGCTCAAGGCGACAGGCCCGGTGCTGGTGCCCGGCGGTGTGCCGCTGGCCAGCGAGAAGGTGGTGCAGACCCTGCTCAACGAGACCTACCAAAGGCTGGACACCGCGCAACAGGACGAGTACTTCGCGTCCTCCGCCGCAGCGGTGTTCGACGCCTTCTTCAAGAAGAATGTCAACCCGAGGGTGTTGTTGTCCGCATTTGACCGTGCTATCACTGAACGCCGGATATTGTTCTGGAGTGCCCGACCGGAAGAACAGCGGACATTCGGTGACAGCCGGATGGCCGGGACGCTTCCAGAACAGGACACCGTGCCGACGGTCGGCGTGTTCCTCAACGACGGCAGCGGCGCGAAGCTCGGCTACTACCTGCGGCCGACGGCGAGCCTCACGGTCGGCGAGTGCCGGCCCGACGGCCGCCGCGAGCTCCGGCTGCGGGTGACCCTGCGCTCGACGGCGCCGAAGTCAGGACTGAGCAAGTCGGTCCTCGGCCTCGGCCTGGCCGGTGATCCGTACACCGTTCGCACCTTGGTGTCGATCTTCAGTCCGGCTGGCGGCACCGTCCTCGAAGCCCGGCTCGACGGGGCCGAGACGGCAGTTGGCAGCGGTACCGAACGCCGCCGCCAGGTGGCGACGGCCAACGTCGACATCGGCCCCGGCGCCGAGCGGGCGCTGGAGGTCACCGTTCTGACGGCCAAGACCGGCGTCGGGCAGGCCGAGCTGTGGCTGACCCCCACCGCCAGCCCGTGGACCACCCAAGTTCATTCCGCACCAAGCTGTGACCAGTAGGAGGGAACCAATCATGCGGCTATCCCGCATCATCATGGCGCTCACGGTCGGCCTGGCCGTGGTGGCCGTGCCGACGGCAGCGGGGGCGGCTGCGCCGCAGCCGCAGCCGAGCGCTACCACCGACCCGCCCCAGCCGCCCCCGTACCCGCCGACCGGCCCGAACCTGACCGTCAACCGGCCGACGATCTTCCTCGGCGAGACGGTCATCCTGACGGGGACCGGCTTCGGCCCCAACGAGACCGTCGACATCGTGGTGACGGTGGCCCCGTTCGCCGCTCCGGCAGGAGGTCAGGCACCGGCGCGTCGCAGCGACGGCACCACCGTGGCCATGGCGCCGGTAGCGTTCCAGGCGAGCGCGCCGCTCAGCTTCACGGCGAACACCGACGCCCAGGGCCACTTCACCAAGAGCTACAAGCCGTCGGTGACCGGTCACCTGACCTTCACCGCCACGGGCCGGGAGTCCGGCCGGACCGCCACCGCCGAGCTGCGGGTGCTGCACAAGAAGCAGCCGCTGCCCGTCACCGGTGACAGCATCGGTACGCCCATCAAGCTCGGCGGCGGCCTCGTCGGCGCCGGCGCGATCATGCTGCTGCTGACCCTGGCCTGGCGTCGCCGCCAGCGCTTCGGCGGGGCCGCGCACTAACCGGCACCACCCACCGGGCAATGCCCGGATCGCACGTCAAGCTGACGCCCGTCGGATCTCCCGACGGGCGTCAGCTTGATCGACTCGCGTTCCTGGAAAACGGGCCATCTGTACGCGCCCGGGACACCCCGACGTCCAGCAACCCGAGTCGATCGACGCGGTGCGGCCTCCTTCGAGGCGCTCGGGGAGACTCTCGCCCGGATCGATGTGGGGGTGTCCCGCTGGGCCGGATGGCGCGATATCGCCGACCTGGAGTCGATCATCCCTTTGGCGACCGGGGTGCCGGTCGGGTCACGCGCGGTTGGGGCTGAATGTCCGGTTCTGGGGGTTGTTGGGGTGTGATCGGGTGCATCCGTGGGCTGGAATCGTGGCGGGCCGGGGGTCGTTACACACCCTGACGATCGCAGGACCACGGCCACCCGCCCCATCATGGGGGGTGGGAATGGCAGGCCCGGTCGGGTCGTTGCGGATCCCCGAACGACCGCAGGCCCGCCGAGCGCACCGGCTAGATCCGGTAGCCCCGGCGGGGCTGATCGGCCCGCGCGGCCGTCTGCTGCGGCACACCCGTTCACCCGGGCGACCCGCCAGCGAACCGGCCCGCCGGCCCCGGGAATCACCCCGGCTCGACGGTCGTTACACACGGTCCCGGCGCCACGAGCCCCCCGGCTCGCAGGCCGCCTCGTGCGCCGCGAGCCCTCCGCTCGCAGGCGCCGCCCCCAGACTTTTTCCCCCGTGAACTGTGCAGCGCCGGACGAGGTGCTCACACCCGCGCTGGACCGGCCCCCATCGGTCGCGTGGGTGTTCCTACCCCCGAAGGAGCTACCCCCATGAACACGATCTTCCGTAAGAGCATGCTGTCCGTTGCTGGTCTCGCGTTCGCCGGTGGTGTCTTCGCCGGCCCGATCGCCGCCCACGCCGCCACGCCGACGATGGACGCCAAGCCCGTCGCCGTCGTGCAGACCACGGCGCCGAAGCCGCAGGGCGACCAGTCGCACATCACCCTGAACGACGAGCAGACCGGCAACGCCAAGGCGATCATCGCCGCCACGAAGAAGGCCGGCCTGCCCGAACGCGCCGCGGTCATCTCCATCGCCACCAGCCTGCAGGAGTCGAAGCTCGACAACCTGGGTCACCTCGGCGACGCCAACGACCACGACTCACTGGGCCTGTTCCAGCAGCGCCCGTCCTCCGGTTGGGGTACGCCGGAGCAGATCACCAACCCGGAGTACTCGACGACCGCGTTCCTCAAGGGCCTGCGTCAGGTTGACGGCTGGCAGGACATGCCGCTGACCGAGGCCGCGCAGACCGTGCAGGTCTCCGCGTACCCGGACGCGTACGCCCAGTGGGAGCAGCAGGCCACCGACCTCGTCGCCCAGCACTGGAACAGCTGACCCACCGCACGACCCGACCGACTGGCCGGCACCCGAACCCGGGTGCCGGCCAGCGGCATACCCAGCCCCGCCCACCCCGGCCCGGCTTCGCCCGGGCCTGGTTTCGTTCGGGCCTGGTACCGCCCGGGTCCGACTCTCGAAGGTTGTCTGGCTTCAGATCTTGGACAGTTTCCGTTCGGCCCGAACGGAAACTGTCCAAGATCTCATGCCCGCATGCCCGCATGCCCGGATGCCCGGATGCCCGGATGCCCGGATGCCCGGATGCCCGCATGCCCGCGTGCCCGCCGGGGCAATGGGTGCCGGCCGGTCAGTGGCGGCGCGGGTGTCGGGCCGTTGCGTGCCGGCTGGTCGGTGGGCGGCCCGGATGCCGCGCCGAGGGTGCCGGCGGTCGTGACGGCGCGTCGGCCCTGGCGGTACGTCGGCACGGCGGCGCGCGTACACCCTGGGATTTGATTTTCAGTCGTGGTGACCGCGGAGGATGTCGATCAGGGCGGCGACCAGCGCGAGCGCGATGATCCCCGTCGCGAGCAGGAGCGACTTCTCGAAGGCCGACGTCCAGTTGCCGTGACTGTCGGCGAGCGAGGAGAAGAACATCGAGCCGACCGCGGCGATGCCGGCCGCCGCGCCGATCCGCTGACCGGTCTGGAGCATGCCGGCCCCGCTGCCCGCCTGGGGGACCGGCACCTGGGCGAGGGTGAGCGTCTGGTTGGGGGCGATGACCAGCCCGCTGCCGATGCCGGCGATGAGCAGTGGCGCGGCGGTGACCCAGGGCGCGGGGGCGTCCGGCGCGAGGCGTAGTGCGAGCACTGTCGCGGCCAGACCGATCACCACGCCGAGCAGGCCGATGGCGACCAGGGGACGGCCGAAGCGGTTGACGATGCGTCCACCCAGCGCGGAGGCAGCGGCGGATCCGAGGGCGAACGGGGTGATGGCGAGGCCGGCGACGAGCGCGCTGTAGCCGAGGCCGTTCTGCAGGAACAGGGTGAAGATGAAGAAGATGGCGGTGAATCCACCGAAGTAGATAAGCGCGATGAGCGATCCGAGTGTGTACGACTGGAAGGTGAACAGGCGCAGGTCGAACAGCGGTTCCTGGTGCCGCGCGTACCACCGTTCCCACAGCCCGAAGGCGACAAGCACCGCCAGGCCGGCCGGGATGAGCGCCCACTTCCACGGCGTACGCCATTGTTGTTCCTGTACGAGTGGCAGCAGGACCAGCACCACGCCGACGCCGAGCAGCAGCACACCGACCGGGTCGAGGCGACGGCGACCTGGTTGCCCTTCGGGTCGGCCGGGCAGCAGCCGCCACCCGAGGATCACCGCGACGATTCCGACCGGCACGTTGACGAAGAAGACCCACCGCCAGCCGTGCTCCTCGCCGCCGAGGGCGATGAGCAGCCCGCCGAGCAGCGGCCCGACGGCGGTGGAGATGCCGATGGTCGCGCCGAGCAACCCGAACGGGCGGGCTCGTTCCGGCCCCCGGAACAGCTGTTGGATCAACCCGATCACCTGCGGGTTGATGATGCCGGCGGCGGCGCCCTGGAGCAGTCGGGCGGCGACCAGCCAGGTGGGGGAGGTGGCCAGGCCGGCGAGCGCGCTGGTCAGGGTGAACAGCGCGATGCCGAAGACGAACGCGTTGCGCCGGCCGCGGAAGTCACCGAAGCGGCCGGCGGGTACGAGCACCAGCCCGAAGGTGAGCGCGTACCCGGAGAGGACCCACTGCAGGTCGCTCGGGGAGGCGTGCAGCGCGCGGTCGATGGACGGCACCGCGACGTTGACGATGCTCACGTCGAGCAGCGTCATGAACGCGGCGACCAGCCCGACTCCGACGGCCTGCCAGCGCCGGCGGTTCTCGGCCGCGTCGACCTGCTGCGGCTCGTTCGCCGCGCTCATCGTTCCCCCCGTTGACCGTCGATCATGCATCCCTGACCGCTACCCCGGTCAACGGGGGGCGAACCGTCGTGGGTGGTGCCGTGGGTCACGCCATCTGGCGGGCGCAGAACCGGGGGCCGAAGTCGAGGCCGGCCATCGGCGAGTCCTCGCGGTGCAGCAGGCCCTTCTCGGTGAGTTGGTGCAGTGGCGTGTGCACCTGCTCGTCGGTCAGGCCGGATTCTTCGGCGATCAGGTCCGGATAGGGCACTTGACCACGTGCTTCGAGGGCGGTGACCGCCTGGTACACCCGCTGCTCGATCTCCGACAGCTGCACCTGCTGCATGATCTCCTCCTTTGCTCGTCCGCTTCGCGCGGACGGTCGCGCCGCGTCGGTTACCCCCTGTCTGACCGAAGATGCCCACTCGATCGGGCGGTTGGTGGCGCGGCGTGCTCGGGCCGCGCGGCGGGGGGTGCCCTAGGCTGCAACCGTGATCGTCTGGGATCTCGTCGTCGTCGGCGCCGGCCCCGCGGGGCTCTCCGCGGCACATGCCGCGGCCCGCGCCGGCGTTCGTACGCTGGTTGTCGAGCGGGCCGCGCACCCGCGGTACAAGACGTGCGGTGGTGGCCTCATCGGCACGTCGCTGGCGGCCGTGCGTGGCCGCATCGAGGTGCCCGCGCACGACCGGGTGGACCGGGTGACCTTCACCCGCGACGGCCGGCGGGAGTTCACCCGCCGTAACGGCAGTCCGGTGGTGACCATGGTGCGCCGCGAGGAGTTCGACGACCGGCTGCGCGCGGCGGCGGTCGCCGCCGGCGCGCAGATGCGGGAGCAGGTGGCGGTCCGCGCGATCGAGCAGGACCCCGAGGGGGTACGCCTGCGACTGGCCGACGGTACGACGATCGCGGCCCGCACGGTGATCGGCGCGGACGGCTCCTCGGGTGTGACCGCCCGGCACGTGGGTGTGCGTTACCGGCAGGTGGATCTGGGGCTGGAGTTGGAGGTGCCGGTGCCGCCCGCCGAGCAGGAGCGTTGGCGCGGGCGACTGCTGCTGGACTGGGGGGCGATGCCGGGCTCGTACGCCTGGGTGTTTCCGAAGGGCGACCGGCTGACGGTGGGGGTGATCGCGGGTCGCGGCGCGGGGGAGGGGACGCGCGCCTACCTGCGGCAGTTCGTCGACCGGTTGGGCCTGACCGGGCTGCCGGCGGAGCACGACTCGGGTCACCTGACCCGTTGCCGCGAGGAGGACTCGCCGCTGCGGAACGGCCGCGTGCTGGTGGTGGGGGATGCCGCCGGGTTGTTGGAGCCGTGGAGCCGCGAGGGCATCAGCTTCGCGCTGCGCTCCGGGGAGATGGCCGGCGCGGCGGTCGCCGACGGTGATCTGGCCGGGTACGAGCGGGCGGTCGGCGTGCACCTGACGCCGGAGATGCGAGCGGGGTACCGGCTGCTGGACCTGTTCACCCGCCGCCCGGAGGTGTTCCACGCGCTGTTGGCGACCCCGCCGGGTTGGCGGATGTTCGTCCGTTTCTGTCAGGGCCGGGCGAGCTTCGACGACATGCTGCGACGACGACCGGTCCGGGCGGCGCTCGCGGTGCTGGACCGCCTGCCCGCCCCTCGTCGACCGGCTACCAGCGTTCACCCCTGAGCAGGCGGCGGTCCGCTCGCCCGGCCGCCTCGCCCGCGCCCGCTCGCTCGCCGGGCCCGTGTGGCTTGCGCCCGATCCGGCCCGCCTGCTGGTCTGGACTCGTCCGCCCATGCCGACGGCGCATGCCGCTTCTGGCCATACACCCAGGATCCTAGGATGCTCTACGCGGTGTGCCGGCCACCGCACCTGAAGGTCGAGGGCGCTGTCAGCCGACAGACCGGTGCTGGGGAGCGCCAGCCGGCGGACAATGGCGGGGTAGGAGGAGGTGCCGATGGCCGAGCAACAGTTCACCGAGGACGAGTACGCGTTTCTGCGCCACATCCGGTTCGGGGAGTTGCCGCCCGCCGTTCGCCCGGACGAGCGCGTCGCGCTGACCGAGACCGATCCCGGGCGGGACCGGCCGGAGAAGGCCGAGGACCCGGTTCGCTGGAACGTGCAGGGCTGAGAGACGAGAAGGCGGGCCGGGGTGTCGCCACCCACGGCCCGCCGACTGTCGCGGTCAGAAGACCGGCACGCCCTCGCGTACGAGCCGCCAGTTGGGCTGGAAGAAGTCGGCCGGGTTGATCGTCCCCTTGGCCTGCGCCCAGTCGATGAGCAGCTGGCGGATCTCCTGCTGCTCGTTGTAGACCTGGGTCTTCACGATGCCGGGGAAGTTGCCGCCGCCGCTGCGCCGGTAGTTGTTCACCGCCACCACGAACTGCGCGTCGTCGTCGACGGGGGTGTCGGTGCCGGGCAGCACCAGTCGGGTGATCCGCTGGCCGACCGGCTTCGCGATGTCGATGTCGTAGTCCAGGCCGGCGATGACGTCGTAGTTGTAGTCCGGCACCGTCGAGTCGTTGATCTGCTCGGTGTCCACGGGGGCGCCCGGGGCGAGGGTCCGGAAGTACTTCGCCGAGTACTCCAGGTACGCGCGTACCTCGGCGCCGCTGAGCACGACGGCTTCGAGGGTGTTGTCGTACACGTAGAGCCCGGCCACGTCGCGGATCTTGACGTCACCGGAGGGGAAGACCGCGGTGCGGCTGAACGGCGAGGCCTGCGAGAGCACCGGCAGTCCGGCGTACTGCGTGCCGGCCAGCGCCTTCGTGACGGTCTCGGCCTGGACGTGGTTGATGAAGTCCAGGATGGGGGTGTCCTTGTAGCGGGACTCCACGGCGGACATTTCCACCGTGGCCTGGGCCACCACCTGGTTCACGTACGCGATGGTCTTCTGGTGCTGCGCGCGCACGGCGGCGAGCACCTTCGGGTCCTCGACCACCGTGTTGGTGTTCAGCATGGTGGCGGCCTTCTTGGTGATGGTCCACCGGCCACGCGTGCGGGTGAGGGTGAAGTCCATCCGGGTCAGCCGCTGGCCCCACTTCGACGGCTCGGAGAGCAGCACCTGCTCCCCGGTCCGCGCGTTGGTGACGAACCGCTCGACCACCTCGTTGTGGGCGTGCCCGAAGAGGATCGCGTCGATCCCCGGCACCTGCTCGGCGATGAGCGCCACGGGGTTCTCGTTCGGCAGTTCCGGGCCGTAGCTGGAGGTGCCGCTGTCGCCGCCGTGCGCGGAGATCAGCACGAGGTCCGCGCCGCGGGCCCGCATGATCGGCACCCACTTGGCGGCGGTCGCCACCATGTCGTCGAAGCGCAGCTTGCCCTCGACGTTGCCCCTGTCCCAGATGGCCACGCCGGGGTTGGTCAGGCCGAGGATGCCGACCCGCAGGGTCGGCGCCGCGAAGCCGAGGGAGACCTTCTTGATGACGTACGGCAGGAAGGCGGGCTTGCCGGTCTTCGCGTTGATCGCGTTCGCGGCGAGGGCCGGGAAGCCGAGCTGACGGATCCACAGGTCCAGCAGCGGCAGGCCGTAGTTGAACTCGTGGTTGCCAAGTGTCACGGCGTCGTAGTCGATGACGTTCATGGCCCGGGCCATGGGGTGCTTCTCGCCGGTGGCGGTGATCGGCTCCTGCTTGGCGTAGTACGTGGCGAGGGGGGTGCCCTGGATGGTGTCGCCGGCGTCGAGCACCAGCGTGGCCTTGCCGCGCCGCTCCCGGCGGATCTGGTTGATCAGGGTCGCCAGCTTCGCGACGCCGATGTCGTTGTGCTTGCTGTCGTCGTACTCGGCGTCGCGGTAGTAGTCCCAGTTGTAGACGTTGCCGTGGGTGTCCGACGTGCCGAGCAGCGTGAGGTCCCAGGTGCGCGACCGGGCCGGGCCCGCCGCCTGCGCGGGGGCGTCGGCGATCAGCGGGGCGGTCGCCGCCGCGGCGGCGGCGACGAGCACCTGGCGACGCGACGGACCGGATCCAGAGGTCATGACGTGCCTTTCCATGGGGGTGGACGCGCCTCGTGAGCGCCTCGCGCACCATAACGAGCAGGAGCCACTCCCGCCACGCCAGCCCCGGTTTTCGCAGCCTGGCGCCGGGTAGGGCGGTGGGGAACGGTTGTCGCGGGAGCGAACCCGCGCGGTGCGAGGAGATGTCGGTGAGTGAGGACCAGCACACCCAGCAGGATCCGACCAGCCAGTACGGCCAGCAGTCCGGTTCGCCCGGTCAGCAGCAGGCGCCACCCGGTTCGACGGGGGAGATGACGCCGAAGCCGGACCACGGTGAGGAGTCGTACCGGGGCAGCGGGAAACTCGACGGCAAGCGGGCGCTGATCACCGGCGGTGACTCGGGGATCGGCCGGGCCGTCGCGATCGCGTTCGCCCGGGAGGGCGCCGACGTGCTCGTCTCCTACCTGAGCGAGGAGGAGGACGCCGACGCCCGGGAGACCGTGCGGCTCGTCGAGGACGCCGGGCGGCGGGGGATCGCGGTCCGCGGCGACATCACCGACGAGGCGCACTGCCAGGAGTTGGTCGACCGGGCGGTACGTGACCTGGGCGGCCTCGACATCCTGGTGAACAACGCGGCGTACCAGATGTCGCAGGACAAGGGCATCCTCGGGATCAGCACCGAGCAGTTCGACCGGGTGCTCAAGACCAACCTGTACGCCATGTTCTGGCTCTGCAAGGCGGCCATCCCGCACCTGGCGGAGGGGTCGGCGATCATCAACACGGCCTCGATCCAGGCGTTCGACCCGTCGCCGCAGTTGTTGGACTACGCCACCACCAAGGCGGGGATCGCCAACTTCACCAAGGCCCTCGCGGCCGATCTCGCGGAGCAGGGGATCCGGGTCAACGCGGTGGCCCCCGGCCCGGTCTGGACGCCGCTGATCCCCTCCACGATGCCGAAGGAGAAGGTGGAGCAGTTCGGCACCGACACCCCGGAGGGTCGGCCCGGTCAGCCGGCCGAGCTGGCCCCGGCGTACGTCTTCTTCGCCTCCCAGGAGTCCAGCTACGTCACCGGCGAGATCCTTGGGGTCACCGGCGGTCGACCGACCAAGTGATCGCACCGCCGGGTGGTCGCCCGTGGGTGACCACCCGGCGGTACGGGTTCGCGGGCGGTGGGGTCAGCGGGGCCAGGTGGCGAAGCGGTGCCGCACCCGCGCGACGTCGTCGGCACCCAGGCCGTAGCGGCTGAAACGCGTGTCGGACAGCCGGTCCAGGTAGCGCCCGGCGGCCCGTACGTCGGCCGGATCCAGCGCGGGGTCGACCTGCCGGGCGAGCACCAGCAGCTGCGTCACGTCGTAGTGTTCCAGCGCCGCGGCCACGTCGATGAAGTCTCGGACCTCCCGCCGGTTGACCAACGCAGCGATCTTGTTGGCGACCAGGTCGCGTACGTCCATCACCGGGCCGAGGTCCATGACCACCGGGCTCTGCTGCCGGTCGAGGCGGGCCAGGCTGAGCCGGATCTGTCGCCCGTCGCGGCTCACCACGAAGTCCTTCATGTCCTGGCCGTAGCCGTCGAACAGGTCGGCGAGCTCGCTGTCGGGGTCGGCGTCGGTGACGGTGAACCCGGCCCGCTCGAGCGCGACGCGCACTCCGGCGGTGGCCGCCGCGGCAGCGCCCTCGACGTCGGCGAAGAGGTCCACGTCCTCGGTGGGCCGGGCGACCAGGCCGTGCGCGGCCCAGGCCACCCCACCGCCGAGCACGAACCGGTGGGGACCGGCAGCGGTCAGCGCCACCCGGGCCACCTCCCGGTAGAACTCGTGCAGGTGTGGTGCGATCACGCCGCGCGCAGGCCGCGGTGCCGGCTCTCCCAGGCGAGGCGGACGCCCCGGGGCAGGTTGAGCAACCGCCATACCCGGCGCAGTGTCCGCCCGTTGATCAGCTTGCGGAGGTCGTCGGCGCTGGCGGTCTCGCGCAGCACGTTCTCGTACATCCAGAGCAGCTGGTCGGGGTCGCCGAGGTCGAAGGTGCGCTCGGCGTTCCACATCAACCGCACCGGCAGCTCCACGACGCCGCGGGTGGGGCCGGTCAGCTCGGTGAGGGTGCGCGCCACGACGGCCGGACGACCCGGGCGGGCCAGGAAGGCCACGCCGGTCGCGGTGGGCGAGACGGCCTGCATGCTGTCAGGGTAACCCCCGCCGGTCCCGGTGTCGCTCAGCTACGTTCCTGGGCCCGCGCGGCGGGCGGTGATGAGTTCTCGCGCCCGCGGCCGTCATACCTACGACGGCACACGACGAGACGGGAGCGGGACGTGACGAGTACGCACACGCGGGAGCCTGTGGACGTGGGTGGTCTGGGTGGGGTCGACGAGTCGGCGTTCGCGGGGCTGACGGCTCGGCACCGGCGGGAGCTGCACGTGCACTGTTATCGGATGCTCGGCTCGTTCGAGGACGCCGAGGACGCCGTGCAGGAGACGTTGCTGCGGGCGTGGCGGCGGCGGGAGACCTTCGCGGGGCGGTCGTCGTTGCGGGCCTGGCTGTATCGGATCGCCACGAACGCCTGCCTGGACCTGCTCGCCAGGTGCCGCCCGGAGCCCGCGACGGGTGGTGAGGTGCGGTGGTTGCAGCCGTACCCGGACCGGCTGCTCGACGAGCTGCCGGCGGGCGACGCGGACGAGCCGGAGAGCCGCGCGGTGGCGCGGGAGACGATCGAGCTGGCGTACCTGGTGGCGGTTCAGCACCTCGCGCCGCGCCCACGGGCCGTGCTGATCCTGCGGGACGTGCTGGGCTGGCCCGCGAGGGACGTCGCGGAGCTGCTCGGGGACTCCGTGAACTCGGTGAACAGCGCGCTGCAACGGGCCCGCGCCGGCATGCGTGAGCATCTGCCCGCCGAGCGGCAGGACTGGACCGGCGGTGACGGGGACGCGCAGACGCGCGAGCTGGTGCGCCGTTTCACCGACGCGAGCGTGGCCAAGGACATCGACGGGCTGGCCGCGATGCTGCGCGACGATGTGCGCTGCTCGATGCCGCCCACTCCCGGCGTCCACGTCGGCCGCGACGCGGTGGTGCGCGACTGGGTCGAGGACGGCTTCGCGGACCTGGGGCGTCTGCGCGCCGTACCGACGGCGGTGAACCGGCAGCCCGCCGTCGCCTTCTACCTGTGGCGGGAGTCCGAGGGCGCGTACCTGCCGCTGACCATCGACGTCCTGCGGATCACCGGCGGGGCGGTCGCCGAGATGGTCATCTTCCACGACGACCAGTTCCCGCTGCTCGGGCTGCCGCAGCGCCTGCCGGCGGACGGTGCACAGTGACCGTCGTGGGCCGGGCCGGCCGCGTCGGCCGACTGCGCGGGCTCGCCGGCACCGGCGCCGACTGACCATTCGCGACCCGGCGCCCCCTCGATTCGCGAAGACTCCTCGCCTGACCTATGTTCGTGGGGTCGCTCGCGTGGGAGGGGGTGTCGGGGATGGGTCTGCGGACGTTCATCGAGGGTTGGCCGGTGTATCGGCAGCTCACCGGCACGGACCCGTTGGGCCGGGGCGCGGCCGCCAAGTCGGCGCGCTCGGCCGGTCTGACCGCTCGCACCGAGGCCGCCGAGAGCGTGGCCCGGTCCGTCTGCCCGTACTGCGCCGTGGGGTGTGGCCAGCGGGTGTACGTCGCCGACGGGCAGGTCACGCAGATCGAGGGTGACCCGGACAGTCCGATCTCGCGGGGTCGGTTGTGTCCGAAGGGCGCGGCGAGCAAGAGCCTGGTGACCAGTCCGCTGCGGCAGACGACTGTCCGCTACCGGCGGCCGTACTCGACGCAGTGGGAGGACCTGGAGCTCGACACCGCGCTCGACATGATCGCCGACCGGATGCTCGCCGCCCGCGAGCAGACCTGGGAGGACGCCGACGAGCAGGGTCGGCCGCTCAACCGGACGTTGGGTTTCTCCAGTCTGGGTGGGGCGACGCTGGACAACGAGGAGAACTACCTCATCAAGAAGTTGTTCACCGCGATGGGGGCGCTCCAGATCGAGAACCAGGCCCGTATTTGACACTCCGCCACCGTCCCCGGTCTGGGGGCCAGCTTCGGTCGTGGCGGTGCGACGGATTTCCAGCAGGACATCGCCAACGCTGACGTCATCGTCATCCAGGGTTCGAACATGGCGGAGGCGCATCCGGTGGGCTTCCAGTGGGTGATGGAGGCCAAGCGGCGCGGCGCGAAGGTGTTCCACGTCGACCCGCGGTTCACCCGGACCAGCGCGGTGGCTGACTCGTACCTGCCGATCCGGGCGGGCACGGACATCGCGCTGCTCGGTGGGGTGGTGCGTTACATCCTGGACAACGAGTTGGACTTCCGGGAGTACGTGCTGTCGTACACGAACGCCGCGACGATCGTCAGCGAAGAGTTCGTTGATACCGAGGACGGCGATGGCTTCTTCTCCGGTTTCGATCCGGAGACCGGCACCTACGTGCAGGACAGCTGGCAGTACGAGGGGCACGGGGGCTCGTCGGGCAGTGGGCACACCGCTCAGGAGCGGGACAGCGCCGCGGGGCTGGCGCACGAGTCGCACGGCGCGCAGGTGGGTGGGCAGACCCGGCGCGACGAGACGTTGCAGCATCCGCGTTGCGTCTACCAGATCCTCAGGCGGCACTTCTCCCGCTACACCCCGGAGATGGTCGAGCGGGTCTGTGGGATCCCGCAGGACAAATTCCTGGAGTTGGCGAGGGCCTGGACGGCGAACTCCGGCCGGGAACGCACCGGAATGCTCGTCTATTCGGTGGGCTGGACGCAGCACAGTGTCGGTGTGCAGTACATCCGTACCGGGGCGATCATCCAGTTGTTGCTGGGCAACATGGGTAGGCCGGGTGGCGGGGTCATGGCGTTGCGCGGGCATGCCAGCATCCAGGGCTCGACGGATATTCCGACGTTGTTCAACCTGCTGCCCGGCTACCTGCCGATGCCACACCACGCCGAGCACCCGAGCTTCGACGAATGGGTGGACAGCATTCGGCATCCGGGGCAGAAGGGGTTCTGGGGCAACGCGCGGTCGTTCGCGGCCAGTCTGTTGAAGGCGTACTGGGGTGACGCGGCGACACCGGAGAACGACTACTGCTACGGCTACCTGCCGCGGATGACCGGCGACCACGGCACCTACCAGCAGGTGCTCAACATGATCGACGGAAAGATCAAGGGGTACTTCCTGCTCGGGCAGAACCCCGCGGTGGGCTCGGCGCACGGCCGCGCGCAGCGCCTCGGGATGGCCAACCTGGACTGGCTCGTCGTCCGGGACCTGTTCATGATCGAGAGCGCGACCTTCTGGCAGAACGGTCCCGAGGTGGCCACCGGCGAGATCGTGCCCGAGGAATGCCGGACCGAGGTGTTCTTCCTGCCCGCCGCCTCCCACGTGGAGAAGGAGGGCACGTTCACCCAGACGCAGCGGCTGCTGCAGTGGCGGGAGAAGGCCGTCGAGCCGCCGGGCGACGCCCGCTCCGAGCTGTGGTTCTTCTACCACCTCGGGCGCAGGCTGCGCGAGAAGCTGGCCGCCTCGCCGCTGCGGCGCGACCGGGCGCTGCTCGACCTCACCTGGGACTACCCCACGCACGGCCCGCACGCGGAGCCGAGCGCCGAGTCGGTTCTTCGCGAAATCAACGGGTACGACGTGACGACCGGGCGTCCACTGTCCAGTTTCGCCGAGGCCCGTGCGGACGGCTCCACCGCGATCGGTTGCTGGATCTACACAGGTGTGTACGCCGACGGCGTCAACCAGGCCGCCCGGCGCAAGTCCCGCCACGAGCAGGACTGGGTGGCAGCCGAGTGGGGCTGGGCGTGGCCGGCGAACCGCCGCATCCTCTACAACCGTGCCTCGGCCGACCCGGACGGCAACCCGTGGAGCGAGCGCAAACGCTACGTGTGGTGGGACGCGGAGAGGGCCGAGTGGACCGGCTACGACGTGCCGGACTTCGAGAAGACCAAACCGCCGTCGTACCGGCCGCCGGATGGCGCGTCCGGGCCGGAGGGCATCGCCGGTGACGATCCGTTCGTCATGCAGGGCGACGGCAAGGGCTGGCTGTACGCGCCCAGTGGGGTGCTGGACGGGCCGCTGCCGACGCACTACGAGCCGGTGGAGTCGCCGGTGCGCAACCCGCTCTACCGGCAGCAGGCCAACCCGACCCGCAAGTCGTACGCGCACCCGGTGAACTCGGTCAACCCGAGCCCTCCGCAGGAGCACAGCCAGGTCTTTCCGTACGTGTTCACGGTCAGCCGGCTCACCGAGCACCACACCGCCGGTGGGATGAGCCGTACGGTGCGCCCGTTGGCCGAGCTGCAGCCGGAGATGTTCGTCGAGGTGTCGCCGGAGTTGGCCGCCGAGGTCGGGTTGGCGCATCTGGGGTGGGCGCACCTGATCAGCGGGCGCGCGGTCATCGAGGCGAAGGTGCTGGTGACCGACCGGCTCACTCCGCTGCGGGTGGACGGTCGGATCATCCACCAGGTCTGGTTGCCGTACCACTTCGGTTTCGAGGGTCTGGTGACCGGTGACTCGGCCAACGACCTGTTCGGCATCACCCTCGACCCCAACGTCCTCATCCAGGAGAGCAAGATCGGTACCTGTGACGTCCGGTCGGGCCGCCGGCCCACCGGGAAGGCGTTGCTCGACCTGGTCGCCGACTACCAGCGGCGTGCCGGGATCACACCGGGCGGACACGCGCCGGCCGTCACCACCGACCAGGACGTGGAGGGGCGCGATGGTTCCTGACCCGAACAGCCTCTACGGGCCGCTCGATCCGGCGTCGGACGCCGGCTATGGGGACGCGCCGCCGCGGATGGGGTTCTTCACCGACACGAGCGTGTGTATCGGGTGCAAGGCGTGTGAGGTGGCCTGCAAGGAGTGGAACGGCGTTCCGGGAAGTGGTCTGGATCTGCTGGGCATGTCGTACGACAACACGGGGGCGTTGACGGCGAACTCGTGGCGGCACGTCGCGTTCGTCGAGCAGCCGCGTTCGGCGGGGCACGGCGGCGCGGCGTTCGCGGGCACACCCACCGGCGCGGCGGTCAGCGCGGCGTCGGCGGCGGTCGCCGCCGGCACCACCGGCCCGACCGGCACCGACCCGGGCCTGCCCCCCGGGTCACCGTCGGCCGCCGCGCGCATGACCAACGGCACCCGGCCCGACGGCACCCCGCCGGTCAGCGGCCACGACGGCCGGCTCGACGTGCTCGGCGACCCGGTAGGCGCGCACCACACCGGCGCACACCCCGTCACGGGCCACGGCCCCACCGCTGCGGCCGGGACCACCGGCGGCGCGGGCCCGCAGTTCCTGGGGATGCCGGGTGGGCAGCCGCCGGGGCGGGGTACGGGTGTGGAGCAGAGGTCGGATTTTCGGTGGTTGATGATGTCGGATGTGTGCAAGCACTGCACGCATGCGGCCTGCCTGGATGTGTGCCCGACGGGGTCGTTGTTCCGGACGGAGTTCGGGACGGTGGTGGTGCAGGAGGACATCTGCAACGGCTGCGGCTACTGCATCTCGGCGTGCCCGTACGGGGTCATCGATCAGCGTAAGGATGATGGTCGGGCGTGGAAGTGCACGTTGTGTTACGACCGGTTGGGTGCGGGGATGACGCCGGCGTGTGCGCAGGCGTGTCCGACGGAGTCGATTCAGTACGGGCCTCTGGACGAGTTGCGGGAGCGGGCGGCGGCGCGGGTGGCGACGTTGCAGGAGCGGGGTGTGCCGGAGGCGCGTCTGTACGGGCACGACCCGAACGACGGCGTCGGTGGTGATGGTGCGTTCTTCCTGCTGTTGGACGAGCCGGAGGTGTACGGGTTGCCGCCGGATCCGGTGGTGACGACCCGGGATCTGCCGGCGATGTGGAAACGCGCCGGCCTCGCCGCGCTGGCCATGACGGCGGCGACCGTCGCCGCGTTCGTCGTCGGAGGATCCTCGTGAGCCCACGCCGTCCCGAGGTGGGCGACCGGTTCCGCCGGTTCCGCGACCGGTTGGCCGCACACGGTCCACTGCTGCCGACGCCGAGCGGCCACGATGCCGCGACCGGCCTGGCACCGCACAACGGCAACGGCAACGACCGCCAGGCCGGGACCGTCGGACCGGACAGCCGTCCGCCTCGTCGTCGGGGCGGTCGCCGGGGCGGTGGCGGCGAGGAGCTACGGGTGCCGGAGGCCGAGTTCACCTCGTACTACGGCCGGCCCGTCCTCAAGGCGCCGGTCTGGAAGTGGGACATCGCCGCGTACCTGTTCACCGGTGGGCTGGCCGCCGGCTCGTCCCTGCTCGGTGCGGGAGGGCAGCTCACCGGCCGGTCGGTGCTGCGCCGCGCCGGCCGGGTCACCGCGCTGGGCGCCGTCAGCGCCAGCGCCGTCTTCCTGATCCGGGACCTGGGCCGCCCGGAGCGGTTCCACCACATGCTGCGGGTGGCCAAGCCGACCTCGCCCATGTCGGTGGGCACCTGGATCCTCACCGCGTTCGGGCCGGCCGCAGGGGTGGCGGCGGTCGCCGAGGCCGCCGGCTGGCTGCCCCGACGCGGTCTGCTCGGGTGGGTCGGCCGGGCACTGCCGCCGGCCGGGCACGCCGCCGGGCTCGTCGCCGCCGCCACCGCGCCGGCACTGGCCACGTACACCGGGGTGCTGCTCGCCGACACGGCGGTGCCGTCGTGGCATGAGGCGTACCCCGAGTTGCCTGTCATCTTCGCGGGCAGCGCGCTGGCCAGCGGCGCCGCGGTGGGGCTGCTCGCCGCGCCGCCGGCGCAGGCCGGGCCGGCCCGCCGGATGGCGGTGGCCGGGGCGGCCCTGGAACTGTTCGGCGCGCACCGCGTGGAGACGCGCCTGGGTTTGCTCAGCGCGCCCTACCGGTCGGGGCGACCCGGTCGGCTGCTGCGCGCCGGTCGGCTGCTGACCGTCGCCGGTGTGGCAGGGGCGCTGCTCGGGCGGCGCAGTCGGGCGGCGGGCGCGTTGTCGGGGGCGGCGTTGCTGGGCGCGTCGGTGGCCACCCGGTTCGGCATCTTCTACGGCGGCGTCGCGTCGGCGCGGGATCCGCGCTACACGGTGGTGCCGCAACGCGAGCGGGTGAACGCGCGGCGGACCGGGGTGGATCCGGCGGCTGACTGAGCGGCGGCTCCGGCGTTGTGATCGAATGTGCGACGGAGGCGTTCAGGCGGCTGGTGCCCCTCCCGGTCTTCAAAACCGGTGTGGTCCGGGACCCGGGCCAGGCGGGTTCGATTCCCGTCCGTCTCCGCCAACGGCGGCAGGAGTGACGTGATGGGCGACGGCAGCGTGGACCCGCGACGTCGGGTGCCCCGCACCGACACGCTGCTCGCCGACCCGCGGCTGGCCGCGGCCGTCGCGACCCTCGGCCGGGACCGGGTCAAGGCCACCGTCGTCCAGGCGCAGGAGCGGGCCCGCCGCGGTGAGATCGAGCCCGACGAGGTCCGCGACGCGGCACTCGCCGGACTGCCCGCCCCGGGTCCACGCACGGTCCTCAACGCCACGGGCGTCGTGCTGCACACCAATCTGGGCCGGGCGCCGCTGTCACCCACCGCCGTGGCCGCGGTCGTGGCGGCCACCGGGCACACCGACGTCGAGCTGGACCTGCGCACGGGCCGGCGGGCGCGTCGCGGCCGGGACGCGCTCGACGCGCTGGCCGCCGCCGTACCGGCCGCCGCCGCCGTGCACGTGGTCAACAACGGCGCCGCCGCGCTGGTGCTGGCCGCCACCGCGCTCGCCGCCGGCCGGGAGATCGTGGTCAGCCGCGGCGAACTGGTCGAGATCGGCGACGGTTTCCGCCTGCCGGACCTGCTGGAGAGCACCGGCGCCCGCCTGCGCGAGGTGGGCACCACCAACCGCACCACGCTCGACGACTACGCCGCGGCCCTCGGCCCGCAGACCGGGTTCGTGCTCAAGGTGCACCCGTCGAACTTCCAGATCACCGGCTTCACCTCGGCCACACCGGTCCGCCAACTGGCCACGCTCGACGTGCCGGTGGTCGCCGACATCGGCTCCGGGCTGCTCGCGCCGGACCCGCTGCTGCCCGACGAGCCGGACGCCGCCGGCACCCTGCGCGCCGGCGCGGCCCTGGTCACCGCGAGCGGCGACAAGCTGCTCGGCGGCCCGCAGGCCGGTCTGCTGCTCGGCGACGCCACGCTCGTCGAACGGCTGCGCCGCCACCCGCTGGCCCGGGCGCTGCGCGTGGACAAGCTGACCCTGGCCGCGCTGGCCGCCACCCTGCACCGCCCGGACACCCCGACGCGGGCCGCGCTGCACGCCGACCCGGCCGCCCTGCGCCGGCGGGTGGAGCTGCTGCGCGACCGGCTCGGCGCGCACGGCCGCAAGGCGGAGGTCGTCCCGGCGGTCGCCGTGGTCGGCGGCGGCGGCGGCCCCGGCGTCGAGCTGGACTCGTGGGCGCTGAGCCTGCCCGAGCGGTACGCGGTGCCGCTGCGCACCGGGGACCAGCCGGTGCTCGGCCGGGTGGTGCGGGGTCGGCTCCTGCTCGACCTGCGCTGTGTTCCCGTCGACGCCGACGAGGCGGTCCTGACGGCCGTGCTGCGCGTTCCCGGGGACGACTGAATGTTCGTCGTCGCCACCGCCGGGCACGTCGACCACGGCAAGTCGACACTGGTCCGGGCGTTGACCGGGATGGAACCCGACCGGTGGGCCGAGGAACGCCGCCGGGGCATGACCATCGACCTGGGTTTCGCCTGGACGACGCTGCCGTCCGGCGCCACCATCGCCTTCGTCGACGTGCCCGGGCACGAACGGTTCGTGCCGAACATGCTCGCGGGGGTCGGCCCGGTGCCGGCCGCGTTGCTCGTGGTCGCCGCGGACGAGGGGTGGATGCCGCAGTCCGCCGAGCATCTCGCCGCGCTCGACGCGCTCGGCGTCGGGCACGGACTGCTGGTGGTGACCCGCGCGGACCTGGCCGATCCGGCGCCGGCGGCGGAGCGCGCCCGCGCCGAGATCGCGGCGAGCAGCCTCGGCGCGGTGGAGACGGTGGCGGTCAGTGGACTGACCGGCGCCGGCCTGCCGGAGCTGCGGGCCGCGCTGGACCGGCTCGCCGCCCGGCTGCCCGCCCCCACCGTGGACGCCCCGGTGCGTCTCTGGGTGGACCGCAGTTTCACCGTGCGGGGCAGCGGCACCGTCGTCACCGGCACCCTGGGCGCCGGCCGGGTGCGCGTCGGCGACGTGTTGGAGCTGGCCGGGGCCGAGGAGACGGTGCGGGTTCGTGGCCTGCACAGTATGGGCGAGGCCCGTCCCGAGGTGGCGGCCGTGGCCCGGGTCGCGGTCAACCTGCGCGGTACGCCCCGGGACCGGCTCGGCCGCGGCGACGCGCTGCTCACCCCGGGCCGCTTCCACCGCACCGACGTCATCGACGTACGGCTCACCGGCGACGCGGCCGCCGACCTGCCCGCCACCCTCACCCTGCACGTGGGGTCGGCGGCGGTGCCGGTCCGCGTGCGACCGCTCGGCGCGGACACCGTCCGGTTGCGGCTGGCCCGCCCGTTGCCGCTGCTGGTCGGCGACCGGGCGCTGCTGCGTGATCCCGGCCGACACCACGTGGCCGGTGGCGTGCGGGTCCTCGACGTGGCGCCGCCGCCGTTGTCACGTCGAGGTGCGGCCGCCGCCCGCGCGGCGGTCCTGGCCGGCCTCGACGGTAGTCCCGACCTGGCTGGTGAGCTGCGCCGCCGTCGACTGGTCCGGGTCGGCGCGCTGCGCCGGATGGGTGTGCCGGTGCAGGCCACGCCGGTGGCCGGTGACTGGCTGGCCGACCCGGCGCACTGGCAGCGGCTCGGCGTGCAGCTCACCGAGGAGGTCGGCCGCTACGCCCGGGAACACCCGTTGGAGCCGGGCATGCCTGTGGACGCGCTGCGCCAACGCCTCGCCCTGCCCGACCGGGCGCTTGTCGAGGCGCTGATCCGCCCGCCGCTGCGGGTCCACGGTGGGCGGATCGGGACGGCCGCCGTCGACACCCTGCCGGCGCCGGTGGCACGGGCCGTGCAGCGGCTGCGCGCCGAGTACGCCGACCGGCCCTTTCGCGCCCCCGAGGCGGACCGCCTCGCCGACCTGGGCCTGGGTCCCCGGGAGATCGGTGCGGCGGTACGCGCCGGCGCGCTGCTGCGGCTGGCCGACAGCGTGGTGCTGCCGTCCGAGGCGCTCGACGCGGCGGTGACCGTGCTGGCCGGGCTGCCGCAGCCGTTCACCCTGTCGGCGGCCCGGCAGGCCTTGGACACCACCCGCCGGGTGGCGGTGCCGCTGCTGGAGTTGCTGGACCGGCGTGGCGTCACCCGCCGCCTGCCCGACGACGCCCGGATCGTCGTCACCTGAGCCCCGCGACGTGCGGCCCTGTCGTGTTCGACGCTCTCGGGGGCTGACGGGAGTGCGTCCGGCTGCCATGGTGGGGGGATGGTCGAGCTGTCTCCGGCCCCGTCGCGGCCGTCCGGTGGCCGGTGGCGGGGCCTCGTCCCGGTCGCGTTGCGGTGGGCGTTGCCGCTGCTGTGGGTGCTGTGGGCCTCGCTGGCCTGGTGGGTGGCGCCGCGTGAGGCGACGGAGGCGCAGCTTGACCGGGATCTGGCGGCCGGCCGGGTGGTGACCTTCCAGCGGGCGTCGGGCTGGGTCGACGACGACGCGTACTGGGGCAGCCGGCCGCAGCCGCGGTACGACACGCGGGGCGGGATGCTCGCCTGGAGCGTGCCGAGCGGCCGGATCCGGTACGCCTTCGTCGAGTCACCCGAGGCGCAGGTGGACCCCGGAGGGCCGGAATCGACGGAGCAGCCCGAGGGGTCGGACGCGCGACTCGCCGCGGTGGCCGACCCGTGGCAGACCAGCGGCGCCGCCGCGCACCGGATCGCCGACGCGGCCGGGCTGCTCGCCGGCACGGTGACCCTGCTGTGGCTGGTCCGACTGGTCGGGGGCGCCCCACCGTTGGTCGGCACCCGCTGGTACTGGTTCTGGATCGGGCTCCTCCCGTTGGGGGTGGGTGTGCTGGCCTGGTCGTACCGCGAGATGTGGAGACCACCCTCGCGGCCGCCGCCCGATCGCGGCTCGGGGTGGCGCGGTGTCGGTTGGTTGCTGCTCGCCGGGCTCGGCATCGCCGCGCTGGTGTCCGCAGCGCGTGCGCTGCTCGGCGTGGCGGTGGTGCCGGGCTGATCCCCCGGTGCCGGGCTAACCGGCCCCCCGACCGTCGGCGGTCACCTACGGTGACGCCATGGACCCTTCGGCGGTCTGGCGGGACCGGCAGCACCGGTGGCGGATCGAGGCGTACCGGGCGCCGGATCTGCGGTTCGCCATCTACGCGACAAACGGTCCCACCGAGTCGGTGCCGCTCTGGCTGTTCGGCATGTCGGCGCTGGCCCGCTGGTTGATGACCCACGCCATCTCGCTGGACGACCTGGAGGTCGACTGAGGTTCCGGACGGCCGGAAACCGGACCCGGAGCCGGGCGTGCTGCGGTTAGGTGACCTGAGGTGGTCAACGGGGGTGCGTGGTGGGCGGTCAGCTGGGGCAGGTGGCGCTGGTGGCCGTCCTGGTGCTTGTCAACGCCGCGCTCTCCGGCAGCGAGATGGCGCTGGTGACGTTGCGGGAGGGGCAGCTGCGGCGGTTGGGTCGGCGCACCCGCGCCGGTGAGCGGCTGGTCCGGCTCTCCCGGGACCCGAACCGCTACCTGGGCACCATCCAGCTCGGCATCACCCTGGCCGGGTTCCTCGCCTCGGCGGCGGCGGCGGTGTCGCTGGCGCAGCCGCTGGTCGGCCCGTTGGGCTTCCTCGGCGCGGCGGCCCGCCCGGCCGCGGTGCTGCTGGTGACCGTGGCGCTGACCTTCGTCACGCTGGTGCTGGGCGAGCTGGCGCCCAAGCGGCTGGCCATGCAGCGCGCCGAGCGGTGGGCGCTGCTCAGCGCCGGGCCGCTGGACGTGCTGGCCCGGGTGTCGCGCCCGGCGGTGTGGCTGCTCAGTTGGGCGACCGACAGGGTGGTCCGGCTGGCCGGCGGGGACCCCCGGGCCAGCCGGGAGGAGATGACCGAGGAGGAGCTGCGGGAGATGCTTGTCAGTCAGCGGGGCCTGTCGGCGCAGCAGCGGGAGATCCTGACCGGCGCGTTCGACATCGCCGGTCGGACGCTGCGGGAGATCCTGGTGGCCCGCCGTGAGGTGACCACATTGCCGACCGACCTGCCCGCCGACGAGGGGGTACGCCGGCTGGCCGGCGCCGGCCGGTCCCGTGCCCCGGTGACCGGGCCCGGCGGCTTGGACGAGGTGCTCGGCGTGGTGCACATCCGCGACCTGGTGCGGGCCGGTGCCGGGACGGTGGGGGAGCGGGTCCGGTCGCCGTTGCTGCTGCCGGTCACCCTGCCGGTGGCCGACGCGCTGCGCCGGCTGCGCCAGGAACACCAGCAACTGGCCCTCGTCGTCGACGAGCACGGCGGCATCGACGGCATCGTCACGCTGGAGGACCTGCTGGCGGAGGTCGTCGGCGAGCTGTACGACGAGACCGACCGCGACGTGCGCGGCGTGACCCGGGAACCGGACGGGTCGCTGCTGGTGCCCGGTGACTTCCCCCTGCACGACCTGCCCGATCTGGGGGTGCGACTGAGCTTCCCGCTGTCGCGGGAGTACACGACGGTGGCGGGGCTGGTGTTGGCACGGTTGGGTCACCTGCCGGGTGAGCCGGGCGAGACGGTGCGGTTGCCCGGCCTGACGATGGAGGTGGTGGAGGTCGCCGACCGGGCCGTGCGGCGGGTGCGGCTGCGCGGGTTCGTTCCGGACCACTGATCGTGTCGCCCGGACGGGGGACAGGACGCCGGAAAAGACCCGCCGTGGTTGCCCGCTGCCTACCGTGCGGTACGTGAAGGACCGAGGGTTGCGTACGTTCGTCACCGTGCTCGCCGGCCTCGCGGTGATCTACTTCGGCAGCGCCGGCCGCAGCCCCGAGGAGGGCCGTGGCATCTCCGGCGGGGTGATCATCCTGGCGCTGCTCGCCGCCCTCGGCGTGTGGCACCTGACCCGACCCGGTGACAAGACCGTCAAGTGAGCGCCTCACCCGGCGGCGACGCGGGTGACCTCGCCCGCGGACTCCTCGCCGAGCGCCACCCGCACCAGCGCCGAGGCGAGCCGACCGAAGTCCGGTTCGTCGACCAACCCGGCCAGCCGGTCCGGTGAGCCCGGCAGGCCCAGCCGCTTCGCGCCGGCGAGGGCGCGACGGTCGGCGTACGGGCGGAGGTCGGACCACACCGTCTGTGCCTCGCGCAGGTAGATGTCCGCGCCGGTGGGCCCGATGCCGGGGAATTCGGTGAGTCGTCGACGAAGCCCGGCCGGGTCGCCCTGGGCGTCGCGGTGCAGCCGCCGGAGGTCGCCGTGCCAGCGGTCCAGACAGAGGCGGGCGCCGGTGCCGAGCATGGTGGCGGTGCGCTCGTCGTAGCGGCGGTAGTGACCGCGGCCCAGGGCGTCGACCCGCTGCTGCCAGCTCGCCGCCTCCATCGCCTGCGGTGTGCGGTAGCCGGCCGCGAACAGTTCCCGCGCGGCGTCGATCGCCACGCACGCCCGGATCCGGGTGCTCAGCAGGGTGGCCAGCACCAGCAGCTGGTACAGCGGACCGGGGCGGTCGGACAGCCGGATGCCGGCCTCCTCCGCGTACGTGTGGCGGCGCCGGTCCAGCAGGACCCGCACCACCGCTCGATCGTCACCCACACCGCACGGGTACCCACCCCGGGCCCGGCTAGCCCTTCCGAGGCGGGGCGGGACCGGAATGCCGCCGGTTCGGGCGGGTATGCCGCCGCTGGAGGCGGTCGATGCCGCCTGCCGTACCGGGAGGGAGACGCTCGTGGTCAACCCGCAGCAGGAGGAGTTCCGGCGTAACGCCAAGGGAGCGACGAGTCAGGACAGCAAGGGGCCCCAGCCGACCGGGCACCCACGCAACAGTGGCACGTCGCCTGGCGACGCCGGCCGGCCGGTGCCCAGGGGGCAGGTGTCGCCGTACGGCCCGGCGGGTGAGCCGGTCGCCGAGGACGACAGCGACACCCGCTCCTAACGACCGCGATCGGACGGCCGCCGCAACCTGTTCCAGGTGGCGGCGGCCGTCAGCCCGTACGCCAGGTGCGGGATGATGTCGGAGATCCAGTCGGAGCGCCGCCAGGTGCGCGGGTCGCTGATCCCCAGCACGGTGATGGACCCGTCGGTCATCGCCATCACGCCCGCGCCGAGCAGGCCGGTCGCCAGCGGCAGGGGCTGACGCCGACCTCCGGCGTAGGCCGCGAACGCCACGCCGGCGGCGATGCCCAGCCCGTAGCCGACCAGGGCGCCGAGCCCCGAGCGGCGGTTCGCCGCCCGGGGCCCCGACCCCAGGTCCACGTGCGCGATGCCGGCAAGCCTGTCGACGGTCTGCTCCGGCGTGCTGCTCGCCGGTCGTGCCCGCAGGGCGATGTCCAGGAAGCCGACCACGTTGAGCGCGGTGCTGCCGACGGCGCCCGCGATGGCGCCGTCGGCCAGGTCGACCCCCCTCACTTCGGGTCGCCCGGTTCGCGTTCACTCTTGGGGCCGTAGGTGCGCTCGCCGCGGACGACGCCCCGTTGGCCGCGATCCTCCTGCAGGATCCGGTTCGCGACCTGGTTGGCCTTGCCGTCGGGTACCCGACGTCCGGAATCGTCGATCGCGTTGCGCATCCGCGCGCGCTGCTTGTCGTACGCGTTGCTGCCCGGCCGTGGTCCTGGCATCTGCTGCCTCCTTCGTCGCCGTTGGCGTACCGCGGCCGTCTACCCGTCTGGCGGCGGTACAACCCCGGGGTCAGCGGGGCCAGCGGACCACGGCGACCGGGCAGCGGGAGTGGTGCAGCACCGACTGGCTCACCGACCCCAGCAGCAACCCGGTCACCTCGCCGCGCCCCTGCCCCCCGACGACCATCAGTTGGGCGGTGCTCGACGCCTCCGCGAGGACCGCGCCGGCGCGGCCGTGCGTCGCCCGCCAGGTCAGCCGCAGCCCCGGGTGGCGGTCGGTCAGCCCGTCCAGCCAGCCGGTGAGCATCCGTTCCTGCTCGCCGTGCAGCTGCGCCTCGTCGTACACCAGGGGTTGCATGTCCCCGGGGCCGCTGCTGCCGGGGTGGCGGTAGGCGTGCACGGCGCGCAGCGGCACGCCGCGCGTCAGCGCGGTCTCCGCGGCGAACTCGGCGGCGAGCCGGGACGCCGCCGAGCCGTCCATGGCCACCACCACCGGTTCGTCGGGTCGCTGGTCCCCGCGGGCGACAAGCACCGGGCAGTCGGCGTACGCGCAGACCTGCACCGCCACCGAGCCGACGACGAGCGTGGAGAAGCCGCCCAGCCCGCGGTCGCCGAGCACGACGAGCGCGGCGGTGGGGGACTCGCCCACCAGCACCGCGGACGCCTCGCCGTCGATGATCTCGCCGGAGACCGTCAGGCCGGGTGCGGTCGCCTCGGCCTCGGCCACCGCGGCGCGGACCAGTTCCTGGGCCCGCTGGCGCAGTCCGGCGCCGGGAGGGACGTCGGGCGCGGGGGAGACGGGCACGTGCAGCAGCGGCCAGACGAACCCGTGTACCACCCGCAGCGGCCGGTGCCGGCGCACGGCCTCGGCGGCGGCCAGGCGCACCGCGCGCAGGGACGGCTCCGAGCCGTCCACGCCGACCACCACCGCCGCGCTGTCCGCCGAGTTCACCGTCCACCTCCCGCCGGGCCAGTATCGCGGGCGTGGCGGCGCGGCGAAGCGATACCGCCGGTCGGGATCGTCGCGGTTTCCCGGTGGCGGCTCGCCCGCCGACGTGCCGGACGCCTTCCACGGCGTCCTCGCGGCGCGGGGCGCCGGCTGACCCGCGGCGACCGGTCGTCCGGCGGCGTCCGTATGATGCTTGCCCTGTAGCAAGTTTCCGGAGGGACGACCAACAATGGTGGACGCGCCGGACGGGGTGTCGCGCGCGCTGCGCGAGGCCGCGCCCGACCAGTTGGCGGAGGCCGCGGACCGGGCGATCCGGGCGGCGTTGGGCGCGTTGCGCACCGACGTGTTCGTCGCCGACTACCGGATCAGCGGGCTCTGGCCGGTGCTGGATCCGGACCTGCCGGCGGCCGGAGCCCTGGCCCGGCACACCGTGGCGCAGCGCTGCTTCTCCAGCCAGCAACCGGTGCGCGACGGGCTCGAGAACGGCGCGTGCCGCCTCTACCTGCCGCTGACGGTGTGGGGAGAACGGCTGGGTGTGCTGCTCATCGAGCTGCCGACCGTGCCGGGCCCGGCGGTCACCGGCCGCGCCACCGACATCGCCGGCGACCTGGCGGTGGCGATGCGGGCGGCGGACCGGGAGACCGACCGCTATCGGCGGGCCCGTCGCCGGGAGCGACTCAGCATGGCCGCCGAGATGCAGTGGGACCTGCTGCCCGGCCGCAGCGTGGCGCACCGCGCCTTCCACCTGGCCGGGCAGCTGGAACCGGCGTACACGGTGGGTGGCGACCACTTCGACTGGTCGTTGGATGGGGACCGGCTCACCCTGACGGTGCTCAACGGTGAGGGCAGTGGCCTGGCCGCGTCGCTGCTGACGGCGGTCACCGTGAACGCGATGCGCAACGCCCGCCGCTCCGGCGGTGGCCTCGTGGAGCAGGCGGAGCTGGCCTCGGACACCGTCTACTACCAGCACCGGGGCCGTCGGCACGTGGCCACGCTGCTGCTGGAGCTGAACATCCACACCGGACGGGTGCGGGCGGTCGACGCAGGCTCGCCGCACCTGCTGCGGATGCGGGGCGCGACTGTCGAGCCGATGAAGCTGGAGCAGCAACTGCCGCTGGGCATGTTCGCCGAGACCCGCTACGAGGTGCAGGAGTTCCCGCTCGCCCCGGGTGACCGCGTGTTCGTCGTCAGCGACGGGGTGTGGGCGGCCGAGCCGGCGGGGCGGGAGCCGTACGGGCAGCGGATGATGGCCCGTTCCCTGCGGGCCACGCGCTTGCAGCCGGCGACCGAGGCGGTTGGTACGGTGATGCGCGAACTGCACGCCTACCACGCGGATTCGGATCTGCGCGACGACGCCGTCGTCGTCTGCCTGGACTGGCATGGTCCGCGTGAGCGGGACGGCGGATGAGGATCGCCGGGGTCGTGCCGGGCGGGGCACCAGCGCGACGACGGCAGGGGACATCGGGTGGAGCGACAGGCGGATCTCGCCTCGGCGATCGACGCGGCCGCCGAGACGCTGATCGCCGTTCTCGACTCGGCGGCGGCGCGGCATCAGGTGCCACCGACCCAGCTGCGGGTGCTGATGCTCATCAACGGCCGGCGGGAGACCAACGTCAACGGCCTGGCGGAGCTGTTGGACGTGGTGCCCTCCTCGGCGAGTCGGCTCTGCGACCGGCTGGAGGCGACCGGTCTGTTGCGCCGAGTGGCGGACCCGCGCGACCGGCGGGAGGTGCGGCTGGTGCTGACGGCCGCCGCCCTGACCCTGCTGGGGGAGTTGGCGGAGCGGCGGCAGCGCGCGGTGCAGGGCGTGCTGGACAGAATGCCGCCACGGATGCAGCACGACCTGCTGCTGGCGTTGCTCGCCTTCGGCCGGGCGGCGACGCAGACGGTGCCGGAACAGCAGGTGGACCAGGCGGTGCAGACGGCCTGATCCGCCGTCCCTTCGACTACCATCCTAGGATGGCTTACGCGTGGTGATCCCCACCACAAAGCGACAGCACCGCACCAACAGGACGCGGCGGCGGCCGGGGTACACAGGGGTGGCCCGATATAGTGGCAGCGCACTCACCCGGCCCGCGATCACGACGATCGCGGGCCGCATCAGAGCAGAGGTCCCGTCCCGGGGCCGCAGGGGCGCCGGCGGTTGCCGGCCCGACAGCGCGTACGACCTGAGCCGCGCCCGATCACGGTCTGGCGGCGGGGGCGTGCGTGGAGGAGGTTCGGTGTCGCGTCGGCCGGCTCGGGCAGAGCATCCGCGGGACACCGGTGACCAGGCTCCCGGAGACCAGATCCTCACCCTGCCCAACCTGATCAGCTTCGGGCGCCTGCTGGGCGTACCCCTGTTCCTCTATCTGTTCCTGGTGGCCCACGCGGACGTGGCGGCGGTGGTGGTGTTGGCCATCGGTGGCACCACCGACTGGGTCGACGGCTGGATCGCCCGCCGGCTGCGTCAGGTGAGCCGGCTCGGGGAGCTGCTCGACCCCCTCGCCGACCGGCTGTACATCCTCGCCACGCTGCTCGCCTTCACCGCCCGGGAGGTGGTGCCGTGGCAGTTCACGGCGGCACTGCTGGCCCGCGAGGTGCTGCTGCTCGGCTCGCTGACGGTGTTGCGCCGCTACGGGTACGGGCCGCCGCCGGTGCACTACATGGGCAAGACCGCCACCTTCCTGCTGCTCGCGGCGTTCCCGGTGCTGCTGTTGGCCACCGAGTGGAGCGCGGCGGCGACGGCGACGGCCGCGATCGGCTGGGGGTTGGCCTGGTGGGGGCTGGTGCTCTACTGGGTGGCCGGCGCGATGTACGTGGTGCAGGCGTCGCGGCTGGTGCGCGCGGCGCGCAGCGCGGGGGCGGCCGCGTGAGCGCGAGGCCGCCGGAGCGTCCCCGCCCGGATCGGGTGTACGCGCCTGACTTCCTCACCGAACTGTTCCGCAATCCCCTGGACCCGGGGTACGCCGACGCGGCGGCCGCGCGCCGGCGGGTGGCGTCGTCACCGGACGAGTCCCGGGGTTGGCCGGCTCGGGCGGTCGGCCTGGTCGTGGTGGTGGTGCTGGGTTTCCTGTTCGCGGTGGCGTATCGCCAGACGATGGCGGACGAGCCGGGGCGTGCCCAGGCGCGCTCCGGGTTGGTGGCGCAGATCAAGGAGCGGGAGAGCCAGACCGACCGGTTGTCGACGCGCGCGGACCAGCTGCGGGAGGAGGTCAGCCGGCAGCGGGACGCGGCGTTGAGTGGGCCGACCGCGGCGCGTCTGCGGGACCTGGAGGCGGTCACCGGGTTGGGTCGGGTGCGCGGTGACGGTGTGGTGGTGCGCCTGGCGGACGGCCCGGGCAACGCGGACGCGGTGACCGGTAAGGGCGCGGGGCCGTCGCAGGTGCTGTACAGCGATCTGCAGGGCGTGGCGAACGCGTTGTGGAGCGCCGGTGCGGAGGCGATTTCGATCAACGGTCAGCGGTTGACGTCGACGTCGACGATCCGTACGGCGGGTGAGGCGATCCTTGTGGATTTCCGGCCGGTGACGGGGCCGTACGAGGTGTCGGCGATCGGGCCGGGGTCGATGCGGCGCAAGTTCGAGGACAGCCGGAGCGCGGCGGTGATGCGGGAGGTCGCGCAGAAGACCGGCCTGTCGTTCGGTGTGCGTAAGGCGGAGGACCTCGCCCTGCCGGCGGCTCCGGAGCCGCAGCTACGCTACGCCAAGCCGTCGGTCAGTCCGAGTCCTTCCGGGTCGGGTGTCCGGTCCGGCAGTCCTGGGTCGTCGGGTTCGCCGGGGACCGCTAGCCCTTCCGGAGGTGGCGGATGATCGCGGTGCTGGCGTTGCTCGCCGGTGTGGTGCTGGGCGTGTGGCTTGATCCCACGGTGCCGGCGGCGTTGCAGCCGTACCTGCCGATCGCGGTGGTCGCCGCGTTGGACGCGGTGTTCGGTGGGGTCCGGGCGAAGTTGGACCGCATCTTCGACGACAAGCAGTTCGTGGTGTCGTTCATCTCGAACGTGCTGGTGGCTGGCCTGATCGTGTACCTGGGTGACCAGTTGGGGGTGGGCGGGCAGTTGTCCACCGGTGTGGTCGTCGTGCTGGGTGTGCGGATCTTCGGAAATGTGGCGGCGATCCGTCGGCACCTGTTCCGGGCGTAGGTTTGACAGCGATGAGCGACGAGCAGGCGGAGACGGGGACGGGTTGGCCGCAGCCGGCGGGGCCGGGGCGGCCGGGTGGGCCGGCGGGTGAGCCGGATCCGCGGCCGGACGCGCCGGATCCGGACGAGTTGAGTCCGTTGGCGCCGAGCGGTCCCGCCGAGGAGCCGGAGTCACCGGGTGCGGAGCCCGAGGTGGCGCCGGCCGATGACGGTGCGACGGTGGACCTGAGCGCGGTGTCGCGGGCGGGTGCGCCGGTGGACGAGCCGGTGGTGGAGTCGGCGGCGCCGGTGGCTGCGGGTCGGGCGCGGTTCAGCGCGGCGGGTGTGATGATCGCGGCGTTGTTGGCGTTGCTGGGGTTCACCCTGGTGGTGCAGTTGCGGACGACGTCGGCGGATCCGACGTTGGGGGCGACGCGTCAGGAGGACCTGGTGCGGATCCTGTCGGATCTGGATGCGCGTGAGAATCGTCTTCAGCAGGACATTCGGGCGCTGGAGGACAGTCAGCGGCAGTTGGCCTCGGGTGCGCAGGGTCGGCAGGCGGCGTTGGACGAGGCGACCCGTCGGGCGGACGAGCTGGGGATTCTGGCGGGTACGTTGCCGGCGGTGGGGCCGGGGTTGACTGTGCAGTTCACCAGCAACGGGGTCAAGCCGATCACGGCGGACCGGGTGTTGGACGCCGTGCAGGAGTTGCGGGGCGCGGGCGCGGAGGCGATGCAGATCTCCGGTGGTGACCGGGCGACGGTGCGGGTGATCGCATCGACGTACTTCCTCGATGGGGACAACGGGTCGTTGATGGTGGAGGGGCGTCGGTTGACGGGGCCGTTCACGATCACGGTGATCGGTGATCCGGCGACGATGCGTACGGCGTTGAACATTCCTGGTGGGGTGGTCGCGACGGTCCGGGGTGACGGCGGTAACGTGACGTTTGGGGAGCGTGAGGTTGCCGAGGTTTCGGCGCTGCACGTGCCGACCAAGTAGGAAACACGCCCGTCCGGTCTCCTGGCCGGCGCGGCCGCGCCGGGCCCGGGTGGTCCGGTGCACCGATGGATGAGGACGCGTCTGGTGATACCCGAGGATCTGCGATACACCGCCGAGCATGAGTGGGTGGCGGGTGACGGTACCGGTTCGATCCGGGTCGGCATTACGCACTTCGCGCAGGACGCGTTGGGTGACATCGTGTATGTGCAGTTGCCGGAGGCGGGTGCGGTCGTCGCGGCCGGTGACTCGTTGGGCGAGATCGAGTCGACCAAGAGTGTGTCGGAGATCTACGCGCCGGTGGCGGGTACGGTGGCGGCGCGTAACGACGCGTTGGGTGACACTCCTGAGCTGATCAACACGGATCCGTACGGTGCGGGTTGGTTGGTGGAGATCACTCCGAACGATCCGACGGCGACGGACGGGTTGCTGACGGCGGGCGCGTACCAGAAGATCACCGAAGGCTGAGTGTGCTTGATCCGGTGTGCGGGATGTCTGCGCGCGTCCGGTTGCCCTGCATTTCGGCGCTGGCTAGGCTCGCCCAGTCGACCGAGAAGAACCCATTAGTTGAGCGTTGCGGAATTGCCTTCCCGGGCACGGGGAGCCAGCCGCCGGGTGAACGATCGCCCGGCGGCCAGACCCGCCATTACCCGACGCCGACCGAACAGATCCGTGAGGTGGTCCCATGACGCGCCCAGACGACGAGTTCCCCCCGCTCGACGTCACCTCGACGCTCAATCTCGGCTCGCTCGACGAAGTGCTGGAAGGGCCGGACACCGATGTGGTGCCGAGCCGGATGTCCGGTTCGTTGCCGCCGGGTATGGCGCTGCTGGTGGTTCGTCGCGGCCCGAACGCGGGTGCCCGGTTCCTGTTGGACCACGATGTGACGACCAGTGGCCGGCACCCGGACAGTGACATCTTCCTTGACGACGTGACGGTGTCGCGTCGGCACGCGGAGTTCCACCGTGATGGTGGGACGTTCACGGTGCGGGACGTGGGTAGCCTGAATGGCACGTACGTGAATCGTGAGCGGGTCGAGGCGGCCACGTTGAGCAATGGTGACGAGGTTCAGATCGGTAAGTTCCGGGTGGTGTTCATCGCCGGTCCGCGCCCGGAGGAGGAGGCCGGCCGGGGGTGAACGAGCCTGCGGCCTCCACGCCACCCGGGGCGGCCCGGTCCCAGCCGCTGATGAGCATCGGTGAGGTGCTGGGTCAGTTGCGGGTGGATTTCCCGGACACGACCATTTCGAAGCTGCGGTTCCTTGAGGCCGAGGGGCTGGTGGAGCCGCAGCGGACGGCGGCGGGTTACCGGAAGTACAGCTGGGATGATGTGGCGCGGTTGCGGTTCGTGTTGACCGCGCAGCGGGACCGGTATCTGCCGTTGCGGGTGATCCGTGAGCAGTTGGCGCAGTGGGATTCGTCCGGTGAGCAGCCGGAGCGGTCGCGGCCGGCGTTGGTCGCGGTGGGGCCCGATGGTGCGGTGCCGGGTCGGGAGTCGGCGGAGCCGGCCGAGTCGTCGCAGGTGCGGCTCGGCCGGGCTGAGCTGGTGGCCCGTAGTGGGATCGACGAGTCGACTCTGGTGGAGTTGGAGCGGCTCGGTGTGCTGGTGTCGGATCCGCCGGGGTGGTATGACGCGGATGCGTTGATCATCGCGTCGGCGGTGGCGGGTTTGGCGGCGTACGGGTTGGAGCCGCGGCATCTGCGGGGTTACCGGAGTGCGGCCGATCGTGAGGTCGGGTTGTTCGCGCAGTTGGTGGCGCCGTTGGCGCGGCAGAGTGATCCGGCGGCGCGGGCGCGGGCGGCGGAGACGGCGCGGGAGTTGGTGGCGTTGTCGGAGCAGTTGCACGCGGCGTTGGTGCGGGTGGGGCTGCGGTCGACGTTGGGTCGGTGAGGGTGCCCGGCAGGTGGTGGTGGAGCGGAAAGATCTCTTCTGCGAAGCGTGCCGTAGGCTTGCCGGGGTAACCCCTTTCTGGCGCGGGCGTGGTGCTGTAGCGCATACGACGGCCGTGTTGCGGTCCGTGTACCGTGCAGGGAAGGGCGCGGTGCGGCGTAGGTGACAACGACACGGAGGCGGCGGTGCGCGAGCTGAGCGTGGTCGGAGTTCGGGTGGAGCTGCCCAGCAACCAGCCGATCGTCCTGCTCAGGGAGGTCGAGGGTGACCGCTATCTGCCGATCTGGATCGGCGCGGTCGAGGCCACGGCTATCGCTTATGAGCAGCAGGGGGTCAAGCCGGCCCGTCCGTTGACGCATGATCTGTTGCGGGATGTGTTGGCGGCGTTGCAGGCGCCGTTGCAGGCGGTGGAGATCACCGAGCTCAAGGAGAATGTCTTCTACGCGGATCTGTTGATCGGCGATGGGGTGCGGGTGTCGGCGCGGCCGAGCGATTCGATCGCGTTGGCGTTGCGGGTCGGTGCGCCGATTCGTTGTGCGGAGCAGGTCCTCAGCGAGGCGGGGATCGTCATCCCCGATGAGCAGGAGGACGAGGTGGAGAAGTTCCGCGAGTTCCTGGAGCAGGTGCGTCCGGAGGATTTCGCGGGCTGAGTGGCTCGGTTCGGTGCTGGTGTCACGGTGGGTGACGTCGGTGCCGGTTGGTGATCTTTCTCGGTGGCTGCGCGGCGTGTCGCGTCGGTTCCTCCGTGGTAACCCCTGACGGTGGCGTTAGGGTTGCCGTGTCGAGGGGTGCGCGTCGGAGGAAACGACGCGTCGCCGCACTGACGGGGAGGTTGTCCGGATGCACGAGCCGCAGGATTCCGATCCGGGTACACAGGTAGGCGAGTCGGGTGTGGTGTCGCCGGGTGCGGCGACTGAGAGTGACGGCTCGGTGGGTTACCGCGGTGTGACGGCGTGCCACGCGGTGGGCATCAGTTATCGACAGTTGGATTACTGGGCGCGGACGACGCTTGTGGTGCCGAGCGTGCGGGACGCGTCGGGTTCGGGGACGTCTCGGCTGTACTCGTTCCGCGATCTGGTGGTGTTGAAGGTCGTGAAGCGGTTGTTGGACGCGGGGGTGTCCCTGCAGAACATCCGTAAGGCGATCGAGGCGTTGCGGTCGCGGGGTGTGGAGGATCTGGCCGGGATCACGTTGATCTCCGACGGGACGACTGTGTACGAGTGTCGGTCTCCGGAGGAGGTGGTCGACCTGTTGCAGGGTGGGCAGGGCGTCTTCGGGATCGCGATCGGTGGGGCGTTCAAGGAGATTCAGGGGTCGTTGTCGCATCTGCCGGCGGAGCCGGCGGTGAGCGGCCCGGCGGAGTCGGTGGTGGGGTCCGCGTCGGATCCGGTGGGTGACGAGTTGGCGGCGCGGCGGGCGCGGCGGCGCGCGGGCTGAGTGGCGCGGCGCGACTGTCGGTGCTCGGCTCATCGACACCCGTGACAATTTTGGCTGCGGCCGTCCGATGACTGTGGGTCAGGTTGTTGGGCGCGGGTTCCGGTTGCACGGGTCGTCTGTTCCACTGTGGACACTGTGGGTTGTCTCCTGGTTGCGGTGGGTGGATCATCGGGTTGCCTGTGGTGACGGTGCGTGTGCGGCAACTGTCGGGAAACCGATAGGGGGGCCCTGACCGGAGGTCGGGGGCACGCTATGGTCCGTCACGGTCCCCGGTGCGCCGCCGTGGCTTGACGGTGTGACGTCGGTGGCCGTTGCCCCTGCGCGTCACCGCGCGCGCGACCTGTCACCCCGGAAGGAACGACCGTGACGGTTACGGAAGAGACCGCTCCCGCCTCGAATTACGACCGCATCGGCGGTGCGAGTTCGGTGAAGGCGGCCGTGGAACTGTTCTACGACAAGGTGCTCGCCGACGCAGAGTTGGCGGGTTATTTCGCCACTGTGGACATGGCGGGTCAGCGTCGGCACCTGGCGTTGATGTTGACGGTGGTGTTGGGCGGCCCGAACGAGTACACGGGTCGTGGGTTGGCCGAGGCGCACCAGCCGTTGGGCATTCCGGTGGCGCACTACGCCAAGGTGGGTGAGTACCTGATCGCGACGCTGTCCGAGTTGGGCGTTCCGGCCGATGTGCAGGATGACGTGCGGGCGGTGCTGGCGCAGGTGCAGGACCAGGTGGTGGCCGCCGGAGAGCGTCCGGGCGTCTGAGCGTGGACGAGGCCCGACTCAAGCAGAGTTGGTCCCTCGTCGCCGGGCACGGCGACGAGGTGCCGCTCTACTTCTATTCGACGTTGTTTCTGGCGCATCCCGAGACGCGGCAGATGTTCCCCACGAACATGGCGGGGCAGCGGGACCGCCTGGTCACCGCGTTGGGGCACATCGTGTCCCATGTGGACCAGGTGGATCGGCTGGTGGGTTTCCTGCAGGACCTGGGCGCGGATCACCGGAAGTTCGCGGTCCGCGCGGAGCATTATCCGGCGGTCGGTGAGGCGCTGTTGGCGACGTTGCAGCATTTCCTCGCCGAGCAGTGGACCGATGAGCTGGCTCAGGACTGGGCGGCGGCGTATGGGCTGATCGCGCAGGTGATGATGGAGTCCGCGCAGGCCGCGGAGGCGGTGAATCCGCCGTGGTGGGTGGCGGAGATCGTGGCCCATGAGCGGCGGGCGTTCGACGTGGCGGTGTTGACTGTGCGCCCGCAGTACCTGTTGCCGTTCACGCCGGGTCAGTCGATCGGGGTGTCGCATCCGTCGGTGCGGTCGTGGCGGTACTACTCGCCGGCGAACGCGCCGCGTGCGGACGGCACGCTGGAGTTGCATGTGCGGGCCGCTCCGGGGGGCGCGGTGTCGTCGCGGCTGGTGTACGGGTCGGCGGTGGGCGACCGTGTGCATCTGGCCGCGCCGGTGGGGGAGCGCCTGGGGTTGTGGTCGGCGGGTTCCAGTGATCTGTTGCTGCTGGCGTCGGGCACCGGCTGGGCGCCGGTGAAGGCGTTGGTGGAGCAGGTCGCCGCGGAGGGTTCCCGTCGTCGGGTGGACCTGTATGTGGGTGCGCGGTCGCCCAGCGAGTTCTACGACAGCGACGCGATCGACAAGTTGGCGTCGTCGTTTCCGTGGTTGACGGTGACGTACGTGGTGGGCGCGGATGTGCACCGGCCGGGTGAGTTCGTGCAGGCGGTGGACCGGGCGTTGGCCGATGGTGACTGGCGTTCGCGGCACGTGTACGTGTGCGGGTCGGACGAGATGGTGTCGCACACGGTGCAGACGTTGGCCCGTGCGGGCTACCACGAGGGTCAGGTGCACCACGAGGGTCTGGGCACGCAGTGGTACGGCTCGGCGTGGCGTACGGCGGTTCAGCAGTCGAGTGAGGGGCTCGCGGGCCCCGCTGTGGCGAACGAGAGGCGTGAGCGGTGAGCGCGACCCCGATCAGCCGGTACGACGGGATGCAGGTGTCCGGCGGTGTGCAGGTGCGGATGACCTCCGACCGGGTTCGGCGGTGGGAGTTCGGGACGGCGCCGTTCGCGCGGCGTGGTTACGACAACGCGGATGTGGACCGGTTCCGGGTGCAGGTCGCCGACGAGTTGGATCTGTTGGCGACGCAGATCGCGAACCTGCGCGCGGAGAACGAGCGGCTCACCGACCGGGTGGAGTTGCACCGGCACGGGGTGATCCCGAGTACTCCGGCGGCGGCGAAGGTGCCGGCGGCCAAGGAGGTGAATCTGCTGTCGGCGGCGCAGCGGGAGGCCGAGCAGATCATCGCGCAGGCGCACGACTACGCGCGGCGGGTCGCCGAGTACGCCCGGGTGCAGTACGAGAGTTACATGCGGGCGGCGGCGGAGGAGGCGAAGCAGGAGGCTGAGCGGGCGGTGGCGGAGTACCGCAGTTCGGCCGGGTCGAGCTTCGACGACACGGTGGCGACCCGGGAGGCGTTGCGGATCTTCGGGGAGATGATGGTGTCGCACATGCAGGCGGCGGCGCGACATCTCGACGACGGCAGTGAGCAGTTGGCGCGCACGATGGACCGGATCGCGGCGGAGACGCCGGGGGCGTCCTTCGTGGGGGGTGCGGCCGGTCAGGCGGCGTTGCCGCGTCATCACCAGCGGTGACCTCACCCGGGTGGGGTCCGCGTAGGGCGAGCCCCACCCGGGTGGCGTTTCAGTTGTCTCGTTGCTCGGGGTGCACGGGAATGACGGTCGTTCGTGTCGGCGAGGACGATGCATGGGGGAGCACGGCGTACACACCCATGCCCAGTCGGGTCAGCGCGAGAATCGCGGCGAGGGCGATGACGACTGTGATGCCGTGTCCGATGTCTGGTGCCCACAACTGGAGTTTGACGAGTCCGGCGCCCTTCCAGAAGGACGGCACCAGCCAGGCGGCGCCGGCCGCCACGGTGGCGCACGCCGCCACCTCGGCGGCGGTGGCGGCGAGTGTTCGGGCGGGCCGGGTGATGCTTTGCCGCCGGCCGCGGACCAGGCGGATCCAGGAGTAGGCCAGGGCGGTGAGCAGCAGCGCGGTGACGGCGGCCAGCCCGGCCAGGACCCAGGAGTGGATGGGGTCAGCGCTGACGGACGCGGGTGCGCCGCCGTGCAGAATGCGGGTGAGGTTGAACGCCCCGGCGCTGAGTTGGGCGTCCATCGGCAGGCCGTAGACGTTGGTCATGATGATCACGGCGAGGTTCGCGTCGGGGGTCAGCACGATGTGGGTGAAGTAGTCGGGGGTCGCGCCGGCGTGCCAGACCATGCGGATGCCCATGCCGTCGAGCGTGCTGTTCTTCCAGCCGAACCCGTAGGTGCCGTGACCGGTGGACACGGTCCCGGTGTGCATCTGTCGGGCGCTGTCAGGGCCGAGGATCCGGGTGTCGCCGTAACGGCCGCCGCCCAGCTGTGCGATGGCGTAGTGGGACAGGTCGTCGAGGCTGGCGGCGAGGAAGCCGTAAGGCACTCCGGCGGTGTCGAAAGGCGCAGCGAAGCGCTGTGGCCGACCGAGGTAGTAGCGGTGCCCGGCTGGAATGCCGATGGCGTTGGCCTCGTCGGCGGAGGCCGCGGAGTGCGTCATCCGCAGGGGGTCGAGCACGTGTCGGCGCAGGTATGCGCCGAAGGTGTCGCCGCTGACGTTCTCGACGAGCGCGCCGAGGATCATGTAGTTGGCGTCGCTGTACTGATAGGTCTGCCCGACAGCGGTGGTGGGCCGCAGGGTGGCGAGGTCACGCACGGACTGGGCCAGGCCGCCGGGGCGGTTGTCGTACCGGTCGGTCAGGGTGGTGCTCCACACCTGCGGGAGTCCGCTGGTGTGGGTGAGCAGGTGGCGGATGGTGACCGTCCGGGCGGTCTGCGCGTCACCGAGGCGCAGCCACGGGAGGTAGGTGGACGCCGGGGTGTCGAGGTCGACGCGGCCGGCCTCGGCCAGTTGCGCCACCGCCAGCGCGGTGAACGACTTGCTCGTCGACCCGAGCAGGAACGGCGTCCGTGTCGTGATCGGCCGGCCGTCGCCGTCGAGACCCCATGCGCCCCGGATGAGCACGTCGTCGCCGCGGACGACCGCGTACGCCAGGCCGGGCGCTTTGATCTTGTCCATGTAGGCGTGCAGGTAGTTCTCGCCGGCGGTCAACTCGTCGGCGGTGGCGACGCGGGGAACCGCGGGTGGGGCTGCGATCGGAGTGGCCGCCGTGGCTACCGCTAGAAGGGCGGCGGCGCCGGTCAGGCGCCGAGTGTGTGTCCGAAGTCGAGCCCATGTGGTCATGTCGCAGGTCCTCCCCGGCTCGGCACGTCAACCGATCTGACTCAGGAGCTTTTCCAGCGCGGCCAACCGCTGCCGGACTTCGCCGAGTTCGTCGCGCACGCCCTTGAGTTCGTCCGCCACGGCGTGGGCGCTGTCGGCGCTGCGCTCGGCGAGTACCCGATAGCCCGTCTCACGGGCCGTCCCGTGGCGGGCGCGGTAGAGGCCGATCGCGACGAAGGCGGCGATGGCGATCACCGTCACCACGACCACCGTCGAGGCGATGGTGGAGGTCTGCGCCATGTCTGAGGCCACCTGAGGGGTCATTGCTCACTCCCGTTCTACGGCCGGCACCGGGCCGGTCAGGGTCTGCGCGGCAAGCGCGATCGCGTCCAGGTCCAGGGCCACGGTGAACGGCACGGCCTGGACGTACTTCACCGAGCTGCCGTCGGGTGCTGTCACCAGTTCGCCTGTCACCAGACCGGCCGCCTCCAACTTCTGCAGGTGCATGTAGAGCAGCGGCCGGTTCATGTGCAGGCGTCGTGCCAGTTCGCTGACGTAGGTGCGTCCCTGGACCAGGGACGCAAGGATCCGAAGCCGGTGCGGGTTGGCCAGCGCGGCCAGCAGCGGCACCAACTCGTCGCCGGTCGGCGGGGTGCCGCTCATCCAGAAATTCCCTCCTCCGAGCGGCTGTCAGATTTCTCTGACACCCGGCGTCAGAAAAGTCTGACAGGGAGGGTTCGTGGTGTCAACGTCGGGGCGGCGACCGCGCCCACGCACGTGAAGCCGCCCGGCGCTCCCCAGCGCCGGGCGGGAGGAAGGCCGCAGGGCGGCGGGGTGCGCCTCAGAGGGCGGCGGCGCGGATCGCCTCGGCGATGGGTGTCGGTCCGCCCACGAGTTCCAGTGTCGCGCCGGCGGTGGCGGGTTCGTCGAGCAGGGCCGCGAGGACCACTGCGACGTCGGCGCGGCTGATGGCGCCGCGGCCGGCGTGTGGGGTGAGGGTGACCTGCCCGGTGGGTTCGTCGTCGGTGAGCCGGCCGGGTCGCAGCACCGTCCAGGTCAGGTCGCGGGTGCGTAGGTCGTCCTCGGCGGCGCGTTTGGCCCGCAGGTAGGCGGCCCACACGTCGTCGGTGCCGACGGCGGGTGGGGTGTCCACGCCCATGGAGGAGACCAGCAGGTAACGGTGGACGCCGGCCTGGGTGGCGGCGTCGGCGAGCAGCGCGGCGGCGGCCCGGTCGACGGTGTCCTTGCGGGCGGCGCCGCTGCCGGGGCCGGCCCCGGCAGCGAAGACCACCGCGTCGGCGTCACGCAGGTGCGCGGCGACCTCGTCGACGTCGACGTGTTCCAGGTCGCAGACGACGGGTGTGGCGCCGGCGGCGCGCAGGGCGTCGGCCTGGTCGGGGTTGCGGATCAGCCCGACAGCGGTGTCGCCGCGGTCGGCGAGGTGCCGCTCCAGCAGCAGGGCGATCTTGCCGTGGCCTCCGGCGATGACGACGCGCATACGCCCAACCTACCTTCAGCGGCGGCCTTGACCTTGACCGTGGGGCAACCCCCAGCCTGGTGCGTGCCGGTCGGGGTGACCGGCGCGAGGAGGATGCCGACGTGGAGCTGTTGACCATCGGGGCGTTCGCGCACGCGGCGAGGCTGACGCCGAAGGCGTTGCGCCTGTACGACGAGGTGGGGCTCCTGCTGCCGGCGGCTGTCGATCCCGAGTCCGGCTACCGGCTCTACGACCCGGCGCAGGTGCCGCTGGCCCGGTTGGTGGCCCACCTGCGTCGCATCGGCATGCCCCTGGCGACGATCCGCGTCGTGTGCGCCCTGGAGCCCGCGGCGGCGGCCGAGGCGGTCGCCGCGTACTGGCGGCGGGTCACCGACGACACGTCGGCGCGGGCGCGGCTCGCCGCCATCCTCGTGGATTACCTGTCCGAAGGGGGCACCACCATGTCGCAGACCAGTCCCACAGTTGCCGTCCGCTGTGTCGCCGCCTGTGAGACGGGGGCCGTGCGCGACAGCAACGAGGACGTCGCGTACGCCAGCGAACGGTTGTTCGCCGTCGCCGACGGCATGCGGGGGCCCGGTGGCGCTGCCGCCAGCGCCGCCGCCATCGAGGCTCTGCGGCCGTTGGAGCTCACCGCCGTGCCGGCCGTCGAGCTGGTGACGATGCTGGCGGGGGCGGTGACCGACGCCGACAAGATCGTGCGAGGGCTGGCGACCGGCGAGCACCGGCCGGCGACGACACTTACCGCGCTGCTGCGCAGCGGCACCCAACTGGCGTTGGTGCACGTCGGTGACACCCGGGCGTACCTGCTGCGCGACGGGGAGATGGCCCTGCTGACGCAGGACCACACCTGGGTGCAGGCCCAGGTGGATCAGGGCCGCCTCGACCGTGACGAGGCGGGCGCGCACCCGCAGCGGGCGCTGCTGGTGCGCGCGCTCGGCGGCGGTCAGCAGGTCGAGGCCGACCTGGCGTTGCGCACGGCGCTGCCCGGTGACCGGTACCTGCTGTGCTCCGACGGGCTGTGGGCTGTCGTCGACCGGGTCGCCCTGGCCGCGACGTTGCGCGCGGCGGCCGATCCGCAGGACGCGGTGCGGGACCTCGTCGCCGCGGCGCGGGCCGCGGGGGCGCCGGACAACATCGCGTGTGTCGTCGCCGACGTCGTCGCGGTGTGAACGTCGACGGGGTGTTCGGCGTCGGCGGGTGCGCTGAGGCAGCATGGAGGGGTGACGAACAGCCTGGAGGCGTTGACCTCGCTGGTGGCCGGTGGTGGCGTGGTGGTGCTCAGCGGGGCGGGCCTGTCCACCGAATCGGGTATCCCGGATTATCGGGGGCCCAGTGGGGTGGCCCGCCGGCACACGCCGATGACCTTCCAGGCGTTCACCCGCGATCCTGCGGCGCGGCGGCGGTACTGGGCGCGCAGCCACCTGGGGTGGCGGTTGATCGCGCGGGCGGCGCCGAACGACGGGCACCGGGCGGTGGCGCGGCTGCAACGCGCCGGCCTGGTCGACGCGGTGATCACGCAGAACGTCGACGGGTTGCACGGTGCCGCCGGCAGCGACCCGGTGGTCGAGTTGCACGGCCGCCTCGACGAGGTGGTGTGCCTGGACTGCGGCAACCTGACCTCCCGGGAGGAGGTGGACCGGCGGCTGCGCGAGGCCAACCCGGACTTCGCGGCCCGCGCCGCCGCGGTCAACCCGGACGGTGATGTGGATCTCCCTGACGAGCAGGTGGCCGGGTTCCGGCCGGTGGACTGCGGGATCTGTGGGACGGGGATGCTGAAACCGGACGTGGTGTTCTTCGGCGAGACGGTGCCGCCGCAGCGGGTGGCCCGGTGTTTCGCGCTTGTGGAGCAGGCGCGCTCGGTGGTGGTGCTCGGGTCGTCGTTGACTGTCATGTCGGGGCGCCGGTTCGTGATCCGGGCCGCGAAACGGGGCATTGCGGTGGCGATCGTCAACCAGGGGCCGACCCGGGGTGACGGGTACGCCACGGTGTGCGTCGACGCGCCGCTCGGGACGGTGCTGCCGGTGCTCGCCGACCGGGTCGCCGGCGGGGCCGCGCCGCTGGCCGCGCCGGCCGGGGTGTGACGTCACAGGGGTAGGACATCTGCCGGAAACACCGGCGCTGGTAGCGTTGACCATGCCGGTACCACCCACGTGGGAGAGACCGCCCGACAGCAGCAGGGGCGGCGCCGAAGGGGCAAATCCTCCCCGGAACCTCTCAGGCAAAAGGACCTCGTGGGCAGGCACTGTGGAGCGCTGTGCGGGCGCGACAGAGGGGGAGGCCGATCCGTCGACCTCGCCCGGGAGCGCCCCTGATGTCCGTAGAGCAGTTCGCCACCCGTCACATCGGTCCCGCAGCGCACGACGAGCGCCGCATGCTGGAGGCCGTCGGGCACGACTCGATCGACGAGCTGATGGACGCCGCGATCCCCGAGGTGATCCGCTGGCACGGCACCCTCGACCTGCCCGATCCGGCCACCGAGGCCGAGGCGATCGCCGAGCTGCGGGCCCTCGCGGCGCGTAACACCGTCGCCGTGTCGATGATCGGTCTGGGCTACCACGGCACGCACACCCCGGCGGTGATCCGCCGCAACGTCCTCGAAGACCCGGCCTGGTACACGGCGTACACCCCGTACCAGCCGGAGATCAGCCAGGGCCGCCTGGAGGCGTTGCTGAACTTCCAGACGATGGTCACGGACCTGACCGGCCTGGCCACCGCGAACGCGTCGATGCTCGACGAGGGCACCGCCGCCGCGGAGGCCATGACCCTCGCGCGTCGCGCGTCCAAGAGCAAGAGCCGGGTGTACGTCGTCGACGCCGACGCCCTGCCGCAGACCATCGCGGTGATCGCCAGTCGGGCCGAGCCGCTCGGTATCGACGTGCGGGTCGTCGACGTGCGGCGCGACGAGTTGCCGGCGGAGTTCTTCGGCCTGCACCTGCAGTACCCGGGGGCGTCCGGGGCGGTGCGTGACCACGCGGGCCTGGTCGAGGCGGCGCACGCCGTCGGTGCCCTGGTCACCGTCGCGGCGGACCTGCTGGCGTTGACGCTGCTGCGCGCGCCGGGGGAGATCGGCGCGGACATCGCCGCCGGCACCACCCAGCGTTTCGGCGTACCCATGGGCTTCGGCGGACCGCACGCCGGCTACCTGGCGGTCCGCTCGGGCCTGGAGCGGATGCTGCCCGGCCGCCTCGTCGGGGTGTCCCGCGACGCCGACGGCAACCCGGCGTACCGGCTGGCGTTGCAGACCCGCGAGCAGCACATCCGCCGGGAGAAGGCGACAAGCAACATCTGCACCGCGCAGGTGCTCCTCGCCGTGATGGCCGGCATGTACGCCGTCTACCACGGCCCGGACGGGCTGCGGGAGATCGCGACGCGTACCCACGCCATGGCGGCGCGGCTCGCGGCCGGGCTGCGCGCCGGTGGCGTGGACGTCGCGGACGTCGCGTTCTTCGACACCGTCACCGCGCGCGTGCCGGGCGCGGCGGCGCGGGTCGTCGCTGCCGCCGCCGAACGGGGCGTGAACCTGCGGCTGGTCGACGCCGACCAGGTGGGGATGTCCTGCGACGAGACCACCACCGACGCGCACCTGCGTGCGGTGTGGGAGGCGTTCGGTGTGCCCGCCCTCGACGCCGACGCCGACGTGGACGCGGCCCTGCCGGTCGACCTGGCCCGCACCAGTGACTTCCTCACCCACCCGGTGTTCCGCAGCCACCACTCGGAGACAGCGATGCTGCGCTACCTGCGGCGGCTGTCGGACTTCGACTACGCCCTGGACCGGGGCATGATCCCGCTCGGGTCGTGCACGATGAAACTCAACGCCACCACCGAGATGGAGCCGGTCAGCTGGGCGGAGTTCGCGAACATCCACCCGTTCGCGCCGGACACGCAGACCGCCGGGTACCGGGACATGATCGGGCAGCTGGAGTCGTGGCTGGCCGAGGTGACCGGCTACGACGCGGTGAGCGTGCAACCCAACGCCGGGTCGCAGGGGGAGCTGGCCGGTCTGCTGGCCATCCGCTCCTACCACGCGTCGCGGGGCGAGACGCACCGCGACGTGTGCCTCATCCCGTCGTCGGCGCACGGCACGAACGCCGCGTCGGCGGTGATGGCAGGCATGCGGGTCGTCGTGGTGGCCTGCGACGACAACGGCAACGTCGACCTCGTCGACCTGGACGCGAAGATCGACAAGCATCGGGACGCGCTCGCCGGGATCATGGTGACGTACCCGTCGACGCACGGGGTGTACGAGACGGGCATCGCGTCGCTGTGCGCGAAGGTCCACGACGCCGGCGGGCAGGTGTACGTCGACGGGGCGAACCTCAACGCCCTGGTCGGCTACGCCAAGCCCGGCAAGTTCGGCGCGGACGTGTCACACCTGAACCTGCACAAGACGTTCTGCATCCCGCACGGCGGCGGCGGCCCCGGCGTCGGCCCGGTCGCGGTGCGCGCACACCTCGCCCCGTTCCTGCCCGGCGACCCGCTCGGCGCGCACGAGGACTCCACGCCGGCGATCTCGGCGGCGAAGTACGGGTCGGCGGGCATCCTGCCGATCCCGTGGGCGTACCTGCGGATGATGGGCGCCGAGGGCCTGACCCGGGCCACCGGCGTCGCAGTCCTCGCCGCGAACTACGTGGCGGCGCGGCTGCGCGGGCACTACCCGGTGCTGTACACCGGCAACAAGGGCCTGGTCGCGCACGAGTGCATCCTCGACCTGCGGCCGTTGACGAAGACGACAGGGGTGAGCGTCGACGACGTGGCGAAGCGGCTCATCGACTACGGCTTCCACGCGCCCACGATGTCGTTCCCCGTCGCCGGGACGCTGATGGTGGAACCGACCGAGAGCGAGGACCTGGCCGAGCTGGACCGGTTCTGCGACGCCATGATCGCGATCCGGGCGGAGATCGAACAGGTCGCGTCGGGGCAGTGGCCGGCGGGGGACAACCCCCTGGCCAACGCGCCGCACACCGCGGCGATGGTCAGCGGCGACGAGTGGCCGCACCCGTACCCGCGATCGGCGGGCGCGTACCCGGCCGGCGTGGACCGGGCCGGAAAGTACTGGCCGCCGGTACGGCGCATCGACGGCGCGTACGGCGACCGGAACCTGGTCTGCTCGTGCCCGTCGCCCGAGGCGTTCGAGGACTGACAACGGCGAGCCGGGGCGGGCGGGATGGCCGCCCCGGCAGCCGCTGCGACCTGGGCTGCGACGTCCCGTACCGGAGGACTAGCCTGGGTCGACGGCGGCTAAACGGTAACGCTGGGTGGTCGTTCAGGCCACGAGAGCGTGGCGGGCGGGGCCGCGGTGCGGTGCGATGCTGCTGCCGTCGGGGAGCAACTCGCCGGTGTCCTCGAAGACGATGACACCGTTGCAGAGCAGGCTCCAGCCCTGCTCACGGAAGCAAGCGAGGACCCGCGCGGCTTCCCGGTCGGTGGCTTCAGCGGAGGGGCAGGTCGGTTGGTGCTGGCACATCGGGTTCTCCGGACTGTGGGGGCACTGTGTCATGGTTCACATGACCAGTGACGCACAGTACCAAGCGAAAGTGTCCAGCATCGAGCAGGAGTCGGCCTGCCACACGGGAAATCCACTGAACGGATGAGGAAGGTCGAACCATACGTCGTGGAAACGCTCCCACAGGTGCTGGTCAATGTGCCCGCCGCACCCCCCGCCTGCCGCGACACACTCGTCGAACGCACCCGCCTGCACTGGCACCGCACCGACGGCGGCGACCCCGCCGCACTCGCCGAGGACTTCCTCGCCGCACACGGCCTGAACCTGCGCGACCTCACCCGCACCACCACCGGCCACCACGACACCGGGCCCTGCGGCGCCGCCCTCTACCTCTCCGCCGCCGCCGGAGCGCTGCTCGCCGGCGCCCCCACCGGCGCACCCGAACCCGCCCCGACCCTGCCCGACCTCGCCGTCGTCATCTACGACCACGCCCCCACCCGACGTGCCCCCGCCCGGGTGGCGACACCCTGGTGGCTCGGCGAGTGGACCGAGAGCTGGACACCGCAGCAACACGCCGCCGCCGTCGACGCCATCCGCGCCGCCATCGCCCGCGGCGACATCTACCAGGCCAACCTCGTCGGCCACGCCAGCGCCCCCTACACCGGCGACCCGCTACCCGCCCTGCGCCGCCTCGGCGCGCTACCCGGCGCCCGCTACGGCGGCGTCCTCACCGGCGACACCTGGGCCATCGGCTGCGCCTCCCCGGAAACCCTCATCGAGCTCACCGACGGACACCTCATCACCCGACCCATCAAGGGCACCCGCCCCGCCACCCCCACCGGCCGCACCGAACTGCTCACCAGCGCCAAAGAACGCGCCGAACACATCATGATCGTCGACCTGGAACGCAACGACCTCGCCCGCATCGCCCACACCGGCACCGTCACCGTCGACGCCCTGTTCACCGTCCGCCGCTGGTGCGACCTCTGGCAGGCCGAATCCACCATCCGCGCCACCCCCGCCGACGGCCTCGGCCTCGCCGACCTGCTGCGCGCCACCTGCCCCGGCGGCTCCGTCACCGGCGCACCGAAACTCGCCGCCCTGACCCACATCGCCGCCGCGGAACCCGTCGGCCGCGGCGCCAGCATGGGCGCCCTCGGCTGGGTCACCCACGGCCACATCGACCTCGGCCTCACCATCCGCACCGCCGCCGCCGACGGCGAACACCTGCACACCTGGGCCGGCGGCGGCATCACCTGGGACAGCGACCCCTACGCCGAAGTCGCCGAAGCCGCCGCGAAAACCACACCCATCCGCGCCACCCTGGCCGGACACTGACCCCCCCACCAACGGCGATACGCTGACCCCCATGACCATGCGGCCCATCCGGATCATCGGCGACCCCGTCCTGCGCACCGAATGCGACAAGGTCACCACCTCCGACGCCGACCTGCGCGCCCTGGTCACCGACCTGATGGACACCCTGCTCGGCGCACCCGGCCGCGCCGGCGTCGCCGCACCCCAGATCGGCGTCAGCGCCCAGGTGTTCGTCTACGACGCCGACGGCCACCGCGGCCACCTCATCAACCCCACCCTGGAACTCTCCGACGAAACCCAGGACGACGAGGAAGGCTGCCTGTCCATCCCCGGGCTGTACTTCCCGACCGTACGGGCCCTGCACGCCACCGCCCACGGCGTCAACCAGCACGGCGAACCCCTCACCATCACCGGCACCGGATTCCTCGCCCGCGCCCTGCAACACGAGACCGACCACCTGCGCGGCACCCTCTACGTCGACACCCTGCGCGGCGACACCCGCCGCCGCGCCCTGCGCGAAATCCGCGCCGGCCGCTTCGACTCACCCAGCCGCCGAAGCTAGTCGCCCGCACGTCACCTGCCGGCCCGGGTCCGCCTCCGTCAGCGGGCCACCCACTGGTCGTGACCCAACTTCGCGACCAACGCCAGCACCACCACCAGCAGCACCACCCGCACGAACCCCGCACCACGACGCAACGCCATCCGCGCACCAAGCACCGCGCCCGCGATGTTGCACACCGCCATCCCCGCGCCCAGCAACCACCACACGTGCCCGGTCACCCCGAACACCACCAACGCACCCAGGTTCGTCCCCGCGTTGACCACCTTCGCCATCGCCGACCCGTGCACGAAATCCGCACCCACCAGCGCCGTGAACGTCAACACCAGGAACGTCCCCGTACCCGGGCCGATCAACCCGTCGTACAGCGCGATGCCCATACCCGCCACCGCGACCGCCGCCGCCACCCGCGCCGGCGTGCGCCGCGCCGGCACCGCCACCACCCCCAGGCGAGGCCGCAGCAGCACGAACACCGCCACCGACACCAACACCACCAACACCACCGGCCGGTACGCCGAGGCCGGCACCGCCCCGGCCAACGCCGCACCCACCCCCGCGCTGACCACCGCCAACCCCGCCGCCGGCCCCACCACCCGCCAGTCGAGAGTCGTCCGCCGCGCATACGTCACCGCCGCCGTCGACGTACCGAAGATCGCCGCCAACTTGTTCGTCCCCAACGCCGTAGCCACCGGCAACCCCGGCGCGGCCACCAACAACGCCGGCAACAACAGCAACCCACCACCGCCGACCACGGCGTCCACCCACCCCGCCGCCGCGGCGGCGACCAGCAACGTACTCAACGAAACGGCGTCCACGGGCGGCAATTCTCCCCACCGATCCAGGGCCGACCCGCCCTCAAGTGGCCAGCCTCACCTCAACGACCCCGCGAACGCCGCAACCACACCCCCAACGCGCCCACCGCCACGAACACCAGCATCGAACACAGCAGCACCTTCACCACCCGGCAACCCTGCCACGGCGACGTAGGGTGCAGGAGTGCGCCTGGCCACCTTCAACCTGCTGCACGGCCGATCCCTCACCGACGGACTCGTCAACCCCGACCGACTCGCCGCCGCCATAGCCGCCCTCGACGCCGACGTCCTCGCCCTGCAGGAAGTCGACCGCGACCAACACCGCAGCGGCAACCACGACCTCACCGCAATCGCCGCCCACGCCCTCGACGCGCCACACCACCGCTTCGCAGCCGCCGTCGTCGGCACCCCCGGCGAACAGTTCCGCCCCCTACGCCACGACGACGACGGCCACGGCGAACCCTGCTACGGCATCGGCCTCATCAGCCGCCACCCCGTCCGCAGCTGGCACATCACCCGCCTCACACCCGCCCCCGTCCGCTCACCGGTCTACGTCCCCGGCCCCGGCGGCGGCCTCATCCTGCTGCACGACGAACCCCGCGTCGTCCTCGCCGCCGTCCTCGACACCCCACACGGCCCCCTCACCGCCGCCGCGACCCACCTGTCGTTCGTCCCCGGCTGGAACGCCCGCCAACTCCGCCAGACCGTGCGCGCCCTGCGCGCGCTACCCGGCCCCCGCGTCCTGCTCGGCGACCTCAACCTGCCCGCCGGCCCGGCCCGCCTCATCTCCGGCTGGCGACCCCTGGGCCGACGCCCCACGTACCCCTCCGGGCAGCCCTGCGTCCAACTCGACCACATCCTCGCCGACCGGCACGCCCTCGCCCAGCTCCCACCCGTACGAGCCGTCACCGCCCCACCGTCCACCATCTCCGACCACCGCCCCCTGCTGGTCGACCTCGGCTGACTCCCGGTCACCGGGCGGCCTCCCGCCCCGGGGTCAGAGCCGCCAACGCCCGGTTGGTGCGGTTGGCCCGCACCGCCTCACGCTGCTGCCCGGCCGTCACCTCGATGTACGTCTGCGACGACGCCAACGACGCGTGCCCCAACAACCGCATGATCTCCGCCGCGCTCGCCCCGTCCTCGGCCAACCGCGTCGCGAACGTGTGCCGCAACGCGTGCAACCGCGCCCCACGCGGCACCCGGTCACCGATCCCCGCCCGCCGGTAACACGACTCCACCAGATACTGCAGACCACCGCGGCGCAGCGGCTCACCGTGCCGGTCCACGAGTAACGCCGAGTCGGGGCGCACCGACCGCGACCCGAAACGCCGACGCCGACTGTCCAGGTAGTCCGCCACCACCCGATCCAGATCGGCCTCGATCGGCACCACCCGCGGACGCCCGCCCTTGCCCGCCACCTCGATGCGCCGCTCACCCGGCCGACCCGCCAGCGAACCGACCCGCAGCGCCAACAACTCCGACAGACGCAGCCCCGCGCACAGCGCCACCGCCACCACCGCCACGTCCCGTTCCGGCCACGGATCACGCTGCCGGCCGTCGTCACGGGCAACCGACGCGAGCAGCACCTCGGGGGTGTCGGCACCGCGCAACGGCTTCGGCTGGGGGAGTAGCGCCCGAGGTCGTCCGACCGCCGGCATCGGATTGCCCGCCACCACCTGATCGGCGACCAGGAACGTGAAGAAACTGTTCCAGGTGGACCAGGCGCGGTGCACCGACGCAGGTGCCCGGGGCGCGGCGAACCGGGCGAAGGCCGCCCGCAGCACGCGGGGGGAGAGGTCGGTGATCGACAGCGCGTCGAGGGGGAGGGGAGCGGTGTCATCGTCGGCCACCAGCGCGGCCACCGCGTGCAGATCCCGCCGGTAGGCCGCCAGGGTGTGCGGGGAGGGCTTGCGGGTCGCCCGGGCGGTCAGGAACTCCTCGATCAGCACTACGAGCGATTCGTCCTTTTTGTCATGCATAAGGGATATTATGCAGCATTTTCGCGTTACCCGAAAGGGGCGCAAGAGGGGGAGACCATGACCGAACCGCAGCGCGACGTCCTGACCGGAGCCCCGGGCGCCGGCAAAGACCACACTGATCGAGGCGCTGAGCCGCCGCGGACACCTGGTGGTCCGGGAGGCGGCAACCGACATCGTCGCCGCCCGGCAGGCGAAGGGGTGCGCCGAACCCTGGCAGGAACCCGGTTTCGTCGACAGCGGGACGTACCAGCCGCTGGTGTTCCTGATCGCCCCGCTGGGCTTCATCCGACGCACGGCCGCGCGCCGGATCAGCTACGCCGAATCGCTCGCCTTCGCCCGGGTGCACCAGGAGGTGTACGAGGCGTACGGGCATCGCCTGATGGACGTGCCTCCCGGGCCGGTGTGGGAACGGGTCGCGCTGATCGAGAAGCACGTAATGTGCCCGGTATGACGTCCTGGGCCGCCACCTGTCCCGAGTGTGGCCGGTCCGGCCGGCCGACCGTGTACCGGGAGCCCGACGAACCCATTGCTTGGGTCTGCCCGGAGGAGCACGCCTGGTGGGCGGCCGATCGGCCCGGGTGGGCTCCCTGGGCGACGCCAACCGTTGTCGCCGGAGGCAGCGATGCCGGTGACGCGTCGACGTCGACGGATCCAAGGGACTTCGTCAGAGACGGTCGGGAGTGGCGGATCGGCACGACCGGCGACGTCGCCTGGCTCGCCGGCTGCACCACAGAGGGAGTCTCGATCACCGCGGCGATCCCGCCGGTGTTCGCCGCGTACGCCACCTTCTATCCACCCGACGGCGTCAGCTTCGTCGACCATGAGCGCGCCGTGGTCGACGAGCTCGCCGCGTACACCCCGGGCCAGCCGTGGTGGCTGGGCTATCTCGAGACCGGCGCCCACGATGTCGTCTTCCCGCGTGCCCCACGGGTCTCCCTGTACGGGGACTGGTCCTACGTGCTGGTCGAAGCCGGACCCGACCAGGCCCTCACCTGGCGGACCGGTCACTCGCGCGGTGACGGGCCGCTGCCTGATCTGTTCTTTCCCGCGGATCGCTCCTGGCTGGTCTCTGCCCTTTGGGACGACACCTGGACCGACATCGGCGGCAGCGCCGCCCTCGTCGCGGCGCTGCACCGCAATCCGCTGGTCAACGCGCGCCGTGTCGGGCCCAACGACGACGCGCTGCCGCCAGGTCTGACGCGCGAGTAGCGGTTACTGGCGTCCACGGCGAGGGGACGCCCAGAACGCTTCACTTTACATAATGTGCATTATCGAATCGGGTCCAGCGTCGGCCCGGCCGCAACTATGCTCGGCTGGCCGACGCCGGACCCGCGGCGCCGTGGTGGCAGCGATCAGGTCACGCTGCACACCGGACGTGGGCCCTCGGCCAACGTGACGTCGCTGATGACGATCCGGTGATCCCGGGTCGGTGTGTACAGCAGGCACTGCCGTGAATTGATCCCGCGGTGAAGGATGTAGTCGAACTTGGCGTCGCGCGTCTCGGGAAGTGTCCTGTTGCAGCGGGCATCCCTGGTCGACCGACAGTACGGGTCGACGTCGGAGAACCCGGCCCGCCAGATCGGGGTCATGACGGACGTGATCCACGGCCGAGTGTTGAAATCACCAAGAACCAGCGCGCGACGGTACGGCCGTGTGGCGACCGACAGCTCCCGCGCCTGCAGCCGGCGCAGATCTTCGTAACCGGGCGCGCTGAGATGGGTGTTGAACACCCGGACCCACTGCCCGTCGATTTTCGTGCTGAACGACTGGATGCCGCGCGCCTCGAGCCAGCCTTCGTCCTCGCTGTAGCCCTTGCGGTTGTGCGCTCTGACAACGGTGCCCTTGGCGTAGAGGATCGCGGTGCCCAGACGACTCGCGCAGCCAGGGTTCAGTGCGGACAGGCCGCTGCGGTAGCTGTACTCCAGGCCAATCTGCCGGAGTTGTCGTACGGCCTCGCTCACCTCGTCCAGGCAGGACTCCTGCAACGCCACCACCTGCGGCCGGAAACGACGCACCTGTTCCACGAGCGACTCCGGGGTGCCGAGCCCCTGTCCGTTGGTGTTCCACGTCATGAACCTGTTGGGGATCGCCGCCAGTGAACTCGGCGGGGCGGCGGCGAGCGCGGGGGCAGCCAGGCCGGCCACCGTCAGCAGGCCGACCAGGCCGGCTGTTATCGCACGCCGTGTGATGCCATTGATTGTTGCCATTGACTCCCCTGCCCTGATCAGATCTGGGCCGGCTGCGTCACCGCGTCCTCGTCGAGGGTCTGACAGGCGGGCGATCGTGCCGGACGGACATCCCCGGCCGCGGTGGTCGTGCGGCGTCGCACGTACTGTGCGCTGTCGGGTGCCTCCCACTGTGTTGGTGTGCCGCGTCGTACGACAAGAGCCGGTGCCTGTTCCGAACAGGACGGGATGGTCTGGGCTGGTCACCGGCGTGTTCGAACGTGTTCGGAACGGTCACCGCGTATCCGTTGGCCCTCTCCCCTGCATTCACTGGGTTCCGCGCAGCCAGTCCTGGGTGAGGGGCCGCAGGTGGTCATTCGAAGTGGTCGGCCAGCTTTCGCAGCTTGCTGACGTACGTCGGCCAGTCGTACCCGTCGGGGATGCTGGCGCTCCCCCGCTGCCAACCGATCGCGCCGTCGTGCTGCTCGCGCATGATGTCGGCGTGACCGGCGTGCCGGGCGATGTCGCAGGTCACGTGCGCGATGACCCGGTGCAGCGTCACGTCCTGGTGGCCGGGTCGCCACCAGGGCACCTGCCCGGGCGCGTCGAGCGGCAGCTGGTCGATCGTCTCGTCCGCGAACACCGCGACGCGGCGGTACAGGTCGATCAGGCCGTCCTTCGTCTCGTCCTCGCGGGCGTACCAGTCGACCTGTGGGTCGTCGTCGAACGCCTTGAGGGGGACCAGTTCCTCGGGCGTCGGGAAGTGCCGGCCGAAGGTGGGCCCGAAGTAGGCGGCTTCGACGTTGAGGCAGTGTTTGACGATTCCGAGCAGGTTGTTGCCGGTGGCGGTGCGGGGCGTTCTGGCCTCGCGTTCGCTGAGCCCGTCGAGCTTCCAGAGGAGGTCGTCGCGGTTCCTGCGCAGGTAGTAGTGCAGCGGGGCCTTCGTGTCGTCGAGGTCAGCCATGCCCGCCATTGTGGCGTACGGGCTGCGCCGGGGTGTGCCGTGGCGAGGGTGGGGTCAGCGCGCCCTGCGCAGCCAGTTCTGGGTGAGGGCGCGCAGCAGCGCCGGTTGTTCGTAGGGCAGGTAGTGCCCGGCCTCGTCGATGACGGTGTAGGTGCCGTGGGGGTAGCGGCGCATGGCGTGGAACTGGTCGGTGTAGCCGACGATGTGGTCCTGTCGGCCGGTGAGGACGCTGACGGGGCCGTCGTAGGGGGTGTCGGTGGTTTCGTCGGGGAGCGCGTATTCGGGGCTCGTCCGCAGGGTTTGTTGGAAGGTGTCGTCGCCGGGTCCGCCGGAGCGCAGGGCGGCGAGGACGGTGGCGACGACGGTCGGGGTGCGGTGGCCGAGCGCGGTGTCGAGGTGGGTGCGCAGGTGGGTGGGGGCGTCGTCGAGCCAGCCGGTGGGTCCCGGGGGTGGGCGGTGGTCGGGCAGGGTGCGGCTGGCGGGTGCGATGGTGATGCCGGGGCAGACGAGCAGGAGGCCGCGGACCAGGTCGGGTCGTTGGCGGGCGATGCCGGCGGCGAGGTAGGCGCCGTAGGAGGCGCCGGCCAGCAGGACGGGTGCGTCGGTGTGGTGGTCGAGCCAGGCGCAGACGGTGTCCAGCAGGGCCTGGGAGGTGGGTGGGCAGGTGGCGGGGGTGTCGCCGTGGCCGGGCAGGTCCAGGTATGTCTCGCGCAGGTTGGCGTCGGCGAGGGCGGGGCGGAAGGCGGCTGCCGTGGCGGCGCGGGTCGTGGCGAACATCGGTAGGCACACCACGTCGGGGCCGGTTGCGGTGCTTCGGTCGACTGCGAGGTCCATTGCGGGGTCCTCCCCTGGTGCGCGCAGCGTCGCTGCGCGTCTTCTGGTGTGGCGGATACGCGGGACGGGGTGGAGTGTCGGGGTTTGCGGGCCCTAGGATGATCGAGATTGTTCGATCAGGTTGGGGTGTTGCCCGCGTCACGCCTGATCGGTGAGCCTTTTCAGGGTGTGCGCCGTCGCTGTCGCCGACCTCACGTGCGTCGTTGCCGGGGAATTCTTCCAGTGGGGCGTGCGGTTGTCCGTTCGGAAGATCAGGTTTCCACATGATCGGATGGAAGTGCCATGCCCGTGCGCTCAGACGCGGTAGTGCTGTTCGGCGTGACAGGTGATCTCGTCTCGAAGAAGCTCTTTCCGGCGCTGTACGAGTTGACCCGACGTGGCCGTCTCGATGTTCCGGTGATCGGGGTGGCCCGCTCCCCCTGGGATGATCAGCAGTTGGTCGCGACGGCCCGTAAGTCGGTGGCCGAGGCGAGTGACGAGGTGGATGACGAGGCGTTCGACGTCTTGGCGGGCAATCTGTCGATGATCTCCGGTGATTACGCGGACCCGGTGACGTATCAGCGGTTGGCGGAGCGTCTGGGCGGTGCCGAGCGGCCGGTGTTCTATCTGGCGATTCCGCCGATGGTGTTCGGTTCGGTGGTGCAGGGGTTGGCGGCGGTCGGGCTGGCCGATCGTGGTCGGGTGATCGTGGAGAAGCCGTTCGGGCGGGACCTGGCGTCGTCTGCGGAGTTGGACCGGACGTTGCGGGGGGCCTTCGATCCGACGCGGGTGTTCCGGATCGATCACTACCTGGGCAAGGAGGCGGTGGAGGGTCTGTACGCGTTCCGGTTCGCGAATCGGTTGTTCGAGCCGTTGTGGAACAGCGAGCACATCGACAACGTGCAGGTCACTCTCGCCGAGGGGTTCGGCACGCAGGGCCGGGCCGGGTTCTACGACACGGTGGGCGCGACTCGTGACGTGTTGCAGAACCACATTCTCCAGGTGGTCGCGTTGATCGCGATGGACGCGCCGGAGAGTGACGACACGGACGCGTTCCGGGAGGCGGAGGCGGCGGTGTTGCGGCAGATCGCTCCGTTGTCGCCGGAGTTCACGGTGCGGGGGCAGTACGCGGGCTACCGCGACGAGCCGGGTGTCGCGCCGGATTCGAACACGGAGACGTTCGTGGCGACCCGGTTGACTGTCGATTCTGCCCGGTGGGCGGGTGTGCCGTTCTATCTGCGGACGGGTAAGTCGCTGCCGGGGACGGCGACGGAGGTGGTGGTGGAGTTCAAGCAGCCGCCGCGTCCGTTGATCCCTGCCGCGGGTGGGGCGGCGGCGCCGGCGAATCTGCTGCGGTTCCGGTTGGGTCGTGGGGACGGCATCACGATGTCGATTCAGGCGAAGAGCCCGGGTGCGGAGGTGGCGAGCCGTCCGGTTGACCTGTCGGTGGATTTCGGTGCGGCGTTGGGTCGCCGTCAGGAGGCGTACGAGCGGTTGCTCGACGATGCGATGGACGGGCAGCATCTGCGTTTCGCGCGGGCGGAGACGATTCGGCAGGAGTGGCGGATCGTCGAGCCGATCCTGGATCTGTCGACTCCGGTGCAGGCGTACGACAGGGGCAGTTGGGGTCCGGCGGACGCCGAAGCGTTGGCGGGTGGCTGGCACACCCCGGACCTGGGCTGAGTGACCGCTCAGCTCACCGGAGGGACCGTCCGGCGACGGTGAGGTTTGCCGCGTGCGTGGGGTGTGGGCATGTGGAGGGTGTCTCACGTCCTCGTCGGAGAGGAAGCAGCGCATGCTTTCCGCACTCGATCGTCGGCACACCGTCGCGCCGCCCGGCTACAGCCGGTGGCTCATTCCCCCGGCGGCGTTGGCCATCCATCTCTGTATCGGTCAGGTCTACGCCACAAGCGTCTACAAGAACTCGTTGATCGCGCACTTCGACACCGGTCAGACGGCGATCGGGGTGATCTTCAGCATCGCGATCGTGATGCTGGGGTTGTCCGCCGCGGTGGCGGGGACGTGGGTGGAGGCGAACGGGCCGCGTAAGGCCATGTTCGTGTCGGCGTGTTTCTGGGCGGTGGGTTTCCTGGTGGGGTCGCTGGGCATCGCCACGAAGCAGCTGTGGCTGCTGTACGTGGGCTATGGCCTGCTCGGTGGCATCGGTCTGGGCATCGGGTACATCTCCCCCGTCTCGACGCTGATCAAGTGGTTCCCGGACCGACCGGGTCTGGCCACCGGTCTGGCCATCATGGGGTTCGGTGGTGGCGCGATGGTGGCCTCTCCCCTGTCGCGGCAGCTCCTGTCGTTCTACGACCCCGCCTACGACCCGTCGAACGCGGGGTCGACGGCGTCGGGCAGCGCGTTGGTGTGGCTGTTCGTGACGCTCGGCCTGGGCTACTTCGTGATCATGATGTTCGGGGTGGCGAACGTGCGGGTGCCGGCCGACGACTGGCGTCCGGCGGGCTTCGACCCGGCGGCGGTGGCGGCGAAGCCGCTTGTCACCACGGCGAACGTGTCGGCGGCCAACGCGGTGAAGACCCGCTCGTTCTGGCTGCTGTGGGTGGTGCTGTTCTGCAACGTGACGGCCGGTATCGGCATCCTGGAGCAGGCCAGCCCGATGATTCAGGACTTCTTCCGGGACAACGGCACGTCGGCGGTGTCGGTGGCGGCGGCCGGCGGGTTCGTGGGTCTGCTGTCGCTGTTCAACATGGCGGGCCGGTTCGTGTGGTCGTCGACGTCGGACGTCATCGGCCGCAAGCCGATCTACCTGGTGTACCTGGGTGTGGGCATGGTGCTGTACGCGTTGTTGGCCGTGTTCGGGCAGACGGCGACGGCGCTGTTCGTGTTGTTCGCCTGCGTGATCCTGTCGTTCTACGGCGGCGGGTTCGCCACGGTGCCGGCGTACCTGCGGGACCTGTTCGGCACGTATCAGGTGGGTGCGATTCACGGGCGGCTGCTGACCGCGTGGTCGGCGGCGGGGATCGCCGGGCCGCTGATCGTGAACGGGTTCCTCGACGCGCAGGGCAAGCCGGGCACGTTGACGGCGGCGGCGTACCGGCCGGCGCTGTTCACGATGGTGGGCGTCCTCGCGGTGGGCTTCGTGGCGAACCTGCTGGTGCGGCCGGTGCCCGAGCGTTACCACGAACCGGCGGCGCAGCAGGACGTGGACGAGGACGAGGTGGCGCAGAGGAGTGGTACGCGATGAGTGACGACGGTCGGCAGGGGCAGCAGGCCCGGTTGTGGATTTCCTGGCTGGTGGTGGCGGTGCTGCTCGGCTACGGGGTCGTGCAGACGGTGATCACGGCGGCGAAGCTGTTCACGCACTGAGGCTGTGAGCCGGGGCGCTGCGCGCGCCCCGGCTCACAGGCCGCCGGAGACGCGCAGGACGGTGCCGGTGGCGTAGGAGGAGTCCGGGCCGAGCAGCCAGGCGATGGCGGCGGCGATCTCGTCGGGTTCACCGGCGCGGCCCAGCGGGATGCGGCCGGCGGCGCTGTCGGCGCGGTCGGGTACGCCGGAGTCGGCGTGGATGTCGGTGCGAACGATGCCGGGGGCGACGGCGTTGACCCGGATGCCGCGCGGGGCGAGTTCCTTGGCCAGGCCGACGGTGAGGGTGTCGGTGGCGGCCTTGACGGCGGCGTAGTGCACGTACTCCCCCGGGCTGCCGAGGGTCGCGGCGGCCGAGGACACGTTGACGATGGCGCCGCCGTCGGTGAGGCGGCGGGCGGCCTGCTGGGCGCAGAGGACGTACCCGATGAGGTTGATGTCGACGACGCGGCGCAGGTCGTCGACGCGCAGCTCGGTGAACGGGCCGATGGGGCTGGTGACGCCGGCGTTGTTGACCAGCCCGGTGAGCGGGCCGAGGTCGGCGGCGGCGTCGAACAGGGCGGCGACCTGGTCGGGGTCGGTGGTGTCGGCGCGTACCGCGATGGCCTGTGCGCCGGCCGCGTGCAGGTCGGCCAGGACCGCTGCGGCGGCGGTGTCGTCGCGGCGGTAGCACAGGGCGAGGTGGTGCCCGGCGGTGGCGAGTCGGCGGGCGGTGGCCGCGCCGATGCCGCGACCGCCGCCGGTGATGACGGTGACGGGTGCCATGAATGCCTCCGGGTGCCGGGTGGGTGGGGCCGACGCTACCGTGACCGGCGCGGGTCGGTCGTCGAGAGGAGGGTCACATGCGGCGGGCGTTGGTGCTCGGCGGTGGCGGGGTGACCGGGGTGGCATGGGAGTTGGGACTGCTGGCCGCGTTGGCCGAGCGGGGTGTGGCGGTCGCCGAGGCCGATCTGGTGGTGGGCACGTCGGCGGGTTCGGTGGTCGGCGCGCAGGTGCGTTCGGGGGTGCCGCTGCAGGGGTTGTACGAGGAGCAGTTGGTGCCGCCGACGGGTGAGACGGCGGCGCGGTTGGGGTTGTGGGTGGTGGCGCGACTGCTGTGGGCCGGTGGGCGTACGCGTGACGCGGTGCGGTCGAGGGCGCGTATCGGGGCGATGGCGGTGGCGGCACGTACGCCGTCGGAGGCGTCGCAGCGGGCGGTGATCGAGGCCCGGTTGCCGGTCCGGGAGTGGCCGCGGCGGCGGCTGCTGGTGACGGCTGTCGACGCGGCGTCGGGTGAGTTCGTGGTGTTCGACGGCGCCGACGGGGTGTCGTTGGTGGACGCGGTGGGCGCGAGCTGCGCGGTGCCCGGGGTGTGGCCGCCAGTGACGATCGGGGCGCGTCGTTTCGTCGACGGTGGTATGCGCTCGAGCGTGAACGCGGACCTGGCGGCGGGCGCGCGGCGTGTGCTGGTTCTCGCGCCGACGTCGGCGTCGTTCGGGCCGATGCCGCGGCTGGCGGCGCAGGTGGCCGAGCTGAGGGCGGCCGGGTCGCGGGTGGTGGTGGTGACGCCGGACGCGGCGGCGCGTGCGGCGATCGGCCGCGACGTGCTGGATCCGGCGCGGCGTGCCGGCGCGGCGCGGGCCGGTTGGGCGCAGGCGGCGACGGTGGCCGACGAGGTGCTGGCGCTCTGGGTGTGATCGCTTACGCTCACCGCGCGTTCGATCGGACAACGGAGGTGCGCGGTGGCGGGTGTGGGTGTCGGCGATGTCGTGGAGGACTTCGAGCTGCCGGATGAGACGGGGACGCCGCGGCGACTGTCGGAGTTCCTGGCGGCCGGTCCGGTGGTGCTGTTCTTCTATCCGGCGGCGATGACCAGGGGGTGCACGGCGGAGAGCTGTCACTTCCGGGACCTGGGCGCGGAGTTCACGGCGTTGGGCGCGTCGCGGGTGGGCATCAGCCGTGATCCGGTGGCGAAGCAGGCGCAGTTCTCGACGCTGCACGGTTTCGACTATCCGTTGCTGTCGGATTCCGACGGGGCGGTGGCGCAGGCGTTCGGGGTCAAGCGGCGGGTGCCGCTGGGGCCGTTGAGCACGAAGCGGATGACGTTCGTGATCGGCGCGGACCGGCGGGTCATCGAGGTGATCCACAGTGAGGTCAGCATGAACGACCACGCGGACCGGGCGCTGCGGGCGCTGGGCGGCTAGGGCCTGACCCCCCTTGCGGCGGGTGTCGCAGTCGACTGGTATCAAGACAGCAATCAAACAGGTGTACGGAAGAGGGTTGTGATGGATGCCGGCCAGGGTTTGTCCACTGACGAGGTGCAGAGCATCCGGGAGGCGTTGGCGGCCGGTCGTAAGCCGCGGGTGGTGTTCACCGCGTCGGCGGGGCAGATCGCCGGTCAGGTCGGTCAGGTCGTCGAGCTGACCGACCCGCAGGTGTCCGACGAGTTCGTGGTCGTGCGTTTCGGCCGCGACGAGTTGCCGTTCTCTCCCGCCGATCTGGCGGTGGCGCCCAAGGGCGCGGGTCGTCGGGTGGCGGAGCCGAAAGCCGAGCCGGAGCCGCCGGCGGCGCCGGTGGTGGCCGAGCCGGAGTTCGTGTTGGACACGCCGCGGGTGCCGGCGCAGCGACAGGAGGAGCCGAAGGTGGAGCAGGCGGAGAAGGCGACGCCGGCGCGGCGGGCGGTCAAGGCCGTCAAGCCGAAGGGGCCCGCGGGCCTCACGGTGACGCTGGCGTACGCCGACGGCGAGTGGACTGTCGCCGCGCAGCAGGGCAGCAAGGCGCTGGCGAAGCCGTACGTGGTGAAGCCGGCGGAGGCGTTGAAGATGGTGGCGCTTGTCGACGTGCCCGGTGTGCAGGAGGCGGTGGAGCAGATCCTCGGCACGGAGCGGGCCGAGGCGGAGCAGCAGGCCGAGAAGCTGCGCGCGGAGCTGGCCGAGATCGAGGCCCGGCTGGCGGAGCTGCGCGAGGCCCGCTGAGCGGTGTTCAGCGTCGGTTGTGGTGGTCCAGCAGCCGGGTGAGCAGTCGGGTCAGCTCGGCGCGTTCGGCGGTGGACAGGGGGGCGAGCAGGTCGTCCTGCACGCGGGTGACGGTGTCGGTCATCCGGTGGGCCTCGGCGGCGCCGCTGTCGGTGAGGCTGATGACGTTGCGGCGGCGGTCGGCCGGGTCGGGGGCGCGGACGACGAGTCCCCGACCGGCCAGGTCGTTGACGGCGGCCACGACGTCGCTGCGGTCGATGCCGCAGCGGCGGCCGAGGTCGGCCTGGCTGGCGGGGCCGTCCTCGGCCAGGGAGGCGAGCAGCCGGTAGTGGTAGCCGCGCAGGTCGTGGGCGGCGAATCCCTCGGCGAGCAGGCGGCCGGCGTGGCTGGCGGTCTGGTTGAGCAGCCAGCTCGGTGTGGTGCGCAGCCCGGCGGGTGACTGCGGGGCGGTGGCGTCCATGGGCGGCAGCCTAACAGGAATCGTTGGCGCGACCCACGAACCATGTTACGTTGGTTCTGCCAACGTTGGTTGGTCCAATGTTTTCCAGGAGGCGTCATGTCCACTCCCACCCTCACCGGCCAGGCCATCGGCCAGGCCCACTACGCCACCCGGGCACTGCTCGAACGGGCCGCCGCGCCCCTCGGCGTCAGCTTCGGCCAGGTCCTCGCGCTCAACGTCCTCGCCGCCGGCCCCGTCGATCCGGCTCAGCTCGTGCGCCGGATCACCAGCACCCTCAAGGTCGACGAACCGGCCGTGCGCGAGATGATCGCCAGCCTCACCGACGCCGACCTCGCGCACCTCGACGAGGCGTCCGTGCGGCTCACCGACGCCGGTCGCGCCACGCAGGCCCGCGTCGCCGACGCCGTCGCGGGCATCACCGCCCGGCTGTACGGGGACATCCCCACCGACGAGGCGAGCGCCGCCGCCCGGGTACTCACCCTGATCACCCAGCGGGCGAACGCCGAACTGGCGGCGACACCGGCCTGACCACACGCCAGCGCCGGCGCGGGTACGCCGCAACGGGCGGCGTGCCCGCGCCGCACCTGACCGCACCCCGGTGCCGGGCCGGGGCGCCGCACCCGGCGTGGCCGGCCCGCGCGACGGCCGGTCAGAAGTAGTCGAGCAGCTGCGCCGGACCGCCGGCGCCCAGCAGGTCCAGGGCGGCCGGGTCGACGGCCGGGCTGTGGTGCAGCAACCCGGCCTGCGCGACCGACCGGGCGTACGCCGCTCCGGCGTAGAGCATGGCGAAACCGCGCACGTCCAGTCGCAGGTCCGGCGCGGAGTCGATCCGGGTCAGCTCGCCGGCGCCGTCGGCGACCGTCAGCCGCCACGTGCCGGTGTTCCACTCGGCGAGCGCGTCGGTGAGGGCGAAGTCGACGACACCCCGGGCGTGGGCGGGCCACCCGCGCGCGGCCACCGCCCGGACGACGTCCACCGGCCGGTGCATCCACAGGTCCCGCTCGTGGTCGCGCGCCGCCTCCAGCGGCAGGACGGTGCTGACGGTGTCGCCGTCGAGCGGGCACAGTCGCAGCGTCGGCGCGACGCTGGCCCAGCTGGCGAGCACGCCGACGAGTTCCCGGGCCGCTTCGACGGTGGTGGCGAGGGCCTCGTCGACGGTGAGCACCGAGTCCGCGCCGTAGCCGCGTCCCCGCTGCCAGGTGGCGTAGCCGACCAGGTCGCCGTCGGCCTCGACGAGTGTGAGCCCGTCGCCGGGCAGACCCCGGTCGGCGGCGAAGTGGTCGAACAGCTCACCCCGGCGCGTCAGCATGCCGTTGCGGTGTCGGGTGACGCGCTCGTAGAGGGCGGCGACGGCGGGCAGGTCGGCCGGTGTGCCGGCGCGGACCGTCAGGTGCGCCGAGGGCCGGTGCCGGGGCAGCGCGGCGGTGGTCAGGTCGACGGTGCGCAGCACACCGGCGGTCTCCCACCCGCAGGCCCGGTACGGGGCGGCGACGGTCGGATACAGCGCGCTGACCGCCGCGCCGCGCTCGCGTGCGCCGCGCAGCAGGGCGATCCCGCAACGTCGCCGATACGGTGCCCACCCGCTCAGTGCTGCGGGATGTTGGCCACGCCGATGCGCTTGCGGAACACCCAGTACGTCCAGGCCTGGTAGCCCAGCACGACCGGAGTGAAGATCACCGCCACCCAGGTCATGATCTTCAGGGTGTAGGGGGTGGAGGCCGCGTTGGTGGCCGTCAGCGTGCCCGCCGCGTCCAGGGTGGACGGCAGCACGTTCGGGAACAGCGCCGCGAACAGGGTCGCCACGGCCAGGCCGATCGCCACGGCGGTGCCGGTGAACGCCCAGCCCTCCCGGCGTACCCGGGCGGCGGCCAGCGCGCCGAGCAGGGCGAGGGCCGCGCCGACGGCGAGCACGACGGCGGCCGCGCTGGAGCGGATGCTCAGGGTCCAGGTGAGGAACCCGACCGCGAGCACTGCGGCGCCGACACCCAGGCGCACCGCGAGGGCGCCCGCGCGCTCGCGGATGTCGCCGGTGGTCTTCAGGGCCAGGAACACCGCGCCGTGGGTGGCGAACAGCGCGAGGGTGGTCGCGCCACCCAGCAGGGCGTACGGGTTGAGCAGGTCCAGCAGACCGCCGACGTACTCGTGGTCGGCGTCCAGCGGCACGCCGCGCAGGATGTTGGCGAAGGCGACGCCCCACAGGATCGCCGGCACCACCGAGCCGACCACGATCGCCGTGTCCCAGCGGCGCTTCCAGGACACCTCGGGGCGCTTGTGCCGGTACTCGAAGGCCACGCCCCGGGCGATCAGGGCCAGCAGGATCAGCAGCAGCGGCAGGTAGAAGCCGGAGAACAGGGTGGCGTACCACTCGGGGAACGCGGCGAACATGGCGCCGCCGGCGGTGATCAGCCACACCTCGTTGCCGTCCCAGACCGGGCCGATGGTGTTGATCAGGACGCGGCGTTCCCTGTCGTCGCGGCCCAGGACGGGCAGCAGCATGCCGACGCCGAAGTCGAAGCCCTCCAGGATGAAGTACCCGGTGAAGAGCACGGCGACGAGGAGAAACCAGATGGTGGTCAGGTCCACGATGGGCTCCGGGATCAGTAGGCGAAGGCGAGCGGACGCTCGGCGTCGTCGTGGGTGTCGTCGATGGGGTGCTCCTCGCTGACGTCGGGCACGCCGGCCCTGGCGTAGCGCAGCAGCAGCTTGACCTCGATCACGGCGAGGGTGGCGTAGATCAGCGTGAAGGCGGTGAACGAGGTGAGCACCTCGGCCAGCGAGACGCTGCGGGACACGCCGTTGCGGGTGAGCATCTCGCCGAAGACGATCCACGGCTGGCGGCCCATCTCGGTGAAGATCCAGCCGAAGGAGTTGGCCAGCAGCGGCAGCACCGGCATGGCCAGCCCGGCACGCAGCAGCCATTTGCTGCGGGGGGTGCGGCCCTTGCGCTGGCTCCACAGCACCAGCAGGGCGATCGCACCGGCGGCCAGCCCGAAGGCGACCATGAAGCGGAAGCTCCAGTAGGTGACCGGGATGATCGGGGTGTAGCTGCCCGCGCCGTACTGGGTGGCGTACTGGGCCTGCAGGTCGTTGATGCCGTGCACGGTGCCGTGCGGGTCGCCGGTGCCCAGGTACGACAGCAGGTAGGGGATCTTGAGGGCGAACACCTCGCGGCTGCCGTCGAGGCTGCCGATGGTGAGCACGGAGAACGAGGCGGGGCTCTCGGTGGTGTAGAGGCCCTCGGCGGCGGCCATCTTCATCGGCTGCACGTCCGTCATGATCTTGCCCTGGATGTCGCCTGTGAACAGCACTGCCGCGGAGGCGACCAGCACCACCCAGGAGCCGAACTTGGTGGCGAAGCGGTACGCGCCGGCGTCGGCGGAGTCGCGGTTGCGGATGACGTGATAGAGGCCGACCGCGACGATCAGCGACCCGGCGACCAGGAAGGAGCCGGCCAGGGTGTGCGGGAAGGTGATCAGGGCGACCTTGTTGGTCAGCACGGCCGGGAAGTCGGTCAGTTCGGCGCGTCCGCTGTCCGGGTTGATCCGGAAGCCGACCGGGTTCTGCATGAACGAGTTGGCCGCGAGGATGAAGTACGCGGACAGGTTGGTGCCGATCGCGGCGGCCCAGATACTGGCCAGGTGCGCCCGCTTGGGCAGCCGGTCCCAGCCGAAGATCCACAGGCCGATGAAGGTGGATTCGAGGAAGAACGCGACGAGCGCCTCGATGGCCAGGGGCGCGCCGAAGATGTCGCCGACGAAGCGCGAGTAGTCGCTCCAGTTCATGCCGAACTGGAACTCCTGCACGATGCCGGTGACCACGCCCATGGCGAAGTTGATCAGGAAGAGCTTGCCGTAGAACTTGGTGAGCTTGAGGTAGCGCTCGTTGCCGGTGCGGTGCCACATCGTCTGCAGGATGGCCACCAGCACCGACAGGCCGATGGTCAGCGGCACGAAGAGAAAGTGGTAGACGGTGGTGACACCGAACTGCCAGCGGGCAACGTCCAACGCGTCCACCTGAGAACCCCCTGCCATTCGTACTACCAGACGTAGTAAATACTACTGCTCGTCGTAGACGCTCGGGCGGTCCGACACCGCCCGCAGCCATGACCCTGATCACCCCGACCCGACCTCGCGACCACCCCGCCGCGTGCGACGATGGCGCGCTGATGGACACCGCACACTCCCCCTGGCAGCCGCCGCCGATCTGGCGAGGCGCCCTCCTGCTGGCCCGCGCCCTGGTCGGCCTGCTCGCCCGCCTCGAGGTCACCGGCGACGTCCCCGCGCACCTGCGCCGCGGTCCCCTGGTGCTGGCCGCCAACCACATCAGCCCGTTCGACCCGGTGGTGATGGTCGCCGCCTGCCAGACCCGCGGCATCGCCCCGCGGATCATGGCGACCGCCGGGCTGTTCCGCGTGCCGGTGCTCGGGGCCGCCATGCGCCACGCCGGGCACATCCGGGTCGACCGGGGCACCAGCGCCGTGCACCGGGCCCTCGACGACGCCGCCACGGCCGTCGCGGCCGGCTCGGTGATCCTCATCTACCCCGAGGGCCGCATCGGCCTGGACCCCGGCATGTGGCCCGAACGCGGCAAGACCGGCGCCGCCCGACTCGCGCTGGCCTGCGGCGCCCCCGTCATCCCGGTCGCCCAGTGGGGCGCCCACGAGGTGCTGCCCTACCGGGCGCCGAGGGGCATGCTGCGCGGCGTCGCCCGCGCGCTGTGGCGCCGACCGGTGATCCGGGTGCACTTCGGCGCGACAGTCGACCTGGGCGAGACGGCGGCCGCGAACCCCGGCGCCGCCCGCCGGGCCACCGACCGGATCGTCGACGCGCTCACCGACACCCTCGCGCCTCTGCGTCCCGACGAACCCGAGCGGCCCCGCCACGTCGATCCCGGCCGCCCCGCCGACACCAGCCGGGCGCACCGCCGCCGCTCAGCCTGACGCAGACTCCGAGATCGACTCGGTTTCCTGGAAACCGGGGCCTCCACCGCCGCGGACACCGCGCTTTTCAGGAAACCGAGTCGATCACCGACCGTGCCCTTAACCTGTTGCGGCGGGTCCAGGAGCGACTCCGCCCGCAGCCCCGCGACGAAAGGCAGACGCATGAGCGAGCAGACGGTGCTGATCACCGGTACGTCCACAGGCATCGGCCTGGAGATCGCGCTCGGCTGTGCCAGCGCCGGCTGGCGCACCGTGGCCACCATGCGCGACGTGGCCCGCGCCGACCGGCTGCGCGAGGCCGCCAGCGCCGCCGGGGTCGCCGACCTGATCGACGTACGCCCACTCGACGTCACCGACCCGGCCGCGGTCGACGGCTGCGTCGAGGACGTGATCGGCGCGTACGGCCGACTCGACGCGGTGGTCAACAACGCCGGCGCCGGACACGTCGGCACCCTGGAACAGGACAGCATTGACGACGTCCGGGCCGTCATGGAGGTCAACTTCTTCGGCGTCCTGCACGTCAGCCGCGCCGCCCTACCCCACCTGCGGGCCAGTCGGGGCCGCCTCGTGACCGTCTCCAGCGTCGGCGGCATCGTCGGGCAGCCGTTCAACGAGGCGTACTGCGCGGCGAAGTTCGCCGTCGAGGGGTACATGGAGTCCCTCGCCCCGCTCGCCGCCACCACCGGCGTACGGGTCACGGTCGTCGAGCCGGGCGCGGTGGCCAGCGAGTTCGTCACCAACATCGCCATCGACGCCGACGCCGCCATCGCCGCCGCCGGGCCGTACGGGCCGGCGCTACGCGCCTACCTGGCCCGCACCGGGCAGGCGTTCGCCGCCGCGCAGTCCCCCGCCGACGCCGCGGCGGTGGTGCTCGCCGCGCTGACCGACCCGACGCCGCCGGTGCGGGCGCAGACCTCCGACGGCGCCCGACAGTTCGTCGGAGTCAAACTCGCCGACCTCGACGGCTCCGCGGTCGCCCGGCTGACCGGCGGCTGGCTGGCCTGACGCCGCACACGTCCGCCGGCCTGGGGGAAATCCCCCAGTGCACGACGGCTGCCAGCCGGCTTCTGCGCGGACAACCACGCGCCTAGCGTCATCTTTCGTGCCGCCGTCGGCGGTCGGGACGGGTGAGCAGGACGCCGGGCGGGCGGCGAGGAGGATGACGGGCATGGGCCTTCCGGTACGCGCGCCGAGCGCGGCCCCGCCGCCGGACGACCGGCGGCAGGGCAGGCGTTCGTGGCGGGGCGACCGCGCGGCGGCCGTGGCCCCGTTGCGAAAGCGCGCGGGCCGCGAGTTGGTGTTCTGCGTCGCCGGGCTGCCGTTCATCGTGCTCAACCCGGTGGCACTCTTCGTTGTCGCGGTGGACCTGAGCTGGTTCGTCAGCAATGGCGGGCGGGACAACCCCACCCCGACCGACCTGGCCATCGCCGTCGTCAGCGTGGGATCGCTGGCCGTGCTGCTGGTCTCGACGACAGCGGCCCGCAGGCTCGGCGCACTGCACCGCATGCTCGCGGCCCGGCTGCTCGGGGTGCGGGTCGCGGCGCCGCCGCCGGTGCGCGCGAGCCACGCCGGTCGGACCTGGCCCGGCTCCCGCGACGGTGCCGGTTGGCGGGTCGTCGGGTATCTGCTGGCCAAGCTGCCGGCCAGCCTGATCGAGCTGTACGCCGTGTTCTTCTGGATCGGCGGGCTGGTCAACCTGAGCTACCCGCTGCTGTGGGGGGCCTTCCGCAACCACCCGCCGGGGGTCCGGCTGGACCCGGTGCCGGTGTTCACGCCCTTCGGGTTGTTCGGCGACGGCACGTTCCGCGTCGCGACCCTCGGTGGCACGTTCGCCGCCGCCGCGGCGGGAGCGGCGATGCTGCTGGCCGCGCCGTGGGTGACCAGAGCCGCCACGTCCGCCGACGCCTGGCTGATCCGAGGTCTGCTCGGGCCGGGGCCGCTGGCGCAACGGGTCCACGAGCTGGAGCTGAGCCGGGCATCAGCGGTGGACGACTCCGCCGCCCTGCTGCGCCGGCTCGAACGCGACCTGCACGACGGCGCGCAGATCCGGCTGGCCACGCTTGCCATGAACCTCGGCATGGCCCGCCGCAAGCTCGGCGACGGCGATGAGGTCGCGGACGCCGCCGCCGTCCGCGAGTTGGTCGACGCCGCGCTGCGCAACGCCAAGGACGCCCTCGGCGAACTGCGCGCTCTGACTCGCGGGATCCACCCGCCGGTGCTCGACACCGGGCTGCCCGACGCCCTCGCCTCGCTGGCCGCCGACAGTGCGATCCCGGTCGAGCTGGAGATCGGCATCCCGGTCCGGCCCACCCCCGCGATCGAGAGCATCGCGTACTTCTGCGCCGCCGAACTACTGGCCAACGCCGCCAAGCACAGCTTCGCGAACACCATCGCCCTGCGGGTGACAGGCGGGCCGGGAGTGCTGCGGCTCAGCGTCGCCGACGACGGCACCGGCGGCGCCGACCCGAACCGGGGCACCGGCCTGTCCGGGCTGGCGCAACGGGTCGCCGTGGTCGACGGCACGCTGCACATCGCGAGCCCGCCCGGTGGCCCGACGACGATCACCGTCGAGCTTCCCCTGCGCGCATGAGGGTGCGCGTGGTGATCGCCGAGGACGCCGCCCTGTTCCGGGCGGGTCTCACCCGCCTGATCGAGGACCACGGCCACCAGGTGTGCGCCGCCGTGGGCGACGGCGAGACGCTGCTGGCCGCGGTGGCCGAGCATCAGCCCGACGTTGTGGTCGCCGACATCCGGATGCCGCCCACCCACACCGACGAAGGGCTGCGCGCCGCACTCGAGATCCGCCGCCAGCACCCGCGCACGGGGGTGATGGTGCTGTCGCAGTACATCGAGACCACGTACACGGCCCGGTTGCTGGAGGGCAACGCGGCGGGCGTCGGGTACCTGCTGAAGGAACGGGTGGCCGACGTCGCGGAGTTCGCCGACGCGCTACGGCGGGTCGCGACGGGTGGCACGGCGCTCGACCCGGAGGTCGTCGGTCAACTGCTGCGCGTAAGCCGCCGAGCCGGCGGCGTGGCGGCGCTGACCCCACGCGAGCGCCACGTGCTCGCGTTGATGGCGGAGGGGCGCTCGAACGCCGGCGTCGCCGACGCGCTCACGGTGACCGGCGGAACCGTGGAGAAGCACGTCGCGAGCATCTTCGACAAGCTGGGGTTGCCCCCGGACGAGGCCGACAACCGCCGCGTCCTCGCGGTCCTGCGCCACCTCAGTTCGTAGGTCGGCACCGACGCGCGCCGGGGCTGGGGGCTAACCCCCACGTCGAAGCTGGGGTTTTCCGGTTGGTGCGCACATCGAGGCTCTTCATACCGTTTGGGCACAGTGTTGTCCCGAAGGGAGCCGTGAGGTGAGCGTGGTTTTCGCAGTACGCAAGGCAGTGCGGTGGCGCGGCGTCGTGACCGCCGCGACCGTGGCGGCAGTGCTGGCCACCACTGTCGGCCCGGCGGCCGGGTCGGCCGCACCGCCCACCCCGGATCACGTGTCGACGGCCACGGTGCTCCAGGAGGGCCTGGACGAGTTGCACGACCTGGGTGTGTCCGGGACGCAGGGCCTGGTCCGCGACGGGGGCCAGTTGACAGTGGCGCGCAGCGGTGTGGCCGACCTGGACACCGGCGCGCCGATGCCTGTCGACGGGTACTTTCGGATCGGCAGCACCACGAAGACGTTCGTGTCGGTGGTGGTGCTGCAACTGGTCGGCGAGGGCCGGATCAGGCTGGACGACCCGATCGAACGCTGGCTGCCCGGCGTCGTCGCCGGCACCGGCAACGACGGTCGGCACGTCAGCGTTCGGCAACTCCTGCAGCACACCAGCGGCCTCTACGATGCCACCGGCGACCTCGCCGCCCTGCGGTCGGCCGACGAGTTCCTGGCGCACCGCTTCGACCACTACACCGAGGCGCAGCAGGTGGCGACCGCGATGCGGCACGCGCCGCTGTTCGTCGCCGGCACCGCCTGGAGCTACTCGAACACCAACTACCTGCTGGCCGGAATGCTCGTCGAACGCGTCACCGGGCACCGGTGGGACACCGAGGTACGCTCCCGGATCCTGCTGCCGCTGCGCCTGACCCACACGTTCTACCCTGGCGACCAGCCGACGCTTCCCCAGCCGCACGCCAACGGGTACCGGCAGTTCGAGCCCGGCGGGCCGCTGGTCGACACGACCGTGTTCAATCCGACGGTGACGGCGTCGGCAGGCGGCCTGGTCAGCACCCCCACCGACCTGTCCCGCTTCTGGCAGGCGCTCGGCCACGGTCAGCTACTGCGGCCCGCGCAACTGGCCGAACTGCGCCGGACCGTGCTGGCCGACGGGTTCCAGGGCATCCGGCCGGGCATCCGGTACGGGCTGGGCGTCATGTGGATACCCAACCGGTGCGGCGGTTCCTGGGCGCACGTCGGCTCCATGCCCGGGATGAGCACCCTCGCCGCGGTCAGCCCGGACGGGCGCCGCTCGACGGTCCTGTACCTGGCCACCGAGCTGGCCGACCCGGGCCCGGCGGTGGCGGTCATCCAGCGGCAGATGACCCTGCTGGACGACCTGATCTGCGGCTGACGCCCCGTGCGGACGCCGTGCGCGCGCTCAGGACGCTCAGCGGGTCTGTAGTCGCTGCGTGATGAACAGGGCGGCGCGGTCCAGGGCGTGGTCGGCTTCGTCGAGCTGGCCGATGAAGGACTGGAAGACGTGCGGAACGCCGGCGGTGATGTCGAGGATGACGTCGACCTCGGCGTCGCGGGCGCGGTTCGCCAGCCGGACGGAGTCGTCGAGCAGCAGTTCGTTCGTGCCGACCTGCAGCAGGATCGGCGGGAAGCCGGTCAGGTCGGCGAGCACGGCGGGCGCGGCGAGCTCCTGGTTCGGGTCCTGGCCGGCGAGGTAGAACCCGGCCGTGTGGGCCATGCCCTCTCGGGTGAAGAACGGGTCGATGCCCTCCTTGGTGTCCATCGACTCGCCCGTGCGGGTGTGGTCCAGGCCCGGCGAGAACGCGACGAGCGCGCCCGGCAGAGGCAGTCCGGCGTTTCGGGCGGCGAGGGTGGTGGTCACCGTGAGGCCGCCACCGGCGGAATCGCCGGCGAACGCGATCGACTCGGCGGCGACGCCGCTGTCGAGCAGGGACCGGTACGCCGCGAGGCAGTCCTCGATCGCGGCCGGGAACGGGTTCTCCGGAGCCAGCCGGTAGTCGAGGGAGAAGGCCCGCATTCCGGTCCGCGTGACCAGGCTCGCGGTCAGGCCCATCGCGGTCCGCGGAGATCCGAGCGCGAACGAGCCGCCGTGGAAGTACAGGATCGTGCCGGGGCGGGCTTCGCCCTGCGGTTCGACGAGCACCGCCGGACGGCCGCCCAGAGTCAGCTCCGAGGTCCGCGCCGCAGGAACCGGGAACTGCGCCATGAGCGCGGCGAAGCTCTCCCGCATCGTCTCGACCGGCTCCGGCACGAAGTCCTTGGGCCCGTCGCTCAGCATGGCGCCGATTGCCGCGCGCTGTTCCCTGCTCATGTCCGACGCCTCCCACAGGCGATAAAGTAGCTGCCGTGGAAGCTAATATACCTGCCGCGGCATCTTTTTCAGGTGCCGGGCCCGCCACACTCGCTCAGGTCTTCAGTGACCTGGTCCGCTGCGAGACGCGGCTCTACAACGCGTTGAACGAGACGTTGCGCCGCGAGCACGGCATCGTGGCGTCGCAGTTCGAGTTTCTGGCCTACCTACGGGACCATCCTGGTTCGCGGGTCGCCGATCTCGCCGAGTTTTTCGCTATCGGGGTCGGGGCGACCAGCAAGGGCGTGGGCCGGCTCGAGGCCCGGGGCTGGGTGCGGCGCGTGCCGAACCCCGCCGACGGCCGGTCACTGCTGCTGGAGTTGACCCCGCAGGGCACGCAACTCGTCGGTGACGCCGAAGGCACCTTCCAGGAACACCTGGCCACGCACATCGGTCGGTCGATCGCCCCGGCCCAGGTCACGGAACTCGGTTCCACGCTCGCCCGGCTGCGCGCCACCCTGGAGCACGGCGGTGTCGGCACCCCCGTGGGCTGACAGCCGCCAGGTCCCGCGCGAGAGGGCGACAGACGCCGGCCGGCCACCCGCAGGCCACCAACCGGGGGCATACTGCGTCGCGTGCTGACCCGATTCGGCTATCTGGACGCGCCCGCGCCGCTGGCGTTCGCCCATCGCGGCGGCGCGGCCGAGGGCGACGAGAACACCACCGAGGCGTTCGCCCGGGCCATCGGGATGGGCTACCGGTACGTGGAGACCGACGTGCACGCCACCGCCGACGGGGTGGCGGTGATCTTCCACGACCCGACGCTCGCGCGGGTCACCGGCGAGGCGGGGCGCATCGCCGACCTGCGCTGGGCCGACCTCGCCTCGGTACGCGTCGGCGGCGCCGCCGTCGTACCCCGGCTCGACGAGGTCCTGGGCGCCTGGCCGCAGGTCCGCTTCAACATCGACGTGAAGGCCGACGGCGGCGTCGCGCCGACCGTCGCGACGGTGACCCGGGCCGGCGCCGACGACCGGGTGCTGCTCGCCTCGTTCAGCGACGCCCGACTGACCCGACTGCGGGCGCTCACGCAGGGACGGGTCGCCACCAGCCTCGGCATGCGCGGGGTCGCCCGGCTGCGGCTCGCCTCCCTGCACGGGCGTCCGCTGCGGCTGCCGCCGTCGGTGGTCGCCGCGCAGGTGCCGCCAAGCTACCGGCGGGTGCCGGTGGTGGATCGCCGCTTCCTCGACTACTGCCACCGCATCGGCCTGCAGGTGCACGTCTGGACGATCGACGAACCCGCCCAGATGCACGACTTACTGGATCGTGGTGTGGATGGCATCATGACCGATCACGTCGGCGTGCTGCGCGACGTCTACCGCAGCCGCGGCCACTGGGCCGCCTGACCATCATCGAAGGACCCCCGATGGCCGAGACCGTGACCCCCACGGTGGACGACACCCCGCCCCCGGCGAGCACCCGCCGCGAGCGCAGCGGCTGGTACATCTACGACTGGGCGAACTCGGCGTTCCAGACCACGGTGATCACCGTGTTCCTCGGCCCGTTCCTGACCACCGTCGCCGAGCTGGCCGCCGGCTGCGAACTGGGCGCCGACACCTGCGACGGGTACGTGCACCCGCTGGGCATCCGCGTGGCGGCCGGCTCGTACTACCCGTACCTCATCTCGCTGTCGGTGTTCCTCACCGTGTTCGTGCTGCCGGTCATCGGGGCGATCGCCGATCGGTCGGCGCACAAGAAGCGGCTGCTCGGCGGAGCCGCGTTCACCGGCGCGGCGGCGACCATCGCGATGGCCTTCGTCACCGGCGACCGTTACCTCCTCGGCGGGGCGCTGTTCCTGGTCGCCAACATCTCGTTCGGCGCCGCGGTCGTGGTCTACAACTCCTTCCTGCCGCAGCTCGGCGGCCCGGACGAGCGCGACGGAATCTCCAGCCGCGGCTGGGCGCTGGGCTACCTCGGCGGCGGCGTGCTGCTGGCGCTGAACCTGGTCGCGGTCACCGTGCTCAGCGAGGACGACAACCCGCAACGCACCCTGGACCTGGCCCGCTGGTCGATCGTCTCCGCCGGTGTGTGGTGGGCCGCGTTCACGCTGGTGCCGCTGCGCTGGCTGCGCGAACGCCCCGCCGCGGCGGCCCTGGCGGCGCGCGGCAACGTGCTCACCGACGGGTTCCGGCAGCTCGGCCACACCCTGCGCGAGGTCAAGGCGTACCCGCTGACGTTGTTCTTCCTGCTCGCGTTCCTCGTCTACAACGACGGCATCCAGACCGTCATCACCCTCGCCAGCCAGTACGGCACCGAGGAGCTGCGGCTGGAGCAGAGCACCCTGATCGTCACCATCCTGCTCGTGCAGTTCCTCGCCTTCGGAGGCGCGCTGAGCCTCGGCGCACTGGCCCGGCGCATCGGCGCGTGGAAGACGGTGCTGCTCAGCCTGGTGCTGTGGACCGGTGTGATCCTCGGCGCGTTCCGGCTGCCCGCCGAGGCGCCGGTGCCGTTCATGGTGCTCGGCGCCGCCATCGGCCTGGTCCTCGGCGGCAGCCAGGCGCTGAGCCGGTCACTGTTCAGCCAGCTCATCCCCACCGGCAAGGAGGGCGAGTACTACGGCTTCTACGAGATCAGCGACAAGGGCACCAGCTGGCTCGGCCCCCTCGCGTTCGGCCTCGTGTTCCAACTCACCGCCTCCTACCGCGTGGGCCTGGTCTCACTGCTGATCTTCTTCGTGGTCGGGTTCCTGCTGCTGGCCGCCGTGCCGATCCGGCGGGCCATCGTCGCCGCCGGCAACACCCCACCCCGGGTGCTCTGAGCACGCGTCCCGCGCCGGACAGATTCGGACCGGTCGATCGGCTAGGCTGCCCGACCGTGACCGACGACGCCGCTGCCGCCCCGACCTGCCTGGCCCACCCCTTCACCGGCCAGCCGCACGCACCGGCCGGCTGCGTGGCCGCGCGCGGGCTCGACGGGCGTCCGGTGCACGCCGCGGCGTTGAAGTTCTTCTGGGGGCCGATGGACTGCGGCAAGTCCACGATGGCGTTGCAGATGAACTACAACCACGCCCGGCAGGGCCGCCGTGGGCTGGTCACCACCCGCATCGACAGGTCGCTCGGCCCGCAGGTCACCACCCGCATCGGCCTGGCCCACGAGGCCATCGAGGTCACCGACGACCTGGACCTGCGGGCGCTCGTCCGCGGCCGCTGGGCCGACGGGGTACGCGTCGACTACCTGATCTGCGACGAGGCGTGCTTCTACACCGTCGAGCACGTCGAGCAGATGGCCGAGCTGGTCGACAGCTACGACGTGGACGTGTTCGCGTTCGGCCTCGCCACCGACTTCCGGTCCTGCCTGTTCCCCGCCGCGCAACGCCTGTTCGAGTTGGCCGACGAGGTGGCCCGCATCCAGGTCGAGGTGCTCTGCTGGTGCGGTCGCGAGGGCCTGCTCAACGCGCGGGTCGTCGACGGTCGGGTGGTCCGCGAGGGCGCGCAGGTCGTCATCGGCGACACCGTCGACACCGCCGACGTGCGCTACCAGGTGCTCTGCCGCCGGCACTACCGCTCGGGCGACCTCGGCCCCCGCGACTGAGGCGTTCCCCGCCCCGACATCCAGTCCGCCACGATCACCGAGGCCGTGACCAGCAGCGCCGCCCCGACGGCCAGCGCGACCGGCGCCCGCAGCGCGACCGCTACCGGCGTCAGCGCCATCAGCAGCAGCGCCGCCGCGGCGCGGGCGGCCACCCCGGGGTGACGAAGCACCGTCTGGTACGCGGCGTGTCCGGCCAGGAACAGCGCCGGACCGCCCAACACGACCAGCGCGCCGGCCCACCCGACCGGCTCACCGGGAGCGTGCAGCAGCCGCTCGTCCCCGACCGCCGTGACGACGATGCCGGCCACCATCACCGGGTGCAGATAGTTGAACACCAGCCGCGAGAGCCGTCCGGCCCGCTCACCCGCCGCGGCCAGCGCCGCCATGACCGCCTGAGCCCGGTCGAAGTACACCCACCACAGCGCCACCGAACCCGCGAAGGCGAGCAGGAACGCGGCGATCGTCACCCCGTCCAGCCGCTGCGTGAGCGTTCCTCCGGTGATCAGGATCGACTCGCCCAGCGCGATGAGGATGAACGCCTGGCAGCGTTCGGCCAGGTGCCCACCCTCCACCTCCCAGTGCTCCGGGGTGCTGCGCCCCAGTCCGGGCACCGGAAACCCGGTCGCCAGCCCGATCGCGTCGACGGCGATCACCGCGATCCAGATCACCTCCCGGGCCGGGGTGTCCACCAGCCCGCCGACGACCGCGAGCGTGCCGGTGCCGGCGACCCAGACCACGCACTGGCGGAAACTGTCGCCGAGCCACGGCTCGCCGCGGATCGCCCACAGGGAGAAGACCGTCCGCCCCACCTGCACCGCCGCGTACGCCACGGCGAAGAGCAGACCGTTGACACCGAACGCGGTGGGCAGCGCCGCGGCGAGCAGCAGGCTGCCCAGCGTCACCACCAACAGCGTGGCCCGTACCGGCGCCCGATCCGGGAGCAGCCAGTTGCCCGCCCACACCGTGTAGATCCAGACCAGCCAGATCAGGCCCAGCAGCACCGCGGTCCGGCCGGCGCCCCGCCAGGTCAGATCCTCGCTCAGGTAGTGCGACAACTGGGTGATCGTGAAGACGAACACCAGGTCGAAGAAGAGTTCGGTGGAGGTGGTCCGCTCCACGCCGCGGCGCGGCCGCAGCAACTGCGGGTGGACCGGCCCACCGTCCGGTCCGGGCCCGGTCACCGCGTGCCCCGTCGGACCCGGACCCGGTCGGCGACGATGACCCCGACGGTCACCACAAGCGCCATGGCGGCGCACGCCGCGACGGTCGCCCCGAGCCACACACCGATCGGCACCAGCGCCAGCAGCACCACCACCGCGACGATCCGGCTGGTCGGCGCTGTCCGCCACAGCACCGCCTGGTAGGCCGCGTGTCCGGCGAGGAACAGCGCCGGGCCGCCCAGGGTGAACAGCGCGGCGGCCATGGTGGCGGGGGCGCCGGGCTCACGCAGGAGCTGCTCGTCGCCCGCCGAGGTCACGATGACGCCCGCGACGATCACCGGGTGCAGGTAGTTGAACGCCACCCGGCTCAACGCGCCGGTGCGTTGGCCGGCGCGGGCGATGACCTCCGTCGCGGCCCGGGCCGAGCGGGCGAAATACACCCACCACAGCGCCACCGACCCGGCGAACGCCAGCAGGAACGCCCCGGACGTCACCCGGTTGACGTGCGACGTGAGGGTCGTGCCGGTGACCAGGATCGACTCACCCAACGCGATGAGCACGAACGCCCCGGACCGCTCGGCCAGGTGCCCACCCTCCACCATCCACCGCTCGGGGCGGCTCCGTCCCCGCCCGGGCAGCGGGTAGCCGATCAACAGGCCCACCACGTCCAGCACGACCGCCGTCGCCCATACCGCCTCCCGGACGGCCCCGCCGACCAGGCCACCGACCACCACGAGCACCGACGTCCCGGCTATCCACGGCAGCGACTTCTGGAAGCCGTCGACCAGCCACGGTGTGCCCTGCACGGCCCACAACGAGAACGCGGTGCGGCCCACCTGGACGGTCACGTAGACCACCGCGAAGAGCAGGCCGGTGCCGGCGAACGCCTGCGGGATCGCCGCCGACAGCAGCAGGCTGCCCAGCGCCACCCCGAGCAGCATCGCCCGTACCGGACCCCGGTCCGGGTGCAGCCAGTTGGTCAGCCAGGTGGTGTAGATCCAGACGAACCAGACCAGCGCCAGCAGCACAGCGGTACGTGCGGCGCCGCGCCAGTCGGGGTGCGCGATCAGGTAGTGCGACAGCTGGGTGACCGTGAAGATGAACACCAGGTCGAAGAAGAGTTCGGTGGAGGTGGTCGGCTCGACCCCCTGCCGCTTCCGCAGCCACCCGGGGTGCGCTGGTTCGCCGGCCGGAGGGTCAGAACGGGTCACCGCACACCCTCCAGTCGCCGTCCTCGCGGACCACCGGCAGACGGCGTTCCTCGCTGATGCCGCCGTCGCGAGTCACCTTCACGGTCACCGTGCCGCGCGGACGCCCGCCCTTGGTGGACACCGACACGTCGGTGATCTCGTAGTCGGTCACCATCGGTGGCGTACGCACCCAACTGGTGAAGCCGACCGGACTCCACCGGGTGCGCGCGTCCGCGCAGAGCCGGTCGTACGCCTGGTCGCTGTCGCCGAGTGTCACCTCGCTGAGGAAACCGTCGGCGGTCTCCCGGATCGGGCCGGCGGCCTGCCGCACCGTCTGCAGGTTCCACGCCCCCAGCCCGGCCACCCCGACGCAGCACAGCGCCATGCCGAACCCGGCGAAGGCCAGCCCGGCGTGCATCGGGCGGCGTCGCCGGGCCGATCGGCTCCACGACTGACCGGCACCCACGACTACCGACCGTAGAGAAGGTCATCGCAGTGGGGCGCGACATGCCGGAAACTGGGCCCCTATTCGACGCGGCCACGCATCGTCTACCGTCGGCGCACACCCCCCGCAGCGCCAGGGAGCCGATCGATGAACCGCTTCGTGCAGCCGGTACCACCACCCGCCGACCCGTACGCCGGTGACGCCCTGCTGCGGTCCTGGCTGGAACGTCACCTCGGCCCGGACGGACACGCCGCCGCGAAGGGCCGCCTCGCCGACCTGGCCGCCGACGTCACCGGGTCGCTGCGCGCGGCGCACGCCGACGCCGAGGCGCATCCGCCGACGCTGGTCCGCTACGACCCGTGGGGCGCCCGCGTCGACCGGATCGAGGTGTCCGCCGGCTGGCAGGCGCAGCGCGCCGCCGCCGCCCGCCACGCCGTGGTGGCGCTGCCCTACCTGCCCGACGCGCGCGGCACCTGGGGTGCCGCCGCACGGGTCGTGCAACACGCGCTGCTGCACCTGTACGGGCCGGAGTCGTCGACGTTCTCCTGCCCGGTGGCGATGGCCGACGGTGCGGCGGCGCTGCTCAGCCTCCCCGACGTCGACGCCGGTGTCCGCGACGCGTGGCTGCCCCGGCTGATCTCCACCGACCCGGCCACGGCGGTCACCAGTGGGCAGTGGATGACCGAGTCGCAGGGCGGCTCCGACCTGGGCCGCTCCGCCACGATCGGCCGACCCGCCGCCGACGGGTCGTGGCGGCTGACCGGGGAGAAGTGGTTCTGCTCGGCCGCCGACGCCGCGATGGCGGTGGCGCTGGCCCGCCCCGAGGGCGCCGGCCGGGGCAGCCGGGTGCTCGCCCCGTTCCTCGTGCCCCGCTACGCGGTCGACTCGCCGCTGGCCACCGGCGCGGCACCGGACGCGCCCGCCCCCGGTGTCATCGTGCACCGGCTCAAGGACAAGCTCGGCACCCGGGCGCTGCCGACCGCCGAGATCGGCCTGCGCGACGCGTACGCGGTGCCGCTGGGCGACCCGACGGTGCCCGGACTGGTCCGGGCGATGACCCTGGTCGTGGTGACCCGGGTGCACAACGCCGCCGCCGCGGCCGGCGGGATGCGACGGGGCCTCGCCTACGCCCGCGCGTACGCCGAGGCGCGGCACGTGGCGGGTGGCGCGTTGGCGTCCTCGCCGTTGCATCGGGCCACGCTGGGCACCCTCGCGGTCGACGCGGCGGGCGCGTTCGCCCTCGCGGGGCACGCGTTCGCGCTGCTCGGACGGGTCGAGGTGGGCGCGGACCCGCAGGCCGCGGCGGAACTGCGCATCGTGGCGCCGCTGGCGAAGCTGGCCACCGGGCGGCTCGCCGTCAGCTCCGCGAGCGAGTACGTGGAGAGCTTCGGCGGCGCCGGCTACGTGGAGGACACCGGCGTGCCCCGGCTGCTGCGCGACGCGCAGGTGCTGCCGATCTGGGAGGGCACCACGAACGTGCTGGCTTTGGACGTGCTGCGGGCGCTGAGCCGGGAGGACGCCGGGACGCCACTGCTGAGCCGGCTGGCCGCCGCCGTCGACCTGGCCCGGCCGCTGTCGCCCGCGCTGGCCGACACCCTGGCCGCCGCCGCCGCGCAGTTGGGCGACACCATCGCGGCGGTGACTGCCGACCCGGGCGCGTCCGGAGTGCTCGCGGGCGCCCGGGGCCTGGCGCTGCGCCTGGCGTACGCGCTGACCGCCGCCCTGCTCGTGGAGCACGCCGCGTGGGGCGACGAGCAGGCGGAACTGGCCGCCCGGCTGTGGGCGCGACGGTGGCTGCGGCACGAGGACATCGCCGAGGACGCCCACCACCACCTGGATCTGCTCTGCTGAGCGTCGCTGCGGCTCAGTCGAGGAACCGCCGACGTACCTGACACAGGTTGGCAGGTACGGCGGGGCAGACTGCCCGCATGACAACAACCGCCGACCTCGCGATGGTCAATCTGGACAGCTCCGACCCGGCCGCGCACGCCGCCTTCTACCACCGCGCGCTGGGCTGGGAAATCACCCACAGCGAAGCCGAGTACGCGATGATCAGCGGCGGTGGCGCGTCCATCGGCTTCGGCCTGGTCGAGGGCTACCAGCCACCGGCCTGGCCGGACCCGGCCGGGCAGAAGCGCTACCACCTCGACCTCTACGTCGACGACCTGGCCGTGGCCGAGAAGGAGTTCGTCGCCGCCGGCGCGTCGAAGCCGGAGTTCCAACCCGGCGGCGACCGCTGGGTGGTGCTGCTGGACCCGATCGGGCAACCCTTCTGCATCTGCCCCCGCCCGCAGGACTGAGCTGCTGCGACGCTCAGCGCAGTGGGCCGCGGGCCACCGCGGCCCGCATCGCCGCCGGGTCGCCCACCGGGACGTACTCCAGCCACCAGGTGGCCCCGGCGGCGGCCAGCTCACGGCGGTAGGCCCGCTCGGCGCGCTCGTCCGGGCGGCGGCGTCGCCCGCCGATCGCCACGTCGAACGGCTGGCCGTCGGCCCGGGTCGGAGGCAGGGCCGCGACCAGGTCGTGGACCTCGTCGGGGGTGAAGTCGGCCCAGCCGTCGGTGTCGGTGAGCTTGTACGGAACGATGCCGTCGGCGCGGGCCGCGCGGCGGCGCACCGCCCCGGCCTGGGTGCTGCCGCCGACCCACACCGGCACCCGAGGCGACTGCACGGGCGGTGGGCGCAGCGCCACCTGCTCCGCGCGGTAGTGGGTGCCCCGATGGTCGACCCGCTCACCACCGAGCAGGCCGGTCAGCAGGTCGAGACCCTCGTCGAGCATGGCGGCGCGAACGGCCGCCTCGGTCGGCTCGCCGAACGCGGCCAGGCCCCGGTCGCCGGGGTCGCCGACACCGACGGCCACGGTGGCCCGGCCCGCGCTCAGGTGGTCGAGGGTCAGCACCTCGCGGGCCAGCTTCGCGGGCCGGCGGCGGGGCAGCGCGGTGACAGTGGTGCCCAGGCGCACCCGGTCGGTGCGCCCGGCGATCGCGGTGAGCACCAGCCACGGGTCGTAGGTGGACGGGTCGTCGCCGGAGTAGTGGATCAGGTAGTCCTCCAGGAACACCCCGTCCCACCCGGCGCTCTCGGCCAGCTCACCCAGCTCGACCAGCGTGGACACCGCGACGGCGCCGCCGCCGCAGGGAATCTCCAGACCGTGTCTCATCCGCCGACCGTAGGCGGGGGGTCAGACAGTCAGGCGCGGCGGCGGGACCGGGCGGCCCACACCGCGTACGCCGGGTCGCGGTCGAGGTTGTGCCGGTCCCGGTCGTAGCGGCGGGTGGTGCGCGGGTCGGCGTGGCCCATGGCGTCCTGCACGTCCTCGAGGGGAACCCCCTCGGAGCGGGCGGTGGTGGCGAACGCGTGGCGCAGCGAGTGCGGGGACAGTCGCGCCCAGGCCGGGATGCCGGCGGCTCGGGCGAGTCGGCGGACCATCCGGAACACCGAGTGCCGGTCGAGCCGGGCGCCGCTGGCGGTGACCAGCAGAGGCCCGGTCAGGTGTGTCACCGGAACGCCGGTGGTGGCGGCCCGCTGGGCCAGGTACGCGTCCACGGCGTACGCGGTGCCCGGGGTGAGGGCGCGGCGACGCTGCTTGCCGCCCTTGCCGACGAAGCGCACGCTGCGGTGCCCGCGTTCGGTGCCGAGATCGGTCAGGTCCAGCGACACCAGCTCCCCGACCCGCAGACCCAGATCGGCCAGGAGCGCGATCGCCGCCCGATTGCGGGCCGCCGTCGGGCCGGTCTCCGCGTCGGCGGCGGCGAGCAGCGCGTCCACCTCCTCCGGGGTGAGCCCGACGGTGGCGGAGTGGTCCCGGTCGACGCGGGGCCGGTCCGCGCCGGAGACCGGGTTGGCCGGCACACCGCCGAGCTTGACGAGGAAGTCGTACCAACTGGACAGCGCCGACAGCCGGCGGGCCACTGTCGCCGGGGTCAACGGTCGGCCGCTGCGGGCGACGAGAGTGGACTCCAGCGCGCGGGCGTACTCGTTGACGTGCAGGAAGGTGGCCCGCAGCGGATCCAGGTCGCGACCGGCGCACCAGCCGAGCCACCCGGTGACGTCGCGCCGGTAGGCGTCGCGGGTGTGCTCGGACAACCGACGGTTACGCAGCCACGCCTCGGTGACGTCGACCGGCCCGCCCGACAGGGCCGGTCGGGCGGAGGGGCGGGAGAGCACGGGAGCGTCGGAGGACACCATGTGAAAAAGGTTCTCAGCAGCGGATGGGATTGCCACGCAGGCGCGCCGAGGCCGGCGCGTGCGGCGGCGCGGACGGTGTCGGCTACCGTCGCACGGTGCGTGCCAGCCGGCTGGTCTCCCTGCTGCTGCTCCTGCAGGCCCGAGGGCGGATGACCGCCACCGAACTGGCCGACGCCCTGGAGGTGTCGGTTCGCACGGTGTACCGCGACGTGGAGTCGCTGGGGGCCGCAGGCGTGCCGGTGTACGCCGAGCGTGGCCCGGCAGGCGGTTACCGCCTGCTCGACGGCTACCGCACCCGGCTCACCGGCCTGACCGCAGGTGAGGCCGAGGCGTTGTTCCTGGCCGGCATGCCCGGCCCGGCCGCCGAGCTGGGCCTGGGCTCGGTGCTGGCCACGGCGGAGCTGAAACTGCGCGCGGCGCTGCCGACCGACCTCGCCGACGGGGGCGCCCGGATCCGGCAGCGGTTCCACCTGGACGCGCCGAGCTGGTTTCGCGAACCCGAGCCGACACCGCACCTGGCCGCGCTGGCGACGGCCGTGTGGGAGGACCGTCGCGTCACCGTGCGCTACCAGCGGTGGCAGGCGCCCCGGGAGGTGACCCGGACCCTCGATCCCCTCGGCGTGGTGCTCAAGGCCGGCCGCTGGTATCTGGTCGCCGCCGCGTCCGGGCAGGTCCGCACCTACCGGGTGGGCGCGATCCTGGACCTGACGGTGCTCGACGAGGCCGCCGAGCGGCCGACCGGGTTCGACCTGGCGGGCGCCTGGCAGGAGCACACCGCGCGCTACGAGCAGGGCGTGTACCGCGCCGAGGCCCGGGTGCGGATGACGGTGGCGGCGCTGGCGCAGACGACCTACCTGTTTCCGCCCGCGATGAGTCGGGCGGCGCAGGACCGCGCCGACGCGCCGGACGCGGACGGCTGGGTCACGACGACCGTGCCGATCGAGTCGGTCCGACACGGCTGCGTGGAGATGCTCAAGCTCGGCGCGCAGGTGGAGGTGCTCGCCCCGCCCGAGTTGCGGGAGCAGCTCGCCAGCACCGCCCACGCCCTCGCCGCGCTCTACCCACCGCCCGCCGTCGAGGCCCTCGACGCTCTCAGGCGTTGATCTGCCGGCTCGCGTGAAGGTGATGAGTTCGCGCGTCCAGGCGGCCGTCAATTGGTCAGCTCAGCCGTTTCTCGAACCAGTGCTCGGCGTACGGGCCCTGCGAGTACGCAGGGATCTCGGCGTAGCCGTGCCGGGCGTACAGGGCACGGGCCTCGACCAGGTCGGAGCGGGTGTCGAGGCGGATCCGGTACGCCCCGGCCGCCCGCGCCCGCTGCTCGACGGCGGCAAGCAGGGCGGCACCCCCACCGGTGCCCCGGTGCGCCGGGCGAATGAACACGCGGGTCAGCTCGGCCCAGTCGGGATGCCACCGCAGCCCGGCGCAGCCGGCCAGGGCCTCGTCGCGGTAAGCGAGCAGGAGCACACCCCCTGGGTACGCCAGGTCGTCGCTGGGCATCTCGGTCAGCGCCTCGTCGACCTCGCCCGGTCGGGCCGGGCGGCCGTGGTAGCGCACCACCATCTCCGTCATGTACTCACGCAGCAGGTCCGTCGCGTCGGGATGGTCGGGACGGACGGTGGCGGTCACCCAGGTGGGCCGAACGGTGGCGGTCACGTGTCGATCATCAGTGCCGAGTCAACGGCTTTTCCACCGCGTCGATGCGCTGGTAGACGCCGTGCTCTCGGGTGAGCAGCCGTTCCTCGACGAGGTAGCGGCGCAGGGCGGCGTGGTCCGACCCGCCGGCGGCGCACCACGCATCGGGGGTACGCGACCTTTCCGGTGTACGCGCTACCGCAGCGGGCGGAAGAAGGTACGCAGGTCCCGCACCAGTAGGTCGGGCACTTCGAGGGCCGGGAAGTGACCGCCGCGGTCGTGTTCCATCCAGTAGCGGATGTCCGGGTAGCGCCGGGTGGCCCAGCGGCGGGAGGGTCGCGGCAACTCGGCGGGGAAGATGGACGCACCGACGGGCACGTGGATCGTGTCGGTGGACGCGCCGCTGATCCAGCCTGACACCGTGTCGATGCTCTCCCTGTAGAGCCGTGCCGAGGACGCGGCGGTGCCGGTCAGCCAGTACAGCGTGACCTGGTCGAGGATCTGGTCCCGCGACAGCGCGCCCGGTAGGTCGTTGGCCCGTCGGAGGCTGTGATCGCTCCAGGCGATCAGTTTCTCGCCCATCCAGGCGCACAGCCCGGCCGGGGAGTCCAGCAGGGCGTAGCCGACGGTCTGTGGAGCGGTGCGATGGATCTCCGAGTACGCCGACGAGGTTCGTCCGCGTTCCCGCATCCGGTCCAGCGCTTCCCGTTCGGCGTCGGTGAACTCGTCGTCCGTTTCCGAGTCCGGGCCGGCCAGGGGCGGAACGAGATGGATGCCGGCCACGTGTTCGGCGTCCAGCGCACCGAGCATGCTGGAGATGCTGGTGCCCCAGTCGCTTCCGGTCGCGCCGTATCGGGTGTAGCCAAGGCCGGCCATCAACTGTGCCCAGGTGGCGGCGATGCGCTGGACGCCCCAACCACTGGTTGTCGGTCTGGTGCTGAAGCCGTACCCCGGCACGGAGGGGATCACCACGTCGAAGGCGTCGACGGCGGCACCGCCATGGCTGACCGGGTCGGTCAGTGGCGCGACGAGGTCGACCAGTTCGAGCACCGAGCCGGGCCAGCCGTGGGTAAGCACGAGCGGCAGCGCACCGGGGTGTGGGGAGCGGGCGTGCAGCACGTGCACCCGCGTCCCGTTGACGTCGACCAGGTACTGCGGGACCGCGTTGAGCCGCGCCTCGGTGGCGCGCCACCGGTAGTCCTCGGTCCAGTACCGGCACAGGTCCTGCACCACTTCCAGCGGCACCCCGTGTGACCAGTCGGGGGTCGGCGCTGGCTCGGGCCAGCGGGTACGCGCCAGCCGGGTGTGCAACTCGTGCAGGTCGGATTCCGGTACCTGCACCTGGAAGGGTCGGATGTGGAGGGACATCGAAACTCCCTTCGTTGCTCACGGTGGGTCGTCGGTGTCGTGGACGGCCGGCGCGGTGCGCCCGCTCGATGGCCGGTCTACGGCGCGTCGACCGGTTGCTCGCTGACGAGGAGCACACGACGCAGCAGGTCGGACAGCAACCGCCGCTCGGTCGGCGTGAGCGCGCCGAGCAGCCGGTGCTCCTCGGCGCCCTGGACCTTTATCGCGCCGCGCCATGCGGCCTCGCCCGCGTCGGTGAGCTCCACGTCCACCCGACGACGGTCGACCGTGGACGGGATGCGGCGCACGAAGCCCCGCCGCAGCAGGGTGTCGACGCGGGCGGTGATCGAGGCGGGGGCCACTGCCAGGTCCGCGGCGAGGTCCGAGGGAGCCGCCCGGCCGCGCCGGCCGGCCAGGGCGTGCAGGGTGTCGTACTCGTGTGGCGGCAGGTCCAGGTCGGCCAGGACCCGCTCCTTCACGGCGCGCAGGTGCCGGGTCAGGTGGATCATCCGGGTCACCGCGCCCTCGACGTCCACGTCGAGGTCGGGCACCACGGGTAGCCAGCGCTCGACGTGCCGGTCGACGGCGTCCGGGGTGTCGGTCACGGGCGCCAGCTTAGCTCACCGACGAAATATTCATTGCCGAAAAGTTCGGCGTCGAAGTACATTGCCGGCATGGCTCATCCCCTGCGCACCCGCCCCTTCCGGCTGCTGTTCCTCGGCCGTACCGTCTCGGCCGTCGGGGACGCGGTGGTGCCCGCGGCGCTCGCCCTGGCCGTGCTGCGCGCGACCGGATCGACCGGGGCGTTGGCCGTCGTCCTCGCCGCGGCGATGGTGCCCCGGCTGCTCCTCCTGCCGCTCGGCGGCGTCGTCGCCGACCGGTTCGCCGCTCGCCGCGTCGCCCTGCTCGCCGACCTGGTCCGCTGCGTGACCCAACTGGCGGTCGGCGTGCAGCTGCTCGGCGGTGACCCGTCGCTGACCACAGTCGTGGTGGCCTCCGCGCTCGGCGGCACCGCGTCGGCGTTCGCCATTCCGACCGCGTCGCCCCTGGTCGCCGGCACCGTCGACCCGGCCGACCGGCAGCGGGCCAACGCCCTGATGGGGGTCACCGCCAACGCCAGCCGGCTGCTCGGGCCCGCGCTGGCCGGTGTGCTGATCTGGGCCGCCGGGCCCGGCTGGGCGTTCGTCATCGACAGCGGGTCGTTCGCGCTCAGCGCCGCCCTGCTCGCACTCGTGCGGGTCAGCCACGTTCCGGTGCCGCGCCGCTCGATCCTCACCGACCTGCGGCACGGCTTCGGCGAGGTTCGATCACGAGACTGGTTCTGGACCAGCCTGCTCGGGCACGGTGTGTGGAACGGTGCTGCCGCCGTGCTGATGACCCTCGGGCCGGCCATCGCCATCGACCGTCTCGGCGGGGAGGCGACCTGGGTGCTGCTGTTGCAGGCCGGCGCGATCGGCATGCTCACCGGCTCGCTGCTGGCCGGGCGGGTCCGGCTGCGCCGGCCGGTGCTGCTGGCCAACCTCGGGCTCGCCAGTTACGCCGTGCCGCTGTTCCTGCTCGCCGTCGCCGCGCCCGCCCCGGCCGTGATCGCCGCGTACGCCGTGGCGCTGACCGCCCTCGGCTACCTCAACCCGGTCTGGGAAACAGTCGTGCAGCACCAGTTTCCCCCCGAGGTCCTGGCCCGGGTCACCTCGTACGACTGGCTGGTGTCGATGGGCGCGATGCCGCTGGGCTACGCGCTGGCGCCCCTGGCCGCCGAGGCATTCGGTGCGCCCGTACCCCTGGCGGTCGCCGGCCTGCTGGTCCTGGCCTCCTGCGCCGGCACGTCGCTGGTGCCCGGCGTACGCCGGCTCACCTGGCCGACGGGCGTGCCACCGCAAGCGGCCGAACCCGCCGGCGTGCGGTGAGCAGATCGGGTCGGCCGTGCGGTGCGCGCGATGTGGACGGTCAGCGGGCGTCGCGGGCCCTGGCGACGAAGCTCCGCCACGCCTGCGGGCTGAACGTGAGCGTCGCGCCGTCGCGATCCTTCGTGTCCCGGACGAGGACCACGCCCGGGAGGTTGTCGGCGACCTCGACGCAGTCACCGCCGTTGCCGCCGCTCTTCGTGCTCTTGCGCCACCGCGCCCCGGTCAGGTCCATGATGCCGCCGCTTCTCTGAGAAGGTGCAAGGGACGTCCCCGGGGCAGCGCTTCGCCGCGAATACGCTCCCACCGCCGTTCCAGGCTAACAAGCTCCGATGTCTGGTCGAGGATCTGCGCCTGCGCGGTGCTGTCGACGTGCGCGACACGTGAGCCGTCCGGCAGGTCGGCGATGGTGAACGGCCCGTCGAGCCCGGGGTAGCTGGGCGCGACAGGCGGCACGATCTGGAGCTGCACGGTGTCCGTCTCCACGTGGTCGAGCAGGTGCGTGAGCTGCGCCGCCATCAGCGCGCGGTCGTCGCCGACGCGCCGGCGCGCATGATCGACGAGACCGACGTCCGGCGCCGAGGATTACGGCGGGCAGCAGGCGTCCGGTGACCGGTGCCAGCGTTAATCACGCGCTCCTCGACCCCGCAGTGGCTATCTTCATCCGGAGGCTGGTCGGTGTTCGCCGCGCATCCGCGCCCCGCATCGGCGCGGCAACGGCGGCACGCTTCGTGCCGCTGCTCACCTCCACGAATCGGGGGACTCACGATGTCCGGCGCGGCTGCTGGCGACGACTCGCTGCGCCCCACGCAACTGCTTCGCCGCAGTCGACCCTTTCGCGCTCTGTTCTCGGCCCGACTCGTCTCGTACGCGGGCGATTCGCTCAGCCTCGTCGCGCTCATGTTCCACGTCGCCGAGACGACGGGGAAGGCGCTGGCGGTCTCCCTCCTGCTGCTCGTCGGAGATCTCGCGCCGTCGCTGCTGGGTCCGTTCAGCGGTGCCCTCGCCGACCGGCTCAACCTCCGGCGGCTGATGGTCGTCTGCGAACTCGTCCAGGCCGCGGTCCTGCTGGTGATCGTGCTGACCTTGCCTCCGCTACCGGTGCTGCTGGCACTCGTCGCGATCCGCGCCACCGCCGCGCAGGTCTTTCAACCGGCGTCTCGGGCGGCGGTGCCCGCACTGTGCGCCGACCGTGACCTGGAGACCGCCAACTCCACCATCGGGTTCGGCTCCAACGCGGCGGAGGCGGCCGGTCCGCTCCTCGCCGCGGCCCTGTTCCCGCTGGTCGGAGTGCGTGGCCTGCTGCTCGTCGACGCGGTGTCATTCCTCCTCTCGGCCGTGCTGCTGGCGACGCTCCCCTCCCTGCCGGCGGTGACCGGCAACGCGCGCCAGCCGTCCCTGCTGCGGCAGGCCAGAGCGGGAATCGGCTACCTGTTGAGTGTTCCCACGGTACGGGTGATCTTCCTGGGCTTCACCGCGGTGGTCGCCTTCAACGGGGTCGACGACGTGGCGCTGCTGCTGTTGGCCCGCGACACCTTCGCGGTGGGCAATTCCGCCGTCGGGCTGCTGTTGGGCGCGGTCGGCGTCGGACTTGTCGCCGGTTACGCCATCCTGTCGCGGTGGGGCACCCGGGCGTCGATGCCGCTGCTGCTGATCGTGGGCTTCGGGGTCAGCAGTGTCGGGAACCTGCTGACCGGGCTCGCCTGGGCCGTCGCCGCCGCGATCGCCCTACAGGGGGTCCGGGGGTTCGGATTGGCGGCCATGGACGTCGCCTCCAGCACGCTGCTGCAACGCACGGTTCCCGCGGGCCTGCTCGGGCGGGTCTTCGGAAACCTGTACGGCGCGATCGGTGTCGCCGCCGCGACGTCCTACCTCGCCGGTGGTCTGCTGCTCGACGCCACGTCGGCTCCGGTGACCCTTGTGGTCGCGGGCGTCGGCGGCCTGCTGGCCACCGGCATCGTCGCGCTGCGCCTGCCCCGGGCGATGCGGCGCGACGCCGAGGACGCGGCGACGCCGACGACATCCGCGCCGACCACCGAGCAGATCGGATGATCAGATCGGGCCGTCGGTGCGCAGCCGCGCGTGCAGGTGCATGTCGTGCCAGCCGTCGGCGTGCCGCACCGAACCCCGCACCACACCGTCGGCGGTGAAGCCCGAACGTGTGGCCACCCGGCACGACGCCGCGTTGGCGGTCGAGTGCTCCAGGCCCAGCCGGTGCAACCCGGCCGCGAAGCTCCACCGGGTCAGCGCCCGCAGCGCCGCGGCGGCGATCCCTCTGCCGCGCGCGGCGGGCAGCACCCAGTACGACACGTCCGCCGACGCCTCCACCAGCGACACCTGCCGCAATCCCACCTGGCCGACCGGCCGGTCATCGACGTCGACGATGGCCCAACTGGCGGCCGTCTCGGCACGCCAACGGCCGACCCACTGCGCCGTCCACGCCCGGGCCTCGGCCTCGTCGTCCAACCGGAGCACATGCCAACGCTGGATCGCCGGACAGTCGAACGCCGCCCGCACGACCGGAGCGTCCCCGTCGTGCCACGGCCGCAGCGCCACCCCGGGGCGTACCGCAAGGCGGGGTTGCTCTCGGCTGGCGAGACTTCCGGCGGGCAGGGCGGGCGTGACGAGTAGCGGCATCGGGCCATTCTCCTTCGCGGACCGGCCCGGCGATGCCCGCCGGAGGGCTCACTCGCCGGTCGGGTTGCCGGCGAGTTCGGCGACCACGTCGAGGTGGCCGAGGTGGCGGGCGTACTCCTGGACCAGGTGGAACAGCACCCGCTCCAGCGACGCCGGGTCGGCGCCGTTCCAGCGCGGGCCCGGCGCTCCGATCTCCGCCAGGTCGTGCGCCGACACCACGGCGGTGGTGTGCGCGCCCTGCGCCCGCAGCGCCGCCACCAGGTCGGAGCGGGTCTCGTCGGGAGCGACGTACCAGCGGTCGTCGCGGCGGTCACCCCACGGCTCGGCGACCGTCCGGCCCTGGAAACCCCACTCGATCCAGCGCAGCTCGACGTGACGCAGGTGCGTGAGCAGCTCCAACGGGGTCCACCCGGACGGCAGACGGCTCTGCCGCAGCTCCGGCTCCGCCAGCGCTGACACCTTTGCCACCACGGACTCGCGGAAGTAGTCGAGGTAGCGCAGGAACACCTCGGAGCGGCTGCCGGCCGGGCTGGTGGGCTCGGGGAACGGAATCATGACCCGGTCGGCAGGTCGCGGCCACGCTGGCGCACGCCGGCGCCGCCGTACGGGTAGTCGCCCACCAGCGGGGCGCTCGCCTCGTCCAGCAACCGCATCTGCTCGGCGTCGAGAACCAGGTCGGCGGCGGTCAGGTTGTCGTCGAGCTGCTCGGTGGTCCGCGCGCCGAGGATCACCGAGGTGACCGCCGGTCGGGCCGCCAGCCAGGCCAGCGACACCGCCGACATGGACACGCCACGGTCCCTGGCGATCTGGCCGACCGTGTCGAGCACCCGCCAGGTGCGCTCCTCGGCGTTGCGACCCGCGTACGCCTCCACGCCGCGCTCCGGGTTCTCGCCGAGTCGGGTGGCGCCGGTGGGCGTACTGTCGCGCTGGTACTTGCCGGTCAGCCAGCCGCCGCCCAGCGGCGACCACGGCAGGATGCCGATGCCCTCGTTCTCGCAGACCGGCACCAGCTCGAACTCGATCTCCCGGGCCAGCAGGTTGTACTGCGGCTGGAGGGTCACGATCGGGGTGAGGTTGAGATGCTGGGTGAGCAGGGCGGCCTTCTGCAACTGCCAACCGGTGAAGTTGCTGACCCCCGCGTAGCGGATCTTGCCGGCGCGCACGGCGTCGTCGAAGAAGCGCAGGGTCTCCGGCAGCGGGGTCAGCGGATCCCACGCGTGCGCCTGGTACAGGTCGACGGCCTCGACGCCGAGCCGCCGGAGGCTGGCCTCCAGCGCGCGCGTGAGGTGTACTCGGGACAGGCCTGCGTCGTTCGCGCCCGCGCCCATCGGGAAGCGGCCCTTGGTGGCGATGACGAGGCGGTCCCGCAGGTCGGGGCGTGCCCGCAGCCACCGGCCGACGATCTCCTCGGAGACGCCTGTGGAGTAGACGTCGGCGGTGTCGAGGAACGTGCCGCCGGCCTCGACGAACCGGTCCAGCTGCGCGAAGCTGCCCGCCTCGTCGGTCTCCGCGCCGAAGGTCATCGTGCCCAGACACAGGGTCGACACCACCGTGCCGGTGGCGCCCAGAGTGCGATAGCGCATGTCGTCCTTTCGGTCCGAGTTACCAAACTGATCTTCGCACCTGCTCAGGGCACCCGCACCCGCAGGCTTTCGGGCACCCACGCCCCGGCGGCAGCGGCGATGATGGGGCGGTGAGCGAGCCCGCCATCGACACCGATCGAGCGCACCGGCCGGGGCCGTCGTCCGAGCCGGGACGCCTGCCGCAGCCCGGTCCGCGCGCGCGGGGGCCGTGGCTGGTGGCCGCGGCGACAAGCGTGACGCTGCTGCTGCTCGCCGGCCGGTACGGCTATCACCGCGACGAGCTCTACTTCCTGCTCTGCGGCCGGCACCTCGCCTGGGGTTACGTCGACCAGGGCCCGCTCGTTCCGGCGCTGGCCCGGCTGCTCGACACGATCGCGCCGGGCAACCTGGTGGTGCTGCGTACGCCGTCGGCGCTGCTGGCCGGCGTGGCGGTCCTGCTGGTCGCCGCCATCGCCCGCGAGCTGGGCGGCGGTCGGGGCGGGCAGAGCTTCGCGGCGGTGCTGGCCGCGCTGTCCGGCATCGTGCTCGCCAGCGGGCACCTGCTCAGCACCACGACCGTCGACCTGCTGGTCTGGCTCGCGGTGGTGTGGTGCGCGGTGCGGTTGCTGCGCACCGGGGACAACCGGTGGGCGCTCGCGCTCGGGCTGGTGCTCGGCGTGGGCATGCTCAACAAGCTGCTGCCCGCGCTGCTGGCCGTCGGTCTGGTGGCCGGGGTGCTGATCGCCGGGCCGCGTCGGCTGCTGCGCGAGAAGTGGGTTCTCGTCGCCGCCGGGATCGCCGTGCTGCTGGCCGCTCCGAACCTGATCTGGCAGGCCACGCACGGCTTCCCGCAGCTCGGTGTGGCCGCCTCCATCGCCGACGGCGACAGCTCCTACAGCGGTCGCCTCGACGCGTTCACCCTGCAGTTCCTCATCATCAGCCCGTACGCCGTGCCGATCTGGATCGCCGGTCTCGTCGCACTGCTGCGCCGGCCGGCGTGGCGGGCGTACCGCGCGGTGGGTTGGGCCTGGGTGGTCGTGGTCGGCGTCGTCCTGGTCGCCGGCGGCAAGGGTTACTACGACGCGCCTCTGCTACTCGCCCTCGTCGCCGCCGGCGCGGTGGTGACCGCCGCCTGGGCGTCGCGCGGGTCGGCGTGGCTGCGGCGGGGTGTGCTCGTGGCGGGCGCCGTGCTGTTCCTCCTACCCAACCTCGTGTTGCTGCTGCCGGTGCTGCCGGCCGAGCGGCTGCCCGCTTTCGTGGTCGACGTCAACTACGACGCCGGCGAGACCATCGGCTGGCCGGCTTTCGCCGACTCGGTCGCGGCCGTCCATCGTGGCCTGCCACCGCAGGAGCGCGCGCGGGCGGTCATCCTCACCGGCAACTACGGAGAGGCCGGGGCGATCGCCCGCTACGGCCCGGCCCGTGGGCTTCCCCGGGCTTACTCGGGGCACAACAGCACTGTCGACTTCGGCCGTCCGCCCGCCGACGCGGACGTGGCGATCGTCGTCGGCTGGGAGCGCCCCGACGCGCTGAACGCCTGGTTCCAGCAGTGCGCGCCCGCCGGGCGGGTGGATCAGCGGGTCGAGGTGGACAACGACGAGAACGGCGGCCCGATCCTCGTCTGTCGGGGGCTGCGGCGTCCGTGGGCGCAGATCTGGGAAACCGAGGTACGCCACACCGGCTGAGCGCGGTCAGCCGGCGCTGTCGCCGGTGAGCCACGCGCTGACGCCGGGCAGCGCCTCGGGGCCGGAGTCGACGGCCACGTCGCGGGCGAGATCGGCGATCGTGACAGCGGCCAGGGCGGCGTGCCACGCCTTCTCGGCACTCGACATGGCGCGGGAGATCGGGCACGCGCGGGCGCAGGCCTCGGGTGGGCTGGCCAGCGGGCCGCGCTGGCGGATCTCGGTGCAGACGAAGGCGGGGCCCGGCCCGTCGACGGCGTGGACCACGTCGAGCAGGCTGATGCTCTCCGGAGCGCGGGTCAGCGCGTATCCGCCCGACTTGCCCTGCACGGAGTGGATGAGCCCGGCGCGGGCAAGCGCCTGGAGCTGTTTGGCGAGGTAGCTGCCGGAGACGTCGTGCAGCTCCGCGAGCCGGGCGGCCGGGACGGGCCTGCTGCTGGCAGTGAGCACGACGCAGCAGTGCAGCGCCCACTCGACCCCGCCGGACATCTTCATCGCCTCACCTTAACCACCCCGATACTCGGATCCATCCTGTCCGAGTATAGTTCTCGGACATAGGAAGTCCGAGTTAAGTGGCCGTGCGCGGCACGACGGACAAACAGGCAGGAAAGGTGGAACGGACATGAAGATCGCCGTACTGGGCGGGACCGGACTGATCGGGTCCCAGGTCGTCACGATCCTGCGGGCTGGCGGGCACGAGGCGGTTCCGCACTCGCAGTCGACAGGTGTCGACCTCCTCACCGGGCAGGGCCTGCCCGAGGCGCTCACGGGCGCCGACGTCGTCGTCAACCTGACCAACTCGCCGACCTTCGACGACGCCTCCCCCGCCTTCTTCCAGACGACAATGGACAACCTCGTGACGGCCGCCGAGCGGGCCGGCGTCGGCCACGCGGTGATCCTGTCCATCCTCGGCGTCGACCAGGTGCCCGACCTGGCCTACTACCGCGCCAAGGTGCTCCAGGAGGACATCCTCAAGGCCAGCGCGGTGCCGTACTCGATCGTCCGCGCCACGCAGTTCTTCGAGTTCATCGACGCGGTCATCTCCTGGACCGCCGACGAGAGCGGCGTCCGCCTGCCCCGCACCCCCGTCCAGCCGATGGCCGCGGCCGACGTGGCCCAGGCCGTCGCCGACGTCTGCGTGGGCGCTCCCCTGCTGGGCGTCCGCAACGTCGCCGGCCCCGACGTGTTCGCGCTCGACGAGCTGGGCCGGACCACCCTCGCCGCGCACGGCGACCCGCGCACCGTCACCGCCGACGACAGCGCCGGCATGTTCGCGGCCGTTCCCGGCGACGTGCTGATCGCCGAGGAGGGCGCCGTGCTCGCGCCGACGTCCTACCGGCAGTGGCTGGCACGCTGACCCTGCACCCGCGGTGTTCCGGCGTACGCCTGCGCGCCGGAACACCGCACGCACCTCGGTGCCGCAGGCGTTGACTCCTCGCCGGTCGGTCGACGGCCCCGGCCAGGGCGCCGCGCGTGTCGTTCACCTTCCCGGGCGGACCGGTCCGGGGTGCGGGACGCTCAGGTGCGAGCGGGGCGACCGGCGTGCGCCGGGCCGACGCCGCGACAGGGAACGGATCAGACCCGCGTGCACCCGCTGCTCGTCACGCTTGGTGAGCCCGAGCTGATTGTGCAGCAGGTGGACCAGGTCAAACGTCATCGCACCCTCGTAGCCGGGTGCGCGGCGGAACGCCTCCAGCAGGTGTGACCAGCAGGTCAGCGGGTGGCGTTCGGTCTGCAGGGCGGTGGCGATCCGCTGCCAGCGGCCGCTCGGCAGCGCCGCCACGGCCTCGGTCGCGGCGAGGTCGCTGTCGCCGCCCAGGGCGGGGCAACTGCGTATGGCCGCCACCATCGCCAGGTCCACGGCGGCGCCGAGGCGGGCCTGCCGCCCCGGGGTCATCCCGATCAGGTCGACCGCCACGTCGACAAGCCGGGGATCGCGCGCCGGCGGAGCGGCGAGGTGCGGCAGGTGCACGGGCCCCTGAGCCCCGACCGCCAGGCAGAGCCCCGCCAGTCGGGCCGCCAGCAGTCGTGGCGCACTGCCCAGCAGGTGCAGACTCACCACCCGTGGCGACTGTCGGGTGAATGACCAGGCGGACAGTTCGCCGGTGGTCTGAAGGCCGTGCAGCAGCGGACTGATGCCCCGGGTGAGGAACGCGTCGGCAACCGCCGCACGTGGCGGTAAAAGGCACTGAAATGCGTGCCATCGTTCCGACTCGTTGAGCATCACCTCGGCATCTGACGAATTGTCCAGATAGGATCGGTACTGAACGGTCATCCGAAGTCCCCCCAGAAGGCGTCGCACCGCCGGGGTCGACATTAAGCGACGAGGAACGATGCGACAGTAGGGGAAACCCCACATTGTCGTGAACTCAACGCAACCGCCGGTGTGCGCTGTGTCAAGACTCAAGTCCGCTATTTCGGTTTTTGGACATCAACATTTGCTCTCTTCGGCAATAGGAGCAACCGGTCCCGCGATCGCAGTTCTTGGCACGCGGACCTAGAGTTGCACCTGCCGCTCGCCCGAGCGCCGGCAATTGGCACCGCCGGTATCGGGCACGCCGAGAGGCCCGAACGGGACAGATCCTGGGGGTGGCAGTTGATGCTGAGCCAACGCGCACCGCGCCGTCGCGTCCGACCAGGCCGTCAGGCCGTCGCCGCACCGCACGACACGCGCCCGACCCGATGGCGTACGCCGACGGGCCGCACCGTACGGGTGTCCCTCGTGGAGCGCCGATGAACATCAGCGAGGAGGAGTTCGCCCCGCCACCGGCGGGGGACCCTCTCGACCCCCTGGTCGGGCGCAACTGTGCGCTCGACCTGTTCGACCGCGCCCTGGTCGGGGTCCACGACGGCCAACCCGCCATGATCGAGTTCGTGGGTGACCCCGGCACCGGCAAGACCCGGCTGCTGCGCGAGGTCGCCGCACGAGCCCGACGAGCCGGGGTGCCGGTGCTCGCCGCGACCGGCCACGACGGCCACCAGATCCGGCAGGTCCTCACGGCGCTGACGGAGGAGCCCTCCACGGCGGTCCCCGCCGGCGGTCCGCTGCTGTTGCTCCTGGACGACCTGCACGGCGCGTCACCCGCGACGGCCACGCTGCTGAGTCGACTCGCGCAGGCGCCGCCCGCGGGTCTGCTGTGGGTCGCCGCGTACCGGCCGCGGCAGATGCCGACCCGGGTGACCACCGCGCTCGCCGCCGGCATCCACCTGAGCCGCCGGGCGGTCACCCTGACACCGTTGGATCCCGCCAGCGTGGCCGCGCTGCTCGGGCTGGCGGAGGGACGCGCCGCCCAGCGGGTCCACGTGCTCTCCGGCGGCGTGCCCCGCTACGTCCTCGCCTACCGCCCGGGCGCACTGGACGGCCCGGTCGCCGCCCTGCGTGGCCTGCCCGCCGAGCTGCCCGTCGATGTCACAGGCGCGGTCCAGCTCGACCTCGACGCGCTCACCGACGAGCAGCGGCAGATGCTGGAGGCCGTCGCGGTGTGCCCGGACGGGTTCGAACCGGCGCTGGCCGCGGCCCTCGCCGATCGTGGCCCGGAGGTCACCAGCGACCTGCTCGACGCGCTGGTGGCCGTCGACCTGCTGCGGACCGACCCCACCGAGGCGTCGACCCTGCGGTTCCGCCACGAGGTGGACCGCACCGTGGTGTACCGCTCGCTGTCTCCCGGCCGGCGACGACGCCTGCACGCGACGGCGGCCCGCGTCCTGCGCGAGCTCGGGCATCCGGTCACCCGGTACGCCGAACACCTGTCGGCAAGCGGCCAGTGCGCCGAACCGGCGACAGCCGACGCGCTGATCGAGGCGGCGGAGAGCGGTCTCGTGCCCCGTCTCGACGCGATCCGGTGGTTGACGAACGTCCAGCGGCTGCTGCCCGCCGCCGAGGTCACCGAACCACGCCGTACGCGGCTGGAGTTCGCGATGGCGGACGCGCTTGTCGGCGCGGGTCAACTGCGCCAGGCCCGCACCCTGCTACAGGAACTCACCCGCCGTCCGCTCGCCGACTGCGACAAGCGACTGCGGGCGGTGGCCGCACGGGCGCGGGTGGAACGCCTGCTGGGCCGGCCGTTCGACGCGTACGCGCTGTTGCTGCCGTACCGGGACGGGCAGGTGGAGCCGCACACTCACTTCCTGCTGACGGTCGAGGCCGCGATCGCCGGCGCCCTCTGCGCGGCGCCCGACGCGGCGGAGCACGCCCGGAGTCTGGGCCCGCTGGCCGAACGCACCGGCTCGGCGGTCTGCGCGACCACGGCGGCGGTGGTGCAGTCGTTCGTGGCCGCGTACACCGACTGCGGGATCCGGGTGTCCGAGACGCTGGATCGGGCGTCGTCCGAGGTGGACGCGTTCGCCGACACCGACCTCGCCCGGCACCCGGACCTGCTGGCCCTGCTGGGCTGGGCCGAGTACTTCCACGAGCGGGAACGCTCCGCCCTGCACCACTTCGACCGTGCGCTGGACATCTGCTGCCGCGGGGGTCTCGTGGCGCTCACCCCCTGGCTGCTGGTGGGCCGTTGCGCGGTGACCGCCCGACTGGGCAGCCTGGACCGGGCCCGGGTCGAGGGTGAGGACGCCGAGGAGGTGGCCGTCGCCATGGGCATCGACCCGATGGTGGCGCTGGCGCGCGCCTACCGGGCCATCGCGGTGGCGTGGCGCAGCGGCCCGGCGGCGGCGCGTCACCTGGCCGACACCGCCGTGCTGGACGCCAGCACCCGCCGCGAGAACTGGTACGACGGGGCGAGTCAGCGCGTGTCGGTGCGTCTGCGCTTCCTCGCCGGCGACCGGGCCGGCTCGACGTCGACGTTGCTGCGCGCCTGCGGCGGCGACGGTCTCGACCAGGTCGAGGTGACCAACCGGGCCTGCTGGGCCTCGGCCCTGGCCGAGACGGCGCACAAGGCCGGTCGGTGCGACGAGGCCGCGCGCTGGTTGGCCGTGGCGGAGGGGTACGCCGAGCGGCTGGGGCTGCGCGGGCAGAGCGCGTTGACCCGGACCGCCCGGGCGCGGCTGACCCTGGAGGCGGATCCGCGCTGCGCCGCGGAGCTGGCCGCCGCCGCGGCCGACACCTTCGCGAGTCTGGGATGGAGGCTGGAGGAGGCGTCGGCGCGCTTGGTGCGCGCGCGGGCCCTGTGCGACGCCCGGGAGTGGTCGGCGGCGGAGGTCGAACTCGCCGAGACCCGCCGTATCGCGGAGCTTGTCGACTCGCCGCCGCTGCGCCGCTCGGTGGCCGGCGAGCAGAGCCGCGCGGCCGGAGCCGCGGGTCGCCTGCCGGCCGCGGCCGCGGGCGGGGAGCTGACCCTGACCCGGCGGGAGTGGGACATCGCCCGGCTCGTGGCCGCCGGTGCGAGCAACGCCGAGGCGGCGGACCAGGTGTACGTGACGGTCAAGACGGTGGAGGCCCACCTGACCCGGATCTTCCGCAAGACGGGGGTGTCGTCGCGGGCCGGGCTGGCCGCGTTGCTGGTGTCCCGGGCTGTCGACCCGCGATCGACGACCGAGGATCGAGGGTCTGCGACCCGGAGAGCCCGGTTTGAGCGTTGATGCCCACAATAAAACGGAGATGAAGGATAGGCGTCCCGTGGCGAGTGTCGGATATCTCGCCTTCTGCCTGCGGGAATCTGATATCTTGTCTCCCACCACAGGTCAAACCCGACAGGGTTGACCGGGGGGCCGGAAGCCGCACTGGCTCGCCCGGAGATGCGCAGGAAAGGCATCGTCGTGAGTCAATACATCATCACCATCGTGCCCGTTGAGGACGACGGTGAGGAGATCACCGGCCCGGTGGCCCAGACCGTCGTGCGTCTGGAGACCGGCAACGGGCACCCGGTCGTACGGGAGCTCACCGTCCGCGCGCCGCAGAGCGCCGGCCTGACCGGCGAGCTGCCCTACGTCGACTTCGATGCCCTGCTGCGCGCCTTCATCCCCCCGCAGGACCGGGACAGGAGCCGCGCCGAAGCCGCGCCCCGTCCGGCCGTGACGGTCGGACCGGTCCCCGCGACCACCGCCACCGAGACCGCACCGCGACCGCTGCCGCCCCGGCCCGCACGCCGGGGCGGCGAACCGGACCGGCTCAGCCGACTCAAGGCCGGTCGCGCGTACCGCCGGGCGCCCGACCCGGCGGACCTGGAGGCGGTCTACGAGCAGGTCGGCACGATCAGCGCCGTCGCCGAGCACTTCGACGTTCCGGTGCACACGGCACAGGGCTGGATCAGCCGGATGCGCCGCAAGCACGACACCGAGGTCAACGCCGGCTGACCCCGGGCTCGGCCGGCACGCCGGGCACCCCGGCGAGCGCGTCCACCACCGCCGGCGTCGCCCGGTCCAGCCAGCGCTCGATGCCCATCTCCGCCGTGTCGAACTCGCGCTCCAGCACACACAGGCCGGCCACGGGCACGTACGCGCCCACCTCGGCCAGCAGCGCGCCCAGGTAGGTGTCGACGACGTGCCGGTGACCGGACCGGGCGGCGGTCATCACCGGCACCGCCACGACCCCGGTCAGCGCGCCCCGGGGCAGTACGTCGACGAAGAGCTTCAGCAGGCCGCTGTACGCCGCCTTGAACGTGGGGCTTGCCACCAGCAGCAGCCCCGGCCTGCGTACCGCCTCCAGCACCTCGTCGAGGGTCTCCGGCCGGCTGCCCTGACCGACCAGTTCGGCAGTCAGCTCGGCCAGGTCGATCACCGTCGGCGCTCCGACCGGGGTCGGGCAGTGGGTCAGTCGGGAGTGCAGGGCGGCCGCGGTGGCCAGCGCGACGGTCCGCGTACGGGAATGGGGTTTCGGGTTGCCGATCAGCGCGGTCATCGGCAGCTCCGCGACGGGCCGGCTCATCGGCCCACCGCCAGCTCCGGGGTCCGCCGGGACCCGGCGTCCGCATCGGTCGGGGTGTGCGCGTCGGTCGCGGGGTCGAGGAGACCGTCGTGGCGCAGCAGCGGCAACACTCCCTCGCCGAACCAGTACGCCTCCTCCAGGTGCGGCTGCCCGGACAGGATCAGATGGTCCACCCCTGCGGCGTGGTACTCGGCGATCCGCTCGGCGACCTCCTCGTGGCTGCCCACCAGCGCCGCACCGGCACCGGGGCGGATCAGGGAGTAGCCCGCCCAGACGTTCGGGTACACCTCCATCCGGGCGTTGCCGTCCGCGTGCAGCGCCGCGGCCCGCCGCTGGCCCTCCGAGTCGGTGCGGGCGAAGCGCTGCCGAGCGGCGGCGATCCGCGCCTGGTCGACGCCGGCGAGCAGCCGGTCCGCCTCCGCCCACGCCTCCCGCGCGGTGTCCCTGGTGATCACGTGCAGCCGACTCCCGGTGCGCAGTGTGCGGCCGACCTCAGCCGCCTGCTCGCGTGCCCGACCCAGCAGCTCGCCGAGCTGGGCCGGTGTCTCACCCCAGGCCAGATACACGTCGGCGTGCCGGGCGGCCGCCCGCTGCGCCGCCGGTGAGGACCCGCCCAGGAACACGGCCGGAGCGGTGGCCGGCGGCCGGGCCAGCAGAGCGGCCTTCACCCGGTAGTGCTCACCGTCGTGGTCGACCGGCTGGCCGGCCCACAGTCCACCCAGCACGGTGAGGAACTCCTCGGCGCGGGCGTAGCGGGCGTCGTGGTCCAGCCAGTCGCCGTAGCGGCGCTGCTCGTCCGGGTCGCTGCCGGCGACGATGTTGAGCAGCACCCGGCCCGCCGAGACCCGTTGCAGGGACGCGGCCATCTGCGCGACAAGCGTGGGCGAGGCGAGGCCCGGTCGTAACGCGATCATGAACTTCAGTCGCTCGGTCTGCGCGGCCAGCGCGGACGCCACCACCCACGGGTCCTCGCAGAACAACCCGGCGGGCGTGAGCACACTGGCGAAACCCAACCGGTCGGCGGCGCGCGCCACCTGCGCCAGGTAGCCGATGTCCGGCGGACGGCGGGTGATGCGCGACGGCCGGGCGCCGCGACCGCGGGCGGGCTCGGCCAGGTCGCGGCCGTCGCCGTGCGTCGGCAGGAACCAGTGCAGGTCCAGTGGCATGGGGTCACTCCCCTTCCGGCGCGACGTCGAAGCGCGCGGGCATCGCGGTGACGGCGTTCATGAAGTTTGTCCGCATCCGGCGTACCGGCCCGGTCAGTCGGAGCCGACCCAGGTGCGGACGGATCGCGGTGAGGAAGGCCGCCATCTCCAGCCGGGCCAGGTGCGCGCCCAGGCAGAAGTGCGGGCCGATGCCGAACGCCAGGTGCGGGTTCGGGTCGCGGGCGAGGTCCAGCCGGTCGGGGTCGGTGAACGCGGCCGGGTCCCGGTTGGCCGAGGCGTAGTAGATGACGACCTTGTCCCCGGCGGCGATGCCGGTGCCGTCGAGGACTGTGTCGCGGGTGGCGGTGCGCCGGAACTGCATGATCGGTGTGACCCAGCGCAGCAGCTCCTCGACCGCGCTCGGGGTCAGGTCGGGCTCGGCGATCAGCCGGTCGCGCTGCTCGGGGTGCTCCAGCAACGCCTGCACCCCGTTGGAGATCAGGTGCCGGGTGGTCTCGTTGCCGGCGATGACCAGTAGCAGCCACAACTGGCACAGCTGCGCGTCGGTCAGGCCCCGGCCGTCGGCCTCGGCGTGCACGAGGAGACTGAGCAGGTCGTCGGTGGGCGCGGCCCGTCGCTGGGCCGCCAACTCGCGGACGTAGGAGAAGGCCGCCGCGAAGGTGTCCCGGTAGCGCTGCACGCTGCCGCCGCCGTAGCGTGGATCGTCGAACCCGACCAGGTTGTTGCTCCAGTCGAACAGCAACCGGCGGTCCTCCCGTGGCACGCCGAGCAGGTCGGTGAGGACGAGCAGCGGCAACTCGGCCGCGAGGTCCGCCACCACGTCGATGTCGCGCGCGGCCACCGCCCGCGAGACCACCTCCTCGGCGTGCCGCGTCACCAGCTCACCCAGTCGGCCCACCGCGCGGGGGGTGAAAGCCCCCGCCACCAGCCGCCGCACCCACGCGTGCTCCGGAGCGTCCATATTGATCAGCAGCTGCCGGTTGCGGTGCAGATCCTCAGGTGTCCGGGGGTCGGCGAGGAACGCGCCACCGGCCGCCGACGAGAACGTCGCCGGATCACGGGACACCTCGGACACCGCGGCGTGCCTGGTGACGGCCCAGAAACCCCGGCCCCGGGACCGTACCGACCGGTCCTGGTCGGTACGGGTCAGCTCGACCTCCTCGACCCAGGCCACCGGCGCCTCCCGTCGGCGGCGGGCGAACTCGTCGTGCGGTACGCCGCTCAGGTAGCTCGCCGGATCCGCGAGCAGACCCGGTGACACCGTGGCCGGTCGGTAGCGGTCCCGCAACGCCCGACGGGGCAGCTTGCCGGTGGGCTCGCGGGGAATCCGGTCGACCACCTCGTACGAGCGCGGCACCTTGAAACCGGCCAGGCTGGTCCGGCAGTGCGCGTCGAGGACCTGCTCGACACCCTCGGCCGGCCACGCCGGGTCGAGCTGCACCACCGCCCGGACCTGCTCGCCGAACTCCTCGTCCGGCACCCCGATGACCACACTGTCCTGCACGCCGGGGTGCGTCGACAGCACCGCCTCCACCTCGGCGGGATAGACGTTCACGCCGCCGGTGACGATCAGCTCCGCCGAGCGGCCGGTGAGGAACAGATAGCCGTCGGCGTCCAGGCGGCCCAGGTCACCGACGGTGAACGTGTCCGGGGCGACGTACGCCTGCTCGGTCTGCTCCGGGGCGTTGTGGTAGTGGAAACCCCGGCCCGGGGGCCGGCGCACAGCCACCTGGCCCTCCTGCCCGGCGGGCACCGGCCGGCCCTCGTCGTCGACCACCACCACCTCGGTCGGCGGCGCCGGCCGGCCCACCGTGCCCGGTCGGGCCAGCCAGGTGTGCGAGTCGGCGAGGGTGACGATGCCGGCCTCGGTCGCGGCGTAGTACTCCACGAACACCGGCCCCCACCAGTCGATCATCGCCTGCTTGGTCTCCGGCGGACACGGGCCTCCGCCGTGCCAGATCCGGGCGAGGCTCGCGCCGGAGAACGCCGCCCGGGTCGCCGCGTCGACCCGGAGCAGGCGGATGAACTGGGTCGGCACCAGATGACTGATCGTGATCTTCTCCTCGTCGATCACCCGCAGCACCTCGACCGGGTCGAACCCGCGTCGCAGCACCAGCCCACAACCGCGCAGCAGCGGAAACTGGGCGAAGAACAACTGGGCCGAGTGGTACCAGGGACCGACCAGCAGTGCCTGCCCCTGCGTCGGGATGCCCAACCCGCCGCCGAGCGACTCGGTGGTGGCGGCGACCCGGTCGATCGGGGCGCCGACCTTGAGCAGCGGGTTGACCACGCCCTTGGGGCGTCCGCTGGTGCCCGAGGTGTAGAGCAGCACGCCACCGGAGAGCGCCGCGACGGGTGGGCCCACCGGCAGGTCGTCCACCGCCGTGCACCCGTCCCCGCCGTCGACGCTCACCAGCAGGTCGGGGCCGTCCGGGGTACGCGCCACCGCGTCGCGCACCCTCGGCGCGTACGCCGCCTCGGTGAGCACCGCCCGGGCGCCACAGTCGGCCAGGATGTGGGCGATCTCCGGCGCGGTGAGGTGCCAGTTGACGGGCACCGCCACCAGTCCCGCGTGCACGCAGGCGAGCAGCGCCTCGAAGGTCTCGTGCCGGTTGCCGAGCACGAACGCCACCCGGTCACCGACGTCCAGGCCGGCCCCGCGCAGCACACCGATCCACCGGTCCACCGACAGGTCCACCTCGGCCCACGTCCGGGTGGTCCGCTCGTCGGTCAGCGCGACGTCGCCGGCCCGGTCCCGGACCATTGTCTTCAGCAGCTCGGCCACTCGTCACTCCTGTCTGGGCGTGATGCCGTGCGTGAGGTCGGGGCTGACGGCCAGGACGTGCTCCGCGACCGGCCGGAAGTTCAGCCGGGCGATCTGCGCGCTGCCGATGTCCGCCCGCGCCGCCCGCGCCGCGTCGGCGGGGATCACCACCAGGTCACCCGCCGCCTGGGCGAGTAGCTGCACCTGGCAGCAGCGGTCCATCGCGAGGAACCACCACGCCGCCTCGGCCACCGAGCCGCCGACCGTGAGCAGCCCGTGGTTGCGCAGGACGACGGCCTTGCCGGTGCCCAGCGTCGCCGCGATGCGGTCGCCCTCCGCGCCGTCGAGGACGACACCGCCGTACTCGTCGTGGACCTCGTGGTCCTCGAAGAAGGCACACGCGTCCTGCGTGATCGGCGCGAGCGGCCGGCCGAGGGCCGAGAACGCCCGACCGTGGATCGAGTGGGTGTGCGCGGCGGCCACCACGTCCGGTCGAGCCTTGTGGATGGCCGAGTGGATGGCGTACCCGGCGGGGTTGATCCGGCCCGAGCCGTCGACCACGTCGCCGGTGTGGTCGACGCGCAGCAGGTCGTCGTCGCGCACGTGGGCGAAGTGCCGCCCGAACGGGTTGATCCAGAAGGTGTCCGGGTCGATCGGATCCCGGGCGGTGACGTGCCCACCCGCGCCCTCGTCGAACCCCGCCAGGGCGAACGCGCGCAGCGTGAGCACCAACTGCCGGCGGCGGTGGGCACGCTCCTGCTCCGGGTTCCGTCGCTCAGCCACAGCCGCCTCCGGTGTCGGTGTCGTACCCGCCCACGCCCGCCGGCACCGCCGGGGGCGCGACAGGCGTCCCGGTCCGCTCGGCGTACGCGGCGAGGAAGTCGTTGACCCGGTCCACGCCCCAGAACCGGTGCGGGCCCAGCCGCAGGTAGGGGATGCCGAAGATGTCCTCCTCGTACGCCCGCAGCAGGCAGTGCGCCCCGGCCGCACGGACCGCCTCGTCGTCCACCGCGCCGAGCACCACCGCCGGGTCCACGCCGGCCCGCTCGGCCACCTCGGAGATCACCTCCGGGGTGCACACGTCCTCGCCGCGCTGCCAGCGGGCGGCGATCACCTCCCGGTAGAACGCCTCCCCCGCGCCCTGTTCCCGGGCGGCCAACCAGCCCAGGTGCGGGACCTCCCACCACGGGTCGATGTCGATCGGCCAGCGCATCGACAGTCCCAGCCGTTGGGCCTGCCGCTTGGCGTCCTGGAGCAGGTACAGGTGCTTCGGCTTGCTCATCTGCACGTAGTGGAAGGTGCCGCCGCGGGCGGTCAACGCCGCCTCGCTCCGCGCGTCCGGGTCCCAGTAGGGGATGAACTCCAGCGCCTCCTGCGGCCGGCCCAGCGCCCGGGTCAGCCGCTCCACGGCCAGCCAGCTGTACGGGCTGCGGAAGGAGAAGTACAGGCGGGGCTGCTTGGCGGCCATCACCGCCGCCCGCCGGTCAGTGCCGCCACGGTGTCCTCGTCGAGGGTGGCGAGCCGGCCCGCCTCGGGGCCACGGCTCACGGCGTACCCGTGCAGGATGCTGGCAGTGGCCACCCGGACCAGGCGACCGTCGCGGACGACGTGGCAGTCCATCCGGGCGTCGTACGTGACATTCTTGAGCACGTCGGTGACGGTGAAACTGACCCACATCTGCTCGTCGAGATGGGCGTCGCCGAGCACCTCGATCCGGGCGCGGGAGACCACCGGGATCCAGCCCCGCTCGCGCAGCATCCGGCCCACCGAGACACCCCGGTCGGCGAGGTAGCGGTCCACCACCTCCTCCAGCAGCCGGACGTACCCGGAGTGCTGCATCCGCTGCGAGTACTGGCAGTAGAAGTAGGGCACCCGCCACGGCCACACGAAGCCCGCGCCTGCGGCGCGCAACGTGTCGGCAGGGTCGCCGCCGGCGGGGGCGCCCGGCTCGCCGACGGCCGGATCCTCCGCGAGGCCGGCCAGCTCCGCCGGCAGCGGCGCGGCCTGCGGTACGTCCGCCTCCCGCACCAGGGCCACCCGCACCCGGGCCCGACACACAGTGACGTCGGCGTCGCGGCGCACACCCATCCGCACCGCGAACCGACCGTTGGCGGCGGGGGTCGTCACCACAGCCGCGGTGTCGTCGACGTCGAGGACGGCGGGCAGCAGCAGCGAACAGTCCCGGACGGACAGCCCCACCCCGTGCTCGTGGTAGAGCCGCCCGGGGCCGTGGCCCCGCTCCCGGAACCACTGCAGCACGCCCTGCTCCACCAGGTACGCGAAGTGTTTGAACCCGATCCAGGTGCGGATGTTCGCGCCCTCGAACCCGGGTCGGGCGGACAGCGTCACGGATGCGTTCTCAACCGCCGTGGTCACGGCGTACCTCCTCGGATCGCGGGGTCGGGGCAGACCTTCTCGACGAAGCCCGCGACGTGTCGGGCCACCTCGGCCGCCCGGTCGAGATGACAGAAGTGGTGGAAGTCCGGCTCCACGACGACGTGCGCGTCGGGCAGTTCGGCCCGCAGCGCGCCGACGCGCGGACCGTCGAGGCCGGGGTCGCGGCCACCGGTGAGCACCATGGTCGGCACGGTCACCGCGTGCAGCGGCAGGCCGGCGGTCGCCGTGAAGTGGTCGAACAACGTGGTGAAGCCCACCGGGCCGATCCGGTCCACCATGATGTCGCGCATCGCGGTCAGGGTCTCCGGGTCCAGGTCGGCCAGGCGGGGGCCGAGACGGTGGCGCAGCCCCTCGTCGATGATCTGCACGAAGTTGGCCTGCGCCCGCTCGTGCACCGCCCAGGTGATCGACAGGTCGGGCGGGCAGTAGAACGGCGCGATGAGCATCGCCCCGCGCGGCGCGACGTCCGGTTCGGTGGCGAGCATCTCCAGCACCGCGTTCGCGCCGAGCGAGTGGCCGACCACGACGTCCGGCGGCGTGGCCAGGGCACGGACGGCAGCGGCGAGCCAGGCCCCCGGGGTGCCCCGACGCCGCCAGCGGTGGTCGGTGCCGGCCTTCCATGGCAACTCGGCCGCGAGCAGCCGCCAGCCGGCGGGCAGCCGCTGCGCCAGGGGCCGCCAACTGCGCCAGGTGTCGGACATGCCGTGCGCGAGCAGCACTGTCGGCGTCCCGGTGTCCGGGCCGGCGAGCCGGTGCACGGCGACCGGGGGTGGCGTGCCGCTCATCGCCGCGCCGCCCGGACGTCGAGTTCGCGGATGCCGTCGACGGGGTCACCGCAGCGGACCGTGACTGTCGGTTCGGCGTCGACCAGGCGTACGGCCAGCGCCGTGTGCACGACCCCCGCGGCGCCGTAGTGGTCACCCGCCACGGCGGCCGCGTCGACCAGGAGGCCGGGTGGCGTGCCGTCGACGGGTACGCCCGCCCGGACCGGCCCCAGCAGGGCCAACGGGCGCGGCGCGGCGTCGGCGTGGCCGAGCAGCAGGCAGGCCGCCCCGGCGCGCAGCGGCACACCGGCGGTGACGCCGTCGCGGGCCGCGTGCAGGGCCTGGGCCTGCGGGTCGTCCGGTTCGGTGCCGACCACTACCACCCGGTCGGCACGGCCGGTACGCAGCAGCAGGCAGGCCAGCCAGATCGCGTCCAGGCCGGCGGTGGCCCCGGAGCAGACGGTGAGGTTGGGGCCCCCGAAGCGGAACCAGATCGCGATCGCGCCGGCGATGACGTTGCTGGACGCGTTCGGCGCCTCCAGCGGGCCGACCTCGCGCGGGCCGCCCTCGCGCAGCCGGCGGGCGATGTCGCCGACGGTCGCGACGTTGCCCAGGTTGGAGCTGACCACCACCGCGGTACGCGGATCCGCCGGTCCGCTCGGGCGGGGCGCCTTCGGGGCGAGGCCCAGCGCGCGGTGCACGGCGCAGAGCGCGAGCCGGGTCGCCGGTTCCTTGGCCAGCAGACCCTTGCGGCCGAGCAGGTCGGCGGCCCGCTCGGGCGGGCAGGCGGGCTCCTCGTCGACGGCCCATACCCCGGCGACACCGGCCGGCCTGTCGACACCCGGCAGGTGCAGTGCCGCCGCGAGAACGGCCGCCACCTGTCGAGCCGGGTCTGCCCCGGCGGCGCCACCCGGGGCGGCGGCGGGCGCGTTGTCAGTCGTGGACCGACCCGGGCGGGTCACCTGACCCGGACGGCGGGACGCGGCCGGCGGCACCGTGCGATCCGGGGTCGGCGCGAGGTGCCCGGCCTGGACGTGGCCGGTCATCGCAGCGCCTCCAGGAGGGTGACGGCGTTGAGACCGCCGAAGCCGAACGCGTCCACCTGCGCCACCCGCACGTCGGCCCGCACGGCCGCGTCGCGGACCAGCCGCAGCCCGGCCGCCTCGGGGGCCGGCCGGGTCAGCCCGACCACCGGCGGTACCCGTCCGGTACGCAGGACCTCCACGGCGACGGCGACGCTGAGCAGCGCCGACCCTCCGGACGTGTGGCCGACGGCGCCCTTCAGGGCGGTGACCAGGGGGCCGGGCTCACAATCGGCGAACACCTGCGCGATGACACGCGCCTCGGTCTCGTCGTTGAGCGTCGTGCCGGTGCCGTGCGCCAGCACCAGGTCGACCTGGTCGGGCCGGCGGTCGGCGCGGCGGTGGGCGTCGTGGACCGCCCGCAGGATGCCCGCCGGGTCGGGCGCCGTCTCGTGCCCGGCGTCGCAGGACAGCCCGGTGGCCAGCAGCCGGGCCAGGCCGCCGTCGGGTCGTTCCGGCTCGATGACCAGGACCGCCGCGCCGTCGCCGAGCAGGACGCCGGTCCGGTCGGCGTCGAAGGGCCGCACCCGGCTGGTCGGGTGGCCGGCCACCCGACCGATCATCGCCAGCATGGAGGCGCTGCTGCCGTCGGTGCCGCCGACCAGCACGGCGTCCGCCTCGCCGGTCTCCACCAGGTCCTGCGCCAGGGCGAGGGCGGAACCGCCGGCGCTGCACGCGTTGGCCAGGGTGACCACCCGCTGCACGCCGGGCGCCGCGCCGGCGACGGCGTCGGCGAAGTGCAGCCGCTCGGCGGGAAAGTCGACCGCGCCGGCGAGCGCCGCCCGTTCCACCTCGGCCGACTCGCGCAGCCCGGTGCCGACGAGACTGACCACCCGCTGTCGACGGGGGTCGAGGCCGGCGGCGGCGAGGGCCTCGGCCACGCAGTCGGTCAGCCAGCGGCTCGGGCCGAACGGCAGGTCGTCGTCGATCGGGTAGCCATGGTCGACGCCCACCCGGGCCGGGTCCGACCGCCGCAGCCCGGCGGCGCCGCACGCGCCCCGCAGCAGCGCGGCGACGGTGGCCGGGCCGTCGCCGAAGCAGGTACGCAGGGCGGTGGCGGTGATGGTCGCGGACATGTCCTACCCCCGCACCACTGCCGCGGCGACCGCGCCGTCGCGCGAGCGCCCGACGATGAGCGCGGGCCGGCCGCGCGCGGCCGGATCCTCGGCGTAGTGGCCGAGCAGCACGCCCAGCGCCAGCGCGCCGGTGGCGGACTGGCAGTCGCCGAACGCGGGACGCACCGACATTCGCTGCGCGGCCGCCGGCACCACCTCGGAGAGGCTGTCGGCGTCGAGTTCACCGCTCGCGATGGCCCACACGTCGGCCGGGCGGACCTTCGCCGTGGCCAGCGCCCGACGGACGCAGCCGGCGAGCCCGTCGGCGCTCGGCTCGGGCTGGAAACCGGTGGCCACCGCGAGTACCTGGGCGCGCGGCGTCCCGGTCAGCCCGGGTGCCGGGCGGCGCAGCAGGTAGACCGCCGCCGCCTCACCGGCCGGACCGGCGCCGGTCAGCTCGGCCGCCCACGCCGTGTTCGGCGTGTACTCCTCCACTCCGCCGACCAGCAGGGCATCGACATATCCCCGGCGCAGGGCATTGAGCGCGTAGCGCAGCGCGTACAGGAAGGCGAGCGGGCCACCGGCCACCGTGGCGTTGACGCCGCGCAGCCCGTAGCGGATCGCGGCCTGGCCGCTGGCGCAGTTCATCACCGTGTTCGGGAACAACACCGGATTGACCAGGTACGGCTTGTCCTGCACAAGCGTCTCCCGGGAGAAGTCCATGGTGGACTTCAGGCTGCCGGTGGTGGTGCCCAGCACCACACCGATGCGGTGCCGGTTGTCGTCGTCCGGGGTGAGCCCACCGTCGGCCAACGCCCGCCCGCAGGCCACCATCGCCAGGGCTGTCGCCCGGTCCAGGAAGCTGGTGCCCTTGCGACCCAGCAGCCGGCGTACGTCGAAGTCGGCGATCGCCGGGGCCTGCGCCGTGGGCAGCGGCTCGTCGAAGCGGTCGCGGACGTCCACGCCGACAACGGCGCCGGCGCGAACGGCTGCCAGCAACTCGGTGACCGAGTCCCCGGCCGCGCTGAGCACCCCCCAGCCGGTCACCAGGCCGGTCACCGGATCGCCCCGAAGATCGTGATGGCGTTGTTGCCGCCGAAGGCGAAGCCGTTGTTCTGCGCGACCCGTACCGTGGCCGGCCGGGCCGTGTTCGGCACCGGGTCGATCCACGACAACTCCGGGTCGGGGTTGGCCCAGTTGATGGTCGGCGGCAGGAACCCGTGCCGGATGCCCAGCGTGGTGGCGATCGCGCCGAACCCGCTCGCCGCCCCCATCGTGTGCCCGAGCATCGACTTGATCGAGCTGACCGGCGGCACCCGGTCACCGAACACCGCCCGGATGGCCCGCGCCTCACACAGGTCGTTGGCGGGCGTGCCGGTGCCGTGCGTGCTGATGTAGTCGATGTCCTCCGGCTTCACCCCGGCGTTCTCCTGGGCCAGCCGCATGCACGCCGCGACGCTGTCCTCGTTGGGCGCGACCATGTGGTGGGCGTCGCAGTTGACGCCGTACCCGAGCACCTCGGCGTAGATCCGGGCGCCCCGTTCCTGCGCGTGATCGAGGGTCTCCAGCACCAGGGCCGCGCCGCCCTCACCGGTGAGGATGCCGGAGCGGTCCCGGTCGAACGGCCGGCAGGCCCGCTCGGTAAGCGCGCCGAGCCGGTAGAAGCCGGCGTGCGCCCAGCGGCACACCGAGTCGGCGCCGCCGGCCACCATCACGTCCGCCTCCCCCCAGCACAACAGGTCGTACGCGTACCCGATGGCGTAGTTGCTGGCCGAGCAGGCGGTGGTGAGGGTGACCGACTCCCCGGCCAGTCCCAGCTCGGCGCTCACCGCGTAGGACAGCCGCTCGGCAGGCGCCTGCCGCAGCGCCTCGGCCGACATGGCCGGGTAGCCGTCGGCCACCAACTCCGCGGTGAGCTGCTCCACCACAGTGGACTCGCCACTCGTGGTGCCGATGACCGCGCCGACGCGCCCCGGGTCGGTGGTCGGCAGCGACAGACCCGCGTCCAGCGCGGCCAGCCGGGCGGCGGCCGCCGCGAACAGCGCCGAGCGGCCCCAGTCGGCGACCCGCAGCCGCCGCAGCAGCGCCTCCGGCCGGAACGCGGGCACCTCACCGGCCCAGTGGTGCGGGAACCCCGTCGCGTCGAAGCTCGTGATGGGCGCGGCTGCCGACCGGCCGGAGCGCAGCCCGTCGGTGAACTCGTGCACGCCGATACCGATGCCGGACACCGGGCCGAGCCCGGTGACGACCACGCGGTGCACGGTCAGTCCTGCCAGCCGGCGTGTCGCGCCACCACCTCGTGGACGGCCTTGAGGCTGCGCATCTCGTTCAACTCGGCCTGCGGGATCTCCACCCGGTACTTCTTCTCGATCCGGGCCAGGATCTCGATCGCCCGCAACGAGTCCGCCTCGTACTCCTCGACGAAGTCTGCGGTGTCGGCGACCTCCTCGGGTTCCAACTCGAGCACCTCCGCCACGATGTCCCGCAGCTCCGCCATGTGCTGGTCGCGCTCACTCATTCCGAGTCCCTCTTCCTCTCATCGTTTCCGCTCCGCGATGGCGTCGGCCGGTCGGACGACCGCCATCATCGAGCCGAACTCCGCCACCTGGTCGGTCCCCACCCAGCTGGATCCGGCGGCGAACGCGGCGCCGTGCACGACCTGTTCCAGTCGAACCCGGTGCCGGATCACGTCGCCCGGGTACACCGGGCGCAGCAGCACGCAGTCACGGGCCGCGGTGAACATCGGCAACCCCGTCGTGCCCGGCCCGCGCGACAGCAGCCACAGCACCGCGGCGCCCTGACCGAACGACTCGATCAGCAGCGACGCCGGGTACGCGTACCGGTCGGGGGCCTGTCCCTCGGCGATCCCCCGGTAGCAGGGCTCGCAGCCGGTGACCGCCTTGACGGCCTCCAGGCTCACGCCCGGCTCGACGTTGTCGACCCGGTCGAGCAGCAGCATCGGGTAGCGGTGCGGCAGCAGGGACCGCAGCTCGCCGTGCTCGAGTCTCATCGGGCGTTCCCGCCGTCCGCGCCCGGCCAGCGGTAGACGGCACGCACCGTCGCCGCGTGGACACCGTCGTCGCGTACGCACCTGGCGGTCACGTCGAAGGACTGGTCCTCGCCGACCGGGCCGACCGACGCCTCGACGGTGAGCGTGTCGCCGGCCAGCAGCGGGGCGAGGAACCGGGCGGAGCGCAACAGGTGCAGCTGGGGCAGCCGGCCGGCGCAGTAGCCGACGGCCGCCGTCACGGCCTGCCCGATCGTCTCCAGGGTGAACACGCCCGGATAGACGGTCAGCTCGGGGAAGTGCCCGGCCAGGTAGACGTCGGTGGCGTCGACGGTGACGCCGGCGCGCAGGCCGATACCGCCACGCGGCCCGGCGGACACCTCGACCCAGTCGATCGCCGGCAGGGGCGCCGCCGCGGCCTCGTACGTGTCGACGGGACGGGTCGCGGCGCTGAACGCGGGTGCGGCGGTCACAGCACGATCCCCCCGTCCACGCGGATCACCTGGCCGGTGACGTAGCCGGCGCGTTCGGAGAGCAGGAACTCGACAAGCTCGGCGACGTCGGCGGGCGCGCCGAAGCGGCCCAGCGGGATCTGCCCCAGCGCCTGTTCGCGCAGCTTCGCCGGCAGCGCGGCGGTCATGTCGGTCTCGATGAAGCCGGGCGCGACCACGTTGACCCGTACGCCGTACCCGGCGACCTCCTTGGCCAGCGACAGGCTGAGCCCGATGATGCCGGCCTTGCTCGCGGCATAGTTGGTCTGCCCGGTGTTGCCGGTGACCCCGGCCACCGAGGAAAGGTTGACGATGGCGCCGCGGCGTCGCTTGAGGAAGCGGAACGCGACCGTCCGGCAGGTGTTCCAGGTGCCGGTGAGGTTGGTGCCGATCACGTCGTGCCACTCGTCCGGGGCCATCAGCACCAGCGGTCGGTCCCGGGTGATGCCGGCGTTGTTGACCAGCGCGGTGAGCGGTCCGAGGTGCCGCTCGGCGGCGCTGACGAACGCGTCGACGGCGGTCGGGTCGGTCACGTCGCACGGCTCGAACCACGACCCGACCCCGTACGCCTCGACCTCCGCCCGGGTCTTCTCGGCGGCCTCGCTGGGCGCGCTGTAGCAGCCCGCCACCGCGTACCCCTCGGATGCGAGCCGGAGCGCGACGGCCCGGCCGATTCCCCGGGACACCCCGGTCACCAGCGCGCAGCGTGGCGCGTCGCCTGCCGTAGTCATGTCACCCCCTGCTCATCCGATGGCCCGTTGCGCGCGCAGCCGTTCCCGCGTTGCCGCGTCGACGCCCACCTCGTCGAGGACCCGGTCGGTGTCCGCGCCGGGCTCGGGTGCGCCGGAGCGGACGGCTGTCGGTGTCCGGGAGAACTTGACCGCCGGCCCGGTCAGCGGCGCGGTGCTGCCGTTGGACAGCACCGTCTCCTGCACCATCGCCCGGGCGTGGACCTGCGGGTCGGTGGCGGCCTCGGCGAAGGTCCGCACCCGCTCGGCGGTGATCCCGGACGCGTCGAGGGTGGCGACCACCTCGGCGCAGGTCCGCCCGGCGCACCAGTCGGCGACTACCGCGTTGACTGTGGCGCGGTTGGCGCGGCGTTCCTCGTTCGTCGCGTACCCGGGTGCGCGGGCCAGTTCGGGGCGGCCGACGACCTCGGCGAGTCGACGCCAGGAGCGGTCCAGGGCGACGGCCACGTAGGCGTGGCCGTCGGCGCACCGGAAGCAGCCGGCCGGCACGACGAAGTCGGCCTGGTCGCCCCAGCGGCGCAGCGGCACCCCTGTCGCGCCCAGGGTGAGGTAGCCGTTGCTGGAGAACAGCAGCGAGTCGAGCATGCTCACGTCGACGTGCTGTCCCTCGCCGGTGCGGTCGCGGTGGCGCAGCGCGGCGAGCGCGCCGATCACGGCGTGCAGCCCGGCGAGGTCGTCGGCGAGGAAGGTGGGCGCCTTCAGGGGCGTGCCGTCCGGGTCGCCGTTGAGCGCCATCCAGCCCGCGGCGGCCTGGGTGGTGGGGTCGTACCCGGGTCGTTGCGCGTCGGGGCCGTACTGGCCGTAGCCGGAGACGGAGACCAGCACCACGTCCGGCCGGACCGCCCGGCACTGCGCGTAGCCGACGCCCCAGGCGTCAAGCGTTCCGGGCTTGTAGTTCTCCACCACCACGTCGGCCGTGGCGACGAGCCGCAGGAACACCTCTGCCGCGCCGGGGCGGCGCAGGTCGAGCCCGATGCTGCGCTTGTTGCGGTGCACGCTCTGCCGGAACCAGGACAGGCCGGTGCCGGGGATGTCCGGCGGCATCAGCCCCTCCCGGTTGCCGGGCATCTCCACCCGCAGGACGTCCGCGCCGAGGTCGGCCAGGACGCAACTGGCGATCGGGCCGGACCAGACCTTCGTGACGTCCAGGACCCGTACGCCGTGCAACGGCCCGGTCAGGTCGTGCCGGGCGTCGGCGTAGAAGTCCGCGGCGTCGCGGGCGGGTGCGGTACGCGTCTCGGTGTCCATGCCGCCTACTCCCGCACCAGCAGCGACGCCGTGCCGAGCGAGCCGCCGCAGCACATGGTGACCAGGGCCGCCTCGCCGTCGGCGCGTTCCAGCTCGTGCAGGGCGGTCACCAGCAGCCGGGTGCCGCTGCTGCCCAGCGGATGCCCGAGCGAGATGGCGCCGCCGTTGACGTTGACCCGGTCCAGGTCGGCGTCGTGGTGCGCCGCCCAGGACAGCACTACCGCGGCGAACGCCTCGTTGACCTCGACGACGTCGATGTCGGCGAGGGTCATCCCGGCGCGCTTGAGCAGCTTGCGGGTGGCCACGGTGGGGCCGTCGAGCAGGTAGTAGGGGTCGGCGCCGGTGACGACCTGCTGTGCCAGCCGAGCCCGGGGTCGTAGGCCGTGCGCGGTAGCCCGCTCCCGCGACATCCACAGGATCGCCGCCGCGCCGTCGGAGATCTGCGAGGTGGTGCCGGCGGTGTGGATGCCGTCCGGGACCACCGGGCGCAGGGCCGCCAGCCCCTCCTCGGTGGTCTCGCGGATGCCCTGGTCGGCGTCGACGCGCGTGCCGTCGGGCAGCGGCACCGGTGTGATCTCCCGGTCGAAGCGGCCCTCGTCGCGGGCCCGCGCGGCGCGCTGCTGCGAGCGCAGCCCGTAGGCGTCGGCGTCCGCGCGGGTCAGCCCTTGCCGGGCCGCGATCCGCTCCGCGCCGCCGAACTGCGCCTTCGGCGGATCGTCGTACGGGTAGTCGGGTGTCTTGTAGTGCCCCGGCCCCTGGTAGAGGTTGGTGCCGACGGGCACCCGGCTCATCGACTCCACCCCGCAGGCGATGCCCACGTCGATCGCGCCGGCGGTGATGAGCGCCGCGATCAGGTGGTTGGCCTGCTGCGCGGAGCCACAGGAGGCGTCGACGGTGCTCGCCCCGACCTCGTAGTCGAGCCCGCTGTCGAGCCAGGCGTTGCGGGTGACGTTGAGGCTCTGCTCGCCGACCTGCGTGACGCAACCGCCGATGATCTGCTCCACCTCGCCCGGTTCCACGCCGGCCCGGCGGAGCACCTCGACCTGGACGTGGCGCAGCAACTGCACGGCCTTGAGGCCGGACAGCACACCGTCGCGCCTACCGATCGGCGTCCGCACCGCCTCGACGATCACCGCCTCCGGCATGGACTCCCCCTCCTGGTCGGCGCGTGGTGGTTCGCGGGTGCTCAGGCCGGGACGAGCCGGACGCGCAGCTCCTCCAGGCCCCGGAACGTGCTGCTGTGCCGCCACTCGAGGTCGATCTCGTCGGCGTCCGGGTCGGCCAGCTCGATCACCGCGAACCTGTCGACCAGGCGGCGGAAGGCGATCTGCCCCTCGGCGCGGGCGAGTTGCGCGCCGAGGCAGTGGTGCGGGCCCCAGGCGAACGACAGCGGCGTCTCCGGCGGTTCCGCGCCGGCGAAACGGGCGATGTCGAGACGGTCCGGGTCGGCGTAGCGGGCCGGGTCACGGTTGGCCGCGCCGATCAGGGTGATCACGTGTTCGCCGCTGCTGAGCGGTGTGCCGTCGACGAAGGTGGTGTCCTCGAACGCGGCACGCCCCAGCACGTGCACCGGGGAGTCGAAGCGCAGCAGCTCCTCGACCGCGGAGCGGGTCAGCTCCGGTTCGGCGCGCAGCCGCTGCAACTGGTCCGGGTTGCGGCACAGCGCGTGCGTGCCGAGGCCGATCAGGTCGGTCATGGTCTGGAAGCCCGCGCCGAACAGCAGCACGATCACCTGGATCAGCTCGTCGACCGACAGCCGGTCGCCGTCGATCTCGACCTGGCCGAGCGCGGACGCGAGGTCGTCGCGGGGGTCCTCGCGACGCTTGCGGACCAGGTCGGCGAAGTACTCCTCCATCTCGCCGAGCGCCTGGTCGGAGGCCTTGAGCACCTCCTCCGGAGCGAAGATCTCCAGCCCGCCGGACGCGGCGCGGGTGAGCCGGCGCAGCAGCGGCCAGTCCTCCGGCGGTACGCCGACGAGCTCACCGATCACCATGACCGGCAGCGGGAAGCCGAACGAGCCGACGATGTCGACCTCGCCGCCGCCGGGGCCGATGCGGGCGGTGATGTCGTCGAGCAGGCCGTCGACGAACGCGGCCAGTCGGGGACGCAGGGTCTCGGTGCGCCGCGGGGTGAACACCCGGCTGACCAGTCCGCGCAGCCGGGTGTGCTCCGGCCCGTCGAGGAACAGCAGGGTGCGGGCGCCCTCGCGGCCGCGGGAGTCGCCCATCCGGGGGCGTTGGGCCGACTTGTCCAGCGAGGGGTTGCGCAGCGCGGCCCGGCAGTCGTCGTACGCGGTGAGCACCCAACCCACACCCTGACCGGGTTGTTCCATCCGGTACTTCGGCGCCGCGGTGCGCAGCGCGTGGTAGTGCGGGTAGGGGCTGCTGACGGTGGCCGGGGCCTTCATCAGCAACTCCATCGCGATGATCCGGGGGTCAGCGCTCACCACGGTCTCGGTCATGGCTCGGAAGCCTAATAGTGTTTCGCGTATCTCGGAAGTACTTGTTTCTCGTATCTTTGGTTGAGCATACTGGCGGGCATGACCTCGGCCCGTACCGGCATGCCGCCGAGATTCGACGCCCGTGACCCCGCCGTGGCGGCCGACCCCTACCCCACCTACGCGGCGCTGCGCGCGGCCGGCCCGCTGTGCCGGATGGGCCCGGGCAGCTGGGGTGTCACCCGCTACGCCGACGTGGCCCGGCTGGTCCGCGACCCGCGCCTGGGCAGCGAGTTCCCCGCCGCCTACCACCGGATGTCGGCAGGCGACGGCGCGGCCGGCGACTTCTTCGGCAGCATCATCCTCTACCGCGACCCGCCCGAGCACGGCCGTCTGCGCCGGCTGATGGCCAAGGCGTTCAGCCCCGCCCTGGTCCGCCGGCTGCGGCCCCGGATCGAGCAGATGGTCACCGAGCTGCTGGCCCCGGCGACCCGCACCGGAGGCTTCGACGCGGTCTCGGATCTCGCTTTTCCCCTGCCGGTGATGGTGGTCTGCGCCCTGATGGGCATCCCGCCGGCCGACCACGAACGCATCCGCCCGTACGCGCTGGACCTGAGCAAGGCATTCGCCGCGATCGTGCCCGACGACGACCGCCCCGCCGCCGACCGGGCTGTCGAGTGGCTGCGCGGCTACCTCGGCGACATCCTCGACAGGCGTCGCGCCGAACCCGGCGAGGACCTGCTGTCGCGGATGCTCGCCGCGACCGACGACGACGGCGCCGTGCTCGACCACGACGAGATCGTGGACAACGCGGTCTTCGCCTTCTTCGCCGGCTTCGAGACCACCACCAACCTGATCGCCACCGGGGTGGCCGCCCTGCTCGACCACCCCGACCAGCTCGCCCTGCTGCGCGCGGACCCGACCCTGACCCCCCGGGCGGTCGAGGAGTTCCTGCGCTACGACGCCCCGATCCAGGGCGTCGCCCGCCTCGCCCGGGAGGACCTGGACGTCGGCGGCCGCACCATCCGCGCCGGGCGGGTGCTGATCCTGCTGCTCGGCAGCGCCAACCGCGACCCCGACCAGTTCGCCGCGCCGGACCGCCTGGACATCACCCGTGCGGAGAACCCGCACCTGTCCTTCGGCGGCGGCATCCACCACTGCCTCGGCGGCTACCTGGCCCGGGTGGAGGCGCAGGTGGCGTTCGAGACCCTGCTGCGCACGTTCGGCACACTGACCCCGGCCGGCCCGGCCCACCGGCAGACCGACGGGACGTTGCGTTCGTACGCCAGTGTGCCCGTGGCGGTGCGGCCGTGAGCCCCGCCGGCCGCGTCCTGCCGGCGCGGATGGACCCGCTCGCGCCCGAGGTCGTCGCCGACCCCTACCCGACGTACGCGCGGATGCGTGCCGCCGGCCCGCTGTGTCGCTTCGGGCCGGCGAGCTGGGGCGTGACCCGGCACCGGGACGTGGCCGCGCTGCTGCGCGACCGCCGGCTGAGCAACACCTTCCCGGAGGACGATCCGCAGTTCCGGATGGCACAGGATCTCTCCCGCGAGGTGTTCCGCCGCATCATCCCCACCCGCGACCCGGACGACCACAGCCGCCTGCACCAGCAGATCGTGCGCGCGTTCAGCCCCGGCGTGGCCCGACGCACCGCGAGCCGCGTCGGTGACCTCGTCGACGAGCTGCTCGCCCCGGCGCTGGACACCGGGCGAATGGACGCCGTGGCCGACCTGGCGTTCCCGATCGCCGCGACTGTCGTGTGCGAACTCATCGGCCTGCCGGCGGCGCGGACCCGGGCCGAGGTCTGGCCCCGCTCGGGGGCGCTGGGCCGGGCCTTCACACCGTTCCTGCCCGAGGCCGACCGCGCGGCGGCCGACGAGGCGCTGGCCTGGCTGCGCGGGTACGTCCGCGACCTGCTCGCCGACCGGCGTGCCGACCTCGGCGGTGACCTGCTCGACCGGATGCTCGCCGTGGCCGACCCCGCCGAGGGGGTCGAGGAGGTCGTCGACAACATCGTCTTCCTCTGCTTCACCGGCTACGAGACGACCATGAACATGGTCTGCACCGGCAACATCGCCCTGGCCGACCGGCCCGACGAGTGGCGTCGGCTGCGCGCCGACCCGTCGCTGTCCGCCACCGCGGCCGAGGAGTTCGTCCGGTTCGACGCCCCGATCCAGTACACGGCGCGGCTGGCGCTGGAGCCGATCCCCCTCGGCGACCGGGTGATCCGTCCCGGCCGGTCGGTCTTCCTCCTGCTCGGCTGCGCCAACCACGACGAGGACGTGTTCGCAGACCCGGGTCGCGTCGACATCGGCCGCCACCCCAACCCGCACGTCGGCTTCGGCGGCGGCGTGCGCGGCTGCCTCGGCGCCGCGCTGGCCCGCATCGAGGGAGCTGTGGTCTTCGAGCGGCTCGCGCGTCGGCTCGTAGGCATCGAGCTGGCCGCCGACCCGGTCCGCGAGCCCAGCGCCCTCTTCCGGTCGTACGCGTCGATCCCGCTCGCCGTCAGCCCGGCCTGACCCGGCGGAACCTGGAGTCGCAGATGTCTTTGATCGGCCGACCGGTCCGGCGCACCGAGGACCGCGCCCTGCTCACCTCCGGCGGCACGTACGTCGACGACGTGCGGGTGCCCGGCTCGCTGGAGCTGGTCGTCGTCCGCTCGACAGCGGCCCACGGCCGGTTGCGGGGCGTGGACACCGACGCCGCCCGCCGAGCGCCCGGCGTGGTCGCGGTGTTCACGGCGGCGGACGTGGACCTGCCGCCGCTGCCGCCCGAGGCGGGGGTGCTCAACCAGAAGATGACCACGCCGGTGCTCGCCGACGGCGTGGTGCGCTTCGTCGGCGAACCCGTCGCCGCGGTGTTGGCGACCAGCCGCGCCGAAGCTGTCGACGCCGCCGCCCTCGTCGCGGCCGACATCGAGGCACTGCCGGCCCTGGTCGACGTCGAGGAGGCGCTCGCCGACGAGCGGGTGCTGCACCCCGAGGCCGGCACGAACATGGTGCTGAAGCTGGGCTTCCGGCGCCCGGCCGGGCGTGCCGAGCTGCACGAGGGCGCCGAGGTGGTCGTCCGGCAGCGGATGCGCAACCCCCGGGTCGCGCCGTGCCCCCTGGAAGCCCGTGCCGGGCAGGCCGAGTGGGGGCCGGACGGGCTGCGCTACCGCGCCGGCAGCCAGGCCGTGCACCTGTGGCGCAACCAGCTCGCGGCGGCCCTCGGCGAGCCGGAGGACCGGATCCAGGTGCTCAACGGCGACGTCGGCGGGGCGTTCGGCTCCAAGGCGTTCGCCAGCCGGGAGGACGTCCTCGTCGCCTGGGCCAGCCGTCGACTCGGCCGGCCGGTGCGCTGGGCGGAGACCCGCAGCGAGAGCATGACCGCCGCCGGGCACGGCCGCGCCCAGCACCAGAGCGCCGAGCTGGGCGGCACCCGCGACGGGCGGATCGTGTCGTACGCCCTCGAGGTCGTCCAGGACGCCGGGGCGTACCCGCGCATCGGCGCGATCCTGCCGTTCTGGACCCGCACGATGCTCACCGGCCCGTACGCGATCAGCCGGGCGAAGTTCAGCTCGTCAAGCGTCACCACCACGACCACGCCCGTGGTGTCGTACCGGGGCGCCGGGCAACCGGAGGCCGTCGCCGCGCTGGAGCGGATGGTCGACCTGTACGCGGCGGAGATCGGCCTGGACCCGGCCGAGGTGCGCCGGCGCAACCTGCTGCCGCCGGAGAGCTTCCCGGTCACGACGATCACGCGGGCCCGCTACGACACCGGCGACTACCCGGCGGCGCTGGAGCGGGTGCTCGCCGAGGCCGACTACCAGGCGTTACGCGCCGAGCAGGCGGCCCGCCGCGAGCGCGGCGACGTCGAGCAGCTCGGCATCGGCCTGTCCACCTTCGTGGAGATCACCGGCGCCGACACCCGCAGCGAGTACGCCTCGATCCGCGTCGACGACACCGGCCGGTTCACCGTCCACTCGGGTACCTGCCCGCACGGGCAGGGCCACGTCACCGCGTGGGCGATGCTCGCCGCCGACGTGCTCGCCGTGGCGCTGGACCGCGTCGACGTACGCCACTCCGACACCGCGACGGTTGCCGCCGGCGGCGGCACCGGCGGGTCCCGGTCGTTGCAGACCGGCGGCATGGCGGTCCGCGAGGCGGCCCTGGCCCTGGTGGAGCGGGGGCGGGACGCGGCGGCCGTACACCTGGGTGTGCCCCGCGACGACGTGGAGTACACGGCGGGACGGTTCCGCTCGACCGCCGGGCACGTCGTCTACTGGACCGAACTCGCCGCCGCCGACGACGCCCTGTCCGCGGAGGCGAACTTCCAGCCGACGGCGGCGACCTGCCCGTTCGGCGCGCACCTGGCGGTGGTGCTTGTCGACACCGAGACCGGGCAGGTGACCCTGCGGCAGGTCGTGGCCGTGGACGACGCGGGAGTGCTGCTCAACCCGCTGCTGGCCGAGGGGCAGGTGCACGGCGGCCTCGCGCAGGGCGCCGGTCAGGCGCTCGTGGAGGAGGTCCGCTTCGCCGCCGACGGCACGCCCCTGCACGGTGACCTAAACTGGTACGCCATGATCGGCGCGGCCGAGCTGCCCTCCTTCGCGACGGTGGCGACGCAGACCCCCACTCCGGTCAACGCGCTCGGCGCCAAGGGCCTGGGCGAGTCGGGGGCGGTCGGGTTCCCGCCGGCGGTGCAGAACGCCGTTGTCGACGCCGTCCGCCACCTGGGCGTGCGACACATCGACATGCCGGTGACCGCCGAACGGGTCTGGACAGCGATCCAGGCGGCGACCGCACCGACCAGCTCGGTACCGGCTTGATCAAGTGATGGAAAGTAGCTGCCAGGAGCGTCCCTGACCTACTTCTCATCACTTGATCACTGCGCGGCCCGCCGGTGCTGCACCGGTTCGCGGCACTGGGAGGTGCCGGCGCGACCGCTCACCTCGACGCGTTCGGGACAGGACCGAACGACGCCCGCGAGCAGCCCGGACAGAGGCGTGCTGTCCGGGACGCACCGGAACGCTGGTGGCCAGCCGAAACGCGCCCCTAGCCTCGGCGCAGATCCCGCGGGTTACTCGTGTCGAGCGGGATCGCGGCACGTGGTCCGTCCCGGGTGGGCGGGCCGTCACCTCTCCCGGAAGGAAAACCCGTGCGGCATCCGAGACTGCTCAGAATCCTCGTCGGCGTCCTCACGTTGGCCACGGTGACGCTCGTCGCCCCGACCCCGGCGCAGGCCGCGAGCCGGTGCAGCACCGGCAGCGCGACCGTGTACAGCCCCACCGGAGGCGTCGGCGCCACCGCCAGTGCGCGGGTCTGCATCAACGACAAGTACCGTCCCACTCTGGACACCAGCAGGTACAACTACGTCAAGGACCAGAAGGCCGACGGGTACGCGGCCCGCGCCTGGTTCCGGTACTACGACACCTGGTACGGCTACTGGGCGACCAGCGGGCCGTTCGTCGCGGACGACACCTCCACCTCGACCGGCGCGGAGATCCCGAACTACGGGTGGCCCGTCGAGAACGTGGACCAGGCGGAGGTCTGGGTGTGCCTCGGCATGGCCCGTCCGGGCTACGGGTCCGAGGACCGGTGTTCGATAGTCGCCTACGTCGAGTACTACGAGTAGCCGCGGTTGGTGACGAGGCACCCGCCCCGAAGCGACCGGGAGCGGGTGCCTCCTCAGTCGTCCACGACGGACAACGCCTGCTTCGGGCAGCGGCGCGCGGCCTCGCGTACCCGGTTGGCAAGCGAGCCCTCCAGCGGCTGTTCGGTGATGTGCAGTCGGTCGTCGTCGCCGACGTCGAACACCTCCGGCGCCTGCCCCACACAGACCGCGTTGCTCTCACAGCGGGAGAAGTCCACGACCAGTCGCATCGCTCACGCCTCCTTCGGGACGATCTCGAGGATGGGGAACATCATGGTGGGCACGCTGCGGCCCAGCCGCAGGTCGGCGGCGTCGAGCAGCCGTTCGATGTGTTCGCGGGAGCGGGCACCACCGCCGACCATGGCCAGCAGGAGCAGGTCGTAGAGGCGGCCCACGTCGAAGCGGTCGCCGGCCTCGACCACCGGCTCCAGCACCAGCAGCCGGCTGTCCGGCCGCATCGCCGCGCGCACGGCCCTCAGCAGCCGGACGGCGTTGTCGTCGTCCCAGCCGTAGAGGATCCGCTTGAGCAGGTACGCGTCCGCGCCGGCCGGGATGGTCTCGAAGAAGCTGCCGCCGGTCACCGTGCACCGCTGGGCCACGCCGAGCTTCTGCAGCACCGGCTCGGCCTCGGCGACCACGTGCGGCAGGTCGAACAGGGTGCCCTGCAACTGCGGGAAGCGGGCCATGATGCCGCCGAGGAAGGCGCCGTTGCCGCCGCCGACGTCGACCACAGTGGCCAGCTCCCCCCAGGGGTACGCGGGCAGCGCGGCCCGCAGCTCCAGCCGCGTGGCCGCCTGCTGGGAGGCGTCGAAGCGGGCGCTGTCGTGCGGGTGGGCGGCCATGTACGGCCAGTAGCCCTCGGGGTGGACCTGGTCGAACGACGCCTCTCCGGTGCGGATGCTGTGGTCGAAGTGGGCCCACGCCTCGATGTCCGGCTCCAGCAGCGGGTACGCGTCGCGCAGCGACAGCGGGTGGTCGGTGCGCAGCGGCTCGGCGAGTTTCGTCAGGCCGAACACCTCGGGTTCGACCTCGGTGAAGATGCCCTTGCCGGCGAGCGCGCGCAGGGCGCGCAGCAGCGACGGGGCGTGCGCGCCGGTGGCCTCGGCCAGCTCGGTGACCGGCCGTGGCCCGTCGACGAGCTGGTCGGCCACGCCCAGCTCGGCGACCGCGCGCACGGTGAACGGCACGATGTAGTCGGCCAGCTCGGTCAGTCGGAACACCGACTCGATGTCGATCCGGGGTCGGCTCGGGGCCATCGATTCCTCCTAGGGGGATGTCAGCTGCGGCCCGGCGGGACCGGCGGCGATCACGGTGAGGGTGGGCGTGGCGACGATTCGGTCCAGCCGCAGGCCGGCGTGGGCCAGCAGATCGACGAGGTCGTCACGGGTGCGGTGCCGACCGCCGGTGAGCACCAGGGTGTGCAGGTCGACGAGCTTGGCGACGTCGAAGACGTCGCCGGTGGGGATGATCGCTTCCAGCAGCAGCAGCCGGCTCTGCGGGGCCATGGCCGCAGCGATCCGGCGCAGGATGGCCGTGGCGTCGACGTCGTCCCAGCCGGGCAGGATCGTCTTGAGCACGTACAGGTCGGCGCCGGCCGGCAGCGGGTCGAAGAAGCTGCCCGCCACGATCCGGCACCTGTCGGCCACCCCGGCCTCGGCGAGCAGCGCCGACGCGGCGGCCACCACGTGGGGCAGGTCGAGCAGGGTGCCGTGCAGGTGCGGGCAGCGGCGCAGCAGCCCGGCCAGGAACGCGCCGTCGCCTCCGCCCACGTCGACGAGCTGCCGGGCCTGCGCCCACGGCCACGCCGGCAGGACGGTGCGCAGGTGCAGCCGGGTCAGGCTGGACATCCAGCGGTCGACGGCGAGGCTGTCGGCGGGATGCTCGCCCAGGTAGGACCAGTAGTCGGCGCCGTGGACCCGGGGAAAGGCGGCCTCGCCGGTGCGCAGGCACCGGGCGAGCCCGGCCCAGGCGCGCACGTCCGCGGCCATCAGGGGGTACGCGTCGCGCAGCGACAGCGGGTGGTCGGTGCGCAGCGGCTCGGCGAGTTTCGTCAGGCCGAACACCTCGGGTTCGACCTCGGTGAAGATGCCCTTGCCGGCGAGCGCGCGCAGGGCGCGTAGCAGCGACGGGGCGTGCGCGCCGGTGGCCTCGGCCAGCTCGGTGACCGGCCGTGGCCCGTCGACGAGTTGGTCGGCCACGCCGAGCTGGGCGATCACCCGGATGGTGAACGGCACGATGTAGTCGGCGAGTTCGGTGAGCCTGGTCAGCGCACCGAGGTCGGTACGGGGCCGCGCCGCCAGCATCAACCGCCTCCACTATCGCGTGTCTTGTATCTCGTGTATCTGCACACTAGCTTGTGAGCGGGTCGCTGTCACCGTCGTCACGGGAGGCACGGGATGCTGGACGGATGTGTGAGCTGGCCGCGGGAGCTGGCCGAGCGCTACCGCGCGCAGGGCTACTGGCGCGGCGAGTCCCTCGCCGACCTGGGCCGGGAATGGGCGCGGACCGACCCGGAGCGCGTCGCGCTTGTCACCGGCGACGTGCGGGTGTCCTACGGCGACCTCGACCGTCGGGCCGACCGGATGGCCGCCGGGCTGCGGGCCCACGGCATCGGCCGGCACGACCGCGTGGTGGTGCAACTGCCCAACAGCGTGGAGTTCGTGGTGCTGTGCCTGGCGCTGTTCCGCCTGGGCGCGCTGCCCGTGCTGGCCCTGCCGGCGCACCGGCGTGCCGAGATCGGTCACCTGTGCGCGCACACCGAGGCGGTCGCGTACGTGACGGTCGACCAGGTCCAGGGCTACGACCTGCGCAAGCTCGCCGCCGACGTCCGCGCCGAGACGCCGTCGCTGCGGGAGGTGTTCGTCGTCGGCGACCCCGGCGAGTTCACCGCCCTGTCCGACGTGGACGCCGAACCGGTGCCGCTGCCCGCCCCGGACCCGTCCGACGTCGCGTTCTTCCTGCTCTCCGGCGGCTCGACAGGCCTGCCGAAGCTGATCCCCCGCACCCACGACGACTACGCGTACCAGCTGCGGGCGACGGCGGCGGCGATGGGTTTCGGGCCGGACGGGGTCTATCTCGCCGCGCTGCCGGTCGCCCACAACGCGGCGCTCGGCTGCCCCGGCGTGCTCGGCGCGCTGCGGGTGGGGGCCACGGCCGTGCTGGCCGGCAGTCCCAGCCCCGACGAGGCGTTCCGGCTGATCGCCCGCGAGCGGGTCACCCTGACCACGCTGATGCCGCCCTTCCTGCCGCTGTGGGCCGACCTCGCGCCGATGCTCGGCGCCGACCTGAGCGGCCTGGTGGTCGAGGTCGGCGGGGCCAACCTCAGTCCCGCCGTGGCCGAGCGGGTGACCCGGGAGCTGGGGATCCGCCTGGCGCACTTCTTCGGCATGGCCGAGGGCCCGATCTGCTGCACCCGCCCGGACGACAGGCCGGAGCTGGCCGCGCACACCCAGGGCCGTCCCCTGTCGGCCGACGACGAGTTCCAGGTCGTCGACGAGGACGGCCGGCGGGTCGCGGCCGGCGAGGTGGGTGAGCTGATCGTGCGCGGCCCGACCACCCTGCGCGGCTACTACCGGGTGCCGGAGTACAACGCGCACACCTTCACCCCGGACGGCTTCCTGCGCACCGGGGACCTGGTCCGGTGGACGCCGACGGGTGAGCTGGTAGTGGTCGGCCGGATCAAGGAGGTCGTCAACCGGGGCGGCGAGAAGGTCCCGGCCGGCGAGGTCGAGGAGCACCTGCTCGCCCACCCGGCGGTCCGCGAGGTCGCCGTGCTCGCCGTTCCCGACCGGGTCCTGGGCGAGAAGACCTGCGCGGTAGTGGTGCCCCGCGCCGACGCCCCCACCCTGGGGCAGCTGCGCGACTTCCTCACCGACCGGGGGCTGGCCGCGTACAAGCTGCCCGACCGGTTGGAGCTGCGCGCGGCGCTGCCGCACACGGCGGTGGGCAAGGTGGACAAGCGGGCGCTCGGCGCCGAGCTGGCGGGTTGAGCCGGCGCGGGGGAAGGCGCCGCCGCCCTCCCCCGCCCCTGTTTCAGCCGGTCAGGTGGTACAGCCTGTGGAACCGGTCGTCCACGGGCACTATCTGCACGTCGGCGAAGCCGGCCTCGGTGGCGAACAGACGGACCTGCGCGGGCCGCAGGACCGTGCCGCTGGCCGTCGAGTCGGGAGCGGCCAGACCGGCCGGCAGGCAGTGCAGCACGCTTGTGGCGTACTGGAAACGCTCGACCTCGTCGCCGGGCGCGACGAACCGGTGCGCCACCTTGGCGTCGAGCACCAGCACCGCGCCGCCGTCGGCGCGCAGCCGCCGGCAGGCCGCCAGCACCGACACCGGATGGCTCATCTCGTGCAACGCGTCGAAGACGCAGACCAGGTCGTACCTGCCGGCCAGCTCCGGATCCGCGGCGTCGCGCCGGTGGAACCGCACGCGGTCGGCGACGCCTGCGGACGCGGCGTTCGCCTGTGCCGCGGCCACCGTCGGCGCGTCCAGGTCGTAGCCGTCGACCTCGGCGAGGGGGTACGCCCGGGCCAGCGCGATCGCCGCCCAGCCCGCGCCGCAGCCGACGTCGGCGATCCGGCTCGGCGCGGCGGCGAGCCGCTGGTGGAGCTGCGGCAGCGCCGAGGCGAGCCACCCGGGCAGGGAGTACGTGAACAGCGCCCGGTTGGCGCCGGAGTGCCCGTGCCGCCAGTCGTCGCCGTACACGTCGTCGGGCACCCCGGCGCCGGTGCGGTACGCCTCCAGCAGCTCCGGCAGCGCGCCGGCCACCCCGCCCAGCGGCAGCATGGTCAGCGACACCAGCGACAGCGGGCTGTCCGAGGCGAGCAGCACCTCGGCGTGCCCCGGTGGCAGTCGGTAGACCCGCCGCTCGGGCGCGGCCGTCACGTCGTCCACGTCGACGAACCCGGCGACCGCCTGCTGTTCCAGCCACTCGCGCGCGTACCGGCTGTCGATCCCGGTACGCGCGCACAGCTCGGCCACGTCGGCCGGACCACGGTCCAGCGCCTCGTACAGCCCCAACCGGGCGCCCAGGTAACCGGCCAGCAGCTCCTGGGTGTGCAGCATGGCCAGGAACAGCCGCAGCGACAACGCCCGGGCCCGCTGGTCCGGCTCGCCGGGCGCCGGTGGGCGCAGTGTCGCCGTGCCCGGCGCGTTCCCCGGGCGGCCGGTCAACTGGCCAGCTCGCCGCGCGAGCGCAGGATGTCCTTCACGTGCTCCACCACCGCGTCGATCGTGACGATCTTGCGGGCCGTCGTCTCGTCGATCGGCGGCAGCTCGAACTCGTCCTCCAGTGTGAAGGCCAACTCCAGCAGCGCGAGGGAGTGGAAGCCGAGGTCCTCGACCAGCCGCGAGTCACCCGCCCCCTCGGTCTGCTCCGGGTTGGGCGCCAGTTCGGTGACGATCGCCGTCACCGAGTCACGCACCTCCGCCTCGGTCCGCACCTCGGCTGTCGTCGACCTGGTCGCGTCGGTCATTCCCGCCTCCTGTCCGAACGTCCCTCAGGACGCCGTCGTCGTCTGCTCGGTCTGGTCTCGCTGACCGACCGGTCCCGTGGTGACCACGGTGCCGGGCAGCCGGTCATCGACGAACGCCTGCCACAGCTGGCGTCGTTTGGGTTTGCCGCTGGAGGTGCGGGCGATCGTGCCGCGTGGCGCGTCCACGATGACCACCTGCGCGCCCTCCGCCCGGCGGCGCAGCTCGCGCTCCGCCTGCGCCAGCCACTCCGGCTGGGCCTGTTCGAAGACGGCCACCACAGTCGCGGTGCCGGCGTGGTGGCCCAGCAGCGCGGCCATCCGCTGCGCCGGCACCCCGGGGCGGCAGATGGCCCACTCGAGATCCTCGGCGAAGACCGCCCGGCCGCGCACCTTCATGCTGTCGCCGAGGCGGCCCAGCACGTGCAACTGCCCGTCGTGCAGGAACCCGGCGTCCGCGGTGCGCAGCACCCCACCGCCCAGCGCGGTCTGCGACGCCGAGTCGGCCGCGTTGACGTACCCCTGGGCGACGGACGGGCCGTGCACCTCGATCTCGCCGACCACCCCGTCCGGCAGCGGTGCGCCGGCCTCGTCCACGATCCGCACCCGCACCCCGGTCAACGGCCGGCCGCAGCCCACCACCGGGTACGCCTCGACGTCGCCGTCGACCGGCTCGCCCGGGTCCGCAACGGCCCGCGCGCCCAGCCGCAGTCGGTCCGGGCGCAGCTCGACGGCGTGGTACAGCTCGTCGAGCGGCAGTCCGGTGACGGCCAGGGTCGCCTCGGCCAGCCCGTACGCGGGCAGCAGCGCGCGTGGGTCGAAGCCGTGCGGGCCGAGCAGGGCGCAGAAGCGGCGCAGCGCCTCGGCGTCGACGCGTTCGGCGCCGACGATGACCGCGCGCCAGGCGGAGAAGTCCAGCCCGGTCAGCGCCTCGGGACGGACGCGGCGGGCGATGTACTCCAGCCCGAAGTTCGGCATCGAGGTCAGGCGCGCGCCGTGCGCCCCGAAGCAGCGCAGGTAGCGCCCGGGGTTGCGGACGAACTCCTCCGGCGGCATCAGCCACAGGTCGCTGGTGTTGACCACCGGGGTGACCAGGCAACCGATGAGCCCCATGTCGTGGTGCACCGGCAGCCAGGACGCGGTCGGGTCGTCGGGGGTCATCGCGAGCCACCGCCGGATCGCCGCGACGTTGGCGGCCAGCGCCGCGTGCGGCACCTGCACGCCCCGGGCGCGGCCGCTGGAGCCGGACGTGAACTGCAGCAGGGCCAGCTGGCCGGGATCCGCGACCGCTCCCCGGGACCCGCCTGCGGCGTCGGCCAGCTCGTCGGCCGTCAGCACGCGCGGAACCCCTGCGGTTTCGGCAAGCGGCGCGATGGCGGCGGTGAGGGTGGCCGCGCAGACCACCACCCGCGGCGCGGCGGCGCGCAGGAGACCCAGCACGTGTTCCCCGTAGACCGCGCGGTCCTGGAAGTTCAGCGGTGGGGCGATCGGCGAGGGCGCCGCCCCGGCGGCCATCGCGGCGAACAGCGTGGCGACGAAGTCGGGGCCGGCGGGCTCGACGATGGACACCACGTCACCCGGCGTCACCCCGACCGCCCGCAGGCCGGCCAGGATCACCCGGGTCCGGTCGGCCAGCTCGGCGTACGACAGGAAGCTCCAGTCGTCACCGCCGGCGGCGAAGTGCACACCCCGGTCCTGTCGGGGACGCTCCAGCCAGCTCAGCAGCGGCGATCCCGCCACGGCGTGTGCGGTCATCGGCCCGTCACCTCCTCCCCGATACGTCTATCCGAGATTGATAGCAGATACAAGGCTAAACAAGATACGAGGAAGGCGATAGAGTCCAACCGTGACCAGTACGCTTCCCCGCGTCGACGGACTGCTCCCCGCGCTCGCCGAGCGGGCGGCGGAGATTGACCGGGCGGGACGGGTCCCCGAGGACGTTCTCGCCGAGCTGAGCGCGGCGGGCTGCCTGCGGATGCTGGTGCCGGCCGCGTACGGTGGCACCGACCTGCCGCTGGGCGAGGCGCTGCGCGTCATCGAGCAGCTCTCCACCGTGGACGCCTCCACCGGCTGGCTGATCGGCCAGGTCGGCCTGGCGCACCTGCTGTTCGCCTGCTTTCCCGACGCCGCCCGCGACGAGATCTACGCGCACGGTCCGGACGTGCTGGGCGCGGGCGCGGTCGCGCCGAAGGGCCGGGCGGCCCCGGACGGGGCGGGCGGCTGGCGGGTCAGCGGCCAGTGGCCGTTCGTGACCGGCAGCCCGCAGGCGAGCTGGATCTACCTGAACTGCATAGTGCTCGACGGGCGGACCCCCCGGACCCTGCCCAACGGGGCCCCGCTGACCCGGATGGTGCTCTTCCCCGCCGGCGAGCTGGAGCCTGTCGACACCTGGCAGGTGCTGGGCCTGCGCGGCACGGCCAGCCAGGACGTGCGGGCGGCCGGCCGCACCTGCCCCGAGCACCGCGGCTTCAGCCTCGTCGGCGACGGCGACGACGTACGCCGCACCGTCTTCCGGATCGCCCAGGCCGGGCTGCTCATCGCGGCCGTCGACCTCGGCATCGCGCAGGGGGCCGTGCACGACGCGGCGGCGCACGCCGCCGCCGGCCGTCGGCGGACGTTCAGCACCCGGTCACTTGCCGACTCGCCGGTGTTCCACGACCGGCTCGGCGAGGCCCACGTGGCCCTGCGCGCGGCCCGGGCGCTGCTGCACCACGAGGCGGCCGGGGCCTGGGAGACCGCGCGGCGCGGCGAGGTGCTCAGCGCGCTGGACCGCGCCTGCCTGCGGGCCACCGCCACGCAGGTCACGGCCACCGCGCTGCAGGCCGTGCAGACTGCGTACGCGCTGGCCGGCGCGTCGACCGTGTTCGACTCCTCGCCGCTGCAACGTCGGCTGCGCGACATCAACACCGCGACACAGCACTTCGTCAACAGCCGCGACAGCTACGCCACTGTCGGCGCCCTGCTCTCCGGCGCCGACGTCGACACCACGATGTTCTGAGCGTGCTCGTCAGGACTGATCTGGCCTGAGCGCTACACCTGCACCGACGACACGATGATCCAGATCTCCGGCTTCTACTCGATCGAGCGACGAGCAGCCGAGGGGGCGACTGAGCGTCCGATGCCGACGGTGGCCAGCGGGCCGACGAGCGGTAACGGTGCGTGGCGCGGGAGCGTAGCGGCTATCCCGCCCGGTACCGGGCAATCGCGGCGGCGGCGGCCTCGTCGTCCTCGTAGTAGCGCATGAACCGCTCGACGGAGCCGCCGGCCTCCAGCACGTTCAGCGCGATGGCCCGGACCTCCCGTGCCATGTCGGGGTCGTCCGATCCGCCTGCGTCGTCCGGGATGTCGAGGATGGCTGCCATCACCGGTGTGACCACTGGACCGTGGCGGCCGGAGACTGCCCGCACCAGTTGGGCGCGTTGCGGCCAGGTGTCCAGCGAGGGGTACGCGTCGACCAGAGCCTTGAGCAGGTCTTCTCCGAACGGTTGGCGTAGCTTCTCGGTCGCGTCGCGGTCGCCGGCCCGAATCGCCGTCAACAGGGCGCGCAGCAGGCTGGCGTCGCTGATGTCGTACTGCCGGGCACGGACGTCCTCCACCCGGTGCTCCCCGTTCACCATGGTCACCACGGCGGCGAGTTCGAAATACCACAGCCGGTCGGCGTACATCTCCTGTTCGATCGCCCCGGCGAGGTCGTTCCGCCCATGCTCACGGAGCCGGTCGACGGTGTAGCGGAGATAGTCGCGGGTGCCACCGACCACCGTCGTCCCGTACGGGAGACGCCGTCGCGGCAGCTCGTACTCGCCGGCCAGCGCGGTGACCGCGAGCAGCCGCTCGCCGTGCTCTCCCGGCATCCGCCACACCGCGTCGAGCTCGTCGGGTTCGGTCGGATCGCCGTCCGTGCCCCAGAGGCGGACCGCTTCGGGAAACACCTGTTGTACATAGCTCGTAGCGCACAGCCGGGCGATCGTCCGGTCCGCCTCCCAGACTGCGCGGCTCGTCGTTTCGTGAACCATCCGGCCTCCAACCTTCGCCGCCAACCCGGCGTCAGCCCGACAGGTTACCGCCGAGAAGCGACCGACGCGTCGGCGATACCTGGGACAGGTTCTCGTGCACATCGACGCCGCGACGGCGTTCGCACCTTGCCGCAGGCAGGTCGGCTACGGAACGCGTGCCGCCAACTCTGCAACCTCTCGGAGATGGTTCGCCTCACCCAGAGTGACCAGCAATTCGCCCTCCTTTGTGCGCACCTCGAGGTAGGCGAAGGTCTGGGGGCTCTGCCCCTGCCCGACAAGATGGGTCTTCGACCCCTTCCGCACATCCACCTCGTTCCACGCATAGGGCCGCAGCTGTCCGTTCCCGGCAAGAACGAAGCCGGCTTCGAAGCAGTACAACCTGGGTGCTCGCGCCCAGGTCCGGCCGTACGCCCGCCAGAAGAGGAAGGCGACCACGGGTGCAAGAACAATCAGAGCGATGCCCACCGCGGTCGTCACCGGGCCACCGCCGGCGACGAGCAGCCCGGTGCCGACGAGTACCAGGACGAAGGGCGCGATGACGCTCAGGCACCCGGAGCCGATGTCGGCCAGCACCGCCGTCACGACATGCGAACCGTAGCCGCGCTGTTCGGCCAGCTCCGCCACTGCCCTGGTTGGTCGTTCCATATTCTCACTGTTCTCGCTAGTCCTGCATCGCACACTAGCGAGGTACGGGCCGGTCGTACCAGGTGTGACGACGACGTCTGCCGTGACGATCCGCGCGACATAGGCTCCCGAACCACTTCCTGACGGCGGGCTGTCCTGGCCGCGGCGGCGTTCTGAGCCCGGCACCCGTTCTGAGCGCGGCATTATTCAGGTCGTAGCGCCGTTCCGACTGTGGCGTCGTTTTGACCGCGCAATGTTCAGGCCACGGCGCGCCCGAGCGGCGCGCGGCCGAGGCGGCACGTCAGCCCCGCGCGGCGGCGGGTTCGGCAGGCGCGTGCGTGTCCCGTGCCGGCACCCGGGCGGGCACGGACGCGCCGGCGCCGAAGTAGCGCTCCCGCAGGGTCCGCTCGGCCGGGTCGTACGCGGTGCGGAACAGGCCACGCCGCTGCAACTCCGGCACCAGCAGGTCACAGATGTCGTCGATGCCCTGGGTCGTCGGGCAGGGGATGAGGTTGAAACCGTCCACGTCGGCCACCGCGCACCACTCCTCCATCCGGTCGGCGACCTGCTCGACAGTGCCGAAGAGGGTCACCGGCGCTCCGGTGCGGGGTCGGCGGGCCGTCGCCACCAGGTAGCGCACGTCGCCCACCGTCCAGGTACGTTCGGGTCCGAGTCGGCGCAGGAAGCCCACGAAGCTCTGGCTGCCCTGCCCGGCGATCTCCGCCACCGGCGTCTCGTCCGGGTACGCCGCGAGGTCCACGTCCATCCAGCCGCACCACTTGGCGAGTTGGCCCTCGCCACTCCACAGCGCCACGTACTCCTCGGCCCGCCGCCGTGCCTCCGCCCTGGTCGGGGCGACCATCACCATGCTGCCCTGCAACGCCTTGACCGCGCGCGGGTCACGCCCGTGGGCGGCCACCTCGGCACGCAGTCTCGCCACCTGCGACGCGCCGCTGGCCGGGTCGGCCATGGTCAGGAAGACGACCTCGGCGTGCCGGGCCGCGAACGTCATCCCCCGCCCGGACGCGCCGGCCTGGTAGAGCACAGGTGTGCGCTGCGGTGACGGCTCGCACTGGTGCGGACCCCGCACCGAGAACCAGCGGCCGTCGTGGCCGATCTCGCGCACCCGGTCCGGGTCGGTGAAGACGTTCGCGGCGACGTCGCGCCGGACCGCGTCGTCGTCCCAGCTCTCCTCCCAGAGCCGGCGGGCCACCTCGACGTACTCGTCGGCCCGGTCGTAGCGCTCGTCGTGATCCAGGTAGGAGCCGAGCCCGTTCGCCGACGCGGAGCGCAGATACGAGGTGACGATGTTCCAGGCGATGCGTCCGCCGGTGAGGTGGTCCAGCGAGCTGAACACCCGGGCGCACTCGTACGGGGCGTGGTACGTCGTCGAGTAGGTGACGGCGAGGCCCAGCCGCGAGGTGGTGGCCGCGATCGCCGGCAGCACGAGCAGCGGGTCGATCGACGGAATCTGCACGGCGTGCCGCACTGCCGCCCGCCAGGAGCCCTGGTAGACGTCGTACGTGCCGTGCACGTCGGCGAAGAAGAGCGCGTCCAGGCAGGCGGCCTCCAGCCGGCGACCCAGCTCGACCCAGTAGCCGAGGTCGCGGTAGCCGGTGGCGGTGCGGTCGGCGGGGTGCCGCCAGAACCCCTTGAACTGCGGCGACGGCGAGCACTGGGTGAACAGGTTCAGATGCACGTATCAAGTGTCTCGTATGCTATCTGGTATCGCAACGCTCGACCGGATACGGTACGGACATGCCCGTGACGCCTCGCATCGACCTCGCGTCGGTCACCCGCCTCACCGAACTGGCCGACTACATCGTTCCGTTCACCATCCGGGTCATGTGTGACCTGGCGGTCGCCGACCAGCTCATCGAGGGTCCGCTGCCGGTGGACGTGCTGGCCCGCCGCGTCGGCGCCGACCCCGCCGCGTTGACCCGTGGCCTGCGCGCGCTTGCCGGCCGGGGCATCTTCACCGAGGTCACGCCCGAGGTGTTCGGGCTCACCCCGCTGGCCGAGCCGCTGCGCAGCGACCACCCGTTCTCGGTACGCGAGTGCTTCCCCCTCATGCCGCCGGACATCTACTCGTGGGCCCGCCTGACGCACAGCCTGCGCACCGGCGAGACCGCGTTCGGGCACGTGCACGGCGGCACGCGCTACTACGACCACTTCGCCGACCACCCGTACGAGTGCGTCCGGTTCGAGCGGTCGGCCGAGAGCGTCAACCCGTTCGTGCTGCGCACCGTGGCGCCGGCGCTGGACCTGGGCGCGGCCCGGACACTCGTGGACGTGGGCAGCGGGCACGGCACCTTCGTCGCCGGCCTGCTCGCCCGCCACCGCGAGCTGCGCGCGATCCTGCTCGACCTGCCGCACGTGGTAGCCGAGGCGCCGGACGTGCTGGCAGCCGCGGGTGTCGCCGAGAGGTGCGAGGTCCGCGGCGGCAGCTTCTTCGACAGGCTGCCCGAGGGCGCCGACGTGTACCTGCTCAAGACGATCATCCACGACTGGCCGGACGAGCAGGCCGCCGCGATCCTGCGCAACGTCCACGCCGCGGCCCGGCCCGACAGCCGAGTGGTAATCGTCGAATCGGTGAGCCGCTACGGCAACCACGACGACACCGGCAAGGTGATGGACGTCAAGGCGCTCGCCCTCTTCGGCGGGCGGACCCGCACCGAGCCGGAGTTCCGCGCGCTGCTCGACGACGCCGGGTTCCGGCTGGCGCGGATCACGCCGACCTCGTCGATGTCGGTCCTGGAGGCCGTGCCGGCGGTGCCCGCGGCCGACGGCGACCGGGCCACCGGCAGACCTGCCGTCGCGGCGGCCGGCCGGACCGCCTGAGGAGGCCGGCGATGCCACGCCTGGACGGCCGTAACCACATCAACCTCACAGTCGTCGACCTGGAACGCAGCACCGCGTTCTACTGCTCGGTGTTCGAGATGGTGGTGGTCAACGACGTCACCCCACCCGAGTCCGGCTTCCGCTTCCGCACCCTGCTGCACACGGCGTCGTTCGCCTCGGTGGTGCTGGGCTGCGTCGAGAACCCGCCCGAGACCGGCGTCGACGGCGACCGCCCCACCGGCGGCGAGCGCTTCGACGAGCGGCGACCGGGACTGCACCACCTGGCCTACCACGTGCCCGAGCGCGGCGACCTGGACGAGTGGGTGACCCACCTGGACGCCGTCGGCGTCACGCACTCCGGCATCACCACCAGCAAGCACGAGGCCGGATCGCAGATCTGGCTGCGCGACCCGGACAACATCTGGCTGGAGTTCTACTGGGTGAACCGGGACTTCTTCGTCGACCGGCTCCGCCAGGTGTGGCGCCGCGACCGCCAGTCAACGCGCGCCTGAGCCCGCGACACGTTGGGGCCGCCCGGTCGGGCGGCCCCAACGCATGTCAGGCCGGCAGGTCGGCCTCGCTGCGGGCCACCACCGCGTCGCCGAGCACCAAAAGGTCGATCTCCTTGGCGCGTACGAAGGTGTCGACCGCGTCGACTGCCGAGTTCACGATCGGGTCACCGGCCAGGTTGAACGACGTGTTGACCACCGCCGGCACGCCGGTGAGCTGCCGGAACTGCTCGATGAGCGCCCAGTAGCCGGGGTTGGTGTCGCGGTGCACGGTCTGCGGGCGGGCCGAGCCGTCCACGTGGGTCACCGCCGGCACCCGCAGCCGGGCGTCCGGGCGCAGCGACGCGGCGGCCAGCATGAACCGCGACGGTTCGCCGACCGGCCCCTCGATCAGGTCCGACACGTGCTCGGCGAGGATGCTCGGCGCCACCGGGCGCCACATCTCCCGGCCCTTGAGCACGTTGAGGCGTTCCAGGTTGCGCCGGGACCGCGGATCGGCAAGCAGACTGCGGGCGCCGAGCGCCCGTTGCCCGATCTCCGCCCGGCCGCGCGCCCAGCCCACGATCCGACCTCGGGCCAGTTCACCGGCCACGGAGCGGGCCAACTCGTCGTCGCCGAGGCGGCGGTGCACCATGCCGGCGCGCGCGGCCGCCGCCTCACCGGCCTCCGTGGTGATCGGCTGACCCCAGTACGCGTGGTCGATGCGGGTGGGCGTGAACTCCCCGCACTCCCGCGCCGCGACAAGCGCCGCCCCCAGGGACACCCCCGCGTCGGTGGGCACCGGCGGGACGTAGACGCGGTCGAAGAGTCCACTGCGGACCAGCACACCGATCATGGTGCAGTTCATCGCGACCCCGCCGGCGAGCGCCAGCACCGGGGTGTCGACCCGCCGACGCAGCTCGGCCGCCAGGGACAGCACCGTCTCCTCCAGCCCCTGCTGGATGGTCGCGGCGAAGTCCGCGTACGCGATGGGTTCCTCGCCGGTGCGCGGCGCGTACGGGAACAGCTTGCCGAACTCGGGTTTGAGTGACTCGGCGACGGCCGGGTAGTACGCCATCAGCGGGCCGAGCGTCGCGGCCCGTCGGCTCGGGACCTCGGCGGTGGGCGTGCCGCGGACCAGCTCGTACCCGCCCGCGACGGGTCGCACCGGCGCGCCCGGACCGGGTCTGCCGTAGGCGGCGAGGCCCATCAGCTTGCCGGTGCCCCAGTAGCCCAGTCCGGCCCACTCGGCTGCGGCGTTGTAGTAGAAGCCCAGCGACTGCTCCACGGGCCACTCCCGCAGGATCTCGATCTCGCCGTCGGCGTACCTGCCGAACGAGGTCGACTGCGTCTCGCCGGCGCCGTCGAGGACCAGGACGGCGGCCTCGTCGCAGTCGCAGCTGTACGCGGCGCTGGCCGCGTGCGCGACGTGGTGCGGCACCCAGCGGACCGCAGGCATGGGCAGGTCCTCGTCGTCGGGGAAGAGCATCGCCCGCAGCCCCTCGGTGGTGAACCGTCGGTTGCGGCCCAGCGGGATGTCCCGGAAGTCCCAGCCGATGGCGACGGTGTCCACCTCCCGTGCGCCGATGCCCGCCATCGCCAGGCACGCGGCGATCGCCTCGGCGGGCGGCTGCCCCACCGCGTGCTTGCGGCGGCTGACCCGCTCCTGCTCGACCAGGGCGCAGAGCGCGCCGTCGCGGACCAGCGCCGCGCTGGAGTCGTGGAAGCCGATGTTCACCCCGAGTACGTAACGCGCCGACATGGTCGGCCTCCCTTCCGGTCTCTGGCGGTCATCCGGCCCGTCGGGCCCCGTCGAGGGCGAGCACGGCACGGACGATGTTGTGGTAGCCGGTGCAGCGGCACAGGTTGCCCTTGAGGGCGTGCCGCACGTCGTGCTCGGTGAGCGGCCCCGGGTTCTCCTGAAGGAGGCTCACCACCGCGAGGACCATCCCCGGTGTGCAGAAGCCGCACTGCAGGGCGTGGTGCTCGGCGAACGCCTCCTGCACCGGGTGCAGCCGGTCGCCGTCGGCGAGCCCCTCGGCGGTGCGAATGTCCGCGCCGTCGGCCTGCGCGGCCAGCAGGGTGCACGACTTGACCGACCGACCGTCGAACAGCACGGTGCAGGCGCCGCAGGAGGTGGTGTCGCAGCCCACCGTCGCGGCGGTCAGCCCCAACTCCTCCCGCAGCAGGTGCACCAGCAGGGTGCGCGCCGGAACCCGACGGCTCTCCGGGCGGCCGTTGACGGTGGCGGTGACGGCGACTGTCGTCGTACCGGGCCGGGCGTCGATGCTCATCGTGGCTCCTCCACCGTCGTGCCGGAATCGGTCAGGGCGCGGGCCACCAGCACCCGGCTGAGGTGCCGCCGGTACGCGGCCGAGGCCCGTACGTCGTCGGACGGGTCGCACCCCTCGTCGGCGCGTGCCGCCGCGACCGCGACACCGGCGCCCTCGGCGAGGGCCGCCTCGACCCCGTACGCCCGCCGGATGGTCGGACCCATCCCGGCCAGCGCCACCCGCGAGTCGGCGACGGCGACGGCCACCACCGACCACTCCAACGCCGGGCGGGCGAACGTCAGGTAGCGCCACCGGGCCGGGCCGGGCAGCGGCACGCGTACCTCGGTGACGAGCTCGTCGGGCCGGCACACCGTCACGCCCGGCGCGACGGCCAGCTCGGCGGCGGCCACCTGCCGTGCTCCCGTCGCGCTGCGCAGCACCACCACGGCGTCCAGCGCGACCAGGGACAGGGGCAGGTCGGCGGCCGGATCGGCCTGCGCGAGCGCCCCGCCGACGGTGCCGAGGTGCCGCACCTGCGGGTCACCGACGGCCGCGGCCGCGACCGCCAGCAGCGGGGCGTACCTGTCGACGAGCGGGTCGCCGAGGAGCCGGTGGTAGCGGGTCAGCGCGCCGACGGCCAGGTGGTCGTCGCGGTGCGCCACGTACGACAGTTCGGTGACCCGGCCGAGGTCCAACAGCGTGTCGACCCGGTCCCGGCGCAGCTTGAGCGCCGGCAGGAGTGACTGCCCGCCGGCCAGTGGCCGCAACTGGTCCCCGTACGCCCGGCGCAGATCCAGCGCCTCGGTGAGGTCCCGGGCCCGGTGGTAGTGCAGGCTCGCCGGGATCACGGGCCGGCCGCCGACCAGGTGGGCACCGGGCTGCGGTGCGTGGCCCGCAGGATGGTGTCGATGAGCTGGTTGCGCCGCGCCAGCAGGTAGAAGTGCCCGCCGGGGAAGGTGTGCACGGTGAATTCGCCGCGGGTGCGCAGCGCCCAGTCGCCGGCCTCGTCGGCGGTGACCTCCGGGTCGTCCGCGCCGACGCAGGCCAGCACCGGCGCGCGCAGCGGTACGGGTGGCTCCGGGCGGTACGTCTCGGCGATCCGGTAGTCGGCGCGCAGCACCGGCAGGGCGATGGCGCGTACCCCTTCGTGGTCGAGGGCCTCGCGGCCGGTGCCGCCGAGGCGTCCGGTCTCCGCCCACAGCGTGTCGTCGTCGGCCAGGTGCACGCTCGTGGCCCGCAGCCGACCCGGGCCGGGGCGACCGGAGACGACAAGCGCCCGCAGTACGCTGCCCGGCCCGTCCAACAGGCGTGCCGTCTCGTACGCCACCGACGCGCCGAGGCTGTGCCCGAACAGGACGACAGGCGCGTCGGCCGGCAGCGCCCGCACCGCCTGCGCGACGCCCTCGGCCAGGCTCGGCAGGTCGGCCGCGAACGGCTCCGTCGACCGGTCCATCCGGCCCGGATACTGCACGCCGTGCACCTCGACGTCGTCGGGCACCTGCGCCGACCACGTCCGGTAGAACGCGGCGTTGCCGCCGGCGTGCGGGAAGCAGACGAGGCGCAGCGCGGGCCAGCGCAGCGGCCGGAAGCACCGCAGCCACGTCCGCGCGACGGGGGTCACGGCCGCGCTCCGACCGGCTGTTCGCCGGCCCACGACACGTCGGCCGGCGACGGGTCGACCGCCCTCGCCGCCGCGTCGGCCAAATCCGCCACGTCGGACGCCCCGAACATCCGCGGCGGTACGGAGTGCACCAGCTCGGGTGGCCCGAGCCGGGCGGTGACGTCCTGCCACAGTTGGCACAGGCTCAGGTGGTACTGGCCGTGGCGGGCCAGCTTCTGCCCACCCAGCGCCGCGGCGTGCAGGTTGCCCAGCGCGTACCCGACGCCGGCCGGCCACACCTCGTCGAACACCCTTCGGTAGCTGGGCGCGACGGTGTCGGCCAGCGGCTGCGCGCTCGGCACGTCCAGGTGGTCCGGTTCGTCGCTCTCGCCGTCGGCGAAGTGCGGCCGGCCCACGCCCCGGTCCTGCACCTGCTGCGGGAAGTCCGGCCGAGGGCTCCACACGGTGGGCCCGTGCGTGCTGACCAGGGTCAGGTTGCCGGCCTCGGTGCCGATCGTCACCCGGTGCAGCAGGTGCGCGTAGTTGTCCGGGTCCGCCGGGTCCATCTGGTTCTGCACCCGCAGCGTCAACGGCACACCGGCGAGCACCCCGTCGAGACTGCGGAACGGCACGTCCACCCGAGACAGCCGGCGTACCTGCTCGGGCAGCTCGACCGCCGGGGCCAGGCCCCACGGTCGGACGCCGCCGAGGGCCTGACCGAGGATGTCCAGCAGCGCGTACGCGACCTGGAACCCGCAGGCCGCGTCGACGTAGCGGGCCGGCTGCCGGGCCAGCAGCGCCCGCGCCGCGGCGAGGAACCGGCGTACCGGGGCGGTGTGCACGTAGAACGAGTTCAGGTGGTAGACGACACCGGCCCGGCCGGCGGTGCGCAGGCATTCGACCAGCTCGTCGTGGTGCAGCGGATGCTCCTGCAACACGTGCAGGCCGCGCCGCATCAGCGCCCGGGCCACCTCGCCGCCCGGCCCGCCCAGCAGGCCACCACGGATGACCACGCAGGCGAGCGTCACGTCCTCGGGCACCTGGGCGACGTCGGTCCACAGTGGGACCCCGTAGTGCCGGGCACAGGCCGCCGACCGGGCGCTGCCCCCGGCGAGGATCCCGGCCAGCTCGAACGGGAAGTCCGGCTGCCGGAACGCCTGCAGGTACACCTGGCCGAACTTGGTGCCGGCGACAAGCACTCTGGGTTTCACGCCACCCCCTCCTCGATCAGGTCGTACGACGCCAACGGGCCGTCCTCGACGCGCAGTGACGTGACCGCCGGGCTGGTGCGCAGCAGGTCCACCGCCCATCCGGGATCCACCGCCTCGGCCAGGTGGTGCACGCCCGGTGGCACGTCGCCGGCGGCGACCGCGAGGGCGCCGAGGGCGACAGCCGCGCCGGTGAGCGCGTTCGCGCCGGTCCCCCGGCAGACCAGCACGCGGGCGTCCGCCGGGCCGGTCAGCTCGACGACGAGCAGCTGGTAGCGGGGTCGCCCGAAGGTGTCCAGCTCGGCCGCCCGGCACAGCTGCGCGGCCGCGTCGGCGAGCTGCGCCGCCGTCGCGCCGTCGCGCGCTCGGCGGGCGCCCGCGGCGAGCGCCGCCGGCAACCGGCTGCCGGCGAAAGCCGACCACCAGTCGACGTCGGTCAGGCCCAGCCGGCGGGCGAGCCGCTCGGTCTCGGTGCTGAGGTACGGCTGCAACAGCACCGGCTCGTCGAAGAACGGCACCGGCGCCTCCGCCCGGGCGGCGAGGGCGTGGCTGCGTCGCGCGCCGTCACGCCACGCGGCCGACGGCTCGCCGTACTCGGCGTCTCCGGCGGCGAGGAAGTCCAGGGCGGCGCCGGGTGTGAACCCGTCGCGACCGCCGACGTACCCGGTCATCCGCCGCGCCCCCGGCACCCGGGCCGCGAGGTGGGCGGGGAGCAGCCCGGACAGGCCGGGCATCAGACCGGCGGACAGCACCGCGACCCGGTCGGCGGCCCCGGGCAGGGCGGACACCGCCGCGTGCAGCGGGTCGTCGCCGGCCGCGTCGACGTAGCCGGCGCCGCAGCGGGCCACCGCGCGGGCCACCGTGTCGCCGATCGAGGCCGCCGGCCCGGCGCAGTTGACGACTGTGTGGCAGCCGGCGCAGAACGCGTCCAGGCTCGCCGGGTCGGTGACGTCCACCGCCCGCGCCTGCACCCGGGAATCGTCCACGCCGAGGCGGGCGGGATCGCGGGCGCCGGCGCGAACGTCGTCCACGCTCCAGGCCAGCAGGTGTGCCAGGGCGTGCCGGCCCACCCCGCCGGTGGCGCCCAGCAGGGCGACAGTCGCGGCCATGTCAGCCGTCCTCGGCGATCGGGCCGGCCCACTCGCCCGGGTCGTCGGGCACCCGTCGCACGGTCAGCTCGCCCAGACACACGTCGCGCCACCAGTCGACGCTCGTCGGGTCCGGCTCGTCCGCGCACAGCAGCGTGACGTCGCCCGCGTACGGGGAACTGCCGTAGCCGTCGCCGTCGACCGGGTCGGCGATCACCAGGGTCGCGACGTCCACCCCGGACTCGGTGAGCTGCCGGGCCAGCTCCAGCGCCAGCACCCCGGCCGCGCTCCGACCCACCAGCACGAGTTCCCCGGCCGACACGTGCCCGGCCAGCGCGCTCGTGTAGTCGGCGGCGAGGCGTTGCACAAGCGGCGCCGGGTCGAGACCCGCGTAGCGGTGCAGTCCGCCGTCCACGATCCCGCACACCGCCCCGGTGGCGGCCAGCCGCTCGGCCAGCCCGGCGTACCCGTCGAGGCCGCCACTGCCGTCGTGCACCAGCACGTAGCGGGGCGGGCCCTCACCGGCCAGCGCCACCACCTCGCCGGTGTCGCTGACGGTCGGCTCCTCGTCGGGTCGGACGCTGCCCACGGCAGCCAGGTGATCGGCCAGGTCCGCGACGCTCGGGTGCTCCAGGATCCGGCGCAGCAGCTCGTCGAAGAAGACGTCGGCGGCGGCCGGTACCCGCTCGGCGAGCTGACCGGCGAGTTTCGCGGCGAGCAGCGAGTCACCGCCGAGGGCGAAGAAGTCCGCGTCCCGTCCGACCCGTTCCACCCGCAGCACGTCGGCCCAGACGGCTGCGATCTGCTCCTCCAGCTCGGTGAGCGGGGCCGTGGCGCTCGCCTCGGGACCGGCGGTCGTGGCCGCCACCAGCCGGCGTACGGCCGCCCGGTCCAGTTTGCCGTTGGCCGTGCGGGGCAGGTCGTCGACGACCTGCAGCACGCCCGGGATCATGTAGTCGGGCAGCCGGTCGGCCAGGTGCGCCCGCAGCTCGTCGGGAACGACCCGCCGCCGGTCGGCCTTCACCCGCGCGGCGATGATCCGCATGCCGAGCCCGGCCATCGGGTCGGCGGCCGACGGCAGGTCGAGCACGGGCGACGCCCCGGCGTCGGCGAGCAGGCCGCGCCACTCGTCGCCGGTGAGGAACGTGCGGTCGGTGCCCCGGCGCAGGTCGGCGAAGTCGCCGAGGTCGTCGTCGAGCCGCACCAGCAGCTCCAGTGACGTCATGATCTGGTAGTGCTCCCGGGTCATCTCCAGCAGCACCAGGTGCCCGCCGGGGGCGAGCAGGCCGCGCAGCCGGGCCAGCGTGGCCGGCACGTCCCGGGTGGCGTGCAGGACGTCGCCGGCGATCACGATGTCGGCGCTGTTCGGGGCCATGCCCTGCCCGGCCAGGTCGGCGTCGAGGTCGAGCTGCGCGAACCGCAGCCCCGGCCGGTCGGCGAAGCGTTGCCGGCCGGCGCCGAGGAAGAACGCGGACAGGTCGGTGTAGAGGTAGTCGACGTCGAGGCCGTCCAGGGCGTCGAGCACCGCAGCTGTCGTACCGCCGGACCCGGCGCCGACCTCGACGATGCGCACCGGCCCGTCCAACCGCTCGGCCAGCGACCGGACGGTCGCCGCCGCGACCGCGTTGGCCCACCTGTTGAACAGGGCGTCGGCGTAGAGGTTGTCCGACACGGCCAGTTCGCCGCCGGGAAAGAGCAGCGCCAGGGGGTCCTCGTCGCCGCGCAGCAGCGCCGGCAGCGCCGTGGCGCTGGCCTGGAAGTAGCGGACCAGTTCGGGGGACTCGCCGACCGCCGCCGCCCGCTCGGCCACCGCGTCCCAGGCCCGCGCGGCAGGTGGTGGCGCGCCGGCCAGCCGGTAGCCGTCGTCGTCGTGGCGCAGCACCCCGCTGTCGGTGAGCGCCCGCAGCCAGCGGCGCAGCAGCCGGCGGTGCCGGGGCGCGACGCGGGTGGCGGCGTACACCTCGGGCAGGCTGTGCGGGCGGTCGTCGAGCGCGAGGCCGGCGGCGCGCAGGGTGTCCAGCATGGCGGCGAGGCCGAGAGAGTCCAGCTCGTGCAGGTACGCCTCGTAGGCCCCCAGGTCGGTGCCGGCCACCAGCGCGGACCCGGCCACGGTGGGTCCGGCCGGGTCGACCGGCTGCCCACTGCCGGGCTCGACCGCGGCGGGCTGGACGACGGCGGCCAGTCGCCTCTCCAGTGGCGAGTCTCCGTCGACCACCGCGATGGCTCCGCCCACCCCCGGGTGTGCGAGCAGCGCCGACTCGACCTCGGCCAGCTCGATCCGATGGCCACGGATCTTGACCTGGAAGTCCTCCCGGCCGAGGAACTCGATGGTCCCGTCGGGTCGGTAGCGGCCCAGGTCGCCGGTGCGATACAAGCGTTCGCCTGTGGACGGGTCGGTGACGAACCGCTCGGCGGTGCGGGCCTCGTCGCCGAGGTAGCCCAACGCCAGCCCGGCGCCGCCGATGTACAGCTCCCCGGCGACCCAGTCCGGGCGGGGCCGCAGCGCGGCGTCGCGGACGTGCCAGCTTTGGTTGGTAAGCGGCACCCCGTACGGGATGCTGCGCCAGGACGCGTCGACCCGCCCGATCGGGTGGATGATCGACCAGATGGCGGCCTCGGTCGCGCCGCCGAGGCTGACCACTGCCAGACCGGGGACGAGATCGCGGATCTGGTCCGGCAGCGTGACCGGGATCCAGTCGCCGCTGAGCAGGGCCAGCCGCAGCGAGGGGATCCGGACCATCGGCGCGGCCGCGAGGTAGTCGGCGAGCATCTGCAACTGCGCCGGCACCGAGTTCCAGAGGGTCACCTCGTTCTCGGCGACCAGCTCCGCCCAGTGGGTGGGATCGCCCCGCCGCTGCGGCGCGGGCAGCACCAGCGCCGCGCCTACCGCCGGCGGGCCGAACAGGTCGTAGACGGACAGGTCGAAGCCCAGACTGGCCAGGCCGAGGACACGGTCGTCGGGCGTCACGTCGAACCGGGCGTTGATGTCCGCCACGGTGTTCAGGGCCGCCCGGTGGGTGATCACCACGCCCTTCGGGGTGCCCGTCGACCCGGAGGTGTGGATGACGTACGCGCGGTCGTCCGGGCCGACCGTGCGGGCCGGCAGGGCCGTCGGCGCCGGCCCGTCGCAGTCGTCCACAGCGATCGGCGTCACAGGCTCCGGCCAGTCGCCGGCCACCCGGTCGGCCTCGGTGAGGACGTGCCGGATCCCCGCGCCGTCGAGGATCAGGTCGCGGCGCACGGGCGGCTGATTGGTGTCGACGGGCACGTACGCCCCACCGGCCAGCAGGACGCCGAACACCGCCACCACCTGCCGCCAGCCCTTCTCGGCGACCACCGCGACCAGGTCCCCGGGCCGGCAGCCGGCCTCGACGAGCCGCGCGGCCACCGCCGTGGCACGGCCGGTGAGCTGCCGGTACGTGAGGGTGCCGTCGGCGGCCACCACGGCCACCCGGTCCGGGGTCCGCAGCGCCTGGGCGAGCACCCCCTCGTGCAGCAGCCCGTCGGGCAGCGGCGCGCCGGTGTCGTTGACCTCGGCGCGGCGGCGGGCGCTCGCCTCGGGCAGCGCCACCGGGGCCAGCTCCTCCCACGCCTCGTCGGTGCCCGCCAGCCGGCGCAGCAGCGCGGCGTACGCGGCGAACATCTCGTCGACGACACCGTCGGGGAAGACTCCTTCGCGGACGTCCCAGTTGGTGGCCAGCCCACCGGAGCGCTCGATGTTCTGGCAGTCGATCCACACCTGCGGGGTCTGGCTGATGCCGTACCCCAGTTCACCGAAGCCCTCCACGCCTGTGTCGCCGCCCAGCCCGATGGCGCTGGTGAAGACGATGGGCATCAGCGCGGCGTCGGCGCCCCGGCGGCGGGCCAGCTCACGGACGACGTCGACGCCGGAGAACCGGCGGTGGTCCAGGTCGGACCAGAGCTGCGCCTGGATGCGCTTGGCCCGTTCCTGCACCGGCGCGTCCGGGCTCTGCTCCACGGCGAGCAGGCTGACCGAGGTGAAGTCGCCGACGATCCGGTCCACCTGCGGGTGCGTGGGCGTCCGGTTGAGCAGGGTGACGTCGACTGTGAAGCGCGGGTGCACGCTCCACGCGGCGAGCACCTCGACGTACGCGGCGAGCACCGCGCCGGACGGGCTGATGCCGTGCTGCCCGGCGCGCTGGCGCAACCCGGCCCACTCGGTCGGGTCGAGCCGCAGGTCGAGGCGGCGGAAGCGGGGCGGCGCGGCCGTGGCCTCACCGCGCAGGGGCAGCTCCGGCGCCGGGGGCAGGTCGTCGAGCCGGGCCAGCCACCAGTCCCGGTCGGCGTCGTGGCGGGGGCCGCCGCGCAGCGGCTCGGTGGCCAGCAGGTGGTCGCGGAACGTCAGCGTCAGCTCGTCGCTGGGCGGGTCACCGGCGTAGCGGCGGCCCAGCTCGTCGAGCAGGATGTTGATGCTGACGAAGTCGCAGACCAGGAAGTCGATCGAGAAGTGCAGGACGCAGCGCTGCGGGCCGCGGGTGACCCGCAGCGCGAACAGCGGCCACTGCTGCGGGTCGTAGCGGCGGTGGTCCAGCTCCGCCCGGGTGGCGGCCACCGCGTCGGCGAAGCCGGCCGCTTCGGCGTCGCGCACCTCGATCCGGTACGCCGGCACGTCGGGTCGTACCTGCTGGGAGCCGTCGCGGTTGACGACGGCCCGCAGCATGTCGTGCCGGGCGACGACCTCGTGCCAGGCGCGTTCCAGCCGGTCCACGTCCAGCTCGGCAAAGGTCAGCTCGCCGTAGCCGTGGCAGCCGACCCCGCCGTAGGCGAAGCTGTCGCCCCGCCCGAGCAGGTACGCGCTCTGCACGTCGGTGAGCGGGAACGGCTCGTACCGCTGCTCGGGGTGCGCCACGGCGGTGGGCGCGGCGGCGTCGCGCAGCACGGCCAGCACCTGCTCCTTGTGCTGGCGGAGCGCGGCGCGGCGCTGGTCGGTGAGAACGCCTGTGGGTGCCCGGAAGCGGAGCTGGCCGTCCTCCTCCCAGAGGTGGACGCCGACCTGCGCCAGTTCGGCGATGAGGTCCTGCCCGTTCATATCGCCCCTTCCTCGTACGTGCCGGCGGCGTGCTGCACGGCGGTGGCCAGGTCCGCGATGGTCGGTCGGTCGAGCAGGCCCCGCATCGGCAGGTCGACGCCGTAGCGTTCGCGCAGCACGGCCAGCAGCCGGGTGGCGAGCAGGCTGTCCCCGCCGAGGCTGAAGAAGTTGCGGGTGCGGCCGGGAACGGGGCTGTTCAGCAGTTCCGCCCAGAGCGCGCCGAGGTCGCTCTCCAGGCCGGCGTGGGGTGGCTCGTCGGGCGGTGCGGCGTCTCCGCTGGCGAGCAGGGTGGCCACCGCGCCCCGGTCGATCTTGCCGTTTCCGCTCAGCGGCAGCGCGTCGAGCACTGCGACGTGCTCGGGGACCATGTACGCGGGCAGCCGCTCGACGACGAACGCGCCCGTGGCGTCCGGGTCGAGGGTGACGCCCGCCTCCGGTACGACGGCGGCGGCGAGCCGGCGGGTGCTGGTACCCACGGCCACCACCACCGCCTCGCGCACCCCGGGGCAGTCGGTCAGGGCCGCCTCGACCTCGCCCAGCTCGATGCGATGCCCCCGGATCTTGACCTGGAAGTCCGCCCGCCCCAGGAATTCCAACGTGCCGTCCGGCCAGTACCGACCCAGGTCACCGGTGCGATACCAGCGCATTCCGTCGTGTGTCACGAACCGCTGCGCGGTGCGCTCCGGATCCCCCCGGTAGCCGGCCGCGACTCCCGCTCCGCCGATCCACAGTTCACCGACCACCCAGTCGGGGCAGTCCCGTCCCCGCCCGTCCACGACCCGGTAACGCTGGTTGGGCAGTGGGAAGCCGTACGGGATGGACCGCCAGTGCGCCGGCACCTCCCCCACGTCGAACGCGTTGGACCAGATGCCCGCCTCGGTGGCGCCGCCGAGGGCGGTGAGCCGGGCGTCGGGTCGGCGGGCGACCAGCCGGTCGCGCAGGTCCAGGCCGACCCAGTCGCCGGAGACCAGGGCGTGCCGCAACGCGCCGAGCGGTTCGTCGGCGGCCGCGGTGAGCAGCATGTCGAGCAGGGCCGGCACGGTGTTCCAGATGGTGACGTCGTGCTCGTTGACGAGCCGCAGCCAGGCGCGGGCGTCGCGTCGCTGCCCCTCCTCGACGAGCACCACCGCGCCGCCGACGCCGAGCAGGGCGAAGGTGTCGTACACCGAGAGGTCGAAGTCCAGCGCCGACACGGCGAGGACCCGGTCGTCCGGGCCGAGGCGCAGCCGGTCGTTGACCGCCGCGATGGTGTTTCCGGCCGCCGCGTGGGACACCTCGACGCCCTTGGGCTCGCCGGTGGAGCCGGAGGTGAAGATGACGTACGCCAGCGCAGCCGGGTCCACCGGGACGCAGCCGTCCAGGGCCGGGCCGCCGTCGCCGGCCGGGTCGAGCCCGCCCGCGCCGATGACAGTCTTCACGTCGGCGCGGGTGAGGATCCGCTCCCGGCGGACGACCGGCTGGTCGACGCCGACAGGCACGTACACGCCACCGGCGGCGAGCACACCCAGCACGGCGACGACCTGGTCGACGCCCTTGGGCAGGCAGACCCCCACCGCGTCCCCCGGAGCGACCCCGGCCCGCGTCAGCGCCCCGGCCAGGGTCAACGCCCGAGCGGCCAGGTCCCCGTAGGACACCGACACCCCGTCGCCGAGCAGCGCCACCCGATCAGGCTCCCGGGCCGCCCGGGTGAAGAACCCGTCGTGCAGCAGGCCGGGCGGTATCGGCGCGGCTGTCGCGTTGACCCGCTCGCGCACGGCCCGCTGCCCGGCGGGCAGCCCGACCGGCACCTGCCGCGCCCAGTTCCCGGCCGCGAGGGTGGTCAGCAGTTCGACGTACGCGGCGAACATCGTCTCCACCACGTCGGGCGGGAACAGCTCCGCCACCACGTCCCAGTTGATGCTCAGGCCACCGTCGCGTTCCATGACCTGGTTGTCCAGCCACACCTGCGGGGTCTGCGAGGCGCCCCAGATCTGCTCGCCGAACGGAAGGGACATGCTCACCAGTTCGTCGCTGATGCCCAGCGCGCTGGTGAAGACCACGGGCATCGCGGCGGCAGGGGCGCCGGTGCGCCGGGCGATCTCCCGCAGCACCCAGATGGCGGAGACGGCGTTGTGCTCCATGCCGTCCCACATGCGCTCCTGTAGTCGGCGTACCAGGGTCAGGAAGTCGTCGGCCGCGCCGGGGCGGTGGCCGACGAGCAGCAGCGAGGTGAAGTCACCGAGCACGTGGTCGATGTCGGGGTGCACCTCGCGGCGGTCGAAGAGGGTCAGGTTGAGGGTGAGGTCCGGCCGCGCGCTGAAGGCGGAGAGCACCTCGGCGTACGCGGTGGCGAGCACCGCGGCCGGGCTCACCCCGTGGGCGCGGGCGGCGTCGACCAGGGCGGCCCACTCGGTGGGGTCGAGCCGCGCCGCGTGACGGACGAAGCGGGGCGCGCGCACCCGATCGGGGTCGACGGCGAGCGGCAGTTGCGGTGCCGGGGGCATCTCCGCGGCCTGCGCCGACCAGTAGCGCTGATCGGCCTCGACTGTCGCCTCGTCCGGCCGGGCGGTGAGGACGTAGTCGCGAAACGACACGCCGATCGGGCGCAGCGGCGCGTCGAGGTCGACGTAGAGGGCGGAGAGTTCGGCGAAGACTGTCACGATGCTGAGCGCGTCGAGCACGATGTAGTCGAAGCTGAACGCCAGCCGGACGCGACGTTCGCCGTACCGAACGGCCTCGATGGCGACCAGCGGCCAGCGGGTCGGGTCGGCGACCCGGTGTGACAGCCGGTCGCGCAGGTCGGTGAGCGCTGCCTCGCCCTCGTCGACCGGAATGGTCACCTCGGGCACCTCGGGTTGGACGCGTTGGCGTCCGTCGGCGTCGAAGACGGCTCGCAGCATCTCGTGCCGGCGGACCAGTCGGTTCCAGGCCGTGGTGAGCCGGTCGAGGTCCACGTCCTCGCCGTCGAATTCCCAGTACCAGTGGGAGCCGACCTCACCGAGGGCGAAGTCGCCGTTGCGGCCCATCCAGTACGCCCGCTGCACGTCGGTCGCGGGGAACGGCTCGTGGCGGTTCGCCGGGTCGGCGACGAAGGTCCCGCTCAGCGCGGCGCCGCTGTCGAGGCGTACGCCGGCGGCGAACCCGGCGAGGGTCGGCTCGGCGAAGAGGCGGCGCAGTTGCCCGCCGGCCAGCCCGGCCGAGCGCATCCGCCCGAGCAGGCGGGTGGCGAGCAGGCTGTCCCCGCCGAGGGTGAAGAAGCTGTCGGTGCGGCCGACTGTCGGCACGCCGAGCAGGTCGGCCCAGAGGGTGGCCAGCGCCGTCTCGACCGGCCCGGCGGGCGGCTCGACAGTCGTGGAGCGGCCGGCGCCCTCGGCGAGCCGTCGTGCCAGCGCGGGCCGGTCGATCTTGCCGTTGCCGCTCAGCGGCAGCGCGTCGAGCACGGCGACGTAATCGGGCACCATGTACGCGGGCAACCGGTCGACGACGAACGCCCGTACGGTCTCCGGGTCCACCTCGGACGCGGACGGTACGACGGCGGCGGCGAGCCGGCGGGTGCTGGCACCCACGGCCACCACGACTGCCTCGCGTACGCCGGGGCAGTCGGTCAGGGCGGCCTCGACCTCGCCCAACTCGATGCGGTGCCCGCGGATCTTGACCTGGAAGTCGGCCCGCCCGAGGAACTCCAGGGTGCCGTCCGGCCAGTAGCGGCCCAGGTCACCGGTGCGGTACCAGCGCGTCCCGTCGTGTGTCACGAACCGCTGCGCGGTGCGCTCCGGGTCCCCCCGGTAGCCGGCCGCCACCCCCGATCCGCCGATCCACAACTCGCCGACCACCCAGTCCGGGCAGTCCCGTCCCCGCCCGTCCACCACGCGACAGCGCTGGTTCGGCAGCGGAACCCCGTACGGGATGGACCGCCAGTGCGCCGGCACGTCGCCCACCTCGAAGACCGTCGAGTGGATGGCGGTCTCGGTGGTGCCGCCCAGGGCGACGAGCCGGGCGTCGGGGCGCAGCGCCACCAGGCGGTCGCGCAGGTCCAGGCCGACCCAGTCGCCGCCGAGCAGCGCCAGCCGCAGGTGGTCCAGCCCACCCTCGGTCTCGGCGGCGGTCAGCAGCATGTCCAGCAGCGCGGGAACCGACTGCCAGACGGTGACCCGGTGCGTGTCGACGAGCCGCCGCCAGGCGCTCGCGTCGCGGCGCTGCTCCTCGCCGATCAGCACCACCGCCCCGCCGACGCCGAGGAGCGCGAAGATGTCGAACACCGACAGGTCGAAGTCCAGCGCCGACACGGCGAGGACCCGGTCGTCCGCGTCGATGTCGAACCGTTGGCGGATGGCCTCGATGGTGGTGCCCGCGGCCGAGTGCGGCACCTCGACGCCCTTGGGTTCGCCCGTGGAGCCGGAGGTGAAGATGACGTACGCGACCGACGTCGGGTCACCGGGCAGGCGGCCGGGCAGGGCCGGGCCGCCGTCACCGGCCGGGTCGAGCCCGCCCGCGCCGATGACCGTCTCCACGCCGGCCCGCTGCCAGATCCGGTCCCGCCGGGCGGTCGGCTGGTCCACGCCGACAGGCACGTACACCCCGCCGGCGGCGAGCACGCCCAGCACGGCGACGACCTGGTCGACGCCCTTGGGCAGACACACACCCACCGCGTCCCCCGACGCGACGCCGGCCCGCGCCAGCGTCCCGGCCAGCGTCAACGCCCGCCCGGCCAGGTCGCCATAGGACACCGACACACCATCGCCGAGCAGCGCCACCCGCGCCGGCTCGCGCGCCGCCCGGTCGAAGAACCCGTCGTGCAGCAGGCCGGGCGTGATCGGCGCGGCTGTCGCGTTGACCCGCTCGCGCACCGCCCGCTGCTCCCCCGGCAGCAGGTCGCCCGGCGGCGCGGCCCAGTCGCCGTCCACCAGCCCGGTGAGCAGCCGGACGTACGCGGCGAACATCGCCTCCGACACACCCGGCGGGAACAGCTCCGCCACCACGTCCCAGTTGAGGTACAGGCCGCCCTCGCGCTCGGTGACCTGGTTGTCCAGCCACACCTGCGGGGTCTGCGACGACGTCCACACCGGGTCGCCGAAGCACTCCCGCACGTCGGCGCCGAAGAGGTCGCCGAGGCTGAGCGCGCTGGTGAACACCACGGGCGCGAGCACGGCCCGGTCGGAGCGGGCGCGGGCCAGGTCGCGCAGCACGTCCACCCCGGAGTACGCGCTGTGCGCCACGTCCCGGGCGAACTGCTCGCCCAGACGGCGGGCGCGGTCGACGAACGGCACCTCGTCGGTGGCGTCGACCTCCAGCAGCAGCAGGTTGGTGAAGTCCCCGCTGAGCAACGGCACATCCGGGTGGTACGGCGTCCGGTCGTACAGCGGCAGGTTGAGCAGGAAGCGTTGCCGGCTGCTGAAGGCGGCCAGGACCTCGGCGAAGGCCGTCAGGAACACCATCGACAGGGTGACGCCGTGCTCGCGGGCGCGGACGGCGAGCCGGTCCCGGTCGGCGCCGGAGAGCCAGTGGTGATGGCGGACGACCCGGTGCCCGCTGACCCGTTCCGGGGCCACGGCCACCGGCAGGTCGGGCCCGCCGGGCAGGTCGGGCACCCGCTGACGCCAGTAGTCGGCGGCGGCCTCGCGGGCGTCGGCCCGCCGTCGCTCGTGGGTGGCCAGGTAGCGGGGATAGCTGTAGTCGATGGGCGGCAGCGGCTCGTCGGGCCGGCGGTAGAGGCTTGCAAGGTCGGCGAGGAGCACCCGGAAGCTGTGCGCGTCGGCGACCAGCATCTCGATCTCCACGTGCACCCGGCTCGCCCCGTCGGGCAGCAGGCAGAGCTGGATGTCGAACACCTCGCCCCGGTCCACCCGCAGGGTGCGGTGCGACAGGGTGGCGCGCAGGTCGGCGAGCCGTCGGTCCCGCTCGTACGCGGGCAGGTCCCGCAGGTCGTGCACGGTCAGGCCGGGCCAGGCGCCGTCCGGGGTGATCTGCTGCCGACCGTCGTCGAGGAAGCGGGCCCGCAGCATGTCGTGGCGGCGCACCAGGGCTCGGATGGCCCCCTCCAGCCGGTCGGGGTCCACCTGCCGGCCGTCGAACTCGTTGTAGAAGTGCGCCCCCACACCGCCGAGGGCCTGCTCACCGGCCCGCCCGACCCAGTACGCGTGCTGCATGGTCGCCAGGGCGAACGGCTCGTCCGGATCGACCGTGGGCTCGTCGTCGGCGGCAGCCGGTGCCGTTGCGGGCGTCGACGAAGGGTGGGCCAGCGCGTGCCACTGCCGGACGGTGCGCAGCTCGATGAGTTGGGCGAAGGTGAGACCCGCGCCGGCCCAGCGGGCGGCGAGTCGCATCAGCCCGATCGAGTCGAGGCCGCGCTCCAGCAGATCCTCGTCGGGTGACACCGGCTCGTCGAGCAGCGACGCGACGTCGTCGCACATGCCGTCGAGGGTCAGCGTGGTGAGCACTGGCATGTCTCCTCCCGACTCCTCAGGCGCGGGGAACGCGGATCGAGCGGTCGGCGAACCCGATGAGGTCCAGCCGCTCCAGGCCCTCGCGGACCCGGGGAGTCAGTAGGCCGATGTTGGACAACGCGGTGACCACGCGGGCGAAGATGGCCTGCCGATACTTGATCATCAGCTCGTTGTGGGCGGCGAAGTCGACGCCCTCGCCGCGGTCCACCTCGATGCGTTCCCAGACGTCCTCCAGCAGGAACCGGCGGCGCATCAGGCTCGCGGAGTCGAGCACCATGTCCTCGCGGTCGGCCAGCTCGGCGCTTGTCATCTCCCGGTAGATGCCCTCCAACGACAGCACCCCGAACGACACGTGCCGGGCCTCGTCGCGGGCCACGAGGCGGGTGATGTCGCAGATGAGGCGGTCGTGGAAGGTGCTGTTGGCCAGCCGGAACGCGGCCATCGCCAGGGCCTCGACCACGATCTGCATGCCCAGCGCGGTGATGTCCCAGCGGGAGTCGGAGAGCAGGTCCTCGATCAGCTCGGACAGCGCCGGGTTGATCGGGTACGGGTGTGGCACCTTCTCGCGCAGGTAGCGGGAGAACGCCTCGACGTGCCGGGCCTCGTCGGCGGCCTGACTCGCGGCGTAGTACTTGCTGTCGATGTCGGGCACGACCTCGACCAGGCGCGCGGCGACCACCAGGGCGCCCTGCTCACCGTGCAGGAACTGGCTCACCATCCACGACTGCAGCTCCCAGCGGAACGTGTCCCACATGGGGCGGCCGCGCCGCGCCAGCGGGGACGCCTCGAACGACGCCATGGCGAACGCGGAGTCGTCGGGCAACGGCTCACCGAACGGCACCTCGATCGACCAGTCGACATCGGTGCTGGCGTTCCACTGCGCGCTCTTGGCCCGTTCGTAGAGGGAGAGCACCCGGGGCATCTCGGACTCGTAGTGCCACGTCAGCTGCGCGTGCACGGGGGTGGTCACCGACAGACCAGACATGCGCCCAAGGTACCGAGAGAGAACACAAGATGCCAGACCCTTGATGACAGATACAAAGACGAGCGGTACCGTCGTGGCGTGGCCCCCCGACCCGTACCGGCCTCCGTGGGACAGCGGCTGCTCGGCATCATCGAGCACTACCGGGCGGACCACGGGGCGTTGACCTGCCCGCTGCTGTGCCGCCTCACCGGCACTGTCGACCTGGGCGCGCTGGAGCGGGCGCTCACCGCGTTGACCGCGCGGCACGAGGCGCTGCGGACCACTGTCGTGGGACGCGGACCACGGGTGTCCCAGCTCGTGCACGATCCGCGACCCGTCGAGCTGCGGGTGGTCGACCTGCGCGACGAGCCGGGTCCGCGTGCCGCCGCCGACGCCGCCGTCACCACCGAGCTGGCCACCCGGGTGGACGTCACACAGTGGCCGACCCGGGCCACCGCCTGGCGGGTCGACGACCACGAGGTGATCGCGTGCTTCACGATGCACCACCTGGTCACCGACGCGTGGTCGTGCGGGCTGCTCTTCGAGGAGCTGCACGCCCTCTACGCCGACGCGTCGGCCGAGCTGCCCCCGGTGCGCTGGCAGTACCCGCAGTTCGTGGCCTGGCAGGAGGGCCGGCTGGCCGGCACGGAGCTGGACCGGCACCGCGAGTTCTGGCGCGGTCAGCTGACCGGGCTGCGGTTGCCGCGTCTGCCGTACCGCGAGCCACCCCCGGACGCCACCCCGGGCGTGCTGGCCCGCGACCTGGACGCCGAGGTCGCCGACGGGCTGCGCGCCCTGGCCCGGCGACACCGCACGACGCTGTTCACAGTGGCCCTGGCCGTCTACTACGCCGTCCTGCACCGCGTCACCGGCCAGGGCGACCTCGCCGTCGCCTCGCTGTTCGCCAACCGCGCCCGGCCGGAGAGTCAACGCACCGTCGGGTTCTGCGCCAACATGGTGGTGCTGCGCACCCGGCTGCCACCGTTCGCCACCTTCGCGGCCCTGCTCCAGGCGACGCACGCGACGACAGCCGCCGCCTTCGCCAACCAGGAGCAGCCCTACCAGGCCGTCGCCACGGGCAGCGCCAACCTGGGCGGCCGGGTCGACGACGTGGTGTTCCAGATGATGGCCGAGCTGTCCCACCGCGTACGCGTCGGCGACACCGAGTTCGAGTTGCTCGTCCCCGAGGCGATCGGCAGCCGCTTCGGCACCGAGCTGGCGATCGCCCCGCGCGGCGACGGCCTGCGGGTGGTCCTGTTCCACACGCCACGGCTGGCCCCGGCCGACGCCGTACGCCTGCTCGACGGCTATGTCGCCGTGGCACGGGCGGTCGTGGGTAACCCGTCCGCGTCGCTGTCGACGCTGCTGCGCCGCTAGGGCCTACGGCACCGGCCGAGCGGCTTTCCCCAGGCGCTAGCCCGCGACCAGCTCGGCCCCGCGTTCGCCGATCATGATGCTGGTCAACGCGGCCGGCGCGCGCAGCGGCACCGGCACGATGCTGGCGTCGACGACCCGCAGGTTGGCCACCCCGCGCACCCGGCACCGCCCGTCGACGACCGCGCCCGGGTCGCCGGTCGCGCCCATCCGCGCGCCGCCGACCAGGTTCAACCGGCTGTACGTGGTGGCGCGCAACAGGTGGTCGAGCTGCTCGTCGTCGCCCATGACCGCGTCGTCGACGAGCGCGAACCGGGAGACCGTCTTGGTGAACGCGGCCTGGTTGGCGATCTCCCACGCGTGCCGGTACGCGTCGCGCATCCGGGCGAGGTCACCCTCGGCGGTGTAGAACCCGAGGTCGACCACGGGTGCGCTCGCCCCGTCGGCGTCCCGTACCGAGATCCGTCCGCGCGAGGCCATCGCCATGTCGCCGATCATCACGGTGTTGACCTGGTCGACGCCGATGATCCGGTCCAGTCCCGCGCCGGGGCCCCGCGACGTGCTCATGCCTGTGAACAGGCTCAGGTAGAACGCGTGGTCGACCTCGTGACCCGGGATGCCGGCGAGCCGCGCGATGAGCTGCGTACGCGGCCAGTCGCCGCCGATCGTCTCCGGCTCGGGCACGACCAGGATGATCGCGCCGGGCTGGTCGATCACGTCCGCGCCCACACCGGGCAGGTCGACGAGCGGCGTGACGCCGGCCGCGCGCAGCTCGTCGGCGGGGCCGATCCCCGAGCGCAGCAGCAGAGCCGGGCTGTACGGCGAGCCGGCGCAGAGGATCACCTCGCCGGCGTCGATCCGCTCCCCCGCGACCTGCACACCCACCGCCCGCCCGCCGTCGAGCAGCACGCGCTCGACCTCGGCGTCGCCGCGGACGACCAGATTGGACCGCGACCGGGCCGGATCGAGGTGGGTGAGGGCTGTGGACATCCGCAGCCGGTCGCGCCGGTTCTGCGGATACATCCCGATGCCGACGGCGTCGGGGGCGTTCATGTCCTCCTGGTAGTCGTGGCCCAGGCCGAGCGTGGCCTGCAGGAAGCCGTCCATCGCCGGCGTCAGCTCACCGCGCGGCCACCTGGTGATCGGGACGGGCCCGTCGGCGCCGTGGTGGTCACGGTCGCCGAACTGCTGGTCGGCCTCCAACCGGCGAAACGCCGGGAGCACCGCCGGCCAGTCCCACTCGGGCAGGCCGCGCGCGCCCCACGAGACGAAGTCGGCTGCCGGGGCCCGCATCGCGCCGCGGTCGTTGATCTGCGTCGAGCCGCCGACCACCCGGCCGCGTCGCAGCGGCGCATCCCGACCGTCGACGACTGTCGCCCGCAGATCCCAGTCGAAGCCGTCCTCGGCCTCCACCGAGCCCGTCCGCAACGCCTCGGGCACCGCGGCCCCGACGAGGTCCGGGCCGGCCTCCAGCAGCAACACGGAACGGCCCGGCTCCTCGCTCAGGCGGGCCGCGAGCACCGCGCCGGCCGCGCCCGCGCCGACGACCACGAAATCGTAGCGAAGCATGGGCTCAGCGTAGCCGAATACGCGACATGCCAGGACGCATCACATGTGCTATCCGCGATTCTTCATTAGACTCTCGTGTATGAGCAGAGGCCCGGAAGTCATCCCCACCCTGCGCTACCGCGACGCGCCGGCCGCCATCGGGTGGCTTGTCGACGTCGTCGGTTTTCGCGCCGAGCTGGTCGTCCCCGGCCCGGACGACTCCATCAGTCACGCGCAGCTGACCTGGGGAAACGGCATGGTCATGCTCGCCTCCCAGACGGACGGCAGCGACGGCCGGCTCGTTCTGGACAGCGGGCCCGCGTCGACCTATGTGGTGCTCGACGACGTGGCGGCGCACTACGAACGGGTCATCGCGGCGGGCGCCGAGGTCGTGCAGAAGCTGCGCGACGAGGACTACGGCGGCCAGGGCTACTCGGTCCGCGACGCCGAGGGCAACCTGTGGAGCTTCGGCTCCTACCGCCCCGGCTCGTCCTGACCGCCGACGGTTGAGCCGCCAGGGCGGCGGGTCAGCCGTCCAGCAACAGCCCGGCCAGCTCGGCCCGCGCGTCGGCGACCGTGCCGTCGAAGGTCGCCAGCCACCACGCCCTGCGGTACCAGTGGTGCAGCGGCTGCTCCCAGGTGAAGCCGCTGCCCCCGTAGGTCTGGATGGCGACCTCGCAGGCGTTGAGCGCGGCCTCCCGGGCGGCCACGTTGGCCGTGAGCACCGCCTGGTCGGCGACCCGGCCCGTCTCCTCGTCGACCGTCCACGCCGCCCGGTAGGCAAGCGAGCGGGCCGTCTCGACCTGTCCGTAGCACTCGGCGAGGGGGTGTGCGACCGCCTGGTTGGCGCCGATCGGCGCGCCGAACTGGGTGCGGGTGGCGGCGTATGCGCCGGCCCAGACGAGGGCCCTCGCCGCCACGCCGACGGCCTCGGCGGCGAGCAGCGCCAGGGCCCGCCGCCGGGTGAGCGCGAGCACGTCGGCGGCGGCGTCCGCGGCCACGAGGAGCGTCGAGGGTACGCCGGTCAGCTCCACTGTCGAGACGGGGCGGCTCGGGTCGAGCGCCTGTCCGCCGGCACCGGCCGGTGTCACCCGCACGGCGGACGCGTCGACCAGGCGCAGCTCCACTCCGTACGCCCCGGTCACGGCCACGACCAGGTCCACCGCGTCGACCGCGTGCGGCACACGGATCGCGCGCCCGGTAAGCGTCCCGTCGCCGGCGACGGCGCAGCCGACACCCGGGTTGTCCGTCGACGACGTCCCGGCGCGGGCGACGGTGCCCACTGACGGACGGGCGGCCGTCGCGGCGGGGTCGGTGCCCGTCGAGCGGGCTGCCGTCGCGGCGGGGTCGGTGCCCGTCGGTCGGCGGGCGGCGGCCACCGCCTCGGCGAGGGTGCCGGGGCCGTTCTCCCACGCCCAGGCCAGGGTGGCGGGGGCGGAGACCGGCCGGCCGGCCGCCCGCAGCGCCGGGCCGGCCAGGCCCACTGTGGCCCACCAGGGTGACTGGCCACGCGCCCAGCCGAACTGTTCGGCGAGCAGCGCCAGCTCGACGGTGCCCAGCTCGGCGTCGAGCCAGCCCAGGTCGGCGATCTCGGCCCAGGCAACCCGCCCGTCGGCGGTGGGCCTGTCGTCGGCGAGGTACTTCGCCGCGGTGTCCCGCAGCGCCTCCTGCTCACCTGTCAGTGCGAAGTCCATCGGATCTCCCCTCGTCGTGGGCGAGTCGGCGGTCAGTACGACCGGGGCAGGCCCAGTACGCGCTCGGCGACCAGGTTGCGCAGCACCTCGGAGGTGCCGCCCTCGATGGTGTTGGCCCGGCTGCGCAGCATCTGGTGTCGCCAGTAGCGGTCCCACCCGTCGGGTTCGGCGTCGCCGCCGAGCAGGTGCACCGCGAGGGTGGTGAGCCGCTGGTGCGCCTCCGACCAGCGCAGTTTGATCACCGACGTCTCCGGACCGGGCACCCCGGTACGCGCCAACGCGGCCAGCCCCCGCCGGTTGGTCCAGCGCAGACCCTCCAACTCGACGTAGCGGGCGGCGATCTGGTCGCGTACCAGAGGGTCGGTGTCCCGGCCCCGGGCCTTCGCTGTCGCGACGAGGCGGCGGAACGCCACGTCCAGCCGGGCGGTCAGGGTGAACCCGAAGGTGCCGCGCTCGTGGGCGAGGGTGGTCATCGCGACCCGCCACCCGTCGTCGAGGGCGCCGACCACCGCGTCGAGCGGCACCCGCACCTCGTCGAACTCGATCTCGGCGAACTCGGCCTCGCCGGTCAGCTGACGGATCGGTCGGACCGTGACGCCGGCCGAGCGCAGGTCCACCAGCAGGCAGGACAGCCCTCGGTGGCGGCGCTGTTCGGGGTCGGTGCGCGCCAGGAGCAGGCAGTGGTCGGCGAGGTGGGCGTACGACGACCACACCTTGCGCCCGGTCACCACCAGCTCGTCGCCGTCGCGGCGCGCGACGGTCCGCACGGCGGACAGGTCGCTGCCGGCCTCCGGCTCGGAGAAACCCTGACAGAAGATGATCTCCCCGGTGAGAATGCGGGGCAGGTACCAGGCGCGCTGCTCGGGCGACCCGCAGGCGATGATGGTCGGCCCGACCATGCCCAGGCCGATGACTCCGATGTGCTCGGTGGCCTCGGCCCGGGCCGTCTCCTCCAGGTAGATCGCCTGGCACGCCGGGGACAACCCGCGTCCGCCGTGCTCGGCCGGCCAGGTCAGGCCCGCGTACCCGGCGTCGTGCAGCGCGCGGGTGTACGACCGCACCGCCTCGATGTCGCCCCACCGGCCCTGCGGCGGCGCTCCGTCCGGGCCGGTGGCCACCGGCACCGCGCCCGCCAACCAGGCACGCAGGCCCGCCCGGAACTCGGCCTCCTCGGCGCTGTCACGCAGATCCATGCGCCGCATCGTACTCGTATCTGCTTTTGATCTGCAGTATCTTGTTTTCACGCGTCCCAACGCCGGAAGGGGTCCTCGATGGCCAGTCTCGCGGACGACGCCGCGGTACGACAGACCGCGTCCGGCCAGTACCGGGCCCACCTCTGCGAGGACTGGTCGGTGTGGGGGCCCAACGGCGGTTACCTGGCCGCGATCGCGCTGCGCGCGGCGGGCGAGGAGGCCGGTGGCATGTTGCCGGTGAGCCTGAGCTGCCAGTTCCTCGCGCCGCCGCGCTACGGCGACGTCGACGTCGAGGTCGCCCGGGTGCACGGCACCCGCCGTGCCGCCGCCCTGCACGTCACCCTGCGCCAGCGCGGCCGGATCCTGCTCACCGCGCACGTCTGGACCATCGCCGCCGGCCTGCTCGGCCCCGAGCGGCGCTGGATGCCACCACCGGACCTGCCCAAGCCCGACGAGCTGCCCACCCTTGTCGAGTTGATGCGCCGCGACGGCCTGCCGGTGCTGCCGATCTGGGAACGGTGCTACGAGGTACGGCTGGCCGGCTGGCCGGCGGGCGGCTGGCAGCCGCAACGCGACGGCGTGCCGACCATCCGGGGCTGGCTGCGGCTGCACGAGGAGCTGCCCGCCGGCGCGGACCCGTGGCTGGCGGCGGCCCGACTGGTCTTCGCCGTCGACGTGGTGCAGTTCCCGGCGGTGGTGCAGGCGTTCGAGCGGACCACGTTCATGGCGCCGAGCATGGATCTGTACGTGGGTTTCCAGGGCGGCGACGACGGCACCGGCTGGCTGCTGGTGGAGGGCGAGGCGGCCGCCGCCACCGGTGGGGTGCTCGGCGCCCGCGCCCGCGTCTGGTCCGACAGCGGGCTGTTGCTGGCCACCGGCGGGCAGCAGATGCTGTACCGGATGGCCAGCCCGGTCTGACCGGCCCGTGAGGGGCCGCGCGGCCCGTCAACGACCCGCGCGGCCCCTCAGCGATCCGCGCGGTTCTTCAGCGGTCCGCGCGGCGGCCGAACCGCCGCACCGCCACCAGCAGGCAGACCGTGCCCAATCCGAGCACCCACGCGAGGGTCTGCAGCACCGGCCACAGCACCGGCCCGCCGCTGGACAGGCCGACGAGCGCCTCGGTGGCGACCGAGAACGGGTTGGCCCGCACCACCGGCTGCACCACCGAGGGGAACGCCGACACCGGCACGAACCCCGAGGAGAAGATGAACAGCAGGGTCGCCGGGCCGGTCAGAGACGGCGGCAGCGACTCCTCGTCACCGGGACCGGAGCCCCGCCACAACGCGATCGCCGCCCACAGCAGGCCGAACAGCGCGATCACCGCGAAGAAACCGACGACGGCAAGGGGCCCCTCCCGGAACCGGAAACCCAGCAGCATGGCCACGCCGGTGGTGAGGGCTCCGATCGCGACGATGCGCAGCACGTCACCGGCGACCCGACCGGCCAGCAGCGCCCCCGGCGCCACCGGCATGGTGCGCAGCCGGTCGACAAGCCCACCGCGCAGGTCGCGCAGGAAACCGACGGCGCTCGACGGCGACCCGAACGCGGCGGTGGACAGCACCACGAGCGGGGCCAACCGCTCCAGGTAGTGCTGGCGATCGCCGTCGCCGACGATCCGACCGAACACCGCGTACTGGGTGAGCAGGAGCAGCACCGGGAACGCGAACGCGTAGATCAACGCGGGCGGCGCCCGGAAGAACCGGCGAAGGTTACGCCCGGCGAACAGCGAGGCCTGCGTGACGGTACTCATCGGCTCCTCCGAAACGAACGTGCCGCGGCCAACCCGAACAGCAGCCCCAGGACCACCAGCCAGACGAGGGCCGGCCACACCCTCTCGTCGGCGCCCTCGGTGGACAGCGCCCGCAACGCGTCGACCTGGGCGGAGAACGGCGACACCTCGACCACCGGTTGCAGCCAGCCCGGAAACGCGTCGACGGGCACGAAGGCGGTGGAGACCGTGGTGAGCACCAGGTACGGCAGGGTCAGCGCCGAGTACACCTGCTCGGGGTCGCGGGCGCCCAGCCCCAGAGCCGCGCAGCCGGCCGCGAGCACCACCGCGAAGCCAACCGCCAGCACGACGAAGCCCGCGGCGCCTGCCGCCCCGGCGGTGAACCGGAAACCGACGAGCACCGCGGCGATGAGGATCACCGCCACCGCGACGGCGGCGCGGGCCGCGTCCACCACGAGCCGGGCCAGCGGCACCACGACCGCGCTCATCGGCAACGTCCGGTACCGGGAGATCAGGCCGCTGCGGGCGTCGCCGGCGATCATGTAGCAGGCCGACATGGCGACGAGGGCGGTGGTCTGCACGACGATCGCGGGCGGGAGGAACTGCTCGTAGGCGATCCCGTAGTCGGACATCAGCCGCTGGAAGACCACCATGAAGCCCGCGAAGAACGTCAGCGGGAAGACGACTGTCAGGCCGACCGAGCGGCCCGCGCGCGCCTGCCGCAGATTGCGGGCGGCCAGGACCGCGAACTGCCGCAGCCCGCTGGCCGCCACCGCCGTCGTGGTGCTCACCGGCCGGCCCCCGCCGCGTCCACGTCGACAGCCTTCTCGGCGTCGACGGACCCGGTCAGGGAGAGGAACACCTCGTCCAGGGTGGGCCGCCGCACGGTGACGTCGTCGGCCTCCACACCCGCCGACTCCAACCGCCGCACCACCTCGGTAAGCGTGCCGGAGCCGGCGGCCAGCCGCAGCACGTCCTCGTCCTCGGTCAGCCCCTCGAACACCGCGCCGAGTTGCTCCGCGGCGACCGCCCGCGCCCGCGGGTCCTCGATGCGCACCTCGCAGACCGCGCCACCGAGCTGACGCTTGAGCTCGTCCGGGGTGCCCTCGGCGGCGACCCGGCCGTGGTCGATGAGCAGCACCCGCCCGGCCAACTGGTCGGCTTCTTCCAGATACTGCGTGGTGAGCAGCACGGCCGTGCCGCCGTCGCGCAACTCCCGGACGACCTCCCACAGGGCCCGCCGGCTGCGCGGATCCAGGCCGGTGGTCGGCTCGTCGAGGATCAGCACGGGCCTGTCGACCACCAGGCTCGCGGCCAGGTCGAGGCGGCGGCGCAACCCACCGGAGTACGTGCGTACCGCCTTGCCCGCCACCTCACCCAGGTCGAAGCGGTCGATCAGCTCGTCCGCGCGGGCGGTGGCCGGCTGCCGACCCAGCCCGAGCAGCCGACCGAACAGCACCAGGTTCTCCCGGCCGGTCAGCAACTCGTCGAGGGCCGCGAACTGCCCGGTGACCGCGATGCTGCGGCGCACCTCGGCGCCCTGCGCGACGACGTCGAAGCCGGCGACGCGGGCGGTGCCGGAATCGGGCTTCAGCAGCGTGGTGAGACAGTGGATAGTGGTGGTCTTGCCCGCGCCATTGGGTCCGAGCAGGCCGACCACCTCACCGGCGGCCACCTCGAAGCTCACCCCGTCGACCGCCGCCGTCGCGCCGAACGACCGGCGCAGGTCGCTGACCTGGATCAACTCTTGTGACATCGCACCACCCTCATGCCAGGAATCCCGGAACCATATCAACGCTTGTCTTGGTAAAGCCAGATACGAGAACGGATATCTCACCCTTCGACAGGGCTGCGCCGGCTACGCGCTCGCTGCCGCGACGACGCCGCGAAGGCAGCGGCGATCCGGCCGACCACACCCGATCCGACGCACTCCCCGGCGATCCGCACGCCCGCCTCGATGTCGGCCGCCGTGGCCGTACCGTGGCAGATCACGCACACCCCGCGTACCCCGAGCAGCGCTCCCCCCGGCTCGGCCGCGAGCCCGTCGCGCACCGCCCGCGTCACCCGCCGCCGCCGCTCCCGCGCCAACGCGCCGACGGGCGAGAACTCACGCACCGCGTCCAGCGCCAGGCCGACTGTGGCGTCCAACGTCCGCTCGTACATCTTCAACGCCACGTCACCGGTGAACCCGTCGGTCACCGCCACGTCGATCCCGCCTCCGAGCACGTCGTACGCCTCGATCTGACCGGCGTAGCCGGGCATCGTGGCCAGCAGGAGGTGCGCGTCCCGGCGTACCGGCCCGCCCTTGACCGCCTCGTGCCCGTTGGACAGCAGGCCGATCCGCGGTCGGAGCAGCCCCAGCCGCCCGCGCGCGTACTCCGCCCCCAGCACCGCGAACTCGACAAGCCACTCCGGTACGGCAGCCGCCGTCGCGCCGATGTCCAGCAGCACGGTCGGGCCGGCTCCGGGCACCGGCAGCACCGTGGCCAGGGCCGGGTTGCTCACCCCCGGCACCCGACCCAGCCGGACGGCTGCCGCGAGCACCGCCGCGCCGGTGTTGCCCGGTGTCACCATGGCATCGGCCCGGCCGGCCGCCACCTCCCCGGCGGCGACCAGGAGCGAGGAACGCCGCTTGGCGTACGTCGCGGCCACCGGATCCTCGCCCATCCCGACCACGTCCGGGGCGTGCACCAGCCGTACGCCCGTCGGCGCGACGCCGCCGGGCAGCAGCGGTCGGATGAGTGCCTGCGGGCCGACAAGCGCGATGTCCACAGTGGCGGCGGCGGCCAGCGCACCGGCGACGACGGGTTCCGGCCCGAGGTCCGCGCCGGCGACGTCGACAGCCACCCGCAGCCGCCGATCGGGTGACTCACCCCGACGCGTCATCGCCGCATCCCCGCGCCGAGCCGGTCCCCCGCCGCGGATGGCCGGGTGGTGGCGTCCGTGACCACACCGTCGCTGTCCAGCCCTTCGCGGCCCGGCCGGTCGCGGTCCGAGCCGTCGCGGTCCGAGCTGTCTCGGTCCGGACCGTCGCGGCTCGGACCGTCGCTCGGTGGTGTCGTCAGCCAGTGGCGTAGTGCGGCGCGGGCCGGTGCCAGCTCGCCCGCGAAGGCGGCGACCAGGTCATCGGGGCCGGGCCGGTCCGGCGTCGGGGCGGGCCCGCCGTCGGCGCGCAGGTCGGCGGCGAGCATCTCGACCCGGTTGGCGAGCTCGGCGCCGCGCCAGCCCAGCGCGTAGCCGAGCGCCGCCTCGTCCTCTGCGCTCGCCCGTCCGGGCAGACCGGCGACGGCACGGCAGCCGGGATCGATCAGCTCGACGGCGGCGAGCAGCGCCTCGGCCTCGGCGAGGACGGCGGCCGCGGCGAACCGCCAGGCCTGGTCGGCGGCCCATCGACCGCAGCGGCGGGCAGCGGCGACCAGGTCGACGAGGCGGGTCAGGAGCGTGCCGAGCGCGACCACCGCCGGGCGGTCCGTGCGGGAGGCGAGCGTCGCGGCGCGGGCCGCCGGGGTCGGGGCGTAGGGCCGCAGCCGCAGCCGGGCGATGCGCGCCAGCGGTTGCGGTGGGCGGGAGTACGCCTCGGCCAGCATCGGATAGCCGTCGCCGGAGCGGTCGGCCCCTGCGGCGAAGCGTTCCAACCGCCACTGCAACTGGTCGAGCAGGATGTGTCGGGTGCCGTCGAACACGCCGTAGAGCAGCACGTCGCGGACTCGCGCGGCGTAGCCGAACTCCTCGACCAGTGCCCGGGATCCCAGCACCGCGCGGCCCTCGCTGACGGCCTGCTCGGCCAGCTCGCAGCAGGCGTACTTGGCCACGGCGGCGGTGTACGCGGCGGCCGGCCCGAGCGCGTTGATGAGGAAGGTGGCCTTCACCGCGGTCGCCGCGACCAGCACGTCGAGAGCCGCCGCCCGCGCGAGGTGTTCGGCTATCGCACCGAGATGGACGATCGGCTGGCCGTAGACGTCGCGCTCGCGGGCGTACCGCACGGCCTGGGCCAGCGCGCCGCTGGCGGCGCCGGAGGCGAGCGAGCCGATGCCACCCCGCGACAGCGCCAGGGTCAGCTGCAGGATGGTGAGCCCGTCACCGGGTGCCCCGATCGGCTGGGCCGGCGTGCCGGCGAACCGTACGCCGGAGATGTCGGCGGCGGTGGCGGGCAGCGTCCGCCACCGGGGCAGGGCGGTCACCGTGTCGTCCCGTTCGGCGAGGAACAGGCCGAAGCGGTCGGTGTCGCCGAGTCGGGCCAGGGTGACCAGCAGGTCGTGCCGGCTGCCGCCGTTGATCAGTTGCTTCTCCCCGGTCAGCCGGTAACCGTCACCGTCGGGGTCGACGCGGGTGTCGGTGCGGGCCAGGTTGCTGCCGTGTTCCAGCTCGGTGAGCAGCATGGCGGCCGCGCCTCCGCCGCGCAGCACCGCGCCGGCCCGCTCGCGCTGTTCGGGGGTGCCGGTGATGCACAGCGGCAGCAGGGCCAGCGCGTTGACGCCGAGGGTGATGGCGAGGCTGCCACTGTGCCGTGCGGCCACCGCGTTGAGAGCGTTGACGTGCACGGCGGTGGCGCTGTCCGGGTCGTACACGGCGGCCACGCCGAGCTCGCGCAGGTCGGCCAGGACGTCGTCCGGTGGGGTGCGGTCCGCGTCGGCGGCCGCGAGCCGGCGCGCGGTGTCGGGGCGCTGCAGGTGCCGGGCGATGGCCGGCAGCGGGTCGACCTGGGCCATCGGCCGGGGGCAGAGTCGTTGCCACGCCGACGTCTCGTCCGGTGTCATCCGCACCTCACCGTGAATACGTGACAGCAGATACGAGATGCATGTTAGCGGTCGCGGCCGGCCGGTTCACCCCCGAAGCACGTCCGATCGGCGCCCGGAAGCGCCCGGCCTGCGCCGAGAAGCCCGGAACCGAAAGCGCGACCGGTTAGGCTCGGCCCATGGTGACGGCCGGACTGCTGCTCGCGGCCGGCGCCGGCCGCCGGCTCGGCAGGCCGAAGGCGCTCCTGCCCTACCGGGGACAACTGCTGGTGGAGCACGCGGCGGGGATCCTCACGGCTGCCGGCTGCCAGCCGGTCGTGGTGGTGCTCGGCGCCCAGGCCGACGAGGTCCGCGACCGTACGCGGTTGTCCGACGTGGTGGTCAACGACGACTGGGCGACGGGGATGGGCTCCTCCCTGCGGGCCGGCCTGGCCGCCCTGACGTCCGGTGCGGCCGTGGCCGCCGTGGTCACCCTTGTCGACATGCCCGGCCTCACCCCCGCTGCGGTACGCCGGGTCGCCCGCGACGCCACCGCCGACGCCCTCGCCGTGGCCACGTACGCGGACGGCCGACGTGGACACCCGGTGCTGCTCGGCCGGGACCACTGGGCCGGCGTGAGCGAGGCGGCGGTCGGAGACCGGGGCGCACGCGACTACCTGCGGGCCCAGGGCGATGCCGTCCGGCTGGTCCCCTGCGCCGACGTCGCCGACGACACGGACGTCGACCTTCCCGAACAGGCGGCCCGCCTGCCGGGCTAGGGTGACGTCGTGCTGAGCAGGGTCACCGGGCTGTCCCGACACTTCACAGAGGACAGCCTGCGCGACTATCTCCTGCGTCGTTCGGTCCGGCGGGACGACGGCTGCCTGATCATCCGTGGCTACGGCACCCGTCGCGGCACCTACCAGAAGGTCGCGGGCAGGGCGTGGGCGCACATCGTGGCGTATGCCGTCTTCGTCGGCGGGTACGACCCCGACCTGGAGGTCGACCACCTCTGCCCGGCGAAGGACTGCGTGGAGCCCACCCACCTACGACAGGTCAGCCACGCCGAGAACTGCCGCTCCCGGACGCAGGGGTCGACCTGCCGCAACGGGCACGACCGCGAGATCGACGAGTCGACGGGCCGTTATCGCCGGACGTGTCGCGCCTGCAACCGGGACAGCCAGCGCCGGTGGCGCGAGCGCCAGGCCGCCGAGGTGGCGCAGGCCCGTTCGGCGTACGTCCCGGCCTGACGCCGACGCCACACGTGCACGACAGGACGTCCGCGGCCGCTCAGCAACGCGGCGGACCGGAAGCGCAGCACGCCCCACGGATCGAGGAGGTTCCGGGCTGCGGGGCGCGACGTGTAGGTGGTACGAACTTGCAGGTGACGAGGAGACCCATTCGAGTCCCCCGGACAAGCCCGGAGCCGCGGGATGGGCTGGTACAGCGGTCAGCACCTTTCCTGCCCCCGGGCAGCGCGATCCGCCAGGCGTTCATCTACCAGACCGCGCCCCACTTTCTTTTTTTCATCATTGTCTATATCACCGGCCTTTCGATCTTCTGGGTCAAGTACCGGTGTGTGGCGGTCGCTGAGGACGCCATCTATGTGCTGGAGAGTGCCAAGCTCTCGGGTGGGGGCAAGCCGCAGCGACTTCTGGGAACGTTGCCCCGTCACACCCAGCTCGGCCCGGTCTCGAAGCGGTGGGCACAGGTGACGATCCTCGGCGAGCGTGGTTGGGTCCACAGGCGTTTCCACGACCAGGTGGCCGCGGCGGACCAGGAAGCCGGCTTCACTCGATGAGACACAGGGCGGCTGAGTCCCGCGGGTAGGTCAAGCCCGAACAGAGAAGGTCGCGGAGGGCAGGCGCAGCGGCCGGTAGCCGTCGGCGTCGAGCTGGGCCAGCTCGCCATCGATGTCGACCGAGTGTGTGCCGTAGACGTTGACGTTGGCGTGGTGGCGGGGCCAGACGTGCGCGAGCAGGTCGTCGCCGATGAGCCGGCCGGCGTAGCGCAGCGACGGCGGAGCCGTAGTACTCGGTAGTCCAGGTGACGATCGCGTTGGTGACCACCCTGGCGGGCGACGCCCTGCGGTACGACTCGTCGGCCAGATACCGGGCCGCGTACACCGTGCGGCGCAACGCCCCGTACTCCTAGATCGCGCTGGTCAGCGCGTTCTGCTGCCGCTTGCACGAGCACAGTTGCCCGACCACCAGGGCGGCGGTGGCGTGCCCGTACTTCACGCTGCCGATGACGCGAGTACACCAGCCTGAACTCTTACGCACAATAACTGTCATTATGATGTGTGTACGGTATGCCCCTTTCGTGGTAGGTGTTTAACTGATTATCGTTACTGGTAATCCATTAATCCCTTCGACGGTCTTCGAGGAGGTTGCCGGGCCGAAGCACACCCGCACGCCCCCGTTGGGCCCGCCAGGCCCTCAGGCGGCAGGCCCGGCGGTGTCCAGGTCGCCTCGGCTTGGCGCAGGGGATCTCTCGAGGTCGGCTCTCAGCACGTTGCCACCGGTGCGGGGTGGGGTGGTGGCGAAGCGACCGCGATAGGCGCTGGGGGTCAGTCCGGTGTGGCGGCGGATCTGGGTGCGCAGGTTGGCGCTGGTGCCCAGGCCGCTGGCGCGGGCGACGGTGTCCAGGCGAGGTTCACCTGCTTCGAGCAGGCGGCAGGCCAGGTTGATGCGTTCGCCGGTCAGCCAGGCCAGCGGGGTGGTGCCCAGCTCGGTGTGGAAGCGGCGATGCAGGGTGGCCGGGCTGACGGCGGCGTGGGTGGCCAGGTCCGTCACGCTCAGGGGTTGGTGCAGCCGTCCTCGGGCCCAGTCGAGCAGCGGTCCCAGAGACGTGTCGAGTACGGCCGGCAGTGGCTGGGGGATGAACTGACGTTGCCCGCCGTCGCGGTGCGCGGCGAACACCAGCCGACGGCTGACCGTATTGGCGATCTCGGCGCCGTGGTCGCGACGGATCAGGTGGAGGCCGAGATCGAGGGCGGCGGCGCTGCCGGCGGCAGTGAGGACGTCGCCGTCGTCGACGAACAGCACGTCGGGACGCAGCAGCACGCGGGGGTGGCGGGCGGCGAACAGTTCGCTCCAGCGCCAGTGGGTGGTGGCGGGGCGGCCGTCGAGCACGCCGGCGGCGGCGAGGGTGAACGTGCCGGTGCAGAAGCTGACCAGCCGCGCACCGCGGGCGGCAGCCCGTCGCACGACCTCGACGACGGCGGGCGCGGGCGGGATGTGCGGGTCGGGTCGGTTCGGCACGATGAGGGTGTCAGCGCCTTCGGCGGCGTGCAGGTCGGGTACTCCGGTGAGGGTGAACAGCCCGGCGTGCAACACGGTGTCCGGGGCGGCGGCGCACAGCGTGAAGTCGTACCAGCGGCGGTCGATCTCCGGGCGGCGCAGGCCGAACAGTTCGGTGGCCACGCCCAGCTCGAACGGGTTCGACCCGTCGTCGACGAGCATCACCACGCGGTGCCGGCCGCCCCCGGGCTGCGAGGATTGTTGCGGCATACGCGATTTCTAGCACTCACGCTGGGCTGGCGGTATCGGCCACGATGAGAGCCATGATCAGTGAACCGGTCGAGCTGTCCACGGCACTGGCCACCTTCGAGGCGTTGTGGAGCCCGCGCATCGTGACGCGGGTCAACGACTATGACGTACGCATCGCGAAGGTCGCTGGCGAGCACGTGTGGCACCGCCACGACGACACCGACGAGTTCTTCCTCGTCCTCTCCGGGCAGTTGAGCATCGCCCTGCGCCCGGCGGACGAGCAGGAACGGACAGTGGTGCTGCCGCAGGGGTCGGTGTTCGTCGTACCGCGTGGCACCGACCACAAGCCCTTCTCCGCAGGCGACGCCGCGATCCTGATGTTCGAACGCACCGGCACCCTCAGCGTCGGCGACCACCATGACCCCGTTCCCGATCACGTCGACGCCACGATCGGGCATGACCTGCGGTGATCCCACCTGAGCTCGGCTGCGCCAGACACGAACCCGACGGCGTTACCGGCTCGCGCGCCATTCAGGGTTGAGGGGCCCGCCGCAGCGAAGTGAATCGACGTACGTTGTTGCGCTGCGCCCGGTCAACGGCTTCGGGCGAACCCGCGGGCGGCGTCGTCCAGGTGAGCGAGGAACCGGGTCACCGCGGGCGGCCTGGCCCGTCCCGTGCTGGTGGCGGCGAAGATGCGCCGGACCGACTCGTCCTCGGGATGCAGGCGCAGCAGGACGATATCGGCCGGCGTGCCACGCACGGCCAGGGCGGGCACGAGCGCGACGCCGAGCCCGGCCGCGACGCAGCCGAGCTTGCCGATCCACTCCGCGGCGACGATGTCGATCCGCGGTTGGAAGCCGCTCGGCAGGCTGGCGCGCAGCAGGGTGTCTTCGGCGTTCGCGGAGCCGACGATGAACGCGTCGTCGGCCAGGTCAGCTAGTCGCACCACGCGTCGGCGGGCCAGTCGGTGCTCGTGCGGCACCGCCACGAGCAGCTGTTCGTCGAGAAGATGATGCAAATCGACATGGACGGTGTCGGCCGGTCCCGTCGGTGACGAGCTGACCACCACCACGTCGGCGTCTCCGGCGGCGAGGCGTTCCAGCAGCTCGGGTGTCAGTCCCTCGATCAGTGACAGCGCCACGTCGGGATGCGCGGCGCGAAACGCTGCCATCGCCCGGGGCACGAGTGCCGCGACGGCGGTCGGGAACGCGCCGACACGTAGCCGGCCGCTGTCGAGGCGGTGGAGATCGTCGAGATCTCGCCGAGCGGCGGCGAGCCGATCCAGGATCGCCTCCGCGTGCGGCAACAGGACGCGCCCTTCCTCGGTCAGTGCCACGCCGCGCGGCAGCCGATCGAACACCTGGACCCCGAACTGCGCCTCCAACGCCGCGATCTGCCGCGAGACCGACGACTGGGTGAACTGCAGATGGTGGGCGGCGGCCGTGATCGAGCCGTGACGCGCGACCGTCCGGAACACCTCCAACAGCACGGTCTCCACCCTGACATCTTAATTTTGCATGGCACCCATGCCGGACATTCGTTGGTCGCATGTTTCAGCGATCTCTACCGTGGTGGCCGTGACGAGCATCGCGATCCTGGGAACAGGGCACATGGGTACGGCAATCACACGGCGACTGGTGGCGACCGGTCACCGAGTCACGGTCTGGAATCGCAGTCCGGCGCACGCCACACCGCTGACCGCGCTCGGCGTCGAGATCGCGGAGACGCCTGCCGAGGCCGTGGCCGGGGCTGACCTGGTGATGACGATGCTGACCGACGCCGCCGCGGTCGAAGCCACGCTGTTCGGCACCGGACCCGGCGACTCCGACTCCGCGGTGACGGCCATGTCCCCGGGGGTCGTGGTCGTACAGATGTCGACGATCGGGCCTGACGAGGTACGCGGCATCGCCGCCCGCCTGCCGCGGACGCTGTCGTTGCTCGACGCTCCCGTCGGCGGCAGCGTGGGCGCGGCGGAGGCGGGCACCCTCACCATCTTCGCCGCCGGTTCACCCGCCTCCCTGGATCTCGCTGAACCCGTGCTGCGCCACCTCGGCAGGGTCCGCCGCTGCGGCCCCGTCGGCGCCGGTGCGGCCTTGAAGCTCGTGGTCAACACGGCGCTTGTCACCGCGCTCGGCGCGCTGCACGACACCCTCGCCGTCGCCGACGCGGTAGGCGTCGATGCGGCGACCGCGCTCGACGCCCTCGCGGCGGGGCCGCTGAGCGGTGCGATCCAGCGGGCGACCGCGACTGGTGCGTCGTTCGCGATCTCCCTGGCCGCCAAGGACACGCGGTTCGCCCTGCGCGAGGTGCAGACCGCCCCCGTCGCGGCCGCCGCACTGCACCTGCTCGACTCCGCCGCCGACCCCACGGCGGACATCGCGTCGCTTCTCAACCTGGAGAACGGATGAACCTGAACCTGGACAACCCGGAGACAGTCGCCGCACCGTTCGGTGACCGGTTCGCCCACGTCGCTCGCCTGGACCTCGACGGCGGCGCCCTGCTCATGCTCGCCGGGCAGGTCGCCGTGGACGACGCCGGCGAGGTCGTCGCACCAGGCGACGCGGCCGCCCAGGCAGAACGCATCTTCGAGATCATCCACGGGCTCCTGGCGGCGCACGGCGCCACCTTCGCCGACGTGCTGCACATCCGCACCTTCATGACCAGCTTGCAGGACCTGCCCGCCTACGCCGCGGTACGCCGAGGCCTGTTCCCCGCACAGCCCGCCACCAACCCGCCGGCCAGCACCACCGTAGAGGTCAGCCGACTGTTCCTACCCGGAGCGGTACTGGAGGTGGAAGTCACCGCAGCGGTCCGATCCCGGTAGAACCCACGCTTGGGCCGCACGAGGCGGCGATCCCGGCCATCGTGGACCGCGTCGAGTCGTCCGCGCGCTGCGCCCTGCCAATCGCCGCCGCGTACGTCTGGCTCACGCGGTCAGGGTTGGAGCCAGCGATCGAACCAGGCGCGGGTCCGGCGCAGGACGTCGAGTTGGTGGTGACGTTCCCGGATCGTGTGACCCTCTCTCGGGTAGATCACGAACTCGTGCTCGACGTCGAAGTGACGCAGCGCCCGGTGCAGGTACACGGCCTGCCCGAGGGGGACGTTGGTGTCCTCGGCGCCGTGCAGGATGAGCACCGGAGTGCGGATCTGGCTGGCGAAGGAGATCGGGCTGACCGCGTCATGCGGGTGTGGACCGATGCCGGACCAGCCGGTGCTGCCGCCGAGCGCGGCTTCGAACTGGCCGTTCTCCCCGGTCGCGGCGAGCATGCCCCAGTCGATGACGCCGGCGCCGACCAGCGCGGCACGGAAGCGATCGGTCTGCCCGACGGCCCAGGCGGACATGAAACCGCCGTGGCTCCAGCCAGCGATGCCCAGCCGGTCGGGGTCGGCGATGCCGTCGGCCACGAGCAGGTCGATACCGGTCAGGATGTCGGTCCACTCCTCCTGTCCGACCCGGCCGGCGACACTGGCGGCGAACTGGTGGCCATGGCCCTGGCCGCCGCGCGGGTTGGGCAGCAACACCGCGTATCCGGCGGCGGCCAGCCACTGCGCGCTGGGGAACCAGAACAACTGGCAACGATCGGCGTAGCGCTCATACGGGCCGCCGTGCACGATCGTGACCAGCGGGAACGGGCCTTCCGACGCGGTTCGTCCGACCGGCAGCACGAGCAGGCCGTCCAGGTCGAGGCCGTCGGTGGCCCGGTAGGCCAGCGGTCGTTGCGTGCCGAGGGCGACGCCGTCCAGTTCCGGGCGGGTGTTGGTGATTCTGCGTAGCGGCCCGGCCGGCGGCCCGACGTGAACATTCGAGGGTTCATGGCGGGTGCCGGTGAGGACGGCCACCTGGTCGCCGGCGGGGGTGGTGGTGAGATTGTCGAGGCGTCCCGGGTGCTGCGCCAGGGCGGTGAGGTCGGTGGGACCGAGCCGGGCCAGCGTCGTGTTCAGTCCGTCGGCGAACACCACCAGCGGGGCGGCGTCGGTCTGGCAGAGTTCGGTGGGGCACATCGGTAGACCAGCGGTGCGGTTGCGCAGGACGCGGCTCTCCACGGCCAGGTCGAACACCGCAGTGCCGGCGTGCAGGACCGGCGGGGTGAGCGCGAGGTAACCGAGGTGCCAGCCGTCCTCGCCCCGCCACCAGGCCAGTGATCGCGCGTCGACCTCGACCGGTCCGAGATTCTCCACAGTCTCGGTCCCGAGGTCGAACAGGTGCAGTTGGCCGGTACGCGGACCGTGGTCGTTGTCGGCGCTGGCCCAGGTGAGCACGGCAACCGGGCCGCCGTCGGGACGTTGCCGTAGTTCCACGACGTGCCGGTCGCCGAACACCGTCGGGGTGGTGACCCGGCCGGTGCGCAGGTCGAGCAGGCGCAGCCGGACCCGCGGTTCGCGCGCGCCGACGACAATGGCGTCGTCGCGGTCCCGGGCGCGGCGCGCATCCCGCTCGCTGGGTTCGTCCTCGGCGAGCAGGGCGACCCGGGTGGGGTCGGTGAGCGGCAGGTGATCGAGGACGCCGACGCGCCAGTGGGTCAACGCGGTGATCGTGCCGTCGGCGAGGGTGAGCCCGTGCAGCTGTGGGACACCGCGATCGGCGCGGTCGGACAGGAAGAACAGCGTCCGCGAGTCGGCCGACCAGCGTGGACGGGACTCGGTCGCGGTGTCACCTGTCGCCCGGCGCGACGCGAGGGCGCCATCGGGGTCGACGAGCCACAGTTCGGTGTCGAGGTGGTCACCGGTGCGGCTGAGGGGCGCCAGGACGTGGCAGACCAGGCGGCCGTTCGGGGCGAGCACCGGGGACCGCGGATCACGACCATCGACCACGTGCTCGGCGCTCAGACCTGTCACGCCGGCAGTCTGCCAGCATCGGCCGGACAGGGGAGCGGACCGGGGCTCGTACGCCTTCCCGGTCCGCTCCCCCGCCCTCACCGAGCGGGCTCGCCGAACCAGCGGGAGAGGTGGTCGTCCAGGTCCCGCTGGTCGTCGCCGATCCAGGCGACATGGCCGTCGGGGCGTACCAGGACGCCCGGAACGTCAAGTGCCGCCGTGTGATCCGCGAGGTGGTCGACCCGATCCGACCAGCCACCGACGGTCAGGCGTCCGGTGCGGTCCAGCAGCAGGCCGCGTCCGCGATGCAGCAGGCCGTAGAGGTGGCCCTGTCGCACCTCGATGTCGCGCAGGCGGCGGCCGAGCAGGTCGGGGCCCGCGCCCAGGTCGTAGCGGATGCCGGTCCCGGCGATCTTCTCGATCAGATGGCGGTTCACCTCGTCGAAGTCCATCAGTTCGGCGAACAGCAGGCGCAGCGCCCGCGCGCCCGGCTCGTCGGACAGCAGTACGGTCTGGGCGCGGGTGTTGTCCAGCACGTCCGCGGCGACCGGATGACGTTCGGCCTGGTAGGTGTCCAGCAGTGTCTCCGGCGCCCAACCGCGGACCTGCGCGGCCAGTTTCCAGCCGAGGTTGAACGCGTCCTGCACACCCAGGTTGAGGCCCTGCCCGCCGATGGGTGGATGGATGTGCGCCGCGTCGCCGGCCAGCAGCACCCGCCCGACCCGATAGCGTTCCGCCAGCCGGGTGGCGTCGCCGAAGCGGGACATCCAGCGCGGGGAGTGCACGCCGAAGTCGGTCCCCGCGACGGCCCGCAACTGCTGCCGGAAATCGTCGAGGGTGGGCGGTTCCGCGCGGTCGCTGACTCCCGCCGCCGGGACCACGACGCTGTAGACGTCACTGCCGAACGGCCGCATCCAGAACGGGTGCTGGGTTTCGCGGATCTCGGCCACCCGGGCGGCGACCTCCTCGGAGGGCACACCCACTTTCATCTCGCCCATCAGCGTCTGCCTGCGCGTGGGCTCGCCGGGGAAGCCGACGCCCAGGAGCTTGCGTACCGTGCTGCGCCCGCCGTCACAGCCGACGAGGTAACGCGACCGCAGCCGTTCCCCGTCGGCCAGCTCGACGGTCACCCCCTCCGCGGCCTGCTCGACGCCGACGACCGCGCAACCGCGGCGGACCTGCGCGCCCCGCTCGATCGCGTGGTCTTCGAGCAGGCGGACGATGACCGGCTGCGGGATGCCCAGCAGATAGGCGTACGCGGAGTCCAGGCCCTTGGGTGCGGGTTTGGCGATGGCGGCGAAGAATCCGGCGGCCGGACGTCGCCGACCGTGCGCAAGGACGCGATCCAGCAGCCCGCGCATCGCCAGGAGCTCGAGGCTGCGGATGTGCAGGCCGACGATCCGGACGAACGAGACGGGCTCGGTCTCCCTCTCCAGCACGAGGACCCGTACGTCGTGTAACCGCAGTTCGGCGGCCAGCATCGCGCCGGTCGGCCCGCAGCCGGCAATGATCACGTCGAACGCGGGGGGCCCGTCGGCGATGCCGGTGGCCGGGGACGGGAGTTCGGCGACGTCGTTCGACGGCTGCGCGGTGGTGTGTCGTGGAGAGTGCACAGGTGTTGCCCTTCGGGAGTGCCACGGTGGCGAGGCGCTCCCGGCGACACCTACGTCAGTCGCCCGGCCGTGACGGCAGGGGGGAGCACCCACTTCGATACGACGGTCATGGGTCTCACCTCCTCGGGCGGTGTCACGGTCAGCAGGACGCTACAAGCCCGCTCGGCGACCCGTCCACTGCTTTATTCGCCCCGGTGCGGGGAGTGGGTCAACGAGCGGTGCAGCCATTCGCCCATCAGCGTGCGTTCGGCGTCGGTGAGCCCGGGAAGTTCGGGAAGGACCGTCGTGAAGGTCACCGTCACCGCGTTCGTGGCCGTGTCGGGTGTCGCCGGAGCATCCGCGACGATGCCGCCGAGGACGGCGTCGAACATGGCGTCGGCCAGACCGTTGTCGCGCTCGTCGTCGGGTGTCCCCAGCAGGGCGAGAATGGTTCCGTTGCCCGCGGCGTGAATCATCATGAGCGCCCGCTGCTCGTCGACACGCAGCAGGCCGGCCGTGGCGAGCCGCCGCACCCGGGCACGCAGCACCTCGATCCCCGCGAGCGTCGCCGGTGAGGGCCTGCCGCGCCCACGCGTGGCCATGAGCGCGTACAGCTCGGGGTTCGCCAGGCCGAACCCGATGTGCGTCCGCCATCCGGAGCGCAGGTCGGCGATGGGATCATCCGTCGCCTCGCGCGCGCTTGCCGACTTGTCGCTGACGTAGGTGGCCATGACGTGTTCGGCGACGGCGTCGATGAGGCCGTCCTTGTCACCGAACAGGCGGTAGATGGTGGGCGCCTGCACGCTGGCCGCCTGGGCGACGGCGCGCGTGGTCACCGCGTCCGCCCCGCTCTCGCGCAGCACCCGTGCGGCTGCCGCGATGATGCCGGCCCGGACGTCGTCCCGGGATGCCGATTCCTGCGCCCCCACCATGAACCGATGCTAACAGCATCTTGTTATCTTCGTATTATCACTGCTAACGTCCCAGCGATATCGTTGCTAACGAGGGAGTTTTCATGATCGTCGTAACCGGGGCCACCGGCCAGCTCGGCTCCCTGATCGTCGACCGGCTGCTCGAGCGGGTCCCCGCCAGCGGAGTGGCCGTGAGTGTGCGCGACGTCGACAAGGCCACCAGCCTCGCCCACCGTGGCGTCCGCGTCCGCGCCGGCGACTTCACCGACGCCGCGACGTTGGCGCACGCCTTCGAGGGCGCCGACACGATCCTCATCGTCTCCGCCGCCATCCGCGGCCCCGGCGCGGTCGTCGCCAACCGCGCCGCCATCGACGCCGCCCACGCCGCCGGGGCCACGCGCATCCTCTACACCAGCCACCAGGCCGCCTCCCGGCATTCGCTGTTCCCCGCCCAGCTCACGCACGCCGAGACCGAGGAGCACCTGGCCGGGCTGGGCGTCCCCTTCACCGCCCTGCGCAACGGCTTCTACGCGAGCACACTCAGCTACTCCATCGGCGCGGCGCTCGAGACCGGCCAGCTCGTCGCGCCCGCGGACGGCCCCGTGTCGTGGACCGCACACGTCGACCTGGCCGAGGCGGCGGCGATCGCCCTGACCGACCATGGCGTCCTCGACGGCATCACGCCTGCCCTGACCGCGTCCGAGGCCCTCGACCTCGAGGCGGTGGCCGCCCTGCTGACCGACATCACGGGCCGCGGCATCAGACGCGTCGTCGCCGCCGACGAGGAGTGGCGGGCGGGCGCCATCGAGGGAGGCATGCCGGCCGCGGCCGCCGACTTCACCCTCGGCCTGTACCGCGCGGCGCGACGGGGAGAGTTCGACGTCACCGACCCGACCCTGGAGGCCCTCCTCGGTCACCCCCCGACGTCCGCCCGCTCGGTGCTCGAGGCCATCGTCGCCCGCCGGTGACGCGCCAGAAGGCGAGATCCTCGTGCCGGACCAGTGTCGGGGCAGCGAGCCCTCGTCCCGGACGCGGACGCGGACGCGGACGAGTGTCGACTGTGGCGCGCGGCCGGCGAGCACCCTCCACGGCGGGTTGACCCTCGACCGGGTCGAGGCCCGAGCATCTGCGCCATGAAAGACCAGCCGGCACCCGACCCGACCATGATCCGCATCGGTGAGGCGGTGCAGCTCGGCCGATCGGGGCAGAAGGTCCACGCCCGCACCGCTCTCACCGCCCTGTGGGACGAGATCGGCGCGGGCGGCGACGCCTTCCACCGCTGCGCTCTCGCCCACTACCTCGCCGATCTGCAGGACACTCTCGACGCGGAGCTGCGGTGGGACGAGCGCGCCCTGGCCGCCGTGTCCGATCTGACCGACGACCGCGCCCAGCGGTACCTGGCCTCGCTCCAGGTCCAGGCTTTCCTGCCGTCGCTGCATCTCAATCTGGCCGACTGTCACCGGCGCCTGGGCAACGCCGCCCAGGCCCGCAAGCACCTGGCCGAAGCCCGCCAGTACCTGACGCACCTGCCGGACGACGCGTACGGCGAGGCCATCCGCGCCGCCGTACGCGACTTCGACGCCGACGACCCGACCGGCTCGCGGCCGTAGTGGGTCGCGGAGAGTGGCGGCGGCCGGACGGCGATCTCGGTTGCGCCGGCCGATCGGCACTGCGAGGGTCGAGCGATGTCAACGGTGACCGGCACCGACCTGCTCGAGGCGGCCGACGAGACGACACGGGTGCTCCATCCGCACCGCGAGCGTGACTGGTCGGTGCCCGCCGGCACGCTCACCTGGAGCTGCTGGACGACCGCCGCGCACATCGCGCACGACCTGCTCGCGTACGCCGGTCAGGTCAGTGGCCTTCCGGGGGACGGCTACCTGCCGTACGACCTGCGGGTCTCCCCCACCGCGAGTCCGGCGCAGGCCCTCACCGTGGTGCGGGCCTGCGCCGGGCTGCTCGCCGTCGCGGTCGACGCGGCCGCGCCGGACGCGCGGGCATGGCACTTCGGGCCCTGCGACCCGGCCGGCTTCGCCGCCATGGGGGTGGCCGAGACGCTGCTGCACACCGACGACATCACCCGGGGGCTCGGCGTGCCGTGGCAGCCGCCGGTCCGGCTGAGCGCGTTGGTGCTGCGGCGTCTCTTCCCGGACGCCCCCTCCGGCCCCGCACCCGACGTGCTGCGGTGGATGACCGGTCGCGGCGACCTGCCCGGCCGGGAGCGGCGCACGTCCTGGCATTGGCGCGCCGCAGTCGACTGACCGCTAGGCGGCGGCGCGGGAGTGCCGGTGACCGTCGAGCGGAAAGGGCGGCCGGGCCGGCAGCACCTCCTGGAAGACGTAACCGCTCTTCTGCGCCACCCGGCAGGACGCCACATTGTCCACCTGGTGCAGCAGGTCGAGCCGGGTCAGTCCGGGAAACCGGTCGAACGCCCACTCGCCGAGCGCGGTGACAGCCCGTGGGGCGACCCCTCGACCGCGCGCCCACGCCGCCGTCCAGTAGCCCACCTCGGCTGTCGGCTGCCCGGGCGCGACACCCTTGAGCGCCACGTTCGCCACCAGCCGCGGGCCGTCCACGTCGTCCTCGACGACGGCGAGGCTATATCGCCGGCCGTCGTCCCAGTCCTGTCGCGCCTGGTCCAGCCACCGCCGGCCCTCGGCGGCGTCGGTCACCGGGATGCGGGTCCAGCGGCGCAGCACCGGATCCCGGTACGCGGCCAGCAGCGCGTCGAGGTCGTCCCCGCACCACTGGCGCAGGACGAGTCCGGGGACGGTTTCCGACGTGCGTGCCACGATCAACATCCGTCAAGTGTGCCGTCGCGGTAGCCGACCGTGGTGCCCCGGCGGGCGCGGATCAGCGTCGGCGCAGCCACCGCGGCCACCAGCCACGTCGGGCCCGTGGGGCCGCGGCGACGACGGTAGCCGGCTCGGCCGCGGGTGGCGCGGCTGCGGCGGGGGCCCGCTCGGCACGCCAGCGACGGACGACCTCGTCGGCGTTCACCGGCCGGACGGCCACCCGGGGCCCCTCGGGGTTACGCAGCCAGGCGACGATCTGCGTGTTGAGCTGCCCCACGAAGTCCCGCACGGACTGCTCGGTGGGAAGGTCGCGGACCTCGTCGGGGACCTGCTCGATGCGCCGGCGCAGTTGCAGCGGGGTGGGCAACATCAGGTCGCTGGGCAGCTTCTCGCGCTCCAGGAAACTCTTGATCCACCACGACTCGTCGTACGGCATTCCGCGCCCGGGGATCGGCTTGCCCATGCCGGGCAGGTTGTCGAACTCGCCGCGTTGCACGGCTCCCCGGATCTGCGCCTCCACGGCCGCGTCCCACGCCTCGGTCACCCTGCGGCACCTCCCCTGGCCACCGTAACGCGCCGCCTCCGGCCGGCGACACGCGCTCGCCCCGGGTCAGCGCCCGCACGCCGCTGACCATTCCCGCCGAGGTGGTTTCCGCCCGCGTGGCCGAATTCCAGGCCACCATCTATCGAGTGGTCCTGGGTCGGGGCGGTCGGTCCGCCTAGGTTCGATCCAGGCGACGGCGAACGGGGGCAACGTCATGATCGGCACGGGTGCGCTGCTGGGTGTCGCGCTGGTGGCGTTGGGGCTGGTGCTCACGCCCGGCCCGAACATGGTCTACCTGGTCTCCCGCTCGGTGGCGCAGGGCCGCCGCGCCGGGCTGATCTCGCTGCTCGGGGTGGCCGCCGGGTTCGGCGTCTACCTGGCCACGGCGGTCGCCGGCCTGGCCGCCGTGTTCGTCCTGGTCCCGACGCTGTACGCGGTGGTGAAGCTGGCCGGCGCCGGTTACCTGCTGTGGTTGGCGTGGCGCACGTTGCGCCCGGGCGGCGGGTCACCGTTCACGCCCGCGCCGCTGCCACCTGACCCGCCACGGCGGCTGTTCACGATGGGCCTGGTCACCAACCTGCTCAACCCGAAGATCGCCGTCCTGTACGTGTCGCTGCTGCCGCAGTTCGTCGACCCGACGCGGGGGCATGTCGCCACGCAGAGCCTCCTGCTCGGCCTGACCCAGATCGCCGTCGCGCTGAGCGTCAACACGCTTATCGTGCTCAGCGCGGGGGCGCTGGCCGGGTTCTTCGCCCGCCGGCCGGTATGGCTGCGGGTACAGCGCTGGGTGACCGGGACGGCCCTGGCGGCGCTTGCCGTCCGCATCGCCACCGACCGGTCCCGCGCGGCGGTCGCCGCGCCCTGACCCGGCCGGTCACCGTCCCCGGTGGCGGCGGAGCATCGCCGCGGCCAGCGGCGCGGCGTCCAGGTCACCGGCGGCGAGCCGGGCGGCGAGGGTACGGCGTACCAGCCGGTCGGCCAGCGCGGGCGCGTGCCGGCCGACGGCCATCTCCAGCCGGCCACGTCGGGTGGTCGCCACATCCCGGGGCGCCCGCCGGGCGGTGGCGGCGCGCAGGATCGCGGCGACGACACCCTCGACGGGCTCCGGGCGGGACACCCCGCGCAGGGACAGGCCGGCCTCGGCGGTGCTGTCGTGGATCGGCGAGGCCACCATGCTCGGGTAGACGACGCTCACCCCGACGTGGGTGCCCACCTCGTGGCGCAGCGCGTCGGCGTACGCGACGAGGGCCCGCTTGCTGACCCCGTACGCGGCGGCGAGCGGCAGCGGCAGCACCGCCATCCGGCTGGCCACGAAGATCACCCGGCCGCGCGTGGCGAGCAGTGGGGGCAGCGCGGCGGCGGTGGTCCGCCACGCGGCGAGCAGGTTGACCTCCAACTGCTGGCGGACCACCTCGTCGGGCGGCAGCTCGGCCGGGGCGGGGCCACCGACGCCGGCGTTGTTGATCAGCAGGTCGAGGCCGCCGAGGTGGTCGACGGCGGCGCGTACCGCCGTGGGTACGGCCGCGGGATCGGTCAGGTCGCAGGCGAGCACCGGCCTGTCGACGTCTCCTCGCGCGTGCAGGTCCAGCCCCACCACCCGGGCGCCCGCGGCGTGCAGCGCGGCGCCGAGATGCCGGCCGAACGTGCCGCTGGCGCCCGTGACGAGGACCCGCCGGCCGATCAGGTGCGTCATCGGCCCGCTCCGGCCGCCGTGGCGCGGCGGGCGCCCGAGGTCAGTTCCCGGGTCAGCTCGGCCAGGTAGGCGTCGAAGTCCACACGCATCGCCGGTCGGCGTTGACCCCAGCGGGCCGTCGCCGCCCGCAGTTCGGCGCGGCAGACTGCCCGCTGCCGGTCCGGCTCGGGCAGCGTGTACCGGCCGACGAGCTGCGCGGCGATCAGCTTGGCCTGCGCCTCGACCAGGGGGAACGCGGATCCGGTGGACTGCATCAGCCCGACGAACGTCAGGCCGGGGGCCTCGGGGTGGAACACGTGCCGGTACAGCGGGAGGGTGTCGGCGCCGCCGCCGAGCAGCTCGGGGTCGAGGAAGGAGATCTCCACCCGGTACCCGGTGCACCAGACGATCAGGTCGACGTGCTCGGCGCGACCGTCGGTGAACTCGACGCGGTCGCCGTCGAGGGCGGCGACGCCGGGGCGCGCCTCGATGTCGCCGTGGGTCAGTCGGGACAGCAGCCCGTCGGAGAGCGTCGGATGGTCCTGGAGAAAGCCGTGCGTCGGCGCGGGGAGCCCGTAGCGGGCGGGGCTGCCGACGGTGGCGGTGAGCATCGTCTGGCTGATGCGCTGGCGCAGCCGCCACGGCAGCCGGCGGGCCAGCGCGCCGTTGAGCGTGTCCGACGGGCGGCCCAGCAGATACTTGGGCACCACCCACACGCCCCGGCGCAGCGACAGCAGGGTGCGCTCGGCGGTGTACGAGGCGTCCACGGCGATGTCCATCGCGGAGTTCCCGCCGCCGACGACCAGGACGCGTTTGCCGGCCAACTGCTCGGGACCCCGGTAGTCGTGGCTGTGCAGCTGCTCGGCGGTGCTGGCGCCCGGGTACGGCGGGCTGGGCAGCCGGGGCACCCGGTTGTGGCCGTTGGCGACGACCACTGCCTCGACGGTGACCTCGACCGGCCCGTCCGGCCCGGTGGCGGCGACCGTCCAGGTGCCGTCGGGTTTGCGGGTGACCCGCTCGACCGTGTGCCGCAGGCGGATGTCGTCGCGCAGCCCGAACCGGTCGGCGTAGTCGGCCAGGTAGCCGGCGACGCGCGTGTGGTCCGGGTAGTCCGGCCAGTCGGCGGGCATCGGGTGGTCGGCGAACTCGGTGCGGCCCCGGCTGGTGTTCAGGTGCAGCGTGCGGTACGCGGGCGAGTCGGGCGCCCCGTACACCCAGAGGCCGCCGACCTGGTCGGCTGCCTCGAAGCAGACCACCGCGACGGCGGCGTCGCGCAGTGCCTTGACGGCGGCGAGTCCGGCCGCGCCGGCGCCGATCACCGCCACCCTGGGTCGTGCCCGCATCGCCGCCCCCCACCTAATCCAACGTCCGATGGATAATCGTCGGGTGAGGGCGGCCCGTCAAGGGGCCGCTGGTCCGTACAGCCCGTCGAGGAGGCGGTGCACGAACGCCCGGAACTCGCGCCGCTCCCGGGCGCCCGGCGCGCCCGCTGCCAAGGCCACGACGTGCCCGTGTGTCGCCCAGACCAGGCTGCGCACGGTGATGTGCGGGGACGGCTCGGCGAGGGCGCCGGCCGCGGCCGCGGTGGTCAGCAGATCCGCCACCAGCCGGTAGAGCGGCTCGGCGTAGCGCTGGTCCAGCTCGGCGTGCCGCTGCGGCTCCAACCAGCGGCGCAGCCACAGCGCGGTGGTCTCGGGGTGGTCCTGCAGGAAGTCGACGAACACGTCGACCAGGTCGTGCAGGGCCCGCCGCGCCGCGTCCGGGCCGGCGTCGAGGGCGGTACGGGCCCGCTCGGCGGCGGCGGTGAGGACCTCCCGCTCGACGGCGAACACCCGCGCGAAGCACGCCTCGTAGAGCGCCGCCTTCGTACCCGTGTGGTGGGCGACCGTGGCGACGTCCACCCCGGCGGCGGCGGCGACCTCCCGCAGCCCGACGGCGTCGAAACCGCGCTCGGCGAACAGCGCGGTGGCGGCGGTGAGCACCACCTCGCGTGTCGGTCGGGTCTCGTCGCGGCGGGGCCGACCCGGACGGCGTCGGGGCATGGTCATGGCCGCCATTGTGCCCCTAGAATCCAGCAACTGTTGGATTGCGGAGAGGATGGGGCGATGACCGGGCTCGACCGGCGGCCCGCGGCCGCCACCGACGCGACACTGCCCCGCGGTCCTCTGGCCGGCTTCGCGGCCGGCTCGCTCGGCATGGGTGTCTGGGTGACAGTGCCCGGCCTGCTGCTGCTCTACTTCCTCACCGACGTGCTGGCGGTCGGGCCGTGGCTGGCCGGCCTCGCCCTGCTGCTGCCGAAGGTCGCCGACGTGCTGCTGCACCCGTGGGTGGGGCACCGCGCCGACGTCGAGCAGGCCCGCCGGGGCGACAGGCGTCGGCTGCTGCTGCTGGGCTGCGCCCTGCCGGTGGCGTTCGCCGCGCTCTTCGCGGTGCCCGGTTCTCTGACCGGCGCGCCTGCCGCCGCGTGGGTGGCGGTGTTCTTCGTCGCCGGCAACCTGCTGTTCGCCGCCTACCAGGTCCCCTACCTGGCCACCCCGGCCGACCTGCGCATCGGCTACGACGAACGCACCCGGCTGATGGCGTTCCGGATGGTCGTGCTGACCCTCGGCATCCTGGCCTCCGGGCTGGTGGCCCCGCTGCTGACCGGCGGCGACGCGGCGAGCCGCGGCGGCTACCAGCGGATGGGTGCGGTCCTGGCCGTCGGGATGCTGGCCGCCATGCTCGTCGGCGTCGCCGGCACCGCCCGGCTGCGCGGCGCCGCGGCGGGCGCCACGACGGCGGGGCACGGCGGGTGGCGGACGCTGCGCACCGCCCTGCGTGACAGGCAGTTCCGCTGGCTGGTCGCCGCGTACCTGGCCATGTCCACGACCACCCACCTGGTCCTCGCCGGGGTGCCCTACTACGCCGAGTACGAGCTGCGCGCCCCCGGCCTGACCACGGTGCTGGTGGCCGCGTTCGTCGCTCCGGCGCTGCTGGTCACGCCCGGGTGGTTGCTGCTGGCCCGCCGCGTCGGCAAGCAACGGGCGCTGCTCGGCGCGCAGGGCGCGTTCGCGCTCGGGTCGCTGGTGCTGGCGGTGGGCCGCCCGGCCGGTCTGCCGGTGCTGGTGGCCGCGGTGGCGGTGCTCGGGGTGGCGTTCGCCGGCATGCAGCTGTTGCCGTTCTCGATGCTGCCCGACGTCATCCGCGCGTCCGCCGCGACCGGCGCCGGCACCTACACCGGGGTGTGGACGGCCACCGAGGCCCTCGGCGCGGCCCTGGGCCCGTACGTGTACGCCCTGTGCCTGGCCGTGGGCGGTTTCGTGGCGTCGACGGCGGGTGAGTCGCCGACGCAGCCCGACGCGGCGCTCGCGGCGGTCCGCTACGGCTTCGGGCTGCTGCCGGCGGCGGCGATGCTCGCGGCGCTGCTGCTGCAGCGCCGCTACACCCTGGACACGACCGCCCGGGCGGCGAGCTGAGCGGCCGGCACTAGACTTCGCCCTCGATGGACGCCCCGCTCACCCCCACCGAAACCCGCCCGTGCGCCCACTGTGGATCACCGGTGCCGCAGCGTGTCGGCGCGGGCCGCCCCTTCCGCTACTGCCGCGACAACGACGGTGCCTGCCAGCGCGCCTCGCGCAACAGTCGGATGCGCCACCGCAACGCTCCCGGCCTGCCCGGTCAGGTGGCCCGCACCTGGGAGGCGGTGGACCGTCTCGACCAGATCGTCGAGACGTTGACCGAGGCGTTGCACGCCGAACTGTCGCCGGTGGGTGTGCAGCGGCAGGTCGCCCAGGTTCGCGCGGAGACCGCCGCCGAGATCGCGGCGGCGCAGACCGAACGCGACGAGGCCCGCGACGACGCCGAGACCGCGGTCGCCGAGGCGACGCGCGCCCGTGAGCAGGCGCGCGGCGCGCGCGTCGAGGCCGACGACGCCCGCCAGCGCGCCGAGCAGGCGGCACGGCAGGCCACGGCGGCCGACGAGCGGGCGCAGCGCGCCGAGACCGCCCGCGATCAGGCCCGCCACGACGTCAGCGCCGCCGAGGCACTGCGCGCCCAGGCCGAACGCGACCGGGACCAGGCCCGCGCCGAGGTGCGTGACCTGCGCTCGGAGCGCGACACCGAGCGGCAGCGCGCGGTCGACCTGAGCGTCGAGCGGGACGCGGCGCGCGCCGACGCCGCGCGGGCCACCCGGGCCGCCGCCGAGGCGACCGAGCGGGCCGGCCGGTGGCAGGCCGAGGTGCAGGACGTGCGCCGCCAGATCGACCAGGCCCGCGCCGACGCCGCGCGGGCCCGCACCGAGGCCGCCGACGCGGCCCGGGCCCGGGAACAGGCCGATCGGGCCCGCGACCGCGCCCAGGTCGCCGCCGCCGAAGCCGACGACGCGCGGCAGGAGGTCGCCGAGCTGGCCGTCCGGCTGCGCGCCGAGCTGACCGCCACGGCCGCACAGCGCGACGCCCTCGCCGCCGACCTGACCACCGCTCGGCAGGCCGCGGCCACCGCCGAGGGCCGGCTCACCGCCCTGACGGTACGTCTCGACGCCGCCGAGACCGACCGTGACCTGGCGCAGCGGCGGGTGGCGCAGCTCGGCGACCAGGTCAGCGACCTGGCGTTGGCGCTGGCGCGGCTGGGCGCCGCTGCCCCTGCTGCGGCGGGCGCCTCCGAACCGGGTGCGACGCCGGCGCAACCTTGACCGCGCCGGGGCGGTTAACATCCCCGGTGGCAGTCGCAACACGCCACCGACGTGGCGTCATCGTTTCGGCCGGCTACCCTTGGGGCCGGCTCACCCGTGGACGCCTCACGCCCTCGGGCGGGAATGGGGCGACGGGAACCCACCGTTACACCCAGAAGACCAGCACCACGAACGAGGGGAAGTCGATCATGGGCGAGCGTATGCTGCGCGGAAGCCGACTCGGCGCGGTCAGCTACGAATCCGACCGCAACACGGAGCTCGCGCCGCGTCAGACCCGCGAGTACCTCTGCGCCAAGGGCCACCAGTTCGAGGTGCCGTTCGCCGTCGACGCCGAGGTCCCGACGACCTGGGAATGCAAGTTCGACGGCAGCGTCGCCCGACTCGTCGACGGCAGCGAGCCGGAGCAGAAGAAGGCCAAGCCGCCGCGTACCCACTGGGACATGCTGCTGGAGCGGCGCTCGATCGCCGAGCTCGAGGACATCCTCGCCGAACGCCTCCAGGAGGTTCGGACCCGCCGCGGCCGCGCCTGAGCCGCACCCGCACACACGACGGCGCCCCCGGGAAGACCCGGGGGCGCCGTCGTGTGTGCGTGGCGTCAGTTGCGGCCGGGCTCCACGATCTCACCCTCGATGGCCCGGCCACCGTCGACGACCACCGGCTGCTCCGGCTCCGGACGCGGCGGCGGCTGCGGCGCGCCCTGGCGCACCCGCACCGTACGTGGGCCGAACAGGTCACCGGCGACCATCGACGACACCCGCCGCTCGGCGGCGCGTTGCACCCCGGAGCGGGCCAGTCGACGCACCGGCGGCACCATCAGCGACAACCCGACCAGGCCGCTGACCAGACCGGGTGCCGCCAGCAACATGGCACCGGCCAACCCGACGAGCCCGTCGGTCACCTGCCGCCCCGGTGGCTGCCCGGCCCGCGCGGCGGTGCGGAACCCCCGCCAGGCCCGCATTCCCTCGCGGCGCAGCAGCACCAGCCCCAGCAGGGACGCGGCGAACACCAGCAGCACCGCCGCGCCGAACCCCACGGCCCGCCCCACAGCGACGAACACCGCCAACTCCAGCAGCACCGCCAGCAGCAGGGCGACCGGCACGAACCTCAGTCCTCGGCGCATCTCACCTCATCGCCAATCCCGCGGCACACCGACACGTACCGCGCATCCAGCATGACACGGCCGCGCTCACGGCCACCGCACCTGACCCGTGGGGGTGCCGTGCAGACCCCGGCGTACGGCCTGGCGCCGATCCTGCACACCCCAGCGGGTGATCCGCCACAGCGCCTCGGCGACGATGCGCGGGCTCATCTTGCTGTCGCCGTGTTCCCGCTCGGCGAACGTGATCGGCACCTCCACGATCCGCACCCCCGCCCGGTGGGCGAGACGCGACAGCTCCACCTGGAACGAGTAGCCCTGCGAGCACACCGAGCCCAGGTCGATGGCGTCCAGGGCGCTGATCCGGTACACCCGGTACCCGCCGGTGGCGTCCGACACGGGCATCCCCAGCGCCAGACGCGCGTACAGGTTGCCGCAGCGCGACAGCAGCAGCCGCCGCAGCGGCCAGTTCACCACCCGCGCGCCGCTGGTCCACCGCGATCCGATCACCACGTCGGCGTCGCGGGCGGCGCTCAGCAGCGCCGGCAGGTCCTCCGGGGCGTGTGAGCCGTCGGCGTCCATCTCCACCACCGCGTGGTAGCCACGCTCACGTGCCCACCCGAACCCGGCCAGGTACGCAGCCCCCAGGCCCTGTTTGCCCTCGCGGTGCAGCACCCGCACGTGCGCGTCGCCGTCGGCGAGGGCGTCGGCGATCGCGCCGGTGCCGTCGGGGCTGTTGTCGTCGGCGACGAGGATCCGCACGGCGGGGGCGGCCCGGCGGACCCGGCCGACGATCGCCGCGATGTTGTCGGCCTCGTTGTAGGTGGGGATCACCACCAGCACCCGGCCCACGCCGGGCACCTCGTCCGGACGCCGGATCGTATCGGTCGCCTGGATCACGGTTCCTCCGCTCCCGCCGGCGTACCGGCTGCTGCTATCCGGGCACCACCCGCTGGCGACGGCGCAGCACGCCGGCGCCGGCCAGGGCGGCCACGGCCAGCCCGGCGAGAGCGACCTCCGGCCACCAACCGAGGCGGGTGGCGAGGGTGCGCCCGCTGTCGAGCCGGAGCTGCCGCACCACGACCTCCCGGGTGTTGAACCCGGTGGCGTCGCTTACCCGCCCGTCGGGGGCGACGAACCCGGACACCCCGACCGTGGAGGCCATCAACGCCGGTCGGCCGTGCTCCACGGCCCGCAGCCGCACCATCGCCAACTGCTGGCGGGCCTCGGCCGCGTTGAAGGTCGCGTTGTTGGTCTGCACCACGAGCAGTTGCGCGCCGCCGGTGACGGTGTCGCGGACCACCTCGTCGTAGGCGACCTCGAAGCAGATGACGTCGCCGAGCACGGCCGGGCCGGCGCGTACCACGCCCGGGGTGCTGCCGGGCACGAAGTCGTTGCGGATCAGGTCGACCTGGTCGCTGACCTGGCGGGCGATGTCGCGCAGCGGCACGTACTCGGCGAACGGCACCGGGTGGCGTTTGGTGTAGAGCTGCGCCATGTCCGCGCCCGTGTCGGGTCGCCACAGGATGCCCGCGTTGCGGACCTGCCCGGGGCCGGGGCCGAGCAGCACCGCGCCGACCAGGATCGGCGCGCGGATCGCGTCGGCGGCCTGCGAGATGCGGGCGCCGGCGGTGGGGTTGCGCAGCGGGTCGATGTCGCTGGAGTTCTCCGGCCACACCACCAGGTCGGGTTGGCGTTGCGCGCCGGAGGCGACCCGCGCGGCCAGCTCCAGGGTGGCGTCGACGTGGTTGTTGAGCACCGCCTGGCGTTGGGCGTTGAAGTCCAGCCCGAGGCGCGGCACGTTGCCCTGCACGATCGCGACGGTGACGGCGTCGCCGCCGCCGGCGGTGGCCACGGGCGTCAGGACGCTCACCGCGCCCACCGCCACGACCACGGCGGCCGGCGCGGCCGCCGCCAGCCACCAGTCCGGCCGGGCGTCGCGGCGGGCCGTCCAGCCCCGCCAGGCGGCGGTGACGAGCAGGCCACCGGCGAGGGCCACGGCGAAGGTGACGAGCGGCGCGCCGCCGAGCGAGGCCAGGCGCAGCAGCGGCGAGTCGTCCTGGGTGAACGCGAGCCGACCCCACGGGAACCCGCCGAAGGGGGTGCGGTCGCGCAGCGCCTCCTGCCCGACCCACAGCAGGCCGGTCAGCGCCGGCCACTGCCAGCGGCCACGGTCGGCCAGCGGGGACACCCAGGCGGTGGCGACACCGAGCAGCGCCAGGTAGCCGGCCTGCAGCAGCGACAGCAGCACCCACGGCAGGTAGCCGGTGTGCAGGTTCGTCCAGGCCAGCAGCGGCGCGAACAGGGCCACCCCGGTGAGGAAGCCCACGCCGGCGCCGGCGCGTAACCGTCGCCGGTGCGCGGCGGCGGCCAGCAGCGCCACGCCGACGGGCGCGAGCGGCCACACCCCGTACGGCGGGAACGCCAGCAGCAGGGCCAGCCCGGCGGCGACGGCCATCGGCGCGGCGAGTTTCAGCGGCAGCGGACGGCCCACGGGCACCGGGTTCGGTGAAGCCGCCGGCGCGTGGGTCTCGTCCCGGTCCAGCGTCGTCACCGCAGTGTTTCCTCGATCACCTGGCGAAGGCTACCTGGCCGGCGGGCACGTCGACCGTGTCGGGCTGCCGGGGACGCACCGCCCGGGGGGCATGAAATCGGGGCGCGGCTCGCGCCGCGCCCCGATGCTCCCAGGCCCTCCCCGGCCGGTGCGGCGAGGATGCGGCACGCCGACCTTCGGACCGACCAGGCGGTGGACTGGCTGCCCCCGCCGGGCCGTTGTCTACTGGCCGTGCACCTCACCCTGCCCGTACACCGGTAACCGCGACCGGTTCGCGCCGCCCCGCCGACCCCCGCCCGCTGGACCTGGCCGCCGCGACGATGACGCTCAAAAATGTCGCTCGGCCAGCGGACGAAGGGACGAAGCGAACAACAGCCGCTTCCCGTGGTAGGACTCAAAGACGGTACGTGCTGCACCCCGTCTCCTGTCAACCCACCCCCGGCCTGTCGTGTGTTGCGCCACGGCGTGTCGGGTCGGCGTGTCTCACTGCGTGCCCAGGTGGTGGCGCAGCAGCGCCCCCGCGGCCGTGCGGTGCTCGTCGGCGAGCAACCCACCGGCGGCCAGCACGTAGTCGGCGTCGACGACCGCGCGGGCGGCGCGCGGCAGCGCCCACCCGCCCGCATGATCGGCCAGGACCGCCGCCAGGACCTGCCCGGACGCGGGGCGTGGGGCGTGCCGCAACACCCCACCGGAGCCCACCAGCAGCCGTACGTCGCGCAGGTCCCGTCCGGCCCGCTCGCCGGTGGCGGCGCCCCGGGCGTGCCGGCGCAGCGCGACAGTCGCGGCGAGGGTGGCGATGCGCCGGTCCACGGCCCGCTCGGCGTCGTCGCCGGCCAGGAACGCCGGGTCGGCGGCGCGCCGGTCGGCGGCGGCGCTCAGGTCGTCGGCCTCGCCGGCGGTGAGCAGCCGCTCCTCGACGGCGGCGCGCACCACGCCGGGGGCGCTCCACCGCATGCCCAGGTCGCCCTCGACGGTGCGGGCCCGCCACAGGCTGCCGGCGACCTCCCGACCCGGCCCGGTGGCCCGCTCGTCGGGCGTGAGCACGGAGTACACGTCGGTGGTGGCCCCGCCCACGTCGACGACGGCGAGGTCCCCGCCGAGGGTGTCGGCGAGCACCTCGACGCCGGTGAGGACCGCGTCGGGCGTGGCGGCTCGCACCAGCCGCGCGAACCGGGTGCCCTTCGACAGTCGTTTGCCGCCGATGACATGGCGCAGGAACACCGCGCGGATGGCCGCGCGCGCCGACGCCGGGGCGAGCACCCCGATGCGCGGCAGCACGTTGTCCGCCCCGGTGACCGGCACCCCGGCGGCCTCCAGCAGCCCGGTCAGGTCCGCGCGCACGTCGGCGTTGCCCGCGTACACCACAGGCACCCGCCAGCGGGCGCGGGCCAGGCGTGTCGCGTTGTGGGTGATCGTGTCGGCGTCGCCGCCGTCGGTGCCGCCGACGAGCAGCACCACGTCCGGCCGGGCCGCCCGCAACGCCGTCAGGTCGGCCGCGCCGAGCCGCCCGGCCGCGACGTGCACCACGTGCGCGCCGGCGGACAACCCGACCCGCCGGCCCGCCTGCGCGGTGACGAGGGCCTCGTAGCCGAGCACCGCCAGTCGCAGCCCACCACCGGCCGACGAGCAGACGTACCACGGCACGTCGCGGACCCCGAGCCCGGCGGTGGCCGCCGCGACGGCGGCGTCCAGGCCGTGCAGCACGTCGCTGCCCACCGTGGTGGGCGCGGCCGCCGCGCCGACCAGCACACCGGCGGCCAGGTCCACCACTGCCGCCTTGGTGTACGTGGAGCCGACGTCCGCGCAGACCGCCAGGGTCACGACGCGGCGGGGACGACCACGGTGCCGGTCGCGGTGACCGCCACGATCGGCGGGTCGAGGACCTCGGCGGCGGAAGCGGAGCGGTCCGGGCGGCCCCGGCACACGACCGCGCAGCTCAACTCCAGGGTGCGGCTGCGACTGCCGACCCGCGACACCTGGGCGGTCACCTCCACCACGTCGCCGGCGTGGATCGGCGCGGTGAACCGCACGTCGGAGTAGCCGGCGAACAGGCCCTCGTCGCCGTCGGTGCGGATGCACACCTCGGTGGCGACGTCGCCGAACAGTCCCAGGGCGTACGCCCCGTCGACGAGGTTGCCGGCGTAGTGGGCGTGCGAGTACGGCACGTACCGCCGGTGCGTCACCGTCAACCCGAGCCTGGTGTCGGTCATGCGTTCGCCTTCCGCTGCGTGATCAGGGCGTGCACGAGGTAGCTGGCCACCTCGCCGGGCGTGGTCCCGCGACCGAAGATCCGGTCCACGCCCAACTCGTCGGTCATCGACTCGTCGAAGCGGGGACCGCCGACGATCAACAGGGGCCGGCGGCCCGCCGGCATCGCCTCCCGGAACGCCGCGGACATCTCCCGCGTGTTGTGCAGGTGCGCGTCACGTTGGGTGACGACCTGCGACACGAGCACCGCGTCGGCCTTCTCCACCCTCGCCGCCTCCACCAGCTCGGGCACGCTCACCTGCGCGCCCAGGTTGGTGACCTTCAACTCCCGGTAGTACTCCAGGCCCTTCTCCCCCGCGATGCCCTTGACGTTGAGGATCGCGTCGATGCCCACGGTGTGCGCGTCGGTGCCGATGCACGCCCCGACCACTGACAGTTTGCGCCGCAGCCGCTGCTTGACCACCGTGTTGACCTCCTTGGCGCTCAGCAGCGCGAAGTCACGTTCCACCACCTGCACCGCGCCCACGTCGACCAGGTGGTTGACCCGCCCGTAGACGACGAAGAACGTGAACCCGTCGCCCATGCCCTTGGCGTGCACCACCATCGCCGGGTCGATGCCCATCTTGTTGGCCAACTGCACCGCCGCGCCCTCGGCCCGCTTGTCGTGCGCCACCGGCAGGGTGAACGACACCTGCACCATCCCGTCGCCGGTGGTGTCCCCGTACGGCCGCACGATCTTCTTCTCGGCGCCGGTGGCGCCGGTCTCGACGGCGCTCATGCGGCCGGCCCTTCCAGGATGTCGGTGGCCGGGTTGCAGTAGTCGGCCTCGTGCGCGGCGACCCCGGACAGGCCCTTGCCGCGGTCCGCGGGCCGCTTCATGATCCCGAACGTGCCCTGCGCGATGGCCGTGAGCAGCGTCTGCTCGCCGATGCGCTCCAACAGGTCCAGGGCCTCACCGAGGACCTGGTTGGCGCGGCGGCGGATGAGCCCGCCCGGCGCGGGCACGAAGTCCTCGTGCAGCCCACCGGCCGCGCCGAGGACGTAGCGCACGTTCTGCAGCGCGATGTCGCGGTCGGACAGCCACGGCGTCACCACCGCCTCGGTCATCATCCCCACCAGCAGGATGCCCTGACCGGTCAGCGCGCCCGCCAGGTTGAAGAACCCGTCGAGCAGGTTGCCCCGGAACACGTCACCGGTCATATGTTTCGTCGGCGGCATCCACTTCAGTGGCGCGTCGGGGAACAGCTCCCGGGCCAGCAGCGCGTGGGCCAACTCCAGCCGGAACGACTCCGGCACCTCCGGGTTGATCTCGAACGCGTGCCCCAGGCCCAGCTGCCAGTCCGCGAGGCCCGCCTCGTGCGCGAAGAACTCGTTGAGCAGCTGCGACACCGTCACCGTGTGCGCCTCGTCGACCGCGTCGGCGGTGGTCAGGTAGTTGTCCTCACCGGTGTTGATGATGATCCCCGCGCGGGCGTGGACCTGCCGCGAGAACCGCTGGTCGACGAACGTACGGATCGGGTTGATGTCGCGGAACAGGATCCCGTACATCGAGTCGTTGAGCATCATGTCGAGCCGTTCCAGCCCGGCCAGGGTCGCCATCTCCGGCATGCACAGGCCCGACGCGTAGTTCGTCAACCGCACGTAGCGGCCCAACTCCTTCGACGAGTCGTCGAGGGCCGCCCGCATCAGGCGGAAGTTCTCCTGCGTGGCGTACGTGCCGGCGAACCCCTCGCGGGTCGCGCCCTCGGGCACGTAGTCCAGCAGCGACTGCCCGGTGGAGCGGATCACCGCGATGACGTCCGCGCCGGCGCGGGCGGCGGCCTGCGCCTGCGGGATGTCCTCGTAGATGTCACCCGTCGCCACGATCAGGTAGATCCACGGCCGCTGCGACGGGTCACCGTGCCGTTTGACGAGCCGGTCGCGTTCCGCGCGCCGCCTGTCGATGCGCCGGATCCCCGCGCCGACCGCCTTGCGCGCCGCCGACCGGGCGGCCGTCGCGGCCCGGCCGCTGGGCAGCGCGAACCGCACCGACCCGGCGGCGGCCTTCTGCGCCAGCAACGTCACATCGGTGATCCCCTCGCGGGCCAGGGCGTCGAACACCGGCACCGCCACCCCGTGCCCCAACCCCACGTCCGCGACGACCGCGTCCACGAGCCGGTTCACCCACGGAATACCGTCCGGGTCGGCGCCGCTCACCCCGGCCAGCCGCAGCACCGCCCGCTCCACCGACACCGTCGTGTGGCTGCGCGCCAGGTCGACAACCGGCTGCCCGGCGCGGCGCGCCAACTCCCGCGCCCGTGCCACCAACACCGGATCAAGATCAAGCTTGCCGGTCACGCCGTCGCCTCCGCCACATCGTTCACACGCTCGCTCACGGCGACCCCTCCTCGTAGATGACCTCACCGCGCAGCACCAACCGCCGGCACACAGGCAGCGGCGTCGGGTCCTGCGGACCGCGCAGCTCCGGGTCCTCGGCCAGCAGCACCGGCAGGCCCCGTTCCACCCCGGCCGGCGTGGACCACACCGCGAACGTCGCCGGCGCACCCAGCGCCAGGACGCCCTCGACGTCCAGGTGCACCGCCCGCCACCCACCCCGGGTGTGCGCGGCGAACGCCGAACGCACACCCATCCGCTGCGTCGGGTTGTGGTGCGACGCCGCCGCCCGTACCGACCCCCACGGGTCCAGCGGCGTCACCGGCGAATCCGACCCGAACGCCAACGCCACACCCACCGAGTGCATCGCGCCCATCGGATTCGACTCCAACGACCGCTGCAACCCCAGCCGCGCCTCGTACATCCGGCCCGCGCCGCCCCACAACCTGTCGAACGCCGGCTGCATGCTCGCCACGATCCCGTACTCCACGAACCGCGCGATCATCAACTTATTCATGATCTCCGCGTGCTCGATGCGGTGCCGTGCCGCGCGCAGCCGCTCCACGCCCAGCGTCGCCGCCGCCGCCGCGAACCCGTCCAGCACGGTGCCGATCGCCGCGTCCCCGATGGCGTGGAACCCGCCCTGCAGGCCGTGCGTCGCGCAGTCCAGCAGGTGATCGCGCACCTGCTCCGCCGACAGGTACCCGTGCCCGCAGCCGTCGCCGTCACCGTCGCCGTACGGCTGCGACACGTGCGCCGTACGCGACCCCAACGCCCCGTCGGCGAACAGGTCCCCGCCGGCGCCCACCGCGCCCAACTCCCGGGCACGCGCCGCGCCACCGAGCTCACCCCAGTACCCGTACACCTCCGGCAACCCCGCCCCGGAGATGCCCAGCAGGCCGGTGAAGTCCTCCTCGTCGGAGATCTCCGGGCCGCCGCACTCGTGCACCGCCGCGATACCCAACGACGCCGCGTGCGCGAGAGCGACCCGCTGCGCGGCGACCCGCTGCGCCCGCGTCACCGACCCCTGCGCCGCCGCCCGCACCACGTGGTGCGCGTCGCGCCGCAACCAGCCCGACGCGTCGTACCCGGCGGCCCGCGCCACCTGCGGGGACGCCGCCAGCAACGCCGACGACACCAACGCCGAGTGGATCGACGCCTGCGACAGGTACACCCGCCGGCCACCGGCGGCCCGGTCCAACGCCGCCGCGTCCGGCAACGTCGCATCCGACCAACCCGACTCGTCCCAGCCGTGCCCCAGCACCACCGCGTCCGCCGGCAGCCCCGCCGCGAACCCGGCCACCGCGTCGAGCAACTGCCCCGCCGAGCGCACCCCGGACAGGTCCAGCCCGGACAACGCCAACCCGGTGTCGGTGACGTGCACGTGCGCGTCGACGAACGCCGGCGTCACCAGCGCCCCGCCCAGGTCCACCACCCGGTCTGCCGGCGGCGCGTCACCGTCGACGCCCAACCAGGTGATCCGCCCACCGGACACCAGCAGCGCGGTGGCGCTCGGGTCGGCGGGGCAGTGCAGCACGCCGCCGCGGTACAACGTCGAGGGGTTCGTCATGACTCTCAGTCTGCCGCGACCCGCGCCGCGAACAGCTGACGCACTCCCGGTTCGGCCCGCAGCAGCGCCAACGCCAACTCCGCGTGCCCCGGCACGTACCCGTTTCCGACCAGCATCGTCACGTCCGCTGCCAACCCCTCCGCGCCCAACGCCGCCGCGGAGAAGCTCGTCGCCATCGAGAAGAAGATCACCGTGCCGCCGTCCGCGGTGGCCAGCACCGCGCCGTGCTCACACCCCGGCACGTCGACGCACACCACAGTCACGTCCGCCGGGGCGCCCAGCGCGGTGGTCACCGCCGTGGACAACCCGACCGGGTCACGGGCGTCGGCCAACGCCACCACCGACGCCAGGCCGGCGGCCGTCAGCGCGTCGCGCTCCGCCGCCACCGGAACCACCCCGACGGTACGCGCGGCGCCCGCCCGCCGCGCCGCGGCGAGGGACAGCGACCCGCTCTTGCCGGCCCCGCCGATCACCGCGACCCGCACCGGCGTCGGATCACCGGTACGCCGGCGCTCCTCGACGTAGCGCGACACCACCCGCGTCGTCAGCGCCGGCGCCCCGCACACGTCCAGCACGGCGAGGGACAACTGCGGATCCTCGTCGTCGGGCAGCACCGCGGCGATGGACCGCGCGAACAGGATCGCCCACCCGTCGCACGGCACCTGCTCGCTGCGCCCGTCCCACCGGGCCAACCCGTCGGTGATCACCAGCGGCGTCAGCGTCAACGACACAAGGGTGGCGACCCGCTCCCCCGCCCTGAGCCCGAGCGGGGACCGCCGACCAGCCTCCTCGACAGTGCCGATCAGCATCCCGCCGGAGCCGGTCACCGGGTTCTGCATCTTCCCCCGCGTGGAGATGATCTCCAGCACCTCGGCGCGTACGGCGTCCCCGTCGCCGCCGTGCTTCTCCGACAACTGCCGGAAACTCGCCGCGTCCAGGTTCAGCCGCTGCACCCGGATCCGCACCTCGTTCGGCGCGATCGCGGCGGACGCGTCCAGCCGCCACGCCGCCTGCGGCAGCACCCCCGCCGGTTGCACGACGCGATGCAGCCCCACCGGTGACGTCACGCCGACCTCCCCTGTCCAGCCGCTCGAAGCCCCGGCCAGGGCTCGCGTAACGGGAAAACTTACGGCAGACTAGTTTCTGTACCGAATATTTTCCAGTAGCCTTCGGGCTTCGATGATCAGCAGCAGCACCGAGGAGGGGCCGTGACCCAGACCCAACCGGTGGAGACCATGCCTCCACCCCGTCACGCCCCGACCGCCGGGCAGCCCTACGAATACCACCGCCGCCCCCTGGTCGAACCCGACTGGACCCGCTTCCCCGGCTGGCGCCACGTCACCCGCGACCAGTGGGAATCCGCCCAGTGGCAGCGCGTCAACTGCGTCAAGAACACCAAGCAGCTCCGCGCCGTCTTCGGCGACCTCGTCGACGACACCTTCTACGCCGACCTCGAGGCCGACCAGGCGGCCCTGGCCACCATGTCCATGCTGGTGCCACCACAAATGATCAACACGATGGTGCCGTTCGCGACCCTCACCACCGAGGCGCTGCTCGCCGACCCCATCCGCCGCTACATGATCCCGGTCGCCTCCGACCGACGCACCGACTGGCCCTCACACCCCTACGCCAGCCGCGACAGCCTCCACGAGCACGACATGTGGGTCGCCGAAGGACTCACCCACCGCTACCCCACAAAGGTCCTCGCCGAACTGCTCTCCACCTGCCCCCAGTACTGCGGCCACTGCACCCGCATGGACCTGGTCGGCAACTCCACCCCCGCCGTCGACAAGCTCAAGCTCACCCTCAAGCCCGTCGACCGCTACGACGCCCACATCGCCTACCTCAAGGCCCACCCCGGCGTCCGCGACGTCGTCGTCTCCGGCGGCGACGTGGCAAACGTCCCGTGGCGCAACCTCGAGTCGTACCTCATGCGCCTGCTGGAACTGGAGACGGTCCGCGACATCCGCCTCGCCACCAAGGCCCTCATGGGCCTCCCCCAGCACTGGCTGCAACCCGACGTCGTCGAGGGCCTGGAACGCGTCGCCCGCACCGCCGGACGCCGAGGCGTCAACCTCGCCATCCACACCCACGTCAACCACGCCCAGTCGCTCACCCCACTGGTCGCCAAGGCCGCCCAGACCGCCCTCGACGTCGGCGTCCGCGACGTCCGCAACCAGGGCGTCCTCATGCGCGGCGTCAACGCCACCACCCCGGAACTGCTCGACCTCTGCTTCGCCCTGCAGGGCGAAGCCGGGATCCTGCCGTACTACTTCTACATGTGCGACATGATCCCCAACGCCGAACACTGGCGCGTCCCCGTCTGGCACGCCCAACAGCTCCAGCACGACATCATGGGCTACCTACCCGGCTACGCCACCCCACGGATCGTCTGCGACGTGCCCTTCGTCGGCAAGCGCTGGGTGCACATGCTCACCGACTACGACCGTGACCGCGGCATCTCCTACTGGACCAAGAACTACCGCACCTCCATCGAGTCCGCCGACCTGGAGGCGCTCAACAAGCGCTACGCCTACTACGACCCGATCGACACCCTGCCCGCCGACGGCCAGCAGTGGTGGAACGACCACCGCGACGACTGACCCACCGACGGTGGCACCCCGGATCCCCCGGGGTGCCACCGTCCCCCGTCACCGGCAGCCCAGGGCCCCCACGTACCCGGCCCGCACCGACCCCGCCGCGACCTCGTCGGCGTACTCCCAGAACACCTCCGCCCAGTCACCGGCCCGGTCCAGATCCCGCAGCACCCGCCACCCGTGGCTGCCCCGCAACGCGTCCGCGGCCCGCCGCACCGCGGCCTCGTCGCCGCTCGCCCGCGCCCGCTGCCACTCCGCGATCCACCCGCAGCCGACCCGGGACGTCACATCCACCCCGAAATGGTACGAGTCACTCACGCCGATGTCCTCCAGCGCCGCGACGTCGAACCCGGGCGGCAGCGGCACATCGACGAGCACCTTCGCCGCCCTCTCCCCCACCGGCATGACCATCTCCGCCGGAAGCGCGGCCAACCACGTCCGCGCGTCCACCCGGACGATGTCCGCGAGAACCCGAGCGAATTCCTTACGCGACCAGTCCCCCTCCGTCCTCATCTCCACGAACACGTCCTCGCGGGGACGCGTCAGTACCGCAAAATCACTGCCGGAATACTCGAACAGGTCACCCGGCCAGCCATCGACCCGCACCGACTTAGGCCGATTCACCTGGAGCCGATCGGCATAACGACCCGCATAACCGGACGCCGGATACCAGTTCATCTCCAACTCCCGCTCACCCCGGCGAAAACGGATCATGCCCAGCTCCCCGGTGAACCCCGACAGATCAGTCACCCTCCAGCCAGACCGATCGATCAGCAGCCGCGGGTTCCGCTCCGCCGCCGCCAGCGCCAACGGCGAAAAGACGACCCCCTCGGCCGGGGTGACAATCGGAGAGACCCCACCGCCCTCGGCCTGCCCCCGCAACACCATGGAGGCCGGCACGACGCTCATGAGCACCGCTGCCGCCGTCACCACGCCCGCGAAGCGACGCACCCGCAACCGCCGCCGCGCAATACCGGCACCGCCCTCGACCCCCGACTCCGACACGATCTCCTCCAAGAGGGTTCGCTTCACCCCTGCGAGGTCCCCGACGCCATCGAGCGCACCCGGGTCGGCATCCCGAACCAGCCGGTCAACACGCTCATCGCCGCTCATCAGTCCTCCGTACGGGTAGGCGCGGTCAACACATCCAGCACATGTCCGGGCGGCCCCGGGTCGTCACCGACCAGCCCCCGCAACCTCGCCCTCGCCCGCGACAGCCGGGTCCGGACCGCGGCAGGAGTCACCCCCAGCACCGCAGCCACCTCGTGCGGCCGCAGACCCTCCCACACGGTGAGCATCAGCACCTCCCGGTCCACCTCGGCCAGGCCAGCCAACGCCGCCCGAACGGCAAGCCGCTCCGGCACCTCGCTCCCCGGATCGGCGACCGAGACGACGAGCTGCTGGCGTAAGCGCTCACCGAGACGCTGCCGGCGAACGCCACCGCGCTGCTGGTTGGCCAACACCCGCCGGGCCACCCCGTACAGCCACAGCCGAGCCTCACCGCCGTCCGGAATGTCCTGCCGGCGACGCCACGCCACCAAGAAGGTCTCCGCGACGACGTCGGCCGCGTCCTCCGGATGCGCGACACGACGCAACGCGTACGCCAACAACGACTCGAAGTCCCCGGCGTAGACCCGCCTGAAGCGGTCCTCGTCATGCTCTGTCCCTGAGCTCACGTCCAGTCCATGTCCAGCGCGACGACAACCGTGACAGCCCCGCGCGCAGTCAGGCGCGGAGACCGGCGAGCACCAGACCGGCGACCCTACCGATCACCCGGGCGCTCGTCTCCGTCGGCAACCGCCGCAGCGACGCGATCGCCAGCAGGCCCGCCCGCACATCGTCCGCGTCGACGCCGTCACGCAGCACACCAGCGGCCCGCGCCCGCACGACAAGCACGTTCAACGCCTGCGTGTGCTCCCGCCGCTCCCGCTGAAACGCCGCACTCACCTCACCCGGCCCCAACAACGCCTCGTTGAGCGCCCGGTCATGAATCTGCCGCTCGGCGAACTCGCGCACCACCCCGGACAGCGCCCGCCACGGGTCCGGGTCATCGAGCGCGCGACGCATCTGCACACCGCAATCGTTGACCCGCTCGGCCAGGACCGTCGCCACCAACTCCGTACGCGTCGGGAAATGCCGGTACAGGGTCGCCACACCAACCCCCGCCCGTCGCGCCACCTCCCGCATGGGCACCTCAAGCCCCGCTGCCGCAAACGCCTCCCGCGCCGCCACCACCACCCGATCACGGTTGGATCGGGCATCGGCACGCCGCATCTGAGACATCTTTGGCCGGCCTCCCTCTCACTTGACCCCCACAGCGGAACAGCTGCTCCATTTCCTGCCTACGGTACGACCACCACCCCGTCACCCAGGCAGAGGAGCCCCTGATGTTCGCCGTGCAGTACGACCGGTTCGGTGGCCCCGAGGTACTCCACCTCGGCACCACCGACGCGCCACACCCCCGGGCCGGCCAGATCCGCATCCGCGTCCACGCCGCCGGCGTCTCCCCCGTCGACATCGGCCTCCGCTCCGGCCGCACCCCGATGAGCGCCCGACTGCCGTTGCCCCACATCCCCGGCGTCGACGCCGCCGGCACCGTCGACGAGATCGGCGACGACGTCGACGGCGTGACCCTCGGCGACCACGTCTTCGGCATCGTCGAGCTGGCCAGACTCGGCGGCGCAAGCGCACAGTTCGCGGTCCTACAGCTCTGGACGCACAAGCCCACCACCATGCCGTGGACCCAGGCGGGCGCCGCCGGCACCAGCATCGAAACCGCCACCCGGGCCCTCGACCTGCTGGACCTACGGCCCGGCATGACACTGCTTGTCGACGGCGCCGCCGGCGGTGTCGGCAGCATCGCCGTCCAACTCGCCGCCGCCCGTGGCGTCCACGTCATCGGCACCGCCCGCGCCGACAACCACGACCTCCTCCGCCAGCTCGGGGCGACACCCGTCACCTACGGCCCCGACCTCACGAACCGCCTCGACACCGTGGGGGCGACCCGGATCGACCGCGCCCTCGACGTCGCCGGCGCCGGGTCCCTGGCCGAACTGCTCCACCTCACCGGCGACCCGACAGCGGTGCTCACCCTGGCCGACTTCACCGCCCCCACCCACGGCGTCCGCCTCTCCATGGGACAACTGGCCGGCGAACCCGACGGCCGCCACGGACTGCCCGCCGCCGCCGAACTGTTCACCGAGGGCCGGTTCAGGGTGCCGATCGACGCCGCCTTCCCCCTTGCGAAGGCGGCCGACGCACACCGGACATCCGAGCACGGATCCCGCCGCGGCAAGATCGTCCTGACCGTCGACGACGTACGGGAAAGCTGAACCTCAGCTCCCGGCCAAAACCTCGGACAACGGCGCCGGCACCAACCCCCGCGCGCGCAACCCGGCCAGGATGTGCGGCAACGCCTCATCGGTCATCGCCGCGTTCGCCTCGGTCACGTGCATGATCACCACCGACCCCGGGTGTGCGTGGTCCAGCACCGCGCGCACCAGGGGCTTCCACGCCTTCGCGAACGGATCACCGCTCACCACGTCACCGTCGACGACAGTCACACCCAGCGGCGCCAGCGCGTCCAGCGCCGCCGCGTCGTGGCAGAGCCCCGGAAAGCGGAAGTACCGGGTCTGCCGACCCCCGTACGGCGCGATCACCTCGAACGTCTTCGCCACATCGCCGGCCAACTCGTCGACAGGCAACCGCGGCAGGTCGTAGCAGTTGGCGGTGAACGCCGCGTGCCCGTACGTGTGGTTGGCCAACTCGAAGCGCGGATTACCGGCGATCCGTCGGGTCACGTCCGGGTACCGCTGCACCCACTTGCCGGTCAGGAAGAACGTCGCCGGCACCCGCTCCCGCTCCAGCAGGTCCAGGATGCGCAGGTTCGCGTACGACGTCACCCGGCCGGCGCGCAGGTTGGCCAGCATTCCGTCGGTCATGTCCGCGTCGAACGTCAACGCGACCTTCTCACCCGTACGCGGCCCGTGATCCACCACCGGCGCCCTGGTCCCCACCCGCGACGCACCGGGAACGGTCGACACCACAGGCGTCGGGACAACCGGCGGCGCACTCGGACCCGTCGACGTCGGAGCGCCCTGCGGCCGGCCGGAAACGCTCGGCGTCGGCGGCGAGGCGGTGGCGCTGCCCGATGGCGTGGCCGACGAGCCGACGAAGATCGGCTGATCGGGCGGTGGCACCCGGGACGCCGTGCACCCGACACCGCTGAGAACGGCCGCCGCGACCAGTACGCCACACCACAACGGACGAAGCCGGGGTCGGATCACGCCGCGAATCATCGCAGACGCGAAGAACGCTCACTGCCCCGCGATTGCGGCGGCCGTCGGGGGCGCACGTGCAAGATCGGAGCAGGGGCCGGGTCAGGCAGAACCACCGCGCGGGGCGTACATGATGACCGCGACGCCGAGCAGGCACAGCCCGGCACCGGTCAGGTCCCAGCGGTCCGGGCGGAACCCGTCCACCACCATCGCCCAGCCCAACGAGCCCGCCACGAACACCCCGCCGTACGCGGCCAGGATCCGGCCGAAGTTCGCGTCCGGCTGGAACGTCGCCACGAAGCCGTAACAGCCCAACGCGACCACTCCGGCGGCGATCCACCACAGGCCACGCTGCTCCCGCCACCCCTGCCAGACCAGCCACGCGCCACCGATCTCGGCCAGAGCGGCAAGCACGAACAACACCAGGGAACGAAGCACCGTCACGCCGTGACCCTAGCCGCCGCACAGGACGGATCCCCGGGTGAGCATCCACCCGGGGACCCGCGGACCGCTCGGGTCACTTCGTGAAGGAGTCCTTCACGTTGCGGCCCGCGTCCTTCATGTTCTGACCGGCCTGCTTGGCGCGCGCGTCACCCTGCTCGCTGGCGCCCTCGCCACGCATCCGCTCGTTGTCGGTCACGTCACCGACCCGCTCCTTCGCGGCGCCGGCCATCTGCTCGACCTTGTTCTTTGCCTTCTCGGTGAAGCTCATCGCGCCTCCTCGGTCTGGCGGTTGTCGCCGCTCGCTTGCCCGCTGTCCCGGTGCTGAAACCGGTGGTGCCGGGTGGCCCACACCCGCTAAAGCATCCTAGGAAGATAGGTTGAGGGAGGGTGGCACGAACGGCCCCGCCACGGTGGTTAACTGACCGCATGGGAGAGCTCCTGCTGATCCGGCACGGCGAGACCACCTGGAGCGCCAGCCTGCGGCACACCTCGTACACCGACCTGGAGCTGACCCCCGACGGCGAGCGACAGGCCCGCACCCTCGCCGCGTTCCTGGCCGGCCGGCGCTTCGCCACCGTGCTGGCCAGCCCCCGCTCCCGGGCGCTGCGCACCGCGCAGCTCGCCGGGCTCACCGTCGACGCGGTCGACGAGGACCTCAGCGAGTGGAACTACGGCGAGTACGAGGGCCGCACCACAGTCGACATCCACGACGACGACCCGCACTGGAACATCTGGACCGACGGCTGCCCCGGCGGGGAGTCACCGGCGCAGGTGGGCGACCGGCTCGACCGCGTGCTGGCCCGCGTCACCCCGCTGCTCGACCGGGGCAGCGTGGCGCTTGTCGGCCACGCGCACAGCCTGCGGGTGCTCGGCGCCCGCTGGATCGGGCTGCCCCCGTCCACCGGTGGACGGCTGCGCCTGGACACCGCCACGGTCAGCGCGCTCGGTCACGAGCACGGCCGACAGGTCATCCTGCGGTGGAACCAGCCGGCTCCTCCGGCGCCCGGGACCGCGACCGACTCGGCGCCCCGGCACTGATCTTCGGCGGACGGTTCTCGTACGGCGTGGACAGCACCACAGTCGTCCGGGTCGTCACGTTCGCCGAGGTACGGATCTCCTGCAGCACCCGCTCCAGGTCCGCCGGGCTGGCCACCCGCACCAGCAGCAGGTAGAAGTCCTCCCCCGCCACCGAGTAGCACGAGTCGATCTCCGGTAGGTGGGCCAGCCGCTCCGGCGCGTCGTCCGGCTGGGACGGGTCGAACGGCCGGATCGCCACGAACGCCGTCAACGGCAGGTCCAGCGCCTCGAACGACACCCGGGCGGCGTACCCCTTGAGCACTCCGCGTTGCTCCAGCCGGCGCACCCGCTGGTGCACGGCGGACACCGACAGCCCCACCTTCTCGGCCAGGTCGGTGTACGACAGACGGCCGTCAGCGGTCAGCGCGGCGACGATGGCGCGGTCGATCTCCTCCACGGCGTGCAACCTACCGGGAAATCGGCGCGACGGCGACGACGAACGCCGCGCTGGCCCGCCGTCTCAGCTTCCGGTGAGCGCCCGGGAGATCACCAACCGCTGGATCTGGTTGGTGCCCTCCACGATCTGCAGCACCTTCGCCTCCCGCATGTACCGCTCGACCGGGTGGTCGCTGACGTAGCCCGCGCCGCCGAGCACCTGCACGGCGTCGGTGGTCACCCGCATCGCCATGTCGGTGGCGAAGAGCTTCGCCTTCGCCGCCTCGATGGAGTACGGCCGCCCGGCGTCGCGCAGCCGGGCCGCCGCGAGCGTCAGCGCGCGGGCGGCGGAGATCTGGGTGGCGGCGTCGGCGAGGAGGAAACCGAGGCCCTGGAAGTCGATGATGGACCGACCGAACTGCTGTCGCTCCCGGGCGTAGCCGACCGCGTAGTCGAGCGCGGCCTGGGCGAGCCCGACCGCGCACGCCGCGATGCCCAGTCGACCCGAGTCCAGCGCGGACATCGCGATGGTGAAACCCGCCCCCTCGCCGCCGACCAGGCGGTCGGCCGACACCCGCGCCTCCTCGAAGGCGATCTGCGCCACCGGCGAGGACCGCAGCCCCATGGTCCGCTCGGCGGCCTGCGGCGCGACGCCGGGGGTGCCCGCGTCCGCGACCAGGCAGGAGATGCCCTTCGGGCCGGGCCCGCCGGTACGACAGAAGACGTTGTAGAAGTCCGCCACCTGGGCGTGGGTGATCCACGCCTTGGTGCCGGAGACCACGTACGCGTCGCCGTCGCGGACCGCGCGGGTGCTCAGCGCCGCCGCGTCGGAGCCGCCCTGCGGCTCGGAGAGGCAGTACGCGCCGAGCAGCTCCCCGCCGAGCATGTCCGGCAGGAGCTTGCGCTGCTCGGCGGTGCCGAACGCGGCGACCGGATAGCAGCTCAGGGTGTGCACGCTTACCGCCTCGGCGACCGCGAGCCACCGGCTGGCCAGGATCTCCAGCACCTGCAGGTACACCTCGTACGGCTGCGCCGCGCCGCCGTGTTCCTCGGGGTAGGGCAGGCCGAGCAGGCCGGCGCGGCCGATGGTGCGCAGCACCTCGCGGGGGAACTCGGCGCGTTCCTCGAAGCCGGCGGCCTTCGGCGCGAGTTCGCGGTCGGCCAGCTCGGTGGCGAGGTCCAGCAGGTCGTGGGCCTCGTCGGTGGGGAGGATCCGGTCGACAGTCATAGCGCGATGAGCTCCGTGGGGGTGGTGTTGAGCCGCTGCACGCCGTCCGTCGTGCAGACGACGATGTCCTCGATGCGGGCGCCGTGCCGGCCCGCCAGGTAGATGCCCGGTTCGATGGAGAACGCCATGCCGGCCTCCAGGGGCCGGTCGTTGCCGGCCACCAGGTAGGGCTCCTCGTGACCGTCCAGGCCGATGCCGTGCCCGGTGCGGTGCAGGAACGCGTCGCCGTAGCCGGCGGCGGCGATCGGCTCCCGGGCTGCCGCGTCGGCCGCCGCGCCGGTGATCCCGGGGCGTACCGCCGCCACCGCCGCGCCCTGGGCGGCGTGCAGCACCGCGTAGTAGTCGACGAAGTCGGCAGGCGCCGGCCCGCCCGCCACGTAGGTGCGGGTGCAGTCCGAGCGGTAGCCCGACGGCATCGTGCCGCCGATGTCGACGACCACCGGCTCGCCGGCGCCGATCGGCCGGTCCGAGGTGCCGTGGTGCGGGCTGGCGCCGTTGGGGCCGGCGGCCACGATGACGAAGTCGACGCTGACGTGTCCGGCGTCGCGGATCGCCGCCGCGATGTCGGCGGCCACCTCGGCCTCGGTGCGGCCGGGACGCAGCCACCGGCCCATCCGCCGGTGCACCTCGTCGATGGCCGCGCCGGCCTCGGCCAGCGCCGCCACCTCCGCCGGCGACTTGCGGATCCGCAGCTCGCGCAGCACCTCGCCGGCGAGCCGCTGCGCGGCGCCGGGCAGCGCCGCGCGCAGGGCGAGGACCTGCTCGGCCCACATCCGGTCGGCGAGCCCGACCGCCGCCGGCGGGCCGTCGAGGGCGGCCACGACCAGGGGGTACGGATCGACGCCGTCGGGGTGGTCGACGATGCGCACGCCGGTGTTCGGCGCCGCCTCCGCGGCGGGACGCTCCAGCCTGGGCACGATGAGCGTGGGCGAACCCTCGGCGGGCAGCACCAGACAGGTCAGCCGCTCCCCCACGTGGGCGTCGTACCCGGTCAGGTAGCGCAGGTCGGAGCCGGGCGTGAGCAGCAGCGCGTCCAGGCCGGCGGCGGCGGTGGCGCGCTGCGCGGCGATCAGCCGGTCCGGCGGGTACAACTCATCGGTTCCCACCCCGTCAGCTTAACGGTCGTTTGGGCGTCCCCAGAAGCCCGCATCCACCCCGGGGAGGAAATCTACGGGCGTTGATTGACGCCGACAGTTAACACTCTTTAAGATTTGGCTGCCTCGAGGCCCACCCGTACCTGCGTCCCCCATTTCCCGCCCGCGACAACCCTGCGCGGGCGGGCGTCGTCCCCCGCCCACGGGAAGGCCCCCGATGTCCTCACCACTGCGCCGCGCCCTCGCCGCCGGCCTGCTCGCCCTGGCCACCGCCGCCGCCACCGTCACCCTCGTCCCCACCGCCGCGCAGGCCGTGGTGCTGCCCAACAACTTCAAGAGCGTCGGCTACATGCCCTCGTGGGCTGGCAACGTCAACACCATCCAGTACAACAAGCTCACCCACATCAACTACGCCTTCGTACTACCCAACAACGACGGCAGCCTGCGCGCGGTGGAAAACCCGAGCAAGCTCTCCTCGCTGGTCTCCCAGGCGCACGCCAACAACGTGAAGGTCTCGATCGCCGTCGGCGGCTGGAACGACGGCAACGACTCGGCCTTCGAGGCCCTCGCCGGCAACTCCGGCAGCCGGAGCGCCTTCGTCAACAACCTGGTCAACTTCGTCAACCAGTACAACCTCGACGGCGTCGACATCGACTGGGAGTACCCGGACCCGGGCGCCTCGGCGAACAACTACAGCCAGCTCATGACGCAGCTCGGCAGCGCCCTGCACAGCCGCGGCAAGCTCCTCACCGCGGCGGTCGTCTCCGAGGGCTACTACCTCGACGGCGTGCCGACGGCCGTGTTCGGCCAGGTCGACTGGCTCAACATCATGGCGTACGACGGCGGCAGCCCACACTCCAACTACGACTGGTCGATCACCAGCATCAACCTGTGGAAGTCCCGCGGCCTGCCGGCCAGCAAGGCCGTCCTCGGCATCCCCTTCTACAGCCGCCCCGGCTACTACACGTATTCGGCGCTCGTCGCGCTGGACGCGGCCAACGCCAACCGCGACTGCACCACGGTCAGCGGCGTGCAGCAGTGCTACAACGGCGTCCCGACCGTCAAGCGCAAGACGCAGTGGGCGCTGGCAAACGCCGGCGGCGTCATGAACTGGGAGCTGTCGCAGGACACCACCGGCTCCACCTCGCTGGTCAGCGCCATGTACGACACCATCATGGGCGGCACCACCCCGCCGCCGTCCGGTCGTACCGGCCGGATCACCGGCCTCGGCGGCAAGTGCGTCGACGTGGCCTCCGCGAGCAGCGCCAACGGCGCCGCCATCCAGCTCTGGGGCTGCAACGGCACCAACGCGCAGACCTGGACCGTCGCCAGCGACGGCACGCTGCGCGCCCTCGGCAAGTGCGCCGACATCGCCAGCGGTTCCACCGCAAACGGCGCCAAGGTGCAGCTGTACGACTGCAACGGCAGCGGCGCCCAGGTCTGGCAGGCGCAGTCCAACGGCACGCTGCGCAACCCGCAGTCCAACAAGTGCCTGGACGTCACCGACAACAGCTCGGCCGACGGCGCCCGACTCCAGATCTGGGACTGCTTCGCCGGCGCCAACCAGCGCTGGACCCTCCCCGCCTGACCTCGACCGCGGACGCCGGTCGCCCGACGCCGGTCGCCATGCAGATCTTGGACAGTTTCCGTCATCGGCTGACGGAAACTGTCCAAGATCTCCGAGTGCCACCCCCGCCGGGGTCATAACCTGGGATCGGGCCGCCCGCGCGGGTGTCCGACCGGGAGGACCTACGTGACAGCGAACGACGCGAACCGGGCGGCGACGCGCCGCCGTCGGCAACTGTGGGCCGGGGTCCTCGCGCTCGTCGGCCTGGTCCTGCTGGTCATCGGGCTCACCGTCGCCGACGGCGTCGCGGCCTGGGTCGAGGTGCTGGTGGCGATCCTTCTGCTGGTGACCAGTTACGTCGTACAGCACCTCGCCCGACGGGCCACCGTATACCGCCACGACGAGCGGCGCTGACGCCGCCGGACGGCCGGGCGTACCACTGATCGTCGGGGGGCTGTGCCAGGCTGTCGGGCGTGGCACACCGATCCCCGATCCTGCTGATCGACGCACCCAGCCTCTACTTCCGGGCCTACTTCGGCATCCCCGAGTCCGCCGCGCGCACCGAGGACGGCCAGCCCGTCAACGCGGTGCGTGGCTTCCTCGACATGCTCGCCACGCTGATCCGCGGTCGCGGCGCCGACCGGATGGTGTGCGCTCTGGACTACGACTGGCGGCCGGCGTGGCGCGTCGACCTGCTGCCGTCGTACAAGGCACACCGGGTCGCCCCGCAGGGGGGCGAGGTCGTGCCCGACACGCTCTCCCCGCAGGTGCCGATGATCCTGGAGGTTCTCGACGCCGTCGGCATCCCCGCCGTCGGCGCGACCGGTTACGAGGCCGACGACGTGCTCGGCACGCTCTCGGTGACCCAGCCCGGCCCGGTCGAGGTGGTCTCCGGCGACCGGGACCTGTTCCAGCTCATCGACGACACCCGGGACGTCCGGCTGCTCTACGTCGGGCGCGGCGTGGCCAAGCTCGACGACTGCGACGACGCGGCGGTGCGCGCCCGCTACGGCGTGCCGGCCGACCGGTACGCCGACTTCGCCGCGCTGCGCGGCGACCCCAGCGACGGCCTGCCCGGAGTGCCGGGGGTCGGCGAGAAGACCGCCGCGCGGCTCATCGAGCGGTACGGCAGCATCGACGGCATCCTCGCCGCGCTTGACGACTCCGACTCGTCCTTCGCGCCGGGGCTGCGCACCAAGCTGGCCGGCGCTCGCGACTACCTGGCCGTCGCGCCGACGGTGGTCCGGGTCGCCCTGGACGTGGCGCTGCCGGAGCTGCCCACCGCCCTGCCGACCGCCCCCGCCGACCCGGAACGGCTGCTCGAGCTGGCCGGCAGGTGGAACCTGGCCGGCTCGGCCCGCCGCCTCGTCGACGCCCTTGCCGCCCGCGCCGACGCCTGACCGCCGGCGCGCGGCGCACCGGCGTGGACCGCAGCGCGGGCGTGTAACGCGCGCGCGGCGCGGCACGCACGCCTCAGGCGCGGCCGACAACACCTCGGGAGCGGCGACCGCGAGGGCAGACGCGCAGGTCGACCGCAGCCTCAGACACGCAGGTTGGCCGCGAGGTCAGGCGCGCAGGTTGGCCGCGAGGTCGCCGATCGCGCCCATCGCGTACCGCTGCATGCCCGGACCGAACGTGATGCGGGTGGCGCCGTGGCGGGCCAGGTCGGCCACGGACTCCCGGCTCGGGCCGGCGGCCATGTTGAGGGGGCCGGTGATGCCCTCGCGCAGCGTCGGGAGGACCTCGGCCGGCGCTCGGAGTGGGTACACGCAGTCGGCGCCCGCCGCGACGTACAGCGTCGCCCGGGCGATGGCGTCGGCCGGGTCACCCGACCCGAACAGGAAGGTGTCGACGCGCGCGTTGATGACCAGCGCGTCACCCGCCGCCGCTCGCACCTCGGCCAGCCAGTCCGCGTGCCGCTGCGGGTCCTTGAGCGTGGCCTGCCCCTCGGAGTCCTCCAGGTTGCAGCCGACGACGCCGGCTTCCAGGAGCCGTTCGACCAGCTCGCTGGGTGCGAGCCCGTAGCCGTCCTCCACGTCGGCGGACACCGGCACGGAGACGGCCCGGACGATCCGTGCCACCGCGGCGAACATCTCGGCGGGCGGGGTGGCGCCGTCCTGGTAGCCGAGGGAGGCGGCGATGCCGGCGCTCGGCGTGGCGAGCGCCGGGAAGCCGGCGTCGGCGAAGACCTGGGCGCTGCCCGCGTCCCAGGGCCCCGGCAGGACGAGCGGGTCACCGGGGGTGCGGTCGTGGTGCAGGGCGCGGAAGGAGGAGGCTGTCATCGTTCGAATCTCCCGGGGAAATGGTGGGCCGGACAGGCTACCCAGCATGGACCGTACCGTGATCGCACTCCCTGTGCGCCGTTCCCCGAAGCGCAACAAAGGGTTGCGCGAGCGGCCGGGGTGCCATAGCCTTACGCAACCAAAGGTTGCGAAAGGGTGGTACCCATGGAGTACGGAGTCATCGAACGCGACATCGACGTGGACGCGTCACCCGAGGTGGTCTTCGAGGTGATCAGCCAGCCCGAGCACGTGCGGGAGTGGTGGCCCGACGACGCACGGTTCGAACCGGTCGAGGGCGCACCCGGCGAGTTGGTGTGGCGCGACGCGCGGACCGGCGAGACGACGACGGTCGACCTCGCCGTCGTGGACGTCGACCCGCCGAAGCGGTTCTCCTTCCGGTGGTGCTTCACCGGGCCCGACCGGGGCGGGCAGTCGCTGTTCGTCACGTTCGACCTGGTCCCGGTCGGAGCGGGGACCCGCATCCGCATGACGGAGACCGGTTTCCGCGAGATGGGCTGGGAGGTCGCCGTCCTGGAGAAGCAGTACCAGGACCATGTCAGCGGGTGGGACCACTACGTCCCCGCCCTCGGCGTGTACGTCGCGAAGCTGGTCGCCGCGTCATGACCACGGCAGTCGACGACGCCCTGTGGTCGGCGATCGGCGACCCGATCCGGCGCAGCATGATCGACCTGCTGCTCGCCGGCGGGCCCGGCACCGCCACGTCGCTGAGCGAGCGGCTGCCCGTCACCCGCCAGGCCGTCTCGAAGCACCTGGCCGTCCTGGACCGGGTCGGCCTGATCCACTCCGCGCCGGTCGGCCGTGAGCGTCACTTCCGGGTCGACGAGGCGCAGCTCGCCCGCGCGGTCGCCCAACTGGCCGCCGTCGGCGACGCCTGGGACGCCCGACTCCGCCGGATCAAGCGGATCGCCGAGACGATCGAACGCCACCGCACCGACAACTGAGCCGCAAGGAGTTGCGGGGGACTGAGCCCGGCGCTACTTCACCTTTCGGGTGGACCGCACGACGATGTTCTCGTACTCCGGGTGCTTGACCAGCCACTCGGCGAGGAACGGGCAGATCGGCACCACTGTGCGTCCCCTGGCCCGGGCGTCGTCCATGACCGCGCGGGCCAGGGTCGATCCGACGCCGTGGCCCTCGTACGCGGGATCGACCTCGGTGTGGGTGTAGGCGATGATGGCGCCGGTCAGCTGGTAGGTGACCACCCCGGCGACCGCGCCCGTCTCGTCGCGCGCCTCGAACCGCTCCCGCGTCGGCGCCTCTGTCACGGTGAACTGCACCGGACCATCCAAGCACAGCGCCCGTGGCGACCACCTGCGGTCGTCGCCACGGTGCGCGGGCGGGTCCGCCCGCGCGCCGGGCGGAGCGGACCGGCCCGGGGACGTCAGAGGCGTCGGCGGCCGTACGCGGCGGCGGTGACGGCCACGCCGATCGCGGCGAACACGACCTGCAGGCGATGCTCTTCTGCCCCGCGGCGGACACCGCCGAAATCACCGGCTGGGACGCGCGCTGGTCCCGGTCGGAGGCGACCGGGACCAGCGGTGTGTCGACCGTCAGGAGGCGGCGATGCCCTCCATGCCGATGCCGTCGGTGAACTTCGGCAGTCCCTCGACGGTGGTGACGAGGCTCAGGGAGCCGTCGTCGTGCACCTCGTAGCCCTGCACGTTGCCGGCGGTGGCGTTCTGCACGTAGAGGAAGCCGTCGCTGGTGGTCATGTCGATCGACCCGCCACCGGTGTCGGCGGCCACCTCCTTGACGAGTTGCAGTTTGCCGTCGTCGTCGACACGGTAGGAGCTGATGGTGGAGCTGCCGGCGTTGGCGACGAAGAAGTAGTCGCCGACGCGCTGGATCCAGCAGGGCGCCTGCTGGCCGTTGGGCACCGACGGCCCGACCTGGTCGAGCGCGCCGTCGTCGTCGAGCTCGAACCGACTGACCGCGTTCGCACCCGACTCGGTGACCAGCACCGAGTCCTCGGTGTCGAAGGTGAAGCCGAACGGCGTGTTGCCCGCGTCGCTGACGACGGGGTGGCGGGCCAACTCGCCGTCGCGACCGATCTCGAAGCTGAACATGACGTTGGCCATCTTCGTCGACACCAGGACGAACTCGCTGTCCGGGTCGATCTTGACCTGGGCCGGGGCGGTCCCGAACGCGGGCGGGTTGCCGTTGTGCAGGCCGAGCGACCGGTTGGCGTCCTCGACCCGCGACAGGCGACCCTTGTGCAGCTCGAAGCCCTGCACCGAGCCCTCGCCGCCGGCGTTGAGGACGTAGACGAGGTCACCGCGGGCCGCGATGCTGACCGGCAGCAGGCCGCCGGACCAGATGACCTGGAGCTTGTGCAGCCGGGTGCCGTCGACGCGGAAGACGGTCACGGTGTTGCTGCCGGCGTTGACGGCGAAGAGCAGCCCCCTGTGGTAGACGAGGGAGCCCTGCGAGGCCAGCGCGTCCAGCGGCGCGCCGATGGTGAAGCCGCCCAGCCCGCCGGTCTCGTACTCGCCCGCCTTGCTGAGGCGACCGTCCTCGTCCCGGTCGTACACCTTGATGGTGTTGCCCTCGGCCTTGTTGGTCTGGACGAAGACCGCGCCCTCGCTGTCGTGGTGGTTTCCACCTCCCCCGCGCTCGTCGTGGTTGCCCGCCGGGCCGCCGCCGTCGGCGAAGGCAGCTCCGGGGAGCGTTCCGGCACTGGTCAGACCCACCAGGAGGGCCGCCGCTAGCGCTACGCTGCGCTTCATTACTGACTCCTTAGCCGCTTTGGGAAGGAAATACGAGGTTTCCTCTCATTAGCAAGCTATCGGAGGATGACGCCGCTTCGACGGTGTTTACCCGTAAGTGGCACTGCTGGGTGCAACGGCGGATTCGTGGTAGTGCGGCACCCGCCGGCCATGGACGCACCCATCGGCCCTCGCGGCCCCGGTGACCAGGCGTTGTCGGTGCGGTAACGGGAATCGCAGGGGTCGCCAGCAGCTCTGGGAGGAGACGCCATGACGAACCCGTCGCCCCACGGGTCGGACCCCGCCCGTTCGTCGGATCCGCCGTCCCCGGCGACGGGAGGCGTCGCCGTCGTGGAGCTGTTCACCTCGCAGGGCTGCAACAGCTGCCCTCCGGCCGAGGAGCTGCTGACCGAGATCGACCACGACGCCCGGACGCGGGGTGACCAGGTCTTCGCCCTCGGCTTCCACGTCGACTACTGGGACGACCTGGGCTGGCCCGACCAGTTCGCGGACGCGGCGTACACCGCGCGGCAGGAGGCGTACGCGCGCGGCTTCGGCACCGGCGGGCTCTACACCCCGCAGATGATCGTCAACGGCACCGTGGAGTTCGTCGGCTCCGACCGTCGCCGGGCGGCGAGCGCCATCGCGTCCGCCCTGACGTCGGCCGTCACCGCGCCCCTCGCGCTGTCCGTGTCGGACGTCGCGGACGGCGGACAGCCGATGACGCTGGACTATCGCGTGCAAAGGCCGCCGCAGCGTGCCGTGGTGAACGTGGCGGTCGTGCAGCGCGGGCTGGACAGCGAGATCGCCCGCGGCGAGAACGCCGGCCGGACGCTGCGGCAGGACAACGTGGTGCGCGCCTTCGCGTCGCTGCCCCTGGACGCCGAGCAGGGCCGGGTGGAGCTGGCCACACCGCCGGATCTCGACCCTCGCCGGGCCACGGTGATCGGCTACGTCCAGCGCGAGGGCGACCAGGCGGTCCTCGGCGCGACGGCCGTCGACCTGGCCGTAGCGGCCGGCTGACACCGCCGTCGGCGGCCCGCCCGCCGGCTGTCGGTCCCGGTGCGTAACCTCGGCACATGCTGATGGCACGCGCGGTGCGGGGTCTGGGTGGCTGACGCCGACGACGTACGCCGCCTGGCCCTGGCCCTGCCCCACACGGTCGAGATCGACAGCGACGGCTTCGACTTCCGGGTGGCCGACAAGGGTTTCGTCTGGTCCTATCCGGAGCGCCGGCCGGGCAGGCCGCGGGTGATCCGGCGTGACATCGCGGTGCTGTTCGTCGGGGACGAGGCCGAGAAGCAGGCCCTCCTGCTCGGCGAGCCCGAGGTCTTCTTCACGACCTCCGGGTACGACGGACTGCCGCTGGTGATGCTGCGCCTGGCGGCCGTCGACGTCGACCGCCTGAACGAGCTCGTGACCGACGCGTGGCGGATGCGCGCGCCGGACGCGCTGCACACCGAGCTGGACGGGGCCGGCGCGGCGGAAAGTTAGCCGCACGGCGGGCGATCAGTTTGCGACATCAGCACGCAACCGGACCGACACATTGACGGGCATCTCGACGATCGATTACCGTGCCGACTGAGAGAGCGCTCTCTCGATCGACGTTTTCCGCAATTCAGACGCTAAGCGCCCGGGTCGACACGGTCCGTACCGGGACGCGCGATGGAGGCACCATGAAACCTCCCGTCCCCCACCGCCGCTGGGCCCTGGCAGCCGCCACCGCCCTGGCCCTGGTCGTCGGTGGCCTCACGATCCCCGTCACCCGCGCCGCCGAGGCCGCGCCCGTGGGCGCCGGCAGCTACACCACCACCGGAGTCGGCGCGCTCCCCACCGGCTGCGGCGCGATGTCGGCCAACCCCCGGCAGTACGCCACCGCCAACGCGCCCACCGGTGCCGTGCCCACCAACGACTGGTGGTCCTCGCTGCTGTGGAAGCGCACCGACTGCGCCTTCAGCGAGCCCCTGCACGCCCACCCGACCTCGTACGACACGTTCACCGACGGTCTCGGTTTCTCGGCCAACTCGACGCCCGCCATCAGCGGCACGGCGACAGGCGTCGGCGAGTACCACTACCCGTACGTGCAGGACATCCGCGTCGGCGTGGCCGGGCTGGCCGCGCCCCGGGTCACTGTGGACGGCTGGACCGACTGGACGGTCAGCCCGTACTGGAGCGACGGGACCCGCACCCTTCGCGCCACCATCGGCCACGGCCTGCCGTTCGCGTACTTCCAGGCCAGCGGCGGCGACGCGGTGATCAACACGTCCGGTACCGCCGACGTCTGGTCCACCAGCGGCGCCACCGTCGGCTTCCGGGTCAACGGCCACGACTACGCGGCGTACGCGCCCAGCGGCGCGACCTGGACGGTCAGCGGCGGCCGCATCTCCTCCACCCTCGCCGGTCGCGGCTACTTCTCCGTCGCCCTGCTGCCCCCGACGGCGAACGCCACCGAGCGCGCCGACCTGGCCACCACCTACGGCCGGTACGCGCACGCCCACGTCACCGGCACCCGGGTCTCCTACACCTACGACCCGACGACAAACGGCCTGAGCACGACGTACGCGTTCACCACCACCGCCCGGGAGGGGACCGCCACGCAGACGGTGGTCAGCCTCTACCCGCACCAGTGGAAGTCGCTGGCCGGCTCGACGCCGATCACGCCCACCTACCCGTCGGCGCGGGGCCGGATGAAGGTCCTCACCGGCGTCACCCAGTTCCGGACCTCCATGGCGTTCCAGGGGGTCCTGCCCGAACTGCCTGCCGTCGGCGACGGCAGCGGCGCGGACCTGGCCACGCTCACCGGCCAGCTGGCCGCCGCCCAGGGCAACCCGATGGACCAGCGGGGCAACGACACGTACTGGACCGGCAAGGGGCTGGGCCTGGCCGCCCGGCTCGCCGAGGTCGCCGACCTGGTCAACGACACGGCCACCCGCGACAGCGCGCTGAACGCGATCCGCAGCACCCTCACCGACTGGTTCACCGCGTCCAGCGGCAAGACCCAGAGGCTGTTCTACTACGACGCGAACTGGGGCACCCTGATCGGCTACCCGGCGTCGTACGGCTCCGACCAGGAACTCAACGACCACCACTTCCACTACGGCTACTTCATCGCCGCCGCCGCGACGCTCGCCAAGTTCGACAGGGCGTGGGCCGCGACCAGCCGCTACGGCGGCATGGTGGACCTGCTGATCCGCGACGCCAACAACTACCGCCGCGACGACACCCGCTTTCCGTACCTGCGGGACTTCGACATCTACGCCGGCCACGACTGGGCGTCCGGGCACGGCTCGTTCGGCTCCGGCAACAACCAGGAGTCGTCGTCGGAGGGGATGAACTTCGCCAACGCCCTCATCCAGTGGGGGCAGGTCACCGGCGACACCGCAGTGCGCGACGCCGGCGTCTTCCTCTACACGACGCAGGCCGCCGCCATTCAGGAGTACTGGTTCGACGCCAGCGACCAGAACTTCCCCGCCGGCTTCGGGCACTCGACCGTCGGCATGGTCTGGGGCGACGGCGGCGCGTACGCCACCTGGTTCAGTGGCGAGCCGGAGATGATCCAGGGCATCAACCTGCTGCCGGTCACCGGCGGGCACCTCTACCTGGGCAACAACCCGGCGTACGTACGCACCAACTACGCCGAACTGGTCCGCAACAACGGCGGGCCGCCGACCGTGTGGCAGGACATCCTCTGGCAGTTCCAGGCCCTCGGCGACCCGGACGCGGCCCTGGCGAACCTGCGTGCCAACCCCGGCTACACGCCCGAGGAGGGGGAGAGCCGCGCGCACACCTTCCACTGGATCCGCAACCTGGCGGCGCTGGGCACCGTCGACACGACTGTCACCGCCAACCACCCGCTGAGCGCGGTCTTCTCCCGCAACGGGGCACGCACCTACGTGGCGTCGAACCCGACGGCGAACCCGATCACCGTCACGTTCTCCACCGGCACCCGGCTCACCGTGGCGGCCGGACGGACGGCCACCACCGGGGCGTACACCTGGAGCGGTGGCAACGCCTCCGGCGGCGTGCCGCCGAGCACGACCCCGCCGACGACCGCGCCGCCCACCACCGCCCCGCCGACGACCGCGCCACCCACCACGGCCGCACCGACCACGCCGCCACCGAGCTCGGGCTCGCCGACGCGCTATCTGCTGCCCGGTGGCGGGCTGGGCGCCGCCGGCAGCGCGGCCACGACCACCGTCGCGGCCGCCAACGGAAATCACGACGGTACGCCGACCAACCCGCAGGTCTTCACGGCGACAGGCCTCAACCTCGCCTACTCCGGGGCACAGACCGCGTTCGACCTGTTCCTCGACGCCGGCACGGCCGTCGGAAACGGCGTGCAGGTGCGCGTGTCCTACGACCTGACCGGCAACGGCAGCTGGGACCGGACGGAGACGTGGCGCTACTTCGCCACCGATCCGGTCGCCGGCTACGAGCACTACACGCAGGCCGCCGGCCTGGCCTCGGCGACCGGTTCGTTGGGCACGCTGAGCAACGGCACGGTACGGGTGGAGGTCTGGTCGGCCATCGGCAACAACCCCACCACAGTGGGCGTGGGCAACCAGTCCGTGCTGCGCCTGCCGTACTCCTGATCCGTACCCCCTCGCTCGCCGCCGGCCGCACCTCGGCCGGCGGCGAGCACTCGTACGGACTGGTGCGCGGGTGCGAGGCTGGCGGCATGTCGTCCGTACGCGAACCGCAGCCCTCCCCGCCGCGGGGCGGAACCGGGCGGTGGCGGCTGCGGCTGGTCGGGTGGCTGGGCCCGGCGGGCTCGGCCGTGGCCCTGAACCAGCTGGCCACCGTCCTCCCACCGGTCGCCGTCGGCGCGGTGCTGCTCGTGGTGGCGGTGGTGTACGGCCACCATCGACTCGACGAGCGCGCCCCGCTGGCCGAGGCGCTGCCCCGGATCCTGCTCGCCGTCGCGGTCGCCGGTGTCGCGCTGGCCGTGACGACGCCGGCGTCGTGGGCCGGACCGCTCACAGTGGTGGCGGTCGTGGCGATCGCCTGCGCCGCGCTTGTCGCCCGAGAGCGGGCAACAGCCCTGACCTCGCTGGCGGGCATCAGCGTCTGCACCGCCGGGCTGTTCGTCGTCGCCGACGCCGGGCACGTCGAGCGGGCCGGCGCCCGCTTCGTCGGGGTGACCCTGGGGACCTTCGCCGTGCTGGTGGGCCTCCTCGTCCTGCTTCACCGCCGGCAGCTCTTCGGCGCGGACAGCGCCGGCCTCGAGCTGCTGCGCCAGGCCCGCGTGTCGTGGTCCCGGGCCGGCGTGCTGGGCGTGCTCAGCGTTCCGGCCAGCGTCAGCCTGGCCCGCGAGGGGTCCGTGGTGACCGCCGTCGTGGTCGCGGTGGCCGGCCTGTGCTGGTCGGGTGTGACGCTCGTCTTCGTGTTCGCCGAGCGGCGGGACGCCCTCGCCGGGGCGCTGCTGGCGCTCAGCGGGGCGGCGGTCACCGTGCTGGGCCTGCTGGCGTTCCGGGCGCGGGAGTACCCGATCGGAATGGTCGCCGCCACGGCCGGCGTGGCGATGGTGGGCGGCGGGCTGTCGTTGCTCGAATCGGCGGGCACGCTGGGCCGCCTATGCGACTGGGTGGCCCACCTGACCACGCCGGCGGGCCAGCGCGCCGACGGATGAACGCCCCCAGGGTCGCGCCCCCTCGCGGCGCCCCGTCGGCGCTACCATGGGCCCGCTCGGTGCGGCGCTCATAGCGGTGACCCCGCCGCACCCACGCGAGGAGGGGATCGTCCGTGTTCACACCTCTGACCAGCGACGATCCCCGCCAGATCAGTGGCTATCCGCTGCGCGCGCGACTGGGCGCCGGCGGGATGGGCCAGGTGTACCTGTCGTTCACCCCCGGAGGCCGGGCCGTCGCGCTGAAGGTCGTGCGTCGGGAATACGCCGAGGACGCCGCCTTCCGGCAGCGCTTCGCCCAGGAGGTCCAGGCCGCGCAGCGTGTTCACGGTGTCCACACCGCCCAGGTGGTCGATGCCGGCACCGACGCCGGGACACCCTGGCTGGCCACCGCGTACGTGCCCGGGCCCACGCTGCTCGCGGCCGTCCGGGACGACGGTCCGCTGCCGGTCGGCACGGTGCGGGTGATGCTCGCCGGCGTGGCGCAGTCACTGCAGGCGATCCACGCCGCCGACGTGGTGCACCGGGACCTGTCCCCCCGCAACATCCTGCTCGCCGCCGACGGGCCACGGGTCATCGATTTCGGTATCGCCCGCGCCGTCGACGCGACCCACCTCACGGTGAGTCAGACGCCCATCGGCACGCCCTCCTTCATGTCACCCGAGCAGGCGAACGGCACGCCGGTGACGCCGGCCTCCGACGTCTTCACGCTCGCCGCGGTCGGCTTCTTCGCCGCCACCGGGCGGACCGCCTTCGGCGACGGCAACTATCTCAGCGTGCTACGGCGCGTCGCCGAGGCCGAGGCGGACCTGACCGGCTGCCCGCCGGAGCTGCGGGCGCTGTTCGAGGCCTGCCTGGTGCGAGACGCCGCGGCCCGGCCGACCACGGCCCACATCATCGAGGCGTGCGGCGGTGTCCCCCGTTTCGGCGCGGACTGGCTGCCGAAGCCTGTCGCCGCGACGGTCGCGGCCCACGGCGCGGCGCTGGCCTCGATCATCGCCGAGCCCGCGGGCAGCCGCCCGGAGGTGACCACCGCCCCGCCGTCGGCCGCCGTGCCCGGCCCGTCCCGGCCACGAAACGCACGGCGCGTCCTGCTCGCCGCGACGCTCGGCGTCGTCCTGCTCGCCGGCGGAGTGGGGATCGGCATCGCGATGCGGCCCGACTCGACCGGGGACCGCACCGGCTCGGCGGACACCGGCGGGTCCAGCACCGCCGCGGCCGCTGGTCCGTCGGCCAGCGCCCCGGCCTCGCCGACACCGACCGCCTCGGTGGCCGCCACACCGCGAACGCCTGCGGTCCAGTGGACGGGCCCCATCCGGATCGGTGGACGTGGTATCGACCTGGATCCGGTGCCGCCGGCGGTCGATCCGGAAGTGGCCGAGATGGACGCCGGGATGCCGCTGCCCGGTCCGGTGATCCGCTACGGCGACGCGAGCACCATGGCGATGTGGACCGGCGGGGCGACGCCCACCTTCCAGCAGTGCCGGGAGCTGGTCTCGACCCAGGGCACGACCGAGCTGCGAGTGGCCAGGAAGGACGTCGTCTGCCTCAAGACCGACCAGGCCCGGATGGTGCTGCTCGTCATCGACTCGATCACCAGCGACGGAGCGGTCGGGATCGGGGCCACGGCGACCGTGTGGGACCGCGCTAGCGACTCTTGACGTCCAGGTAGGCGTGGATCTGCCGGACCAACGGATGGTCGTCGCCCAGCGCGGCCCGGGCGCGGGCCTCGAGCCGGACCAGCCGCAGCGACGCGACGGCCTCCTCGCCGAGGCCGAACCTGCTGCGTACCCGACCGAACTCGGCGGCGACACGCGCCACCGGATCGACGTCGCCGACGTCGCGCAGCCGGTGGGCCAGGTCGGTGAAGTGCCGGGCGGCCTCCGCGTACCGGCCCTCGGCGAGCAGCAGGTCACCCTCCTGCACGGCGGGGTCGACGTCGCCGGCCGGAGACCGGGCCGCGTCGGCGGTCGCGGTCGCACGCAGGGCGTCGCGCACGGCTCGCGCGGTGGGCCGAGCGGCGGCTGACTTGGCGAGCATCGCGTGGATCAGGTCGGCCAGTGCCGGCGGCACCGAGGGGCAACGGTCGACGATGGATTCCGGGGTCTCCCGCTCGACGCGCCGCGCGCAGGTGACGTGGCCGCCCTGCATGCGCAGCGGTGGCCCGCCGGCGAGCAGCGCGTACAGCACGGCGCCGAGGGAGTAGATGTCCGTGGCGCGGTCCGGAGCGTCGCCCCGCCACTGCTCAGGCGACATGTACGCGGCGGTGCCCAGCACCATGCCCGGTCGGGTGAGCCGGGTCAGCATCGCCTCCGGCACTGTGGAGACACCGAAGTCGCAGATTTTGATCGTCCCGTCGGCGTCGAGCACGAGGTTCTGCGGTTTGAGGTCACGGTGGATGACCGGCGTCGGATGCTCGTGCAGACAGACCAGCGCGTCGGCGACCGGGACGGCGTATCGCAGTGTCTGTGCGACGCTCAGGCAGCCGGCGTCGTACTGGACGTGTGCGAGGTTCGGCCCGGCCAGGTGTTCCATGACCACGAACGCCGCGCCGTCGTCGTGCCGCCCCACGTCGAAGATCGCCACGACGTTCGGGTGTTTGATCATGGCGAGGATCTCGGCCTCACGCTGGAACCGGGCCAGCAACTCGGGATCGGCGTCCTCGATCAGCAGCTTGACCGCGACCAGCCGGCGCAACCGTTCGTCCTGGGCCGCGTACACCGTCCCGTGGCCGCCCGCGCCGAGCCGTGCGGTGACCCGATATCGGCCGGCGAGCCTGGTTCCCTCGATGCTCATCGCGGTCTCGGCCGCCGGATCATGGTGGGTGTCGCCGCCTCCTCGGCCAGCGCCCCGCGCGGTACGGGCGGCTGCGCCGGGTTCTCGAACACGAATGCGCGCCCGCTGAGCACCAACTCCACGCCCTCGTGCAACACGATGACCTCGCCCTTGCGCAGGCGCCACGGACGCCCCGCCCCGATCCGCCGACCCGTCTCCGAGGTGTCCTCACGACGGATCCGGGTGCCGTTGGCGCTCAGATCGCGGACCGCGAGCGCGGTCCCGTCCCAGCTCAACTCCACGTGTCTGCGGCTGATCCAGTTGCGCGCCGACGGCGTCAGCCAGGGGGCGAGAGCCACCCCACCCGGCTCGACCGGGGCCCGACCCACCACGACCGCCGCGTCCGCGCGGACCATGAAGCGGGCCAGCGACACGCCGTCGATGCGCACCTTCAGCTGGACCCGGGGAGTGCTTGGCCCGATGTCGGCCATCGGCTCGTGATGAGTGGGACAGCGCACGACTCCCTGACGGTAGACGGGAACCGGCTGGTCGACGGCGGCGTCGCCGCCGAACATCGGGCAGTCGTGCCGCGGGCAGCGCCACTGCCGGGTCAGCAGGTCGCGCCGCGCGCCCGTGGCGTGACGCCTGTCGTACATCCCCGCCCGCAGCAGGCGACTCTCCTCCTCCTTGCGGGAGATGTGCCACTCCGGCGGGGTCGGCATGATGCGGGGCACGACCACGACGCCCGCGCCGCCCGGACCGGGCTCGAAACGCAGGAAACGGTCGCGGTTGCCGGGAATCCACGGGTGTTCGCGGTAGGCGTCCTCGAAGTTGTCCCGGCTGATCACCCGCAGTTCGGCGGTCTCGGCCAGCTCGATGAGCCGGTCGTCGGCGCCCGGTCTGACCTCGATCCGGCCGCGCTCGTACCACCTGCGCAGCGTCGCCTTCTCGTCCGCGGTCAGACCCGGCTGGCGCAGCAGCGACCGGTCCGCCACGGCGTACACCTGGACCGCCTCGTCGCCCGTGTACGCGACGAGCGCGGCGAGCAGGTCGAGAAATCGACGCAGATCCACCGGGCGGGAACCACAGAGTCGGTCGTCGCGCATGACGTTGGACAGGTCGACCACGAAATCAGCGGCCATCGCGTCGAGGGTCAGCTGTGCCTCCGGTCCCATGTGGTCACCGTAGCAACGGAGGCCGCCGCGCCGGCGCCTGAGCCGGCGCCGGCGGCGTGACTGGTGCTGCGGCATCACCTGCGTTCCACGGAATCGTTGCCCAGGAATGAGAAGTGCGCAATCGGGCAATCCCACCGTCCGACCGGGATCGCGAGTCAGGCGATCGGCCTTGCCCGAGTGCGACGGATCCGGCAAGCACCCGGGTGCAAGGTGCAGCCGGCCAGGGCCGGAACGGGTCTGCAATAGACAATTGGCGCGGCCAGCAAATAGACACCCACCAATCTTGACTTGAGCATCGGGGCGGCGCACCGTGAGGAGAACCCGGCAGATGTGCGCCATTGTCGGCCCGCCTTCGGCGACGTACGGAATGCGAGCGCCGCTGGTTTCGCGCGGTGTTACAGGAGGCGTTCTATGCAGTTGAATCCGTTCTCCGGGGTCTATCTCACCGATCCCGCCAGCGCCTGGCGACGCATTCTCGACGATCCCGACCGGGTGACCTACGCCGAGGATCTGGGCCTGTGGTTGATCAGTCGGCACGCGGACGTCCGGCACGCCCTCGCCGACGCCGCGACGTTCGGCAACGCCCTCACCCTCGCCCCGATCTACGAGGTCTGCGCGGAGGCGATGAGCGTCATAACCCAGATCGACGCGCCACCCACGACGGCCGCCGCCGATCCGCCGACACACCCCCGCACCCGGCGCGCGCTGCGCGCGACCTTCGCCAACACGGCGGACCGGGCCGAGGCCGAGTACGGCGCGATCGTCCGCCGCCGCGTCGACGACCTGGTGTCCCGGCTCGTCGCCCGAGCGGGCCGGCGGGTGGATCTCGTCGGCGAGTTCACCACCGAGCTTCCGCTGCTGGTCATCCTGGACATCCTCGGGGTGCCCGACGCCGACGTCGGCCAGATCCGCCGGTGGGCGGACGGTCAGGTCGCCCTGATCTGGGGGCAGCCCGACCCGAACGAGCAGGTACGCCTGGCCCGGGGTCTGCTGGAGTTCTGGCACTACTGCCAGGACCTGGTGCGGCAGCGGCTCGACGGCGCACACGACGAGGCCGACTTCATCAGCCGGGCGCTGGCCTACCGCGACGACGACGACGCGGTGCTGACCGTGCCGGAGGTGGCGAGCCTCGCCTTCAACCTCCTGGTCGCCGGGCACGAGACGACCGCCGGCCTGCTCGCCCACGCGCTCGACGAGGCCCTGTCCCGACCGCAGCGGTGGCGCGCGCTCGTCGCCGACCCGCGATCCGTGCCCGACTTCGTGACCGAGACCCTCCGGTTCGCGCCCGCCATCGACGGTTGGCTACGGGTCACGCGACGCGACGCCACAGTGGGTGGGGTCACCATTCCGGCGGGCGCGCGCTGTCTGTTGATGATCGGTGCGGCGAACCGGGACCCTGCGGTGTTCGCTCACCCGGACCGGTTCGACCCGCACCGCCTCGACGCCACCGACCACCTGTCGTTCGGCCACGGCCCGCATTTCTGCATCGGCGCCGCATTGGCGCGACTGGAGGCCGGTGTGGCTCTCACCCGACTCGCCGAGGCCATTCCCGGCCTCCGTCTGACACCCGAGCACCGCCGTTCGTTTCAGCCCAATGTTTCGTTTCGCGCACATCACACACTCGTCGCGACAATCGATATTCTCGCGCCCGCCGACGGCCCGACGGCGGCCCCGGCCGCCGCCACCGAGGCGCGGGCCGCCTGACGACGAGGACGCCAGCGGCGCTGACCTGCGGGCCAACCGACGCGGCCGGTTGGGCTCGGCGCGACGCGCCCCCCGGTGCCGTCGGACGCGTCGGGCAGGTGGCCTCGTGCGCTTTGCGCGGCGATTCGTCTCGGCGCACGTCTTCACACCCATCGTGTCCAGGGTTAAGAATTGCCCCCTATGAATGTTCAGCCCATCGGCCAATCTCGATCTGGAACCTGCTGCTGATTCGCGGGTGCCACGAAGGTGAGCGCATGGAGCACACTCCCCCGCCGAGCGCCGCTCACTCCGCGGCCAGCCAACAGTTCCGCTGGGCGCTGCGCGACTGCCGGGTCCGACGGGGACTGACCCAGCGGGCCCTGGCGGACCTGGTGCGGTTCAGCCGGGAGACGGTCGCGGCGGTGGAGTCGGGCCGCCGCTTCGGCAGCCACGAGTTCGCGGTGCGCTGCGACGACGTGCTCGACACCGGCGGCGTGCTGGCGTCGCTGTGGCCGCAGGTCGCGGCCGAGCAGTTGGCGGCCGACGGCCGGCGGGGTCCACGATCGGCGGAGCAGGCACGACTCGATCCGCCCGTGCCGCGCCAGCGGGGTCGACGCGACGCGCGTGACCCGGGCGCCGTGGTGGACGCCATCGACGAGCTGCGCGAGCTGATCGGCCAGGTGCTCAGCAGCCAGCCGGAGGCGGACGACCCGGGGCCGCATCGCGCGCCCGAGCACCTCGACGACAAGCGCTGAGCGGGAGCGCCCGCGACCGGCCGCCGGGGCGCCACCGGCCGCTGACTGTGGGTACAGATGCTGGTACGGCCAGTTTGTACCACCGTCAGGTCTGGCCTCCGAGCGCGGGTTCCGGCGGAATGGGACTTGCATTCGGCAAGGTGCGTATAGACCGTCATCGACGAGTCGTGGGAGTCAATCTTGGCGTCGAGCACGAGGTCCCACGCGGCCCGACCCTACCCGAGGGGTCGTCGCGCCTGGAAGATCGCCGGGCGGATGCGCCTCATCGTGGCGGCGCCCCTGGTGGCCGTCATCGTGTTCGCCGGCCTCGCGCTGACCGAGAGCGCGCGCCAGACGACCCGTGCCAGCGACCTGGAGGTGGTGGCACGCCTCGGCGCCGAGGCCGGCGACCTGGCGTACCGGCTGCAACGCGAACGCGTCGCCGCCGCCGACCTGCTCACCCACCCCGACGGGCAGCAGCAGGACGCCTTCGGAGTCGAGTTGGCCGCCACCGATGCCGCCGTCGTGCGATACCGCCGACAGCGCGACCGGGTGCCCACCGACGCCAACGCGGCGCTCCTGCGCCGCATCGACGCGGCGTTGGCCGGCCTGTCCCCGCTGCGCACCCAGGTCCGTACGGCCGAGCACGCCTCGGTGTCCGCGATGACCTTCAGCTACCGCATCGCGATCGCCGACCTGATCACCTTCCGGGAGAACGTCTCGCACGGCGTCGTCAACGCCCGGCTCGCCGACGGGATCCGGGCCTCGGCCGCGCTGTCGAAGACCGCCGAGGCGATCGGCCAGCAGCAGGTCGCCGTGCTGCGCGCCACCGCGGCCGGCGAGTTGACCCCCGCCACGCAGCAGGACATCACCGCGGCCCGCACCAGCTACACCGAGTCGAGCCTGTCGTTCCTGGCCCTCGCCCCGGTCGAGTGGAGCATCTGGTGGGAGCAGGCCGGCACCGGCAAGGAGGCGCTCGCCCTGCAACGAATGCAGGACGAGGTGTCCCGCGCCCAGCCGGGCACGCCGCTGCGCCTGGCGACCGTCGACTGGGTGTCCACCACACAGCAACGCGTCGCCCGCCTCGCCGACCTGCGGGGCCGCGTCGACGTCGCGGTGCTCGACGACGTCCGGGCCGCCCACGCCGACCAGCGCCGCAGGGCCGTGGCTGAGGCGGTAGGTGTGCTGCTGGCGCTGCTGCTGACCGCTCTGGTGACCTGGGCCGTCGCCCGGCAGATCACCCGCCGGCTGCGACGCCTGCGCGACGCCGCCAACGCCGTCGCGTTCGAACAACTCCCCGCCGTGGTGGCTCGGCTGCAACGCCCCGACAGCGCGAGCGTCGACCCCGACGAGCTGGCCCGCCAACAGTCCACCGCCGCCCTCGAACCCTCCAGCGACGACGAGATCGGCGAGCTGGGCCAGGCGTTCAGCGCCGTGCACCAGGCCGCCGTGCGGACCGCCGCCGAACAGGCGGTCATGCGCGCCAACACCGCCGACATCTTCATCCACCTCAGCCGGCGTGAACAGCGACTGGTCGACGCCGTTCTCGCGCAGGTCGACCGGGTCGAACGCGACGAGACCGACCCCGACCGCCTGCACCAGCTCTACACCCTGGACAACCTGGCGACCCGGATGGGCCGGATCAACGCCAGCCTGCTCGTGCTCGGCGGCGTCGGCGTGGGCCGGGTACGCCAACACGACGTACCGCTGCAACAGGTGCTCCAGGCGGCCCTGTCCCAGATCGAGCACTACGCGCGGATCCGGCTCGGCATGGTCGACGGCGACGTCGCCGTGGCCGCCAAGTCCGTCGACGAGGTCGTGCACCTGCTCGCCGAACTCATGGACAACGCGACCGCGTACTCGCCGCCGGGCAGCGAGACCTGGGTGAGCGGCCGCAGCCTCGGCGACCGGGTCATCATCCAGATCAGCGACGAGGGCGTGGGTCTGCCCGCACAGCGGCTGCAGCAGCTCAACGACCTGCTGGCCCGGCCACCCGCCATCGACGTCGCCGCCGTGCGGGCCATGGGGCTGGTCGTCGTGGGTCAGCTCGCGGCCCGCCTGGGCGCCAGCGTCCAACTGCGCCGCGGCCCCCGCCGCGGCACCCTCGCCGAGGCGACGCTGCCCGCGGCGATCATCCGGTCGTTGCCGCCGGAGGAGTACCTGCTCGCGCCCGGTCGGCTGTCGCGGCGGGCCGCCCGCACGTCCGCACCCCCGCCGTACCGGCCGGGGCCGACCGCCGGGCACGCCCCCGCGGCCAGGCCCCTGCCGGCGGCGCCCGTGTTCCGCCCGACGCCCCGCGCCAGCACCGGTGACGCGCCGACCGAGGAGCTGCTCATCTTCGAAGAGGTCAACCACTGGTTCCACGCCGATGGCGTCGACGCCTCCGACGACAGGCAGTGGTCCAGCCCCGCCGACGACGCCTGGCGTACCGCCGCTGCGGCGCACACCCCCGACGTGGCCGCGACCACCAACGCCGGCCTGCCCAAACGACAGCCGCAGCGGCACCTGGTGCCCGGCGGCGTCACCGCGCCCCCGCCGCAGCAACGCTCCGAATACCGGGACCCGGCCCAGGTCGCCACCGCGATGGCCGCGTACGCGCGCGGCGTGGCGGCCCGCCGGCGGACCCCGATCAACCTCGGCAACTCATGACCGACAGGGAGAGCACGTGACCGACCACCAGGACCTCGGCTGGCTGCTGGACAGCTTCGCCGAGCGCGCGACCGAGGTCAGCCATGCGATCGCCATCTCCAGTGACGGCCTGATGGTGGCCGCCACCCGCGACCTCCCGCCGGACCGGGCCGATCAGCTCGCCGCGACCGGCAGCGGCCTGGTCAGCCTGCTGCGCGGCGCTGCGGCGTTCTTCGACGCCGGGGCGGTGATCTCCAACGTCACCCAGCTCGAAGGCGGCTTCATGTTCTCCATGGCCTTCAACGACGGGGCGTCGCTGCTGGTGCTCGCCGCGCCCGAGTGCGACGTGGGCAAGGTCTCCTACGAGATGACGGAGCTGGCCAACCGGATCGGCGACGCGTTGACCCCCGCGGCCCGTGCGGCGCTCGCCCGCAGCCGCTGACCCCACCGACCGACCCCTCCCCTTCCCCTGGAGACGACATGTCCCTCACCACCCCCGCGCGCGGCCGGGTTCTCGCCGCCGGGCTGCTCGCCCTCGTGTTGACCGCGAGCACCGCCTGCGCCGCCGACGACCCCGGCACGACCGGCGGCGGATCCATCAAGATCGGTCTGCTCGCCTCGCTGTCCGGGACGTACCAGTCCGTCGGCAAGGAGATCCGCGACGGCTTCGAGCTGTACCTGGACACGCACGACGGCAAGCTCGGCGGCCGGCAGGTCGACCTGGTCGTCGCCGACGAGGGCAACGGCGCCGCGACCGCCGTGCCGGCGGCGACCAAGCTGCTCAAGCAGGACCGGGTGGCCGCGCTCACCGGCATCGTCGGCGGCGGGTCGGTCGCCGGCGTCTACCCCCTGCTGCAGGAGACCAAGGTCCCGCTCGTCGGCTCCAACGGCCGGCCGGAGATCAAGGACGTCTCCCGGGTCTGGCACACCTCGTACCTCTCCGACGAGCCGGGCGCCGCGATCGCCCAGCACGTCCGCGACAACGTCAAGGGCTCGGTGTACGCCATCGGCCCCGACTACCAGGGCGGCTGGGACGAGCTGCGCGGCTTCACCGAGGCGTTCGCCAAGGCCGGCGGGACGCTCGCCAACCCCGACGGCAAGACCACCTTCACCCCGTTCCCGGCCACCACCAACTTCACGCCGTACTTCGCCCGGATCAAGGCGTCCGGCGCGCAGGCGGTGTACACCTTCTACGCCGGCAGCGCCGCCGTCGACTTCGTCAAGCAGTACGCGCAGTCCGAGATCAAGGACATTCCCCTGTACGCGGCGGGGTTCCTCACCGAGGGCGGCGTGCTCAACGCGCAGGGCGAGGCGGCCCGGGACATCTTCTCGGTGCTCAACTACTCCCCCGACCTCGACAACGCCGAGAACCGGGGCTTCGTCGCGGCGTGGAAGGCCAAGCACGACGGGTCGCCGACCACGTACGCCCTCGCGTCGTACGACGCGGCGGCGGTGCTCGACCGGGCCATCGGCGCCGCCGGGGACGACCCGACGCCGGAGGCGATCAACGCGCAGATCGGCAAGCTCGGGCAGATCGCCAGCCCGCGCGGCGCGTGGCAGTTCTCCGGAGTCACGCACTCGCCCGTGCAGAAGTGGTATCTGCGTCAGGTCCGCCAGGACGGCCGGGCGCTGTCCAACACCGTCGTGGGTGACCTCGCGACCATCGGCCGGTGATCGCGGTGGCGGCCGGCCCGAACCGGATCGACCCGTACGTCATCCCGGCGCTGGACGGTGTCGCCTACGGGCTGCTCGTCTTCGTGGCGGCGGCGGGCCTGGTCTTCTGTTTCGGCGTCGCCAACATCCTCAACCTGGCGCACGGCATGCTCTACGCGATCGGCGGCTACACCGCGGCGGCGGTGTTCGACGGCGGCTGGGTGAGCCTGGCCCTGGCGCTGGGGGTCGGCGTGCTGGCCGCCGCCGCGGCGGGTGCGCTGCTCGCCGGCCTGCTCACACCTGTCGCCAGCGGCAACCACCTCACCCAGGCGCTGCTGACCTTCGGGGTGGCGCTGGCCGGCGGCAGCCTGCTCGTCGCCGGCTTCGGCCCCGACGATCCGCAGGTACTGGTGCCCGCCGCCCTCGACGGGTCGGTACAGGTCGCCGGGCACCGCTACGCCGCGTACCGGCTGGTGTTCATCGTGGTGGCGGCGGCGCTCGCCGCCGGGCTCTACCTGACGGTGCGGCGGACGCGGGCCGGGATGCTGGTCCGTGCCGCCGTGGACGACCCGGAGATGGTCTCCTGCCTGGGCGTGAGCCCGGCGCGGATCAGGGTGGGTGTGCTCGCCGCCGGTGGCGCGCTGGCCGGCGCGGCCGGCGTTCTGGGCGCGCCCATCATCGGCCCCGGCGCGGACACCGCCGACACGGTGCTGCTGCTCTCGCTTGTGGTCGTCGTCCTCGGCGGCCTCGGGTCCATGGTGGGCACCCTGCTCGCGGCGCTGGCGATCGGCGAGATCCAGACCCTGGGCGTGGCGCTGCTGCCGTCCGCCGCCCCGTTCCTGCTGTTCGCCGCCATGGCCGCCGTGCTCGCCGTGCGGGCGCGGGGCCTGGCCCTGCGGTGGGCGGCGACGTGAGGGACGAGGTGCTGCGCCGGGTACGCGCCGCCGTCGCGACGCTCGTCCTGGCCGGCCTGCTCGTGGCGCCGTGGGTGGTGGACGACTACACCTCGGCGATCCTCGCCCGCACGCTGGCGCTGGGCCTGGTCGGGGTGAGCGTGGCGCTGCTCACCGGTGTCGCCGGCATGCCCACCCTGGGCCAGACCGCGCCGTACGCCGCCGGCGCGTACGCCAGCGCGGTGCTCGGCAGCCAGGTCTCCGACGTCGGCGTCGTGCAGGTCGCCGTGGCGGCGCTCGCCGGGGCGACGCTCGCCGCCGTGACCCTGCCGCTGGTCGTCCCGGCCCGGGGCGTCATCGTCCTGATGATCACCCTGGCGATCGGCGAACTCGTCGTGACGGTCCTCGGGCGCTGGCGGTCGGTGACCGGCGGCACGGACGGCCTGGCCGGCATCGCCGGGGTCCGTCCCTTCTGGGGACTGCCGGTCCTGGCCACCGACCGGGCCCGCTACCTCTACACGCTCGTCGTCGTGGCGGCACTCGTCGGCGCGGTCCTGCTGCTGCTACGGACCCGCGCGGGGGTGCTGCTGCGCGCCGGCCGGGACGACGAGATGCGGCTGCGGGCCAGCGGACACCGCGTGCCGCTGTACCTGTCCGGCGCGCACGTCGCCGCCGGGGCGATCGCCGGCGCCGCCGGCTCGCTGCTCGTCGTCGCCCAGCAGTACGTCTCCCCCGCCGACTTCGGCTTCGACACCTCCGCCCTGCTCCTGCTCGGCGTCGTCATCGGCGGCACCGCGTCGGTCGGCGGCGCGCTGGTCGGGGCGGTCCTCGTCATCGCCGTCCGCGACTGGTTGTTCGGGGTGCTGCCCGGGCACGCGCCGCTGGTGCTGGGCGTCCTGTTCGTGGCGACTGTCTACCTGCTGCCCACCGGCGTCACCCGAGCCCGCCGCCCGCGTCCGGTCCCCGCGCCGCGCCCACCGGACGCCGCCCCGACCCGCGACCGCGACATGACGCCGGAGCTGCGCGTATGACCTGCCTACTGAGCGCCGAGAGGATCAGCGTGCGGTACGGCTCGCTCGCCGCGCTCACCGACGTCGACCTGTGCGTGCACGACGGTCAGCGGCACGCCGTGATCGGGCCCAACGGGGCCGGCAAGACGACACTGCTCAATGTGCTCGGCGCGACGACACGGCCGCAGCGCGGCACGGTGCGCTTCGCCGGACGCGACGTCAGCCGGCTCGGCCCGGCGGCGCGGGCGCGGCGTGGCATCAACCGGACCCACCAGCGACCCGCGGTCTTCGCGACCCTCACCGCGATCGAGAACGTCGAGGTCGCCGCCCTGCCCCGAACGATGCGACGCCACAGGTGGTCACCCGGTGGGACCCGGAGCGCGGCCCGCCTGGTCGCTGCCGGGCTGCTCGACCAACTGGGCCTGGCCGACCACGCGGCGGTGCCGGCCGGTCACCTCGCCCACGGGCAGCGTCGGCAGTTGGAGATCGCGATGGCCCTCGCCGGCCGTCCCCGCCTGCTGCTGCTCGACGAACCGGCGGCCGGCCTGTCGGCCACCGAGGTGGCCCGGCTGGCCGAGCTGCTGGTGGCGCTGCCCCGGCAGGTAGCCGTGCTGCTTGTCGAGCACCACCTGGACCTGGTGTACGCCCTCTGCGACACCGTCACCGTGCTGCGCGACGGCCGGACAGTGGCCGCCGGCACACCTGACGAGATCCGTACCTCGCCGCCGGTGCGGCAGGCCTACGCCGACGGGGTGTCCTGATGCTGTACGTGGAGCGGCTCTGCGCCGGCTACGCCGGAGGGATCGTGCTGCACGAGGTGGACCTGCGGGTGCACCCGGGCAGCATCCAGGCCGTGGTGGGCCGCAACGGGGCCGGCAAGAGCACCCTCGTGCACACCATCGCCGGGCTGGTACGCGCCTCCAGCGGCCGCATCGAGATCGGCGGCGTCCATGTGGCCGGGCGGCAACCCCACCGGGTCGCCCAGTCCGGCGTCGGCCTCGTCCCGCAGGGCCGGCGGGTCTTCTCCCGGTTGACGGTGGCCGAGCACCTCGTCCTGGCGGCGTCGCCGTGGCGTGCCGCGACACCCGGCGGTGAGGGCTGGACGGTGCCCCGGATCCTCGAACTGCTGCCCCGGCTCGCGGCACGGCTGCGCCACCGCGGCTGCGAGCTCTCCGGCGGTGAGCAGCAGATGCTCGCCATCGCCCGCGCGCTGCTCGGTCAACCACGGGTGCTGCTGCTCGACGAGCCCTGTGAGGGGCTCTCCCCCGACCTGGCAGCACGGGTCCGCGACCTCATCGGCCACCTGGCCGCCGGCGGGTTGACAGTGCTGCTCGTCGAACAGCAGCTCCGCCACGCGATCGAGGTCGCCGACCGGGTGGCGGTGCTGGAGTACGGCCGGGTCGTCTACGACCGGCCGACAGTCGAGGCGCGCAGCGACCCGGGCCCCCTGGAGGCGCTCGTGAGCGTCGCCGCCACCCCGCCGCCGCCCCCGACCAACCGATCGACCCCACGACTCTGGGCCGACACCCCGTAGGTCACCCGTTTCCTCTCGGAGAGGCAGAAGACGATGGCGACTCCCACCAGCGATGGCGCGTACACCTTCGACAACGGCGCACCGGACGCGGTCCCGCAGATGCGGGCGCTGGAGTCCTTCCTGGACCCGATCACGATGCGTCGCCTGGCCCGCCCGGTGCTGCGCCTCGGGTCGCACTGCTGGGAGGTCGGGGCCGGTGGCGGCTCGATGGCCCGGCGGATCGCCCGCGCGGTCGGCCCGGACGGCGGCGTGCTGGCCACCGACATCGACCCCACGCACCTGCGTGCCGACGGCAACCTGACCGTACGGCGGCACGACGTTCGCATGGACCTTCCACCCGGGGACGCGTTCGACCTGGTCCACGCCCGTCTCGTGCTGCTGCACCTACCCGAGCGCCGACGGGTCCTGCGTACCCTCGCCGGTGCGCTGACGCCCGGTGGCTGGCTGCTCGTGGAGGAGTTCGACTGCACCACGCCGGTGCGGGTGCTGAACGCGCCGAGCGACGACGCGGCGAAGCTGTTCACGCAGGTGATGGACGCCATGATGGAGGTGTTGCAGGAGCACGGCGCCGACCTGGGGTGGGCGCAGGACGTGCACACCGAGATGATCCTCGCCGGCCTGACCGAGGTGGACACCAGCACCCACTCGCAGAGCTGGGCCGGCGGGTCGACCGGAGCGTCGCTCTACGAGACCAACTCCCGTCAGCTGGAACCGGACCTGCTGGCGGCGGGGCTGTCGCCCCAGCAGCTCACCGCCTTCCGCCGACTGCTGCGTGACCCTTCGTTCGCCGTCATGTCGTACCACTTCGTGTCGACGCGGGGCCGCCGCCCCGCCCCCACCGTCCCGCGTCGATCATGAAGTTATTGTGCGCCTCCTCGGCGTGTCGCGGCGATAACTTCATGATCGACGGGGAGGTGGGGGGCCGTCAGTGGCGGCCGACGAAGATGCCTATGCCGTTGGCGACCGCGCGTTCCGTACCGTCGGAGGGGCTGTTGCGGGCGGTGGCCGCGGCCTGGCCCGGCTCACGGACGGCGACCGTCGTCGAGCCACCGCCGTCGAGGTTGACGGCGGCGTGCGCGCCGAGCGTCCGCATCAGATCGGCGAGTTCGGCGATGGTGAGGCCGGCGCTGGCGGGAGCACGGCCGGCCAGCGCGACGAGGTACACGGTCCGGCCGTCCGGGCTGGCGCCGGCCGCGCTGCGCACGGCGGCGGTCCTGGTGTCGAGGCCGGCCAGTGGCGCGCCGTCACGCAGGATCGGAGCGCCACCGACCGCGAACGTCAGCTTGGGCGCACCGGCGGAGGTGAGCTTCTCGTGCACCTGCACCCGGTCGCCGACGGCCAGGTCGTCGAGCGCGTCCGCGCCGCCCTCGCGGCCGACGAGCACCTCGGTGTCGGCGGGGATCGCGCCCGCGCCGGGCGTCTGGCCCACCGCGGTCACCACACCGTGGCGAATGGTCACCTCGTAGGTGTGGGTGCTGCACGGGTCGTTGCGGTTGGTGTCGCTGCCGCAGGTCGAACGTACCCGGGAGGCCGCGCCCCACGCGGAGGTGAACAGGCCGACGCCGTCGAGGGGAAGCGCGTACTGGTTGAGGCCGCTGAGGGTGACCGTGCCCTTGCGGCTGCGGACCTCGCCGGCCAGGCTCAGGGTGTCGACGCGGGCCCTGCCGTTCGCGCCCACGCCGAACACGTCCCGGGTCGAGGTGCCGGGGGCGAGCCCGGGGCCGAAGCGCTGCGCGGTGGGCACGGCGAACTTGAGCTGCTCGCCGTCGGCGATCTCCGGGCCGGAGGACGAGCCGGTCGGTGCGACCCCGGCGTGCGTCTCGCTGATGTTGAAGAAGTCGCCGTTGACGCCGGCGATGGCGCCCTGCGCGTTCGTCATCGTCGAGACGACCTGGCGCTGTGCGACGGAGTCCGGGTGCAGGAGGTCCAGCGAGACCTTGTTCCTGCGCAGGTCGGCGGTGAGCAGGTAGCCGACGGTGACGCCGCGTGGGGTGCCCACCTCAAACGAGTCGTACGTGACGCCGGGGGCGAGCTGCTCGGTCGAGGTGACTTTGATCGCGGAGTCCGCCGTCGACGCGGACGTCGTCGCGGAGGCGGCCTGGGCGGCGCCGGCCGGGGTCGCGAGCGTGCTCAGCCCCGCGGCGAGCAGCAGCGCCAGACTGGGGCGTACGAGGTGTGCTGCCCTCATCGCCGATCCTTTCGTCGTGTGCGGTTTCCGGGCCAGCCGATCACCCGGGGGTGAACGCCGAAGACGTGCGACGTGAACCGCCCGCACCTTCTTGATCAACTGTCGGTTCGGGCGTACGACGAGGACGGGAGTGGCCCGCGACAGTTGTCGCGGGCCACCCCCGGGCGGGCGGTGTCCGGGTCAGCGGACCACGCCGATGCCTGTGAACGACCTGTCGTACTCGGGGAACGACTGGTTGGTGTACGGCGCGTGGATCCAGGTACGCAGCGAGTTGGCGGCCGTGTCGATCTCGACGAGGCGTACCGGGTTCGTGGTGTTCGAGTGGAACGTCTGGAGGAACGAGTAGATCTTGTTCCCGTTGACGCCTGTGTCGACCCGGTTGGCGGCGACGCCGACGTGGCCGGAGAAGACGAACCGGATGTTGGCGTACTGCTTGACCAGGTTGTCGAAGAGGTACTGCGGGCTGGTCGCCCCGTACGAGGCGCTCTGCTCGATGGCCCCGTTGCCGTCGATGTAGTCGTGGGTGACGACGATGACGGTGTGCCGGGGATGGGCGGCGACGACGCTGCGGGCCCAGGCGACGGCCTCGGCCCGGGGCCAGAGTTCGAGGGTCAGCACCAGCCACTGCGTGCCGCCGGCCGCGAAGGTCGAGTACGAGTTGTCGACCTTGCCGCTCTCGAACTGCCCCTGCACCGCGCCGTACTGGCCGGCGGTGAAGAACTGGTTGAACACGGTCGTGTCCCGGACGAGTTCCCGGGTGTGTGCGGGGTCGCGGGCCGAGCCGCCGACACCTGTCGCCTGGGTGTCGTGGTTGCCGATCGCCAGGGCGTACGGGATGCCGGCGGTTTCGACCGGTCGCATCGCGTCGCGGGCGATGACGTACTGCGAGTGGTCGGGAGTGTCCCAGTTGACGACGTCACCGGACGAGGCCACGAAGCGCAGGTCCAACGCGGACCTGTTGCGCGCCAGCCAGTCGGTGCGGTTGCGGAACCGCGTGTCGCTGCTGTTGAGCACCTCCTGCTGGGTGTCCGGCAGGACCGCGAAGCTGAACGTCGTGTCGGTGGCGTCCGGGGTCTCCATCCGCGCGTACCCGATGTGGACGTTGCGGTCGCAGGACCCGTCGCGGAAGTCGTTGACGAACTGGATCCGTACGGTGTGCTGACCGGCGCCGACCGCCGCGCCGACGGGGTAGGTGCCGTAGGCGGTCGCGCTGACGATTGTGGTCTGGCCGACGCTGACGCCGTCGACTGTCACCCGTACGGTCGGCCACCCCTGGCAGTTGTCACCGATCGCGCCGATCAGCACCCGCCCGGAGCCGGTGACGCTGGTCTGCGCGTAGCTGGAGTTGCCCCAGAGCGAGGCGTGCGTGCCGGAGGGGGGTGTCGGGGTGCCGGTCGCCGTGCGGATCGCGCCGTCGACGACAGTGAACGGGGAGGGCTCGGCGGCGCTGGCCGTACCGGCGGCGAACGCTCCCCCCGCCGCGACCACCGTCGCCACGACCATCCCGACGAACACGGATCTGGATCCTCTGAAAGCCACCGCTCATCCTCTCGACGTCGCAGGCCCGTTGAGCTGGGCATGCGACAGCGTAGGGACGATCGGTACGAGACATGTGAATACCTGACGGACAGCTCGCATACCGGAGCTGACCTCTTCATACCGGTGGCGGGGCCACTCTTCACCCGGCACCGGGAAAAAGGGGTGGAAAGCGACGTCTGGGCATCCGTGGCGAGGATCGGGCGCAGATCCGACACCGACGGCCCGACAGCCAAAAAGTTTTGTGGGGTTCCTACAACAGAGCGACTGTCGGTTCGGCGGTTGCACCATGGCGCTGTCCGCCGAGAGCCGGAAAAGTGACCACTGCCGGGAGCCGTCGACTCCCGGCACGCACATATGGTCTACCAAAGGGGTCAGTCGGGTGTTCAACCGTGTCGCCATCGTCAACCGTGGTGAAGCCGCCATGCGGCTCATCCACGCGGTCCGGGAGCTGGCCGCGGAGACGGGCAGCCGGATCGAGACGGTCGCCCTCCACACCGACGTCGACCGCACGGCCACCTTCGTGCGCGAGGCGGACATCGCGTACGACCTCGGTCCGGCGTCCGCCCGCCCGTACCTGAACCTGGCGGCGCTGGAGCGCGCCCTGATCGAGACCGGCGCCGACGCCGCGTGGGTCGGCTGGGGCTTCGTCGCCGAGGATCCGGCGTTCGCGGAGCTGTGCGAGAAGATCGGCGTCACGTTCGTCGGGCCGAGTCCCGAGGCCATGCGCCAGCTCGGCGACAAGATCGGCGCGAAGCTGATCGCCGAGGAGGTAGGCGTGCCTGTCGCGCCGTGGAGCCGCGGCGCCGTCGAGACGCTGGACGCCGCCCGCACGGCGGCGGCCGAGATCGGCTACCCGCTCATGCTCAAGGCGACGGCCGGCGGCGGCGGACGCGGTATCCGCGTGATCACGAACGAGACCGAGCTCGCCGACGCGTACGAGCGCACCAGCCAGGAGGCGGCGCGGGCGTTCGGCAGCGGGATCGTGTTCCTCGAGCGCCTGGTCACCGGCGCCCGGCACGTCGAGGTCCAGGTGATCGCCGACGGCCAGGGCACCGCGTGGGCGCTCGGCGTACGCGACTGCTCGGTGCAGCGGCGCAACCAGAAGGTCATCGAGGAGTCGGCCTCACCGGTGCTCGACGCGTCCCAGGCGGCCGAGCTGAAGACCTCGGCGGAGCGGCTCGCCGTGGCGGTCGGCTACCGGGGAGCGGCGACTGTCGAGTTCCTCTACCACCCCGGCGATCGGCTGTTCGCGTTCCTGGAGGTCAACACCCGCCTGCAGGTCGAGCACCCGATCACCGAGCTGACCACCGGATTCGACCTGGTCAAGGCGCAGCTGCACGTCGCCTCCGGCGGTCGGCTGGTCGGCACGCCGCCGGCGGAGCGCGGGCACGCCATCGAGGCCCGGCTCAACGCCGAGGACCCGGACCGCGACTTCGCGCCGTCGCCGGGACGCATCGCGCGGCTGGACCTGCCCGCCGGCCCGGGCATCCGGGTGGACACCGGCGTCAGCGAGGGCGACACCATCCCTGCCGACTTCGACTCGATGATCGCGAAGATCATCGCGTACGGGCGCGACCGCGACGAGGCGCTCGGCAAGCTGCGGCGGGCGATGGCCAACACCACGGTGATCATCGAGGGCGGCGCGACGAACAAGAGCTTCGTGCTCGACCTGCTCGACCAGCCCGAGATCATCGACGCCAGCGCCGACACCGGCTGGATCGACCGGGTCCGGGGCGAGGGCCGGCTCGTGACGCACCGGCACTCCGCGGTCGCCCTGGCCGCCGCCGCCATCGAGTCGTACGAGGAGGAGGAGCGCGCCGAGCGGCAGCGGCTGCTGTCGACCGCCGCCGGTGGCCGCCCGCAGGTGCAGCACGCCAGCGGCCGGCCGCTGGACCTCAAGCTGCGCGGCGCCACCTACCGGATGCGGGTGGCGCGGATCGGGGCACACCGGTTCCGCGTCGGCATCGAGGCGGGTGGCACGGTGCACACGGCCGACGTCGAGCTGGACCGCTTCGACAGGCACACCGGCCAGATCGTCGTCAACGGCATCCGGTACCGCCTGCTCACCGGCACGCACGGGCCGACCCACCTCGTCGAGGTCGACGGTGTGACGCACCGGGTCAGCCGCGACGAGGGCGGCGTCGTGCGCTCCCCCATGCCCGCGCTTGTCGTCGCCACGCCGCTGGAGGTGGGCGCCGAGGTCGAGGCGGGCGCCCCGGTGCTGGTGCTGGAGGCCATGAAGATGGAGACGGTGCTGCGCGCGCCGTTCCGGGCCCGGCTCAAGGAGTGCGCCGTCGCGGTGGGCAGCCAGGTGGAGGCCGGCGCACCGCTGCTGCGGCTGGAGCCGCTCGCCGACGAGGCCACCGAGGCCGCCGCCGCCCCGAGCGCCGCCACCGTCGAGCTGGACCTGCCCGCCGCCGACGACAACGCGGGGGCGTACGAGCGCAGCAGGCGCGGTCAGGAGGACCTGCGCGGCCTGCTGCTCGGTTTCGACGTCGACCCGCACGACGACCGCCGCGTGCTCGACGACTACCTCGTCGTGCGACGGTTGGCCGCCGAGGACGGGCACCGGCAACTGGCCGCCGAGGTGGACCTCGTCGACGTGTTCGCCGACCTGGCCGAGCTGAGCCGCAACCGGCCGACCGGCGAGGACGGTGGCGCCCACGTCCGCAGCGCCCGGGAGTACTTCCACACCTACCTGCAGAGCCTCGACGTCGAGCGGGCCGGCCTGCCCGACGCCTTCCAGGCCAGGCTCGCCAAGGCGCTCGGCCACTACGGCGTCACCGACCTGGAGCGCTCCCCCGGCCTGGAAGCCGCCGTGTTCCGGATCTTCCTGGCCCAGCAGCGCGCGTCCGCCGACGCCACGGTCGTGGCGGCGCTGCTGCGCGAATGGCTGCGGGAGACCCCGCCGGACGAGTCGCTGCGCGAGCCCGCCGGTCTGGCGCTCGAGCGGTTGATCGCCGCGACGCAGGTCCGCTTCCCCGCCATCGCCGACCTGGCCCGGGGCGTGGTGTTCGCGTGGTTCGCGCAGCCGCTGCTGCGCCGCAACCGCGCCCGCGTCTACGCCCAGATCCGGGCGCACCTGCGACACCTGGACGCGCATCCGGACGCCCCCGACCGCGGCGAGCGCATCGCCGAGATGGTCCGCAGCACCGAGCCGCTGGTGCGTCTGCTCGGCCAGCGCCTCGTCCGTGACCACCTGGACAACACGGTCATGCTGGAGGTGCTCACCCGCCGCTACTACGGCAACAAGGCCCTCACCCGGGTGCGAACCCGCGAGGTCGCCGACTGCGCCTTCGTGGTCGCCGAACGCGCGGACTCCAGTGTGGTCTCCGCGGCGGTGAGCTTCGACGCGCTGGGTGGCGCGCTGCGTGGGCTCGCCGAGCTGGCCGGCGACGAGGACTCCGTCGACGCCGACATCTACCTCGGCTGGGAGAACCAGCCGGAGGACTTCGACGCCATGGCCGCCGCGCTGCTCCAGGTGATCGCCGCACATCCGCTGCCGGCGCAGGTCCGTCGGCTCACCGCCACCGTCGCCGGTCGCGGCGGTGCGGTCATGCACCACCACTTCACCTTCCGCCCGTCCGACGGCGCGATGGTGGAGGACCGGCTGATCCGCGGGCTGCACCCGTACATCGCGCAGCGGATGCAGTTGGAGCGGCTGCACAAGTTCGACCTGACCCGGCTGCCGTCGTCCGACGAGGAGGTCTACCTCTTCCAGTGCGTGGCGCGGGAGAACCCGGCCGACGAGCGTCTCGTGGCGTTCGCCCAGGTGCGTGACCTGACCGAACTGCGCGAGCAGGACGGCCGGCTGGTGGCGTTGCCGACCGCCGAGGACGCGGTCGCGGCGTGCCTCGACTCGATCCGCCGGGCGCAGTCGCGGCGTCCGTCGAAGACGCGCTTCACCACCAACCGGATCGTGGTCTACGTCTGGCCGCCGAGCGAGCTGACCCGCGAGGAGATGGAGATGATCGCCGGGCGCGTGCGCCCGACGACGGTGGGCGCCGGCCTGGAGGAGATCCTGTTCATCGCGCGGCAGCGCGACCGTCGCACCGGCGAGCTGACCAAGATCGCGGTACGGATCTCGTTCGACGCCGCGGGCGGCGCCGAACTGGCCGTCGGCACGCCGCCGGTCGAGCCCGTCGAGCCGCTCGACGAGTACCGGCTGAAGGTGCTGCGGGCCAGCAGCCGCAACACGGTGTACCCGTACGAGTTGACCAACCGGCTCGGTGAGTTCGTCGAGCACGACCTGGACGACGCCCACGCGCTGGTGCCGGTGGACCGGCCGAAGGGGCGCAACCGGGCCGCGATCGTCGCCGGTGTCGTCACCACGCCGGCAACCCTGCACCCGGAGGGTGTCACCCGGGTCGTGCTGCTCGGCGACCCGACGAAGTCGTTGGGCGCCCTGTCCGAGCCGGAGTGCCGGCGGGTGATCGCCGCGCTGGACCTGGCGGAGCGGATGGCGGTGCCGCTGGAGTGGTGGGCGCTGTCCGCCGGGGCTCGGATCTCGATGACCTCCGGTACGGAGAACATGGACTGGGTGGCCGCCGCGCTCAAGCGGATCGTCGAGTTCACCCAGGCCGGCGGCGAGATCAACATCGTCGTGGCGGGCATCAACGTGGGCGCGCAGCCGTACTGGAACGCCGAGGCCACGATGCTCATGCACACCAAGGGCGTCCTGGTGATGACTCCGGACTCGGCGATGGTGCTGACCGGCAAGCAGTCGCTGGACTTCTCCGGCGGGGTGTCCGCCGAGGACAACTTCGGCATCGGCGGCTACGACCGGGTGATGGGGCCCAACGGGCAGGCGCAGTACTGGGCGCCGAACCTGACCGCCGCGCGGGACGTGCTGATGGCCCACTACGAGCACACGTACGTCGCGCCCGGCGAGGACGCGCCGCGGCGGGCGACCACCACCGACCCGGTGGACCGCGACGTCTCGGAGTTCCCGCACGACGTGGCGGGCAGCCCCTTCCGGACGGTCGGTGAGATCTTCTCCGCCGAGGCCAACCCGGACCGCAAGAAGCCGTTCGACATCCGGACGGTGCTGCGGGCCCTCGCCGACCAGGACCACCCGGTGCTGGAGCGGTGGGCGGGCATGGCCGACGCCGACACCGCCGTCGTGCAGGACGCCCACCTCGGCGGCATCCCGGTGTGCCTGCTCGGCATCGAGTCCCGGTCGGTGCCGCGGCGGGGCTTCCCGCCCACCGACGGTCCGGACACGTACACGGCGGGCACGTTGTTCCCCCGCTCGTCGAAGAAGGCCGCGCGGGCCATCAACGCGGCCAGCGGCAACCGGCCCCTGGTCGTGCTGGCGAACCTGTCCGGCTTCGACGGCTCGCCCGAGTCGATGCGCAAGCTGCAACTGGAGTACGGCGCGGAGATCGGCCGGGCGATCGTGAACTTCCGTGGCCCGATCGTCTTCTGTGTGATCTCCCGCTACCACGGCGGCGCGTTCGTGGTGTTCTCGAAGGCGCTGAACCCGAGCATGACCGTCCTCGCGCTGGAGGGGTCGTTCGCCTCGGTGCTCGGCGGCGCTCCGGCCGCGGCGGTGGTGTTCTCCGCCGACGTCAACGCTCGTACGGCCGCCGACGAGCGGGTGCGCGCCCTGGAGGCCCGTGTCGCCGCCGCTGCCGGCACCGAGCGCGCCGCGCTGGCCGCCGAGCTCGACGAGCTGCGCTCGTCGGTGCGGGCGGAGAAGCTCGGTGAGGTGGCCACGGAGTTCGACCGGGTGCACAACATCCAACGTGCCGTCGAGGTCGGTTCCGTGGACGCCGTCATCCGCGCCGCCGAGCTGCGTCCACGCGTCATCGAGGCCATCGAGGCGCGTCTGCGGTAGGGCGCTTCTTCCCAGCAGTGGGGACGGCACCGACTCAACACGGTCGGTGCCGTCCCCACTGTCGTAAGCTGCCGCACCGAAACTTTCATCCGATGACTAGCCACAGCCGGGCAGCTCACCCGACTCTTTTCCGGAAGTTTTCGGAGTTGACGGGGCCCATCGACGGCCATAATGTTTCGAGCGAGTTCCGGTCCTCGCCCCGCCCCGCACCCTCCCTTTGAAGATCGACATTTGTCGATCAATTCCGAAAGGAAGGCAGATGAAGCCACGACGGTGGATCAGCGCCGGCGTCGTCGCCGTCGCGACCGCTGCGGCGTTGAACGCGATGCCGGCCACCGCGAGCCGGCCGTACGACCCGACCGCGCAGACCCTCGCCGCTCTCGGCCAGCGCCACGGGCTGAAGATCGGCACTGCGGTGAACGCGACAGCCCTCAACGACGCCAGCGACCCGCAGTACCGCCGGCTGGCCGCCTCCGAGTTCTCCTCGGTCACCGCGGAGAACGCGATGAAGTGGGAGAGCCTGGAACCCACCCGCGGCACCTACGACTGGGCGGCCGCCGACCAGCTCGTCGAGTTCGCCAAGCGCAACCGCCAGGCCGTCCGCGGCCACGTGCTCGTCTGGCACAGCCAACTCCCCGCCTGGCTGACCAGCGGCGTCGCCGACGGCAGCATCAGCAAGCAGGAGCTGCGCGAGCTGCTGCGCAAGCACATCACCACAGTCGTCAAGCGCTACCAGGGCAGGATCTGGCAGTGGGACGTGGTCAACGAGGCGGTGAGCGACCCCTGGGACACCCCGTCGACGCTGCACTACAAGGGGTTCTGGGCGCAGAACCTCGGCCCCGACTACATCGCCGACGCGTTCCGCTGGGCCCGCGCCGCCGATCCCAAGGCGCTGCTGTTCTACAACGACTACAACATCGAGGCGTTCGGCTCCGGCAACCCGGCCGACGACAAGACGCAGTTCGTCTACGACATGGCCAAGGGGCTGCGCGCGCAGGGGGTCCCGATCGACGGCGTCGGCTCGCAGGGTCACCTGGGCACCCAGTACGGCAACTTCGACACCCTCCAGGTGACCGCCGCCCTCAAGCGGTTCGCCGGGCTCGGTCTGGCCACCGCGTTCACCGAGGTCGACGTGCGCAGCGAGATGACCGAGGCGGTCCGGGCCGGCAACTCCGCCGAGATCAACCCCCGGTTGCAGGCGTCGGCAGCCAACTTCAGCGTGCTGATGAAGGCGTGCCTCGCCGTGCGGACCTGCCTGTCGTACACCGTGTGGGGTTTCAGCGACAAGTACTCGTGGGTGCCGGAGTGGTTCAACGACCCGCCCGAGGGCCTGGCCACCATCTACGACGAGAACTACCAGCCCAAGCGGGCGTACCAGGAGTTGAAGTCCGACCTGATCTTCGCTGGCCCGCCGTACGTCCTGCCGCGCGTCGCACCCAGGCCGCACCGCTGAACGGGCACGGGTCGTGCGGGGTCCACCCTCCCTCGCACGGCCCGTGTTCAGCGTGGCGCGTGTGCTCGGTGGCCCCGCCACCGGCGGTGGGGAATTGCGCTGTCGGTTGTCGAAGGGAAGGTGGTACAAAGCCGCGGTGGACAAGACTCTGGAGTTCGCCGACCTGTTGCGGCTGATGGACGAACGATCGACCGCTTTCCGGGCGGCGGTCGCCACGGCACCCAGCCTCGACGTGCGGGTGCCGACCTGTCCCGAGTGGACGTTGTTCGACCTGGTGCAGCACCTGGGCGAGGGGCGCCGCAGGTGGGCCGCCATCGTGGCCGCGGGGCCCGCCGACGCTCCGCCGGAGATGACCGCCCCGGAGGTCCCCCGGGAGCGCGAGGCCCTGCTGGCCTGGTTCGCCGCGGCGACGAGGGAGCTGCTGGACGCGCTGCGGGAGGCCGGCCCGGATCGTGGTTGCTGGACGTGGTGGGGTGATTCGCAGTCGCCGCAGACGGCCGAGGCCGTCGCCCGGCACCAGCTCCAGCAGGTTGCCGTGCACACCTACGACGCCCAGGTCGCCGTGGGCGCCCCGCAGCCGCTGCCGGACGAGGTGGCCCTCGACGGTGTCGACGAGTTCGTGACCACCTGCGTCGCGACGACGAGCGCGTGGCCGCACGAGCCCGCGGTCGTCGACTACCACGCCACCGAGGGCCGAACCTGGCGGCTCTGGTTCTCCGCCGACGGCGCCCGGGCCGCCCGCCTCCCGACGCCGGTCGCCGGCGAGCGCCCGGAGACGGCCTATGTCTCCGCCCGGGGCACGGCCAACGAGCTGGTCATGTTCTGCTACGGCCGCATCGCGATGGACTCGCTGGAACTCGACGGCGACCGGCGCGTCTTCGACCAGCTGATCGCCTGGGAGCCGGAATAGGACGGCGACGACGGCCCAGCGGCGTCACCCGCGCTGCGGCCGAGCCCTGCGGTCGCCGCGCGACCGGTCAGTCGTACCGGTGGCTCCGCAAGGCCCTCGCCGTCGGCTTCCTAATCGCCGCCGCCGGGCTGTCCGCCGGCTCGTCGGTGGCCGACGCTCCCGCACCCACGACCCTGCGGGTGCTGCAGATGAACCTGTGCAACAGCGGCCGCGCCGACTGCTACACCGGCCGATCGATGACCAGGGCCGCCGAGGTGATCAGCGCCGAGCGGCCCGACCTGGTCACCCTCAACGAGATCTGCCGGGACGACATACCCGCTCTGCAACGCACGCTCGCCGCCGTCCACGATGGCGCTGGCGTCGTATCCGCCTTCCAGGCCGCCGGTGATCGTCCCAGCGGTGCCGACACGCGCTGCCGCGACGGCCAGCCGTACGGCATCGGGTTGCTGACCCGCCTGCACGAGCCCGCCGGCGGCCACACCGTGCACAGTGGCCTGCACCCGACGCAGGATCTCACCGATCCCGAGGAACGACCCTGGCTGTGCGTCCACGTCGACGGCCTGCTGCTGGCCTGCACCACCCACCTCGCGGCCACCAGCTACCGCGTCGCGCTCACCCAGTGCCACGACCTGTTCGACGAGATCGTGCCGGCCATCCGCAGGAGCACCGGGTACGCACCCACAGTGCTCAGCGGCGATCTCAACCTGCGCCACGACGACCCGGCCGTGCGGTCCTGCCAACGACCCGGTTACCAGCGGGTCGGCGACGGGGCGCTGCAACACGTCCTGGCGACCGCCGACATCACGCTCTGCTGCACCAGGTCGGTGGGCATGCGCGGCGCGACCGACCACCCCGCGCTGCTGGCCACCCTCACCATCCACCACAGGCGTCCGACGCGTCGCTGACCCGGGTCCGGGGGCCAATGGGGAGCCGGGCGAGGCTCTTGGGCAGCACACGCAACTCCGCGTCGGGGGCGCCGTTCTCGGGCCCCGTTTCGTCGGACGGTCGTGCCATGCTGCCGCTCACCTCAGGGCAAGGAGCACAGGGCATGGTCTCGGTGATCGTTCGGGATGAGACAGCGACGGGCAGGGCCCTCGAGAGCTGGCCGTTGGCGGGGCTGCCGGAGCGCATCTCGGCGCGGGAGCTGGTGCGGCTGCGGGTGCGCGAGGAGGTAGCCCGGTTCAACGCCGACCAGCCACGGCACTTCCGGGGCCTGGTGCAGCCGACCGACACGGAGGCCACGCTGAACGGCTACCGGGTCGCCCCGGGTCGGCGGCTCGACTGGGAGGCGCAGGCGGATCGGGCCTGCGCCGCGTTCGCCCGCAACGGCTTCCTGCTGCTGGTCGGCGACCGCCAGATCGAGGACCTCGACGAGGAGATCGACCTGCGCACCGACCCGGCCGTGGCGTTCGTCCGGCTCGTCGCGCTGGTGGGTGGCTGACATGGGTGACTGGGCGGCGCTGCTCCCCCGCCTGAGCGAGACGGACCGGCGGCAGGTGGAGGTTGGTCTCGCCGAGGCCGACGAACGGATCCGGGCGGTGCTGCGGACGGCGAGCACGTACCACTGGGAGTCCTCGGTGACCAGCGTGCCGGAGTGGGCCACCGTGCGGTCGTGGCCGGTCGAGGAGCGCCGCCGCGCGGCCCTGGCCATGCACCGGGAGTCGGCGTCCGCGATGAGCGACGTGGTACGCAACCTCGCCACCGCAGACGTCACCTTCACGCGGGCGGACCTGGTGTGGTGCCTGGACGTCGTCGCTTGCAGGGGCGGCGTCGACAACGGCACTGAATTGGAGCTGCCCGCCCTGATCGCGCCCCGCCTGACGGCCGCCGAGCTGGCCGATCTGGTGCCGGCGCTGTCCGCCCTGAGCAGCGAGGTGGTCGACGACTACTTCATCGCGGCAGCGACCCGGCGGCGGACCGTCATGCTGTTCGGCCGGGCCATCGACCGCGCCACCGGCAGCCCTCTGCCGTCGTCGCTCCTGCACGACGGGGACACCTTCGGGCCGGCCGTGCGTGCCGAACTCGGCGACGCCCTCGTCGCGCCGGGCGTGCCGGAGCTGCTGGAACACTGCGCCACGTTGGACAAACCGGCGGCGTCCAAGACCTGGCTGCGCCACCTCGACGACCTGCTCGCCGCCGCGAACGGCGGTCCGCAGGTGGTACGCCGGCTCCTCGACGCGTTCGCGGCCCACGGCCGGTCCGTCCACGACGACTCCGACCGCCTTCTGCGCGGGCTGGTCTGGGCGTTGTCGCGGGAGCGCGACGAGGAGGCGACCGACCTGCTGGCGCGGGTCACCGCCACCGCGGCGGCGGCGCCACGGCAGGCGTCCGGCTTTCCCCACGCGCAGCGCACGGCGATCACGGCGGTACGGCTGCTGGCCGACCGCGACGGCGACGCGCCCGTGCGCACGCTGGCGCGGCTGGCCGGGACGGTCCGGAACAGGGCCGTGCGGAGCCGGGTGGAGGCCGCGTTGACCAGCCTCGGCGCGCGCCGCGGGTGGTCGCTCAGCGAGGTCATGGAGCTGGCCGTCGACGACCACGGGCTCGGGCCGGATGGGCGCCTGCCCACACCTGTCGGCTCGTACGAGGCGACTGTCGAGATCGCGGGCGACCGGGCGCGCCTGATCTTCGCCCGCGACGGCGTCCCGCTCAAGGGCGTTCCGGCTCAGGTGAAGCAGGCTCATGGCGACGAGCTCGCCTGGCTACGGGACGCGGTCAAACGGGTCGGCGCGACGCTGGTGAGCGAGCGCCAGCGGGTGGAGGGGCTGCTGTCGGAGGAGCGCACCTGGTCGTACCCGGACTGGTCGTCGAGGTTCCTCGACCACCCGGTCACCGCGACCTTCGGGCGGCGGCTGCTGTGGGAGACCAGCGGCGACGGCCAACGCTGGACGGCCGGCCTACCGCGACGGGACCCGGACGGGTGGACGCTCGTGGACCGGGCCGGCCGGGCCCTTCCGCACGGTCAGGTCAGACTGTGGCATCCCGTCCGCGCGGACACGGCCGAGGTGCTGGCCTGGCGCGAGCACCTCCTCGCCGCCGGCCTGACGCAGCCGTTCAAGCAGGTCTTCCGGGAGATCTACCTGCGCACGCCTGCCGAGGAGAAGACGCACACCTACTCCAACCGGTTCGCCGGGCACATCCTGCGCTACCGGCAGGCCAACGCCCTGCTGCGTGGCCGCGGCTGGCAGGCCGGTTACCTCGGCACCTGGGACGGCGGGTACGAGAGCGAGGCCACCAAGGCTTTCGGCGGCGGCGAGTGGCGGGCGTCCTTCGACCACGCGCTTGTCGACAACCCGGATCCCGACCGCTACGACGTCGAGCACTGCTCCACCGACCAGGTGCGCTTCGCCCGCCGCGACGGCACGGCCTGGCAGCCCGCGCCGATCGTCGACGTGCCACCGCTGGTGTTCAGCGAGGCCATGCGTGACGTGGACCTGTTCGTCGGCGTCACCTCGATCGCCACCGACCCGGAGTGGGCCGATCGCGGCGAGGACCGGTTCTCCGCCTACTGGCGACGTGCCGTCGTCGCGGAGCTGACCCCGTCGGCGCAGGTACGCCGGGACGCCCTCGCCCGGCTGCTGCCCCGGATGGCCATCGCCGACCGGGTGGACCTGTCGGACCGGCATCTGCGGGTATGCGGAAACCTGCGCGCGTACCGGATCCACCTCGGTTCGGGCAACGTCATGATGGAGCCCGACGACGCGTACCTGTGCATCGTCGCGGCGCGTGAACGGACCGGCCGCCTGCACCTGCCGTTCGACGACGACCCCCTGCTGTCCACGATCCTGTCCAAGGCGATCATGCTCGCCGCCGACGACAAGATCACCGACACCACGGTGCTCGCCCAGTTGCGGCGCGGTGGAGCGACGGGGCAAGCTTGATCATGTAATGGAAAGTAGGTGCCGGGGGCGTTCCTGGCCTACTTTTCATCACATGATCATGGGGTCCGGCTAGGGCAGCGCGCGTAAAGGTCGCTTGTGGACCGAATCGTCAGGGCAGCAGGATGACGTACAACTGGCGCGGGCCGTGCACCCCCTCGACGCGGATCAGCTCGATGTCGCTTGTCGCCGACGGGCCGCTGATCCAGGTCAGTGGGCGGTGTGGCGTCAGGCGGGCGAGGGCCTCCGGCACGGTGGCCACCACCTGGTCGGCGCGGACGACGCACACGTGCCGGTCCGGCAGGAGGCTGAGCACCCGGCGTCCCTGGTCGGGCGAGGCGTCGAGGACGACGGTTCCGGTCTGGGCGATGGCGACGGCGGCGGCGGTGACGACGGCGTCGGCGGCGCCGATCCGCGCGTGGTCGAGGCCGTCGTCGGGCAGCGCGGTCACCGTCGGCGGCAGCCAGGCGCGCGGCAGACCCGGCGGTACGACGACGGTGCCGCCCGCCGGCAGGAGGTCGGCGATCGTGTCGGCGACGGCGGCCTCGGCGATCCGGTGCACGTGTGCCCGGTAGTCGGTGAGCCGCTGCGCCAACTGGTCGAGGTCCACGGCGGCGGCCTGCCGGTAGTCGCGGGGCACGTCGACAGGCGCGGCGGTGTCGGCGGCGAGCGCGGCACGCAGCCGGCCGAGGACGAGGTCCCGGGAGCTCACCGCCCGGCCCACCATTCGCGGAACGTCTGCGCCGGCGGGTCCGGCAGGTCCCGGCTGGCGGTCCAGCCGTTCAGCGGTGGGGGCAGCCCTCGACCACGCCGGCCGGCGAGCCGGCTCAGCCGGGCGGCGCGCTGTCCGGCCGCGTACAGCCGGGGTCGGTCCATCGTGTACGCGGCCGCGGCCATCGCGATCGACTCGGCGGTGGGCCGCTGTCGCGACTCGACGGCCTCGGCACGCAGGTACACGAGCAGCTCCGGGATGTTGATTTTGACGGGGCAGGCGTCGTAGCAGGCGCCGCAGAGCGTCGACGCGTACGGCAGGGACGCGTTGTCCTCGATGCCGGTGAGCTGGGGCGACAGCACCGCCCCGATGGGCCCCGGGTACACCGAGCCGTAGGCGTGGCCGCCGGCGCGCTCGTAGACCGGGCACACGTTGAGGCACGCCGAGCAGCGGATGCACCGCAGCGCCTGCCGGCCGACCTCGTCGGCGAGCACCGCGCTGCGCCCGTTGTCGAGCAGCACGAGGTGGAACGTCTGCGGCCCGTCGCCCGGGGTCACGCCCGTCCACATCGAGGTGTACGGGTTCATCCGTTCCCCGGTCGACGCCCGCGGCAGCAGTTGGAGGAAGACCTCCAGATCACGCCAGGTCGGCACCACCTTCTCCACGCCCATGACGGTGATGAGGGTCTCCGGCAGGGTCAGGCACATCCGGCCGTTGCCCTCGGACTCCACCACGGCCAGGGTGCCCGTCTCGGCGACGGCGAAGTTCGCGCCGGACACCGCCACCGGCGTACTCAGGAAGGTTTCGCGCAGGAACCGGCGCGCGGCGGCCGCGAGGGCCGTCGGGTCGTCGGTGAGCGCGGGGTCGACGCCGGGCATCTCGCGGAGGAAGATCTCCCGGATCTCGGCCCGGTTGCGGTGGATCGCGGGCACCAGGATGTGGCTCGGCCGGTCGTCGCCGAGCTGCACGATCAGCTCCGCGAGGTCGGTCTCGACGGCGGTGATCCCGGCCGCCTCGAGGGCCTCGTTGAGGCCGATCTCCTGGGTCGCCATGGACTTGACCTTGATGACCCGGTCCGCGCCGGTCGCCCGGACGAGGTCGGTGACGATGCGGTTGGCCTCGACGGCGTCCGCCGCCCAGTGCACCACGCCGCCGGTTCCGGTGACCCTCTCTTCGAGCTGTTCCAGCAGGTCGGGCAGACGACGCAGGGTGTCGGCCTTGATGGCCGCGCCCGCCGCGCGCAACTGCTCCCAGTCCGACTGTTCGGCGATCACACTCGCCGACTTGGCCCGGATCGTCGTCGTGGCGTGGCGGAGGTTGCGCCGCAGTTGCGGGTCGGCCAGGCTGCGCCGCGCGGCGGTCGGAAACGACTCGTCGCCGCGCAGGTGCCCCACGCCTGCCGGCGCGGTCACCGGTGGCGTGGCCGCCGGCATGCCGAGGAACGTCCGGCGGGTCACGGCCGCACCGCCGACCCGACGCCTACCGCGCCGCTCTGCTCGGTCGAGGCCAGGATCTCGGCCAGGTGCACGGTGCGTACCCCGGTCCGCAGCCGCGACAGCCCACCGCCGATGTGCATGAGACACGAGACGTCCCCGGCGGCGCACACGTCGGCGCCGGTGGAGAGCACGTGACGCATCTTGTCCGCAAGCATCGCCGTGGACGTCTCCGGGTTCTTCACGGCGAACGTGCCGCCGAACCCGCAGCACTGCTCCGCCGCCGGCAACTCGACCAGGTCGAGCCCACGCACCGCGTCCAGCAACTGTCGCGGCCGGTCCCCCACCCGCAGCATCCGCAGCGAGTGGCAGGTCGGGTGGTAGGTGACCCGGTGCGGGTAGTACGCGCCCACGTCTGTCACCCCGAGCACGTCGACAAGCAGCTCGGACAGCTCGTACGTGCGCTGCGCCACCGACTCGGCCCGGCTGGCCAGCCGCACGTCGCCCGCCCGTCGGGCCACCGTCGCGTGCTGGTGCCGCACCGACCCGACGCAGGAGCCCGACGGCGCGACGATCACGTCGTACGGGTCGAAGACCCGCACGTGCCGGCGGACCAGGGGGACGGCCTCGCGCTGGTAGCCGGTGTTGACGTGCATCTGCCCGCAGCAGGTCTGCTCCTGCGGGAAGACCACCTCGTGGCCGAGCCGCTCCAACAGCCGCACGGTCGCCGTGGCCGCCTGCGGGAACATGGTGTCGGCCAGGCAGGTCACGAACAGCGCGATCCGCACGGCCCGCCTCCCCCCACCGACCGTCGCCGGCGGGCCGCCGTCACGGCCGGACCCGCAGATGGGTGACCCCACCGTCGACGTCCAACACCGTACCGGTGGTCGACGCCGAGAGCGGCGACGCGAGGTAGACGATCGCGTTCGCGACCTCCTTCGGGGTGACAAGTCGTCCGATGGGCTGGCGGGCCTGCAACGCCACGCGTTCGGCGGCCGGGTCGTCGGCCTGCGCCAGCAGCCGTCCCACCCAGGGCGTGTCGGCCGTGCCGGGGCAGACGCAGTTGAACCGGATGCCCTCGCGGACGTGGTCGGTGGCCATGGCGAGGGTCAGCGACAGCACCGCGCCCTTGCTGGCCGAGTAGAGCGCCCGGCCGGGCAGGCCGTTGAGGGCGGCGATGGACGAGATGTTGACGACCGACGCGTGCGCCGAGCGGCGCAGCCAGGGCAGGGCCGCGCTGACGACGCGCGCCATGCCGACCACGTTGACGTCGAGCACGCGGTGCCACTCGTCGTCGCTCTGGTCGGCGACGGTCCCGGTCGCGCCGATTCCGGCGTTGTTCACCACCACGTCGATGCCGCCGAGCGTGTCGGCTGCTGCGGCGACCGACTTCTGCACCGACGGGCGGCTCGACACGTCGGTGGCGAAGCCGGCGACGCCCTCCGGCAGGTCGCTCGGGTCGAGGTCGAGGACTGCCACCCGCGCGCCGCGCTCGCGCAGCTCCACGGCGGTGGCGCGGCCGATCCCGGAGGAGCCGCCGGTGACGAGGGCGGCCAGGCCGGCGAACTCCGCGCTCACGCCGCCACCAACGTCTGGCGTGCCCGGCCCAGGCCGGCGACCTCCAACTCCACGACGTCGCCCGCGCGCAGGTACGGGTGGTCCGGAAGGCCGAGCGCCACCCCGGCCGGGGTGCCGGTGTTGATGACGTCACCGGGGTACAGGACCATGAACTGGCTGAGGTACCAGACGACGTGGGCGACCGGGAAGATCATGTCCTTGGTGGACCCGTCCTGGCGCAGGACCCCGTTGACCCACAACCGCAGCGCCAGCGACTGCGGGTCGTCGACCTCGTCGGCCGGCACGAGGCTCGGTCCCAGCGGGTTGAAGGTCTCGCAGCTCTTGCCCTTGTCCCACTGCCCTCCGCGCTCCAACTGGAACCCGCGCTCGGAGACGTCGTGCGACACCGCGTACCCCGCGATGTGCCGCATGGCCTCCTCCGGGGAGTCGGCGTAGCGGACGGTCGTGCCGACGACGACCGCGAGTTCGACCTCCCAGTCGGTCTGCGTCGAGCCACGCGGGACGAGAACGTCGTCGTACGGGCCGACGATTGTCATCGGGTCCTTCATGAAGACCACCGGCTCGGCGGGCAGCGCCGCACCCGTCTCCGCCGCGTGGTCGCGGTAGTTGAGTCCGATGCAGACAATCTTGTGGGGTCGGGCGATGGGGGCGCCCACCCGCAGGCTGTCCGCGTCGGGCAGCTCGGTCAGCTCGCCACGCTCGAGCGCGACCCGTGTCCGCGCGATCCCGTCCGACGCCCAGAACGCCCCGTCCAGGTCGGCGGTGAGCGGCCGCAGGTCGAAGGTCGTACCGTCGCGCTGGACGACAGGGATCTCCTGGCCGCTCGGGCCGAGGCGCTGGAAGTTCATCTCACTCTCCTCCGTGTCCGGGCTGACCGGGCGGTGGCGGACACCCCCGCATTCAACACCGACACGCCCCGCGCCCGGCACGGCGGGATCACCTCGGTCAGCTCCCTGGGACCTCGTCGCCGCCCGGTACGCCGAGGGCGCGCAGCGTCGCCGCGTCGGCGGGGAAGAACGACTCGACGGCCAGCCCGGCGACTGTGACGTCGAGAGGGGTGCCGAACACGGTGGTGGTGCTGAGAAAGGACAGTTCCCGGCCCTGGTGGCGGTAACGGAGCCCGACGGCGATCCGCGAGACGGGGTCGTCCGTTGCCGGGGAGTGGCAGTTGTCGCCGGGATAGCCGCGCAGTTCCTCGTGCAGGTCGTGCAGGGCCGCGTCGCCGGTGCCGACTGCCGTCTGGCGCAGCCGGGCGAGCAGGTGCGTACGCCACTCGGGCAGGTTGCCGATCCGCGGGGCCATGCCGTCGGGGTGCAGACTGAGCCGCAGCACGTTTACCGGAGGGGCGAGCAGGTGCGCCGCCGCGCCGTCGGTGAACAACGCCACCGCGGGGTTGGCCTCGACGAGCTGCCAGTGCCTGTCGATGAGCACCGCCGGGTACGGGCCGTGGCCGTCGAGGATCCGTCGGACGGCGGCACGCACCGGCGCCAACTCCGGGTCGTCCAGCTCGTGGCGGGGGTAGGCGGGCGCGTACCCGCCGGCGAGCAGGATCGTGTTGCGGTCCGCCAGCGGCACGTCGAGCTGCTCGGCCAGCCGCAGGATCAGCTCGGGACTCGGCCGGGACCGCCCGGTCTCCACGAAGCTCAGATGTCGGGCGGAGATTCCCGTCTCGATCGACAGGTCCAGTTGGCTCATCCGCCGGCTCTGCCGCCAGTCGCGCAGCAGCTCGCCGACCCGTCGCACCGGCCTGGTCGTCGTCGTCACGCGACCGACCCTAGTGACCGCGGCGGCGCAGCGGCCATTACCTCCGACGTAATCGACAGCGCCCCGCGCCGGCCGCGAGCATCTCTCTCCAGAGCGGCGACCACCGCCGCCGTCGTCCGACGATGAGGAGAGAGCCATGGCTACCAGCTTCGACACGCTGGCCGAGCGGTACATCGCGATCTGGAACGAGACCGACCCGGCCCGTCGCCGTACGGAGATCGCCGACGTGTGGGCTGCCGACGCCCGCTACGTCGACCCGCTGAGCGTCGCCGAGGGTCGGGAGGCGATCGACGCGATGATCGCGGCCGTACAGGACCGATTCTTTCCCGGCATGACGTTCCGGCTGGCCGGACCCGTCGACGGCCACCACGATCAGGTCCGGTTCACCTGGGAGTTGGGGCCCGACGGCGTCGAGGCGCCGATCGTGGGCTTCGACGTCGCCGTGGTGGACGGCGACGGGCGGTTGAGCCAGGTGCTCGGCTGGCTGGACCGGGTTCCGGGGGCCTGATCGGCCCCCGGCTGCGCGGCGTCAGCGCGACGGGGTGTCCCGACGGGTAGGGGTGTCCCGGCGGGACGGGAACGGGGTTCCGGGCTGCCCGAGGGTGGACCGGGCGCGCAGCCCGACCGGGTCCGGAGCGGCCACCGGCGCGGCCGGGGCCGGCTCCGGTGCCCGGCGCGCGTCCAGGTACGCGGCGGCGGCCACGTCGTCGTCGGTGGGCGCGGCGAGCAGCGCGTAGAGCAGGCCCACCACCCCGAAGATCACCGCCACGACGATCGGCACGAGCAGGGCACTCACCCCGGCGCCACTCACCCCGCCGGCGCGTTCGTGCAGGTGCACCGACAGCGCGCTCATGCCGGTGAAGTGCATGCCGTTCACGGCGACGCCCATCACCAGCGCGGACGCGAAGATCGCCAGGCCGCGCCGGACGGTCATCGCGAGCCACAGCGCGACGGTCGCGGCGACGACCGCGATGACCACCGAGAGGATGACGCGGGTGCTGTCGTAGGCGAGGCTGCCGTTGAGGCGCATCGCCGCCATGCCTGTGTAGTGCATGGCGGCGACGCCGAGGCCGGTGAAGACGCCGCCGGCGACGAGGCGTACCGGATTCAGCCGACCGGTGCCCACGATGGCCAGGCCGATGCCGACCGCGACCACCGCGATGGCGGTGCTGGCGGCAGTGAGGGGCACGTCGTAGCGGATGCGGGCGCCGTCGACGGCGAAGCCGAGCATGGCCATGAAGTGCATCGCCCAGATGGCGGTGGCGCCCAACGCCCAGGCGGCCAGCAGGCCCCACCAGGCGCGCTGACCGGCGGTGCGGGCCGTCCGGATGCGGCCGGCGCAGACGAGCCCGAGAACCGAGCCGAGCACGGACAGCGCGTAGCTCAGCGCGGGTGTGATCCACCCGTACTCAAAGTGATTGATGTCCGCCACGGCGGTTCTCTCCCCATTCGTTACCGGCGCGTATACACGGCGCTCGGGCAATGATCAGGGCTGCCCCGAACAGGCGCAACAGCGCCCCCCGGGCGATGCGGCGGGTGGCGTGGCGGTGACCGTCCGCTGCGTCGGTGTGGGGGCAGCGCTGACCGAAAATGATGATCAGGCGGAGGTGTGGTACGCCAGGACGCCCCGGTTGATGGCCGCTATCGCCTGTCGGGCTGTGGAGCGCAGCTCCGGCGAGGCGCCGCCGGAGTCGGCAAGTTGACCGAGCAGGTCGACCACCTGCCGCGCCCAGCGGACGAAGTCACCGGCGGGCATCTCCCCGTCGATCTCGTGCCCGCTGCCGAGCACCTTGGCCAGGGCCTCGCCCCGCGCCCACCGGAAGACCGGCCAGGCGAAGCCCAGATCCGGCTCCCGGGTCGCGGTCAGACCGCGCGCCGCCTCGTCGGCCTCGATCTCACCCCACAGCTTCAGCGTCTCGTCCACCGCGTCGGCCACCGGGCCACGTGGCAGCGACGCCCGCTCGTCGACGTCGCGACGCGCCTCGAAGACCACCACGGACACCGCGGCGGCCAGCTCGGCCGGGGACAGCCCGTCCCACACGCGTCGGCGCAGACACTCGGCGACCAGCAGGTCCGCCTCGGTCCAGATCCGGCCGAGCATCCGACCGGCGTCGGTGACCGCGCCGTCGCGGGCGAGGTAGCCACGGTCGGTCAGCAGGGCGACGATCCGGTCGAAGGTCCGCGCGAGGGACCCGGTGCGTCCGGACACCCGCTCGCGCAGTTCCTCGGTGTCCCGCTCCAGCCGTCGACGCCGCTCCGCCCAGCGGGCGTGCTCCTCGCGCTCCGGGCAGGCGTGGCAGGGGTGGTTGCGCAGCTCGGTGCGGAGCTGGGAGAGCTGGTGGTCCTCGCCGGGCGTCTGCCGGGAACGGCCACCGCGGCGGCCGCCGTGCCGGTCCAGGCCGGTGCCGCTGACCTCGGCGGCCAGATCCCGCCGGGCACCCGGCGAGCGGTGGTTGAAGTGCTTGGGCACCCGGATGCGGGCCAGCACCTCGGCCGGGGTGGTGAAGTCGCCGGGGCTGACCCGCCCCGCCCAGCGGTCCTGCGTGAGCACCAGCGGACGGGGTTCGCCGAAACCGCCTGTCGCCGGATCGAGCACGACCGCCAGGCCGGCCCGCCGGCCCGACGGCACGCGGATCACGTCACCGATCCGCAGGCGCTCCAGCGACGCCACGGCGGCGGCCTTGCGCTGGGTCTGCCCCTGCCGGGCGATGGCCTTCTCCCGGTCGGCGATCGCCACCCGCAGCGCGAAGTACTCGTCGAAGTCGCCGTGGTGGCAGGCTGCCTCCGCGCCGTACGCCTCGATGGTTTCGGTGTTGCGCTGCACCTGCCGTGCCAGGCCGACCACCGACCGGTCGGCCTGGAACTGGGCGAACGAGGACTCCAGCAACGCCCGGGCGGGCTCCGCGCCGACCGTGCCGACGAGGTTCACCGCCATGTTGTACGAGGGCCGGAAGCTGGACCGCAGCGGATAGGTGCGGGTGGAGGCCAGCCCGGCCACGTGCCGCGGGTCGGTCTCCGGGGACCACACCACGACGGCGTGCCCCTCGACGTCGATGCCGCGCCGGCCGGCCCGCCCGGTGAGCTGGGTGTACTCCCCCGGGGTCAGGTCGACGTGCGCCTCGCCGTTGTACTTGACCAGGCGTTCCAGGACCACGCAGCGGGCCGGCATGTTGATGCCCAACGCCAGGGTCTCGGTGGCGAAGACCGCCTTGACCAGACCCCTGACGAACAGCTCCTCGACGATCTCCTTGAACACCGGCAGCATGCCTGCGTGGTGGGCCGCGAGGCCCCGTTCGAGGCCGTCGAGCCACTCCCAGTAGCCGAGCACCGTCAGGTCCTCGCCGGGGATGGCGGTGACCCGGGACTCGACGACGCGGCGGATCTCGGCCCGCTCCTCCGGCGAGGTGAGCCGCAGCCCGGCGGCCAGGCACTGCTGCACGGCGGCGGCGCAGCCCGCCCGGCTGAAGATGAACAGGATCGCCGGCAGCAGCCCCTCGCGGTCCAGCCGGTCGACGATGTCCGGACGCATCGGCCCACGCCAACGGGGGCCGCGCCGACCGGAGCCCGGCCCGGCGCTGCGCCCCTCCCCCAGCTCCAGGCGGCGCATCTGGTCGCGGGTGTAGCGCAGCAGCTCCGGGTGCACATCGTGCTTGCGGGCCGCGTCGGCGTCGTGGAACAGGTCGAACATCCGCTTGCCGACAAGCATGTGCTGCCACAGCGGCACCGGCCGGTGCTCGCTGACCACCACCGCGGTCTCGCCGCGCACGGTGACCAGCCAGTCGGCGAACTCCTCGGCGTTGGACACGGTCGCCGACAGCGAGACCAGGGTGACCGAGGCGGGCAGGTGGATGATCACCTCTTCCCACACACCACCGCGGAACCGGTCGGCGAGGTAGTGCACCTCGTCCATCACCACGTACGCCAGCCCGTTCAGGGTGCTGGAGCCCGCGTACAGCATGTTGCGCAGCACCTCGGTGGTCATCACCACCACGGGCGCGTCGCCGTTTATCGCGTTGTCGCCGGTGAGCAGGCCGACCTGCTCGGCGCCGTACCGGGCGACCAGATCGTGGTACTTCTGGTTGGACAGCGCCTTGATCGGCGTGGTGTAGAAGCACTTGCGCCGGGTCGGTGGCGTCGCGGCGTCGTCGGCCGCCGCCGGGTCGTCCGGCCGCCCTCGCAGCGCCAGGTGTACGGCGAACTCGCCGACCGCTGTCTTGCCGGCGCCGGTGGGGGCGCAGACCAGCACACCACTGCCCCGCTCCAGCGACTGACACGCCTCCCGCTGGAAGTCGTCGAGATCGAACCCCAGGTCAAGGGCGAACTCGTCCAGCGCCGGAAACTGTGCGGCCTGCGCGGCCCGGCGGCGCGCCGCTGCAAACCGCTCGGCGGGGCTCGACATGGCACCAAGATTAGTGCGTGCCGGGACAGGACACCCGACAAGGCCGTGCGGAGGGGCCGTCGGGGGCGGTCGGTAGGGTGCACGGCGTGCCGGACCATGCCGAACCGCCCCAGACCAGTCCGCCGGGCAGCGTCGCCGATGCCAGCGCACCCCGGGCGTCCCGACGGCCCGTCAAGGCGGTGCTCTTCGACTTCCACGGCACCCTGGCCCAGGTGGAGGAGCCCCGGCAGTGGGTCATGGAAGCGGCCGCCGCCTGCGGGGTCACCCTCGATCGGGTCCGGGCGACCTCGCTGGCCGACCGGCTGCTGACCGCCGGGCGCGCAGGCGGCCCGCTGCCGGCCCGGGTGCCGCCCCGGCTGGCCGAGCTGTGGGCCGACCGGGACCTCTACGCGCACGCGCACCGGGGGGCGTACACGGGGCTCGCCGAGACCGTGGACGCGGGCATCGAGGGCTTCGCCGACGCGCTCTACGAGCGGCTGCTCGTCGCCGAGGGCTGGCTGCCGTACCCGGACACCGCCCCCACCCTCGCCGCGCTGCGCGACGCCGGGGTGCGGGTGGCGGTGGTCAGCAACATCGGCTTCGACCTGCGACCGCACTTCGACGCCTGGGGGTTGACCGACCTCGTCGACGCGTTCGTGCTCTCGTACGAGGTGGGACGCTGCAAGCCCGACCCGGCGATCTTCTGGCGGGCCTGCGGGATGCTCGGCGTCGACCCCGAGCAGACGCTGATGGTCGGCGACACACCTGCCGACGCGGGCGCCGTCGCGGCCGGCTGCGCGGTGCTGGTGCTCCCGGCCGCCGACCCGGGCCGGGAGAACGGCCTCGGCGCCGTCCTGGACCTGGCGCTGCCGACCTGACTTCCGGGCTCCCGTGCCGTCAGTCGGGGATGTGAATCACCGGCAGGTCACCGTCGCCGTACCTGTCCTCCCCCGTGAGGATGGAGGCGTCGTGTTCGAGGACGGCCAGCGCCGTGGTGGCCAGATCGGCACGGCCGGTCACCGTACGCCAGAAGCTGAGTTCGTGCCAGGAGTGCCCCTCGGTCGGGAGCACCTCGCAGGCGTCCAGGTTCAGCAGTCGGTGCAGGGTCGCCCGCTCCTTCGGATCGCTGACGATCGCCAGCGTCTCCGCTGCGGTCACGGCGGTGACGCCGAACCGGTTGCGGTCCTGGATGACCTCGTGCAGCGGCTCCCCGACATGCACCGATCCCGCCAGGTACGCCAGCAGCGCCGAGCGGTCCAGCACGAGCCGGATCGGCCGGTCGTCCTCCGGGGTCACGCGGCCGGCTGCTCGACGGTGCCGGTGGCGGCGTTCAGCGCCTGGCGACGTGCCCGCTCGCGAAGGGCCTCCCGGCGCTCCGGCGACCACTCGGCCTCGACGGCGGCACGGCGGGCACGCGCCTCGGCCACGCCCTGGTCGGTGATCTGGATGCCCTGGTGGGCCAGCTCGGCGTCCAGTGCGTCCAGGCGCATCCGGTCCCGGACAGCCTGGGTGATGTACGCGCTGGCGTTGGACTCGTGCTCCAAGCGCTCCGCCACGTCGGGTGGCACGGAGATCGACAGTTTCCGCATGGCGCTGGTCATACCCGAGACCGTACGCCGGTAGCACCGCGATGGCGAACACGTACGCCCATGTCGGCGCTCCGACGTCCGCACGGACAAAAAGATCAACACGTCCCGAACGGGTCTCCCCCGCGGCGGCGCGTCGCGCCGCTCGCGGGCCGGCCTCTCGCAATCTTGGACAGGTTCCGTTCGGCCTAACGGAAACTGTCCAAGATTGCAAGGACTTGCGGCGGCGGGCCGCGTGCGTGGTGGGCAGCTTGGGTGGGCACCGCCGGAGAGTTGCCTGAGGCGACCGCCTAGCGTCTTGCGCGTGACGGAGACGCTGGTGCCCAGCTCACGCCCCGCTGCCGCGCCACCGGAGCGGCGTGGTGGCGTCGTCGCCGTGGGGCTCGTGCTCGGTGGGGCGCTGTCGGTGCAGTTCGGCTCCGCCCTGGCCGCGCTGCTCTTTCCGCGTACCGGAGTGGCCGGGGCGGTCACCCTGCGGCTGACGATCTCGGCGGTGCTGCTGCTCGTCGTGTGCCGGCCCCGACTGCGCGGGTACGACCGCCCGGCCTGGCTGGCGGCCGGCGCTTTCGGGCTGGCGCTGGCCGGCATGAACTCGCTGTTCTACCAGGCCATCGAGCGGATCCCCCTCGGCCCGACGGTGACCCTGGAGGTGCTCGGCCCGCTGGCGCTGTCCGTCTTCACCGCCCGGCGGCTGGCGAGCTGGTGCTGGGCCGGCCTGGCGCTGGCCGGGGTGGCGCTGCTCGGGCAGGGCGGCTTCGACCGGCTCAACCCGGCCGGTGTGGCCTTCGCGTTCGGCGCGGGCGCCATGTGGGCCGCGTACATCGTGCTCAGCGCGCGGGTCGGCGGCCGGTTTCCGGGCGCGGACGGGCTGGCCCTGGCCCTGACCCTGGCCGCGCTTGTCACCCTGCCGCTGGGCGTCGTCGACGGCGGCGCGGAGCTGCTCGACCCGACGGTCCTGGCGCTCGGCACGGCCCTCGCGGTGCTCGCCTCCGGGCTGCCGTACACCCTGGAGCTGCTGGCCCTGCGTCGGATGCCCACGGCCACCTTCGCGGTGCTGATGAGCCTCGGCCCGGCCATCGCCACCCTCGCCGGCTGGCTGGTGCTGCGGCAGGAGCTGAGCCTGCTGGAGTGCGCCGCCATCGCGCTTGTCATCGCGGCCAGCATCGGCGCGGTACGGGTCAGAGCAGCAGCCGCAGAGCGCCCGGCACGGCGGTGATCGTCACCGGCAGCCGCAGCGAGCGTTCCCCGTCGGCGTACGTGACGATGCCGTCGGCGGCCACCTCCACGGTGCGCGCCCGGTAGCTGGTGACCAGGGGGTGGCTCACGTGGGTGCCCTGGTAGATGCGCGGCTTGACCCGGATCAGGGTCCGCCTGTCGACCCGGCCGGCCACCACCACGTCGAGCAGCCCGTCCGTCGGGTCGGCGTCGGGGCAGATCCGCATCCCACCGCCGTACGTCGGGCAGTTGCCCACCGCCACCAGCACCGCGTCCAGCTCGTGGGGCACCCCGTCGAGGCGCAGCGTGTAGCGGCGCGGCCGGAGCCGGGCCAGCTCGGCCACGATCGCCAGGTCGTAGCGGCGGGGGCCGCGCGGCCAGCGCATCCGGTTGGCGCGCTCGTTGACTATCGCGTCGAAGCCCGCCGCGAGGACAGCCCCGTACCAGCGCGCGGCCCCGTCGGCGCCGGTCATCCGGGCCAGGTCGACGGGGCGGGTCCGGCCCGCGCGCAGCGCGTCGGCGATCACCGCCACGGCCGCGGCGGGATCGGCCGGAAAGCCGGTGTCGACTGCGAAGTCGTTGCCGGTCCCCGCCGGCACCGGACCGAACGGCACGTCGGTGCCGGCGACCGCCTGCATCGCCCGGTGCACGGTGCCGTCCCCGCCGACCGCGATCAGCGCGCCGACGCCCTCGGCGACCGCGCTCCGGCACGCCGCCTCCGCCTCGGCCGGATCCGACGCCGACAGCAGTCGGACCGGCCGGCCGGCGGCGGCCAACCCGTCCAGCAGCCGGGGCAGCAGGGCCCGGTGCCGCCCCCGGCCGGCGGTCGGGTTGGCGAGCACGGCCACGGGGCCACCCTCATCCCGGACGCGATCGACCGAGCCGCCGACGGCCGGGGTGCGCTCACCCGGGCCGTCGGTGGGCGGGCCGGGCAGGTGATCGTCTGCGGTCACGGGCAGCACCGTACCGGTCGGACACCCCCCGTTCACCCGGGGCGGGCGACGTCACGATCAGTTCCGCCGTCGACGCGACGGGTGAGCGCCGCAGGGGTGGCCCGCCGACGACGACGCCGCCCCCGGCAGGCGGGGACGGCGTCGGTGAACCGGGCGGCGCGGGGCCGTCAGGTCATGTCGTCGTAGCGGCGCTCGATGGGCGCCGGCTTGGCGATCGGCTCGGGCGCGCCGACCGGGGCTGTCGCGTCGACCCGCTGCCCGGCCACGACCGGGTCCGCGTCGAACTCCAACGGCGACACCTCGTCGTCGTCGAGACCGGCGTAGACCTCCTTGCCCCGCCCGCGCCGCCGGTCGTTGATGAACGCCACCCCTACCGCCGCGAAGTAGAGCGCGGAGAGGCAGGCCGCCAGGGCGGTCATCCCGAACGGGTCCGGCGTGGGGGTGACCACTGCGGAGAACGCGAAGAACACGAAGATCGCCACCCGCCACCAGCTGAGCAGCCGCTTCGCGCTGGCGATGCCCACGAAGTTGAGCATCAGCACCAGCAAGGGAAACTCGAACGCCACCCCGAACAGCAGGATCAGGTTGGTGACGAACGAGATGTAGCGGGTGATGTCCAGCGTGGTGGTGATGTCACCGCCACCGGAGACGTTGAGCAGGAACTCCAGGCCCTTCGCGGTGACGAAGTAGGCCAGCACCGCTCCGGCGACGAACAGGGGCGCGGCCAGACCGGTGAAGACGTACGCGTAACGCCGCTCGTGCCGGTGCAGGCCGGGCGCGATGAACGCCCAGAGCTGGTAGAGCCAGATCGGCGCTGCCACGATCAACCCGACCCAGAGCGCGACCTTCAGCTGCAACAGGAACAGGTCGGCGGGGCCGAGCTGCACGAAGTTGCACATGCCATTGGCCAGCCTGGCCTTGGGCAGGTCGCAGTAGGGCTGTTGGAGCAGATGAAGCACCGGCCCGGCCAGCCAGATGCCGAAGCCGAAACCGACCACGATGCCCAGCGAGGCGCGGAAGAGACGATTGCGCAGCTCACGGACGTGCTCGATGAGCGTCATCGAGCCGTCGGCGGCCCGTTCGAACGTGCTCGGGCCGCGCTTACGCAGTGCGAAGGCCACGGTGGTGGGGCCCTTCGGTCAGTTGTCGCGGACGCGGTGCACCGGGTCGACGACCGGCTGCTGCGCCGGCGCCTGCTGGTACGGCGCCTGCTGCGGCTGCCCGGCGTACGGCGCCTGCTGGCCGGTGTGCGGCGGCAGCGGCTGGTAACCGGCCTGTGCGTCGGCCTTCTCGGCGAGGTCGCGGTCGTCGTCCTGCAGGCTCTTGGTCTCGGCCTTGATGATCCGCAGCGAGCGACCCAGCGAGCGGGCCGCGTCGGGGAGCCGCTTGGCACCGAAGAGCAGGATCAGCACAACCACGAGAACGGCGATGTGCCACGGCTTGAGGGCACCCATGAGAAGCTCCAGTCGCTCTGTGTCCGGGGGTGGTACGCAGCCCATCGTACGTGCGGATGAACCGAATGCCACCTGCCGGGGATGATGATCAGGGCCCGGCCGGTGAAGTCTTGACCAACCGTGATGATCAGTCAAGCATCGCCGCCCGGCCGGGTGGCGGCGGTGGCCGACGGCTGTCGGTCAGCCGCGCTTGGCCTGGATCACGGCTAGTCGCTGCTGGGCGGTGTCGAGCTGGCGTTGGACACCCTCGGCGCGCTGCTGCAACGCCTCGGCGGTCTCCCGCAGCGCCTCCGCCTCGGTGGCGCGTCGCTGCAACGCCACCGCGGCGCGGCGCAGCTGGGGCAGCCGGCTCAGCACCGGGCGGACGGCCAGCGCGAGCGCCACGAGCGGGAGAAGCACCACCGCGAGCACGATCCAGATCAGCACGCCGGTCAGCCTACTGGGCGCCGGCGGACACCGCCGTGTCGCCCGACGGCACGGAATCGGCCGGGGCGCGGACAGCGGCCGCGGGAGCGGGCACGGCGTACGCGTCGAGGGCGGCGGCCGCGGTCGCCCGGACCTGTTCGGCAAGCTCGACCGGGGCGACCACTGCGACGTCCGGGCCGAGGCCCAGCACGAACCGCCGCGCCCACCCCAGGTCGGTGACCCGCAGCGAGACGAGCCACTGGTCGCCGTCGCCGGCCTCGACCCGTTCGCACGGGTAGTACTCGGTGATCCACCGCTCGCTCCGGCCGACCCGCAGGGTGATCAGCGGCAGGTCGGGCGACGGCCGGAAGACACCCTCGGTGCGATCGTGCGGAACCGCCTGCGGCGGAACGGTGGCCGGCTCGTCCAGCTCGGCGATCGCGTCGATCCGGTCGGCCCGGAACAGCCGGACCGCCTCCGCGCGGCGGCACCACGCCTCCACGTACGCCCGGCCACCGACCATCAACATCCGCAGCGGGTCGACGACGCGCTCGGTGGTCTCGTCGCGGGCCGCCGTGTAGTAGGTGATCCGCAGCGCCCTGCCGCCCTCCACGGCGGCGCGCAGCGCCTCGACCCGCCGGGTGTCCCCGGGCAGCCGGACCGCGACCGGCGCGCCCACCAGGTCACCGGCGGCGTCCTCGATCTTGGCCAGGGCCCGCTCGATGGCCTCCCGGTTGGCCACCCCGGGGGTTTCGGCGAGCATCCGCAGCGCCACCACGAGCGCGAGGGCCTCGTCGGGGGTGAGCCGCAACGGCCGGTCGATGCCCGCGTCGTAGGTGATGGTCACCCGGTCGCCGTCGAACGCCATGTCGATCAGGTCACCGGGGCCGTAACCGGGCAGCCCGCACACCCACAGCAGCTCCAGGTCCTCCCGGAGCTGCCGTTCGGTGACGCCCAGGTCACCGGCCGCCTCGGCGATCTCGATGCCGGGTCGGGCCAGCAGGTAGGGCACCAGGTTGAGCAGTCGCGCGAGCCGGTCGGCGGAGGCCCGAGAAGCGCCGCGGGCGGCCGGGCGGGTCACCGGGCACCCCCGGAGACGGCCAGCTCGTCGTGCCGGGCGGCGATCTCCTTGAGCCGCTGGATGACCGCCTCGCGGACCTCCGGCGGGTCGAGCACCCGCACGTCCGGCCCGTACCCGACGAGCTGGCCCGCCAGCCCGTCCGGGTCGGCGTACGGCAGGACCAGCCGGTCGCCCTCCGACCCGGCGGTCACTTCCACGGCCCAGCGGCGCAGGCCGGCGGCCCGCCCGGGCGCGGCGAGCACGGTGGCCCGGCCGGTGCGCTCCACCGGCCCGGACCAGCGGGCCACGTGGCTGATCAGGTCGACGCCGGCCGGCGGCTCGTACGCGCCGGGCGCGCCGGTCACCCGGACCGCCCCGACCACCCGGGACAGGCGGAAGCAGCGGGTCGCGTCGCGGTCCAGGTCGTGGCCGACCACGTACCACCGCCCCCGCCAGCAGACCACGCCCCACGGTTGCAGGCGGCGACGGGTGGAGGCGTCCCGATCGGGCACCCGGTAGTCGAACCCGACCTCCCGGCGGTCCCGGGCGGCGGCGGTCAGCGGCGCGAACGCCGGGTCGACGGTGACCATCGGCTCCAGCCCGAGGGTGGCCTGCGGGTCGACGTCCACCCCGGCGGCACGCAGCTTGGCCAGCCCGGACGACGCGGCGGCGGCCAGACCGGCGTGCTGCCACAGGCGGGCGGCGATGCCGACCGCGGCGGCCTCGTCGGGCTCCAGGGGAATGTCGGGCAGCGCGTACTCGCGGTGGGCGATGCGGTAGCCGGGCTCGGCGTCGAAGACGCTTGCCGTGCCGGTCTCCAGCGGAACGCCCAGCTCGCGCAGCTCCGCCTTGTCCCGCTCGAACTTGCGCTGGAACGCCTCGTGGTCGCGCGCGTCGTCGGGGTCGTGCTCGTAGCCGGGCACGGTCGCGGCGATCTGCGCGGCGGTCAGGAACCGTCGCGTGGACAGGAGGCAGATCACCAGGTTGACCAGGCGTTCGGTGCGGGTCCGCGACACGGGTAGACGCTAGCAGCCGACGCGGCACAGGCGTGCACCCACGCGGGCGTGCCGCACATCTGTTCGGATCCGGGGTGTCGCGCCACCCGCCGGGCGTGCCGACGGCGGCGGTCATAGGGTTGCCCCCATGTCGCAAGCCGGGATGAAGACCGAGAGCGAGAGCGTCGGCACGGTGGTCGTCGCGGGCGCCGCCAACCTCGCCATCGCGATCGCCAAGCTGATCGCCGGGCTGATCTCCGGATCGGCCGCGATGCTCTCCGAGGCCGCGCACTCGGTCGCCGACACGACCACCGAGGTGCTGCTGTTCCAGGCGCTGCGCCGCGGGGCACGCCCGGCCGACCAGCGACACCCCTTCGGGTACGGCAAGGAGAGCTACGTCTGGGCGTTCTTCGCCGCGATGTTCACCTTCGTGGCCGGCGCCGGCTTCGCCGTCACCCACGGTGTCACCACCATCCTCGTGCACGAGCACAGCGGCGACTACCTGATCTCGTACATCGTGTTGGGGGTGTCGTTCGTCATCGAGTCGATCTCGCTGGCCCGGGCCGTGCGGCAGGTTCGCCGCGAGTCCGCGCGCTGGCAGACGACACCGCGCCGGTTCCTGCGGCTGACCGCCGACACCACGGTCAAAGCGGTCTTCCTGGAGGACAGCGCGGCCCTGATCGGTCTGCTGCTGGCCGCGCTCGGCGTCGGCCTGTCCCAGGCCACCGGCGACGAGGTGTGGGACGGCGTCGCATCGATCCTGATCGGGTTGCTGCTGCTGGCCGTCGCCGGGGTCCTGGCCGGCAACAACCTGTCGCTGCTTGTCGGTCGGGCCGTCCCGGAGCGGCTACGCCGCGAGATCGAGCACGACCTGGCCGGGCTGCCCGAGGTCGAGCGGATCGACACCCTGCTGACGATGCAGCTCGGCCCGGACGACATCCTCGTCGCCGCGAAGGTCGACTTCCGCGACGAGGCCACCGGCGCGGCCATCGAGGCCACCGCCGACGAGGCCGAGCGGCGGCTCACCGAGCGGTACCCGGAGATCCGCTACGTCTTCCTCGATCCCACCCGCTCGCTGCCCGGCGCCCCCGGGAAGGCCCGCCACACCCAGGCCAGGCCGAGCGTCGACGCCGGCGGCGAACCCGACCCCACCCAGGCCACGCCGAGCGGCGAACCCGACCCCAGCTGAGGGACGGGCCGACCCGAGCGCGGGCCGGCCGGTCCGCGCGGCTAGCGTGCCCGTCATGGTGCGATGGCGGGCGGGGACGGTGGCGGCGCTGCGGCGGCAGTGGACCGGGGCGGTGGAACTCGACGTCGACCTGCCCGACGGCACGGGCATGCGGGCGCTGGCCTATCCCGAGCTGGTCGGCACACCCGAGCCGGGTGACCGGGTGCTGCTCAACGCGGGCGCGCTGCTGATGGGGTTGGGCACCGGTGGGTACGCCCTCGTGGTGGCCCTGCCGGACCGGCTTCCCCCGGACCCCCCGGACGCCTCCGACACCCGCGACGCCGGACACCTCGTCAAGGCCCGCTACACCCCGTTGCAGCCGATCCTGCTCGGCGTCGACGAGGAGGCCAGCCCACACCGCGCCGTCCTCGCCGACGCCGACGACCTGGGCGGAATGCCGGTGGTCACCGCCGACCTGCACTCGGCGTTACCGGCGATCCTGGCCGGCATCCGGGCCGACGCCCCACGAGCCCGGGTGGCGTACCTGCTCACCGACGGCGGAGCATTGCCGGCCTGGTTCTCCCGCACTCTCGCCGGGCTGCGGGACGAGCTGGCCGGGACGATCACCGTCGGGCAGGCGTTCGGCGGCGACCTGGAGGCCACCACCCTGCACGGCGGCCTGCTCGCCGCCCGCCACGTGCTGGACGCGGACGTGGCAATCGTGGCCCAGGGGCCCGGCAACCTGGGCACCGGCACCCGGTGGGGCTTCTCCGGCGTCGCCGTCGGAGAGGCGGTCAACGCGATCGCCACGCTCGGCGGCCGGCCGGTCGGCTCACTGCGCATCTCCGACGCCGACCCCCGCCCCCGGCACCGGGGCGTGTCGCACCACAGCCTCACCGCGTACGGCCGGGTGGCGCTCGCCCCGGCGGAGCTGGTGGTGCCCGACGACCTGGACCCGGCCCTCGCGGCCGAGGTCGACGCGGCGCTGGCGCCGCTGACGGCCCGGCACCGGATCGTCCGGGTGCCCACCGCGGGCCTGGACGAGGCGTTGCGCGCCAGCGTCGTGCCGCTGTCCACGATGGGCCGCAACCTCGACGCCGACCACGCCTACTTCCTGGCGGCGGCCGCAGCCGGCCGCCAAGCCACCACCCACCTCCCCTAACCCCACCCCACCCCACCCCGCCCCCACGGCACCCGGTCCCCGCCCCCGCCCTCAGCCCCGTTGATCATGAAGTTATTGCCCGACTCCGCGGCGTGTCGTGGCAATAACTTCATGATCACCGCGAGTGGGTGGGCGGGCGGGCGGGTGGGTGGGTGGGTGGGTGGGTGGGTGGGTGGGTTTAGCGGATTACTGGGCGTTGGTCGCGGGGTAGGGCCTCGATCAGCTCTCGGGGCAGGTTGAGGGTGTCCGCGCTGACCTGTGCCGGGGTGTTCGCCATCCATTGGGTCAGCGAGACGGACTCGAACCGGGGTTTGCGGAACATCTCCAGGAAGACCAGCGGTTCGGTGCCGAGGTTCTCGATGTAGTGGCCGTACGCGAAGGGCACGTACCCGACGTCGCCGGAGCGCATGTCGAAGGTGCCGGCCACTCCCTGACTGGCGAACACGCCCATCCGGCCGTGGCCGGAGAGGTAGTACTGCCACTCGTCGTCGGTGGGGTGCCAGTGCAGCTCGCGCATCCCGCCCGGGTCGACCTCGACCAGCGCGGCGCAGATCGTGGTGGCCGCGGGGAACTGGGCGACGTCGGCGATGCGGACCTGACCGCCCGCGAACCGCTGCGGCTTCTGCGCGAGCAGCCGATGGCTCAGGCTGCGGGGCACGTCCCCGGTCGGGCTGACCACCCGGTCACGGTCCAACGGCGGCGGCACCTGCCCCGCGAAGATGTACTTCTCCCGCTCCGGGATCGAGTCGAGCTGCTCGGGTCGCCACCCGAAGTTCTTGGCCAGCACGTCCTTCGGGGTGTGCGCGAAGAAGTCGCTGATCAGGAACGTGCCGTTCTCGGTGAACGCCCCGTCGTCGAAGACCAGCAGAAACTCCACACCCTCGTCGAGTGCCTGGATGTGGTGTGGCACCCCCTGGGGGAAGAACCACAGGTCGCCGGCGTGTACGTCGTCGAGGAAGTTGCGGCCCTCCTGGTCGACCGCGCTGATCCGGGCGCTGCCGCGCGACACGTACGCCCACTCGGACTGCTTGTGCCAGTGCAGCTCCCGGTAGCCGCCCGGTTCCAGCGCCATGTCCACGCCGCTGAGCTCGGTGGCGATCGGCAGCTCGCGTACGGTCACCTCTCTGGTCCAGCCGCCACGCTGGACGCGGGTGTGCGCGTCGGAGAAGGAGAACCGCAGGTTGGGCAGTGTCCCCGCGTCCGTGCTCGGCGGAGTCAGCAGGTCGGGGTTCTGCCGGTCCCGGATCACGTCGCGCGGTCCGGGGTCCTGCCAGCCTCCGCCACCGCGCTCCGGCTGCGGCACCTTCGGTTCGTCGTCCATGATCGCCTCCCGCGTCGTCGCGTCCGGTGTCGTCGACGCGCAAGGCGGGCAGACCCGCCGCGACGGCGACGGCGAGCGGGTACCCGTCGACGCGACCCGACCGGGCCAACCTCTGGCCCCGATGGGTCACGGACGACCACCCGAGCGACACCCCGAAGGCGAGCTCAGGCGGCGGGTCAGGAGAGGAAGATCAGGGCGAGCCAGCCGCCCACGATGAGCACCAGCGCAAGTGCCAGCACCCACGTCGGCACGGTGTAGTCGCCGCGCCTGTTGCGGTCGACCTCGGCGCGGATCTTCTCCCGCCGGCGTTCGACCCAGTTCTGCCGCTCGGTGCCGCGCTCGGAGCGCTCGGAGCGCTCGGATGGTCCAGAAGTCGTCATGGCGCGCCCAGCCTACCGGGCCGGCCGGCCCCGTCGGCGTACACCACCGCCGGGACCGGCACACCCGTCACATGCTGGCGATCAACCGCTCCACCCGCTCGTCGTACGCCCGGAACGGGTCCTTGCAGAGCACGGTGCGCTGCGCCTGGTCGTTGAGCTTCAGATGCACCCAGTCGACTGTGAAGTCGCGCCGCTTCTCCTGGGCGTGCCTGATGAACTCGCCGCGCAGCCGCGCCCGCGTGGTCTGCGGCGGCGTCTCCTTGGCCTCGAAGATCTCCGGGTCGGTGGCCACCCGGTCCACCTCGCCGCGACGCTCCAGCAGCCCGTAGAGGCCACGCCCACGGCGCACGTCGTGGTACGCCAGGTCCATCTGCGCCACCCGGGGGTGTGACAACGGCAGGTCGTGCTTGCGCTGGTAGCGCTCGATCAGCCGCAGCTTGCTGACCCAGTCGATCTCGCGCGAGACCGGCTCCAGGTCACCGCTCTCCACCGCGCTGAGCACCCGGCCCCACAGCTCGACGACCCGCTTGGCGGCCTGGTCGCCACCGCGCCGCTCGACGAACTCGGTGGCCTTGGCCAGGTATTCCTGCTGGATGTCCAGCGCGCTGACCTCCTTGCCGGAGGCCAGCCGCACCTTGCGCCGGCCGGTGATGTCGTGCGACACCTCGCGGATCGCCCGGATCGGGTTCTCCAGCGACAGGTCGCGCATGACGACGCCGGCCTCGATCATCCGCAGCACGATGTCGGCGGTGCCGACCTTGAGCAGCGTGGTGACCTCGTTCATGTTGGAGTCGCCGACGATCACGTGCAGGCGCCGGTAACGCTCGGCGTCGGCGTGCGGCTCGTCGCGGGTGTTGATGATCGGACGGCTGCGGGTCGTCGCCGACGAGACGCCCTCCCAGATGTGCTCGGCCCGCTGGGACAGGCAGTAGACCGCGCCGCGCGGGGTCTGCAGGACCTTGCCGGCCCCACAGATCAACTGCCGGGTGACCAGGAACGGGATGAGCACGTCAGCGAGCCGGCCGAACTCCCCATGCCGCGAGACCAGGTAGTTCTCGTGGCAGCCGTACGAGTTGCCGGCCGAGTCGGTGTTGTTCTTGAACAGGTAGATCTCACCCGCGATGCCCTCGTCGTGCAGCCGCTTCTCCGCGTCGACGAGCAGCCCCTCCAGGATCCGCTCGCCGGCCCGGTCGTGGGCCACCAGGTCGGTCACCGAGTCGCACTCCGGTGTCGCGTACTCCGGATGCGACCCGACGTCCAGGTAGAGCCGGGCCCCATTGCGCAGGAACACGTTGCTCGACCGACCCCAGGACACGACGCGACGGAACAGATACCGCGCGACCTCGTCCGGGGACAGCCGCCGCTGCCCGCGATAGGTGCAGGTGACGCCGTACTCGGTCTCGAGGCCGAAGATTCGCCGCTCCATGATGTGACATTAGCCGCCCGGAGGCCCCGTTCGTCACTGTCACACCACAGGTCGTGCTCCGGGGGTGGTCACATACCGGTTGAGTGCGACATTCCGTCCGGCCCGATGGTCGTCACGAGGCGCCGGCAGGCGTCGTACTCCGGCAGCAGACCGCGCTCGCGCGCCTGCGCGAGGGTCGGCGCGGCGTCGTCGCGGGCGGACAGCACCGGGACGTCGGCGGGCCATTCGATGCCCAGCTCCTCGTCCAGCGGGTGCACCGTGTGCTCGCCGGCCGGGTTGTACGTGGCCGAGCAGAGGTAGCTCAACGTCGCGTCGTCGGTAAGCGCGCCGAAGCCGTGCCCCAGCCCCTCGCTCAGGTAGACCGCCCGCCGGTCGGTGTCGTCCAGCTGGACGCCCTCCCACCGGCCGAAGGTCGACGAGCCCACCCGCAGGTCCACGATCACGTCGAGGACCGTGCCGCGCACGCAGATGACGTACTTGGCCTGCCCGGGCGGCACGTCGGCGAAGTGCACGCCGCGCACCACGCCCCGCGCGGACACCGACAGATTTGCCTGGGCCAGCCGCAACGGACGGCCCACCGCCCCGGCGAGCTTGTCGAAGCGGTACCACTCCATGAACATGCCCCGGGGGTCGCCGTGCTGCTGCGGCGTGATCTCCCACGCGCCCTCGATGCCCAGCTCCCGAATCTTCACCGGGTCACCTGCGCGTCGTTCTTCTCGGCCAGCAGACCCAACAGGTAGTCGCCGAAGCCGCTCTTGGTCAGCGGCTCGGCGAGCGCGGCCAGCTGGTCGTCGTCGATGAGGCCGGCCCGCCAGGCCACCTCCTCGACGCAACCGATCTTCAGGCCCTGCCGCTCCTCAATCACCCGGACGAACTCGCTGGCCTGCATCATCGAGGCGAACGTGCCGGTGTCCAGCCAGGCCGTGCCCCGGTCCAGCAGGGTGACGGACAGCTCACCGATCTCCCGGTACGCCTCGTTGACCGCCGTGATCTCCAATTCGCCCCGGGCGCTGGGAGTGATCTTGCGGGCGATGTCCACCACGCGGTTGTCGTAGAAGTACAGGCCGGGCACCGCGTAGCGCGACTTCGGCCGAGCCGGCTTCTCCTCGATCGAGAGCACCCGACCCTCGGCGTCGAAGTCCACCACGCCGTACTCCTGCGGGTTGGCCACCGGGCACGCGAACACCCGGCCGCCGACGAGGTCGCTGTGGGCGGCCAACTGCCAACCCAGACCGACGCCGTGGAAAATGTTGTCACCGAGGATCAGCCCCACCGACTCGTCGCCGATGAAGTCCGCGCCGAGGATGAACGCCTGGGCGATGCCCTCCGGGCGGGCCTGCGTGACGTACTCCAGCCGCAGCCCGAACTGGCTGCCGTCGCCGAGCAACCGGCGGAACTGGTCCTGGTCCTCCGGTGTGGTGATCATCAGGATCTCCCGCACACCGGACATCACCAGCGTGGAGAGCGGGTAGTAGATCATCGGCTTGTCGAAGACCGGCATCAGCTGCTTGGAAACTACCCGGGTGATCGGCCAGAGCCGGGAGCCGGTGCCGCCGGCGAGTACGATTCCGCGCACCGTGGGAGCTTAGCGGCAATCAGCCCGTCGACATGGGTTTTCGCTGCGGACAGCCCGGCCCACCGCTTCACGTACATTCTGGACCCGTGAGGATCCTCGTCACCGGCGGTGCCGGATTCATCGGCTCAGAGTACGTCCGCATGCTGCTGGGCGTGCCTGCTGGCACCGCTTCGGGCGTGCCCGCGGTCGACCCCGCCGGCGTGACGGTGCTCGACAAGCTCACCTACTCGGGCAACCTGGCGAACCTCGACCCGGTGCGCGACGACCCGCGCCTGCGCTTCGTGCAGGGCGACATCTGCGACCCCGGTGTGGTCGACGAGGTGGTCGCCGGGCACGACGTGGTCGTGCACTTCGCGGCGGAATCGCACGTCGACCGCTCGATCGCCGGCGCCGCGCCGTTCGTCAGCACCAACGTGCTCGGCACGCAGACTCTGCTGGACGCCGCGCTGCGCCACGGCACCTGCCGCTTCGTCCACGTGTCCACCGACGAGGTGTACGGGTCGATCGACGAGGGCTCCTGGACGGAGACCTCGCCCCTCGCGCCGAACTCGCCGTACTCGGCCTCGAAGGCCGGCTCCGACCTGCTCGCCCTGGCCTACCACCGCACCCACGGCATGGACGTGGTGATCACCCGCTGCTCCAACAACTACGGGCCGTACCAGTTCCCCGAGAAGATCATCCCGCTGTTCGTCTCCCACCTGCTCGACGGCGGCACCGTTCCCCTGTACGGCGACGGCGGCAACATCCGCGACTGGCTGCACGTGCACGACCACTGCCGGGGCATCGCGATGGTCCAGCAGAAGGGCCGCGCCGGCGAGGTCTACAACATCGGCGGCGGCACGGAGCTGACCAACAAGGAGCTGACCGGCCTGCTGCTGGACGCCTGCGGCGCCGGCTGGGACCGGGTCGTCCCGGTCCCCGACCGCAAGGGCCACGACCGCCGCTACTCGCTGGACATCACCAAGATCAATCAAGAGTTGGGGTACGCCCCGAGCATCGACCTCGCCGACGGCCTGGCGCAGACCGTGCAGTGGTACCGCGACAACCGGGCCTGGTGGGAGCCGTTGAAGGCCGTACCGGCCGCATGACCCGGTCGTCCGACGTGGCCACCGCCGGCGCGTTGCTCGCCACGACGCAGCGGGCGGCCCATTTCCAGGCCGCCCGCTGACAATGACAGGCGTTACTTGCCGTCCGCCGGCTTGTCCTCCAGGTCGGCGGAGCCGGCCGACGTCGTCGGCTTGTGCGCCTCCGTGGTCGGCTGCGCAGGCGTGTCCGGGCCACCCGCCTCGGCCGGCTGGTCCGCGTCCGCGACGTCACCATCGAGCAGCGCCGTCAACGCCGCGCCCGTGATCCGACGGAACGTACGACCCACCCGCTGGCGGTCCAGCACCGCCACCTCGAGCTGGTTGGCGGCGATCGTGCGGGCCGCGCCGCCCTCACCGCCGACGGTGCTCAACGCCTGCACCGCCACCCGGGCCGCCTCGCCGAGGGACATGTCCGCACGGTGCTGCGACTTCAACACACCGGTGATCGCCTCGGCCTGGCCACCCATCGCCATCCGGCCCGGCTCGTCGTTGACCGACCCGTCGTACGTGAGCCGGTACAGCTCGTCGTCATCAGGAGTCGCCCCGACCTCGGCCACGCAGATCTCCACCTCGAACGGCTTCGACTGCTCGGTGAAGATCGCGCCGAGCGTCTGCGCGAACGCGTTGGCGAGCGCCCGCCCGGTGACGTCGCGCCGGTCGTAGCTGAGCCCGTTCAGGTCGGCCATCCGCACACCGGCCCGGCGCAGATTCTCGAACTCGTTGTAGCGGCCGACCGCGGCGAAGCCGATCCGGTCGTAGATCTCGCTGACCTTGTGCAGGGCGCTGGAGAGGTTCTCCGCGACGAAGAGCACCCCGCCGGAGTAGCTGAGGACCACCGCGCTGCGACCCCGGGCGATGCCCTTGCGGGCCAGCTCGGAGCGGTCGCGCATGATCTGTTCGGGCGAGGCGTAGAACTGCATGGCCACGGCGGCGGTTCTCCTTACGGCGCTGTGCTGACGACTGCTGACTGGTGGGGGTGGACGGGGCTCAACCGCCCGGGTTCTCCATCCGACCGGCGACCACACCCTCGGCGATCGCCGCCGTCTCGGTGTCGGTCAGCCGGCGGGTGCCCTCGGCGGTAGCGGTCATCACCACCGGATAGATCCGGCGGGTCAGGTCCGGTCCGCCGGTCGCGGTGTCGTCGTCGGCCGCGTCGTAGAGCGCCTCGACCGCGAGCCGGGTCGCGTCGTCCACGGAGATGCCGGCCCGGAAGCGCTTCTTCAGCGCCGACTTCGCAAAGAGCGAGCCGGAGCCGATCGCGTCGTACCCGGTCTCCTCGTACGGGCCGCCGGTCACGTCGAAGCTGAAGATCCGCCCTGCCCGCGACGGGTCGGCGGCGGCCAGGTCGAAGCCGGCGAACAGCGGAACCACGGCCAGGCCCTGCATGGCCGCGCCCAGGTTGCCCCGGATCATCGACGCCAGCCGGTTGGCCTTGCCGTCGAGCGAGAGCATCGCGCCCTCGATCTTCTCGTAGTGCTCCAGCTCCACCTGGAACAGTCGCATCAGCTCGATGCCGATGCCCGCGGTGCCCGCGATGCCGACCAGCGAGTACGCGTCGGCGGGGTGCACCTTCTCGATGTCGCGCTGGGCGATCAGGTTGCCCATGGTGGCCCGTCGGTCGCCGGCCATCACCACACCGCCGGCGGCCGAGATCGCCACGATGGTGGTCGCGTGCGGCGCCAGGTCGGCGGCCATGCCCGGCGGCAACGGCCGACGACCGGGCAGCATCTCGGGCGCCACCCGGCTCAGAAACGTGGTGAAGGAGGACGTCCCCGCGTTGGTGAACACATCTGGTAGACGCCCGGATGGATCAAAGCCCGCTGCCACGTGGTTCCTCTCAGGTACGTGATCGCCCTGGCCAGCCTCGTAGGACTGTCACGGAACTGGCCAAGACCACCGTTGCAGTTGAAGCAGAGTATCCCGCGCACCCACCCGGTGCGATGATCGTGGTCCAGATGTTGGGGGTCCGCGCCGCCGCAGATCGCGCAGACCCCGCCCTGCTCGGCCAGGAGCTCCTGAAACTCCTTCTCACCGATGCCATACCGCCGCCGCAGGTGATACTCGCGCGTCCCGCCGTAGAGCCGCTGCGCGGTCTCCTTGCCACGGGCATTATGGCAGGGTTTGCAGTAGCTGTGCCGGCCACTCGCCTTGGTCGTGGTGGTGGGGAATTCCTCCAGAGGCTTGATCTGCTCGCAGTCCGGACACCACTTGAGACCCTCGCCGACGGGCGTGGGAGACCGGCGCTGCGGGGCGATGCCCCGCTTACGCCGGCTCGCCGTGGACCGGAGGGCGGCACAGGCTTTGCAGTAGAACGCGAGACCGTCTGCCCGTCGACGGTTTCGGTGGAAGTCCGTGCTGGGCAGCACTCTCTCGCACTGCGGGCAGGCCTTGCCCGAGGGGTCCGGTAAATCGGACATTAAGCCCTATTCCCCGCCTTTCTGGACATAACCTCTCACGAATTCCTCTGCGTTTTCTTCCAGGACGGAGTCGATCTCGTCGAGGAGGTCGTCGACGTCCTCGGTGATCTCGGCGTGCCGCTCGGCCACCTCGGGGTTGGCCTCCGTGGTGACGTCCTCGATCTCCTCGCCCTGGCGGGACTTGCCGGACTGCGACTGGCCGCCGCTGTCATGAGTGGCCATTGCTGCCTCCTCCGCGATCGTCTGCGATGAACTTACCTCGCGCGGACGACGAAAAGCCCGCCGCGCGCCGGGTTGCGGCGCACGGCGGGCATTCGGGATCGGGTTCAGCCCTCGGTCAGCGTCTCCAACAGGTCCTTGGCGCTGGCGCAGCGGTCGAAGAGGGCCCCGACGTGGGCGCGGGTGCCCCGCTCCGGCTCCATCATCGGCACCCGGACCAGCGACTCCCGACCCACGTCGAAGATCACCGAGTCCCAGCTGGCGGCGACCACCTCGGAGGCGTACTGGGCGAGGCAGCGGCCACGGAAGTAGGCCCGGGTGTCCTCCGGGGGCTCGGTCATGGCGCGGCGGGTCTCCTCGTCGGTGAGCAGCGTCTTCATCGCCCCTCGGGAGACCAGCCGGTTGTAGAGGCCCTTCTCCGGGCGTACGTCGGAGTACTGCAGGTCGACGAGTTGCAGCTTGTGCGAGCCCCAGCCGAGCTTCTCCCGCTCGCGGTAACCCTCCAGCAGCCGCAGCTTGGCCACCCAGTCCAGCTCGTCGGCGCAGAGCATCGGGTCGCGGCCGAGCCGGTCCAGCACGTCCTCCCACCGGTCCAGTACGTCGGCGGTCTGCTCGTCGACGTCGGTGCCGTAGCGGTCGTCGACAAAGGACCGCGCCCGCTCCAGGTACGCCCACTGCAGGTCCAGGGCGGTCAGGCGGCGGCCGTCGCGCAGCCTCATGAGGTGCGCCAGGGAGGGGTCGTGGCTGACGGCGCGCAGTTCGCTGACCGGGTCGGCGATGCCGAGGTCGGCGCCGAGCGCCTTCTCCTCGATCATGGTGAGGATCAGCGCGGTGGTGCCCACCTTGAGGTAGGTGGAGATCTCGGAGAGATTGGCGTCGCCGATGATGACGTGCAGCCGGCGGTACTTGTCGGCGTCGGCGTGCGGCTCGTCGCGGGTGTTGATGATCGGCCGCTTGAGGGTGGTCTCCAGGCCGACCTCGACCTCGAAGAAGTCGGCGCGCTGGGAGATCTGGAAGCCGCTCTGCCCGCCGTCCTGCCCGATGCCGACGCGGCCGGCGCCGCAGACGATCTGCCGGGTCACGAAGAACGGCGTCAGGTACGCCACGATGTCGGCGAACGGGGTCTGCCGGCGCATCAGGTAGTTCTCGTGGGCACCGTAGCTGGCGCCCTTGTTGTCGGTGTTGTTCTTGTAGAGGTGGATCGGCTGGCTGCCGGGGATGGTGGCGGCCCGGCGGGACGCCTCGGCCATCACCCGTTCGCCGGCCTTGTCCCAGCGCACGATGTCGCGGGGGGTGGTGACCTCGGGGGTGGAGTATTCGGGGTGGGCGTGGTCCACATAGAGGCGTGCGCCGTTGGTGAGTATCACGTTGGCCAGGCCGAGGTCCTCGTCGGCGAGGGCTTCGGCGGGGTCGTAGGCGGCCCCGGAGTAGGTGAAGCCGCGGGCGTCGCGCAGCGGCGACTCCTCCTCGTAGTCCCAGCGGGCGCGCCCGCCCCGGTTGAGCTCGGGCCGGGCCCCGTAGGCGTTGACCACCTGGGACGAGGTGACCATCGGGTTGGCTCCGGCCTGGCCGGGCACGGAGATGCCGTACTCGACCTCGGTGCCCATGATCCGTCTTACGCTCATCGACCTACCCGCTTCGCTCGCCCGACCCGGTCCCCCGTCATGTCGAGCGTAGTCCGAGTGTTCGGGGACGGGGGCACGCCGGTGCGGGCGGGTTACCGGTGTCGTCTCCGCTGCCCGTCGCCGGGACCAGCCCGGCAGGGGTGGGCGCGACGGGTGGGGCCCGGGACGCGTCGCGTCCCGGGCCCGCTGGTGTCACCGTTTGCTCAGAGGTACTGGCCGGTGTTGCTTGCGGTCTCGATGGACCGGCCGGCCTCGGCGCCCTTGCCGCCGGAGACGAGCGTGCGGATGTAGACGATCCGCTCGCCCTTCTTGCCGGAGATGCGGGCCCAGTCGTCGGGGTTTGTGGTGTTGGGGAGGTCCTCGTTCTCGCGGAACTCGTCGACGCAGGCGTCGAGCAGGTGCTGCAGGCGCAGGCCCTTGCGACCGGAGGTGAGGAATTCCTTGATGGCCATCTTCTTGCTCCGGTCGACGATGTTCTGGATCATCGCGCCGGAGTTGAAGTCCTTGAAGTAGAGGACTTCCTTGTCACCGTTGGCGTAGGTGACTTCGAGGAAACGGTTCTCCTCGGTTTCGGAGTACATCCGCAGCACGACGGCGTCGATCATCGCGGCGACGGTGGCCTGGGGGTCGGCTCCGTGTTCGGCGAGGTCGTCCGGGTGCAGCGGCAGCCCGGAGAGGATGTACTTGGAGAAGATGTCCTTCGCCGCCTCGGCGTCCGGTCGCTCGATCTTGATTTTCACGTCGAGGCGACCGGGGCGCAGGATCGCCGGGTCGATCATGTCTTCCCGGTTGGAGGCGCCGATGACTATGACGTTCTCCAGGCCCTCCACGCCGTCGATCTCGCTGAGCAGCTGCGGGACGATCGTGTTCTCCACGTCGGAGGAGACACCGGAGCCGCGGGTGCGGAAGATCGAGTCCATCTCGTCGAAGAACACGATCACCGGGGTGCCCTCGCCGGCCTTCTCCCGAGCCCGCTGGAAGATCAGCCGGATGTGCCGCTCGGTCTCGCCGACGTACTTGTTGAGCAGCTCCGGGCCCTTGATGTTGAGGAAGAAGCTGGTGTGCTTCTCCTTGCCCTGCCGCTCGGCGATCTTCTTGGCCAGCGAGTTGGCCACCGCCTTGGCGATGAGCGTCTTTCCGCAGCCGGGCGGGCCGTAGAGCAGGATGCCCTTGGGCGGGCGGAGCTGGTGCTCGCGGAACAGGTCCGCGTGCAGGAACGGCAGCTCCACCGCGTCGCGGATCTGCTCGATCTGCGACTGGAGGCCACCGATGTCGCCGTAGTCGACGTCGGGCACCTCCTCCAGGACCAGCTCCTCGACCTCGCTCTTCGGGATCCGCTCGTACGCGTACGCCGAGCGGGGCTCGATCATGAGCGAGTCGCCGGCCCGGATCGCCGAGCCGATGAGCGTCTCGGCGAGGTGCACGATGCGTTCCTCGTCGGAGTGGGAGACCACAAGCGCCCGGTCGCCCGGCCCGCCGTTCGGTCCCTCCAGGATCTCCTTGAGCATCACGACCTCACCGACCCGCTCGTATCCGAACGCGTCGACGATGTTGAGCGCGTCGTTGAGCAGGACCTCCTGGCCGCGACGCAACTCGTCCACGTCCAGTGAGGGCGAGACGGAGACCCGCAGTTTGCGGCCGCCGGTGAAGACGTCCACCGTCCCGTCGTCGTGCTTGGCCAGGAAGACCCCGTAGCCACTCGGCGGCTGCGCGAGCCGGTCGATCTCCTCCTTGAGCGTGACGATCTGCGTGCGAGCCTCCTTGAGGGTGCTCACCAGCCGGTCGTTGTTCTCGGTCAGCCGCGCCAACTGTGCCTGGGTGGCCGCCAGCCGCTCTTCGAGCTGCCGGACGTGTCGGGGGCTTTCGGTCAACTTACGCCGCACCAGAGCGAGTTCCTCCTGAAGGAACGCGACCTGCGTGGAGAGATCGTGGGCTTCCTTCTCCCACCGTGCGGCGCGCGAGTCCGCGTCGTCGCTGCGTGCTGCCACGTCCCACCTCCCCGGGGGGCTTGAACGTTCTGAGCTAACACTAGCCGCTATGAGCCCGATTCGGTCCCACGCAACACCCTCGTCACCGAACCTTGATCGCCAAGGGTGGCCTGGCGGGCCGGTACGGGCGTTCGGGTACCGTCGGAGGCTGGTACGGGAGAACATGGGGGGTGCACCGGTGGCCGAGGTCGCGACCGACCAGTTGCAGGTCTGGGTGGACCAGGATCTCTGCACGGGTGACGGGCTCTGCGTGCAGTACGCGCCGGAGGTTTTCGAGTTCGACATCGACGGCCTGGCGTACGTCAAGGGCGTCGATGGTGAGCTGCGGATGGCGCCGGGCAGCCGGGTGGACGTGCCCGCGCACCTGCGCCTCGAAGTCATCGACTCCGCGAAGGAGTGCCCGGGCGACTGCATCCACGTGGTGCGCGGCGACGGTGTCGAGGTCGCCGGCCCGGACGCCGAGGACGACTGAGTCGGGCGGGCGTCGGCGTCGCGCCGTTCGCGCGACGCCGACGCCACCCGTTCGGGGTACGCCCTCAGAGCATCGGGCGGCCGACCACCGACGCCACCAGCCGGGCGAACTCCTCCAGTCGGGCGATCTGCCCGGCGCCGCCGTCGTCGAGGGTCTTGCCGAAGCGCAGCGCGTCGTGTCGGGGCGTACCCGCCATCTCCTCGCTCGGCGGGGCCTCGTCCAGCGAGGTGAGCAGCAGGTAGACGTCGATGCTGTCGACCCGGATCTCGCCGCTGTCGGAGCGGTTCAGCCGCCGCCGGCAGCCCACCTCGGTGACTGTGGAGACCGGCACCACCCGCAGCGACGACGTCATCGAGCCCGGCGGCCCCTCCCCCGGCGGCACGTCCTCACCGTGCCAGAGGATCAGCCGGCTGCCGTCGCAGACGACGACCTCCTGCCACACGCCGTTGACCTCGTTGACGAAGCGTTCCAGGGTGAAGCCGAGCACCGAGGCGCCGCGCAGCACACCACCGAGGGCTTCCAGGGCGACGTCCGGGTCGCGCAGGTAGGCCCGCGCCGCCGATTCCAGGTCCTGGTACGGCGACCAGTCCGGAAACACGGCGGGCAGGTCGCCGCCGCCGTAACCCGGTCGGCTCATGCCGCCGCCTCCCCCCGCTCGCCGATGGTCACGGCCTGTCCATCTCCCCGGTCGTGTCGGGCTGCGCGTCGGCGGCCCGGGCGGCGGCCGCCTGGCGGGCCGCCTCGGCCTCGCGCAGGTCCTGCCGGCGCTGCGCGTACGCCTCGGTGCCCTTGCTGGGTTTGCGGCGGCGCGGCGGCGCGGTGACGCCCGGGGCGAGCTTGCGCGCGGAGACCAGGAACGCGGTGTGCGCGATCATCCGGTGGTCGGGGCGGACGGCGAGGCCCTCGGCGTGCCAGTCGCGCACCAACGACTCCCAGGCGCGGGGCTCGGTCCAGCCGCCGCGCTCGCGCAGCGCCTCGACGAGTTCGGAGAGCTGGGGCGTGGTGGCGACGTAGCCGATGAAGACGCCGCCGGGCACCAGCGCCCGCTCGACCATGTCGAGGGTCTCCCAGGGGGTGAGCATGTCGAGGATGATCCGGTCGAAGCCGGTTTCCTGGCACTGCGCGACGTCGCCGACGTGCAGGTTCCACGAGGGGTGTGGCCCGTTGAAGAACGCCTCGACGTTGCGCTTGGCGATCTGGGCGAAGTCGTCGCGCACCTCGAACGAGTGCAACTCTCCCTCGGTGCCGACGGCGCGCAGCAGCGAGCAGCTGAGCGCGCCGGAGCCGGCGCCGGCCTCGAGGACCTTGGCGCCGGGGAAGATGTCGCCCATCGCGACGATCTGCGCCGAGTCCTTCGGGTAGATCACCTGGGCGCCGCGCGGCATGGACAGCACGTAGTCCGAGAGCAGCGGACGCAGCGCCAGGAAGGCGGTGCCGCCGCCGGAGGTGGTCACCACGCTGCCGTCGGGCAGCCCGATCAGCGCGTCGTGCGCCAGGATGCCGCGGTGGGTGTGGAACTCCTTGCCGGGCTCCAGCGTCACGGTGTGCATCCGCCCCTTGGGGTCGGTGAGCTGCACCCGGTCACCGGGCCGGAACGGGCCACGGTGCACGGGTGTCAGCGCTCCGGGGGCGGTGTCGGCGGCGACGGTGGAGGGAGTTGCGGTCACGATGTCATCTTCCGGTTGGGTTCGAGGAGCTGTGCCAGGTCCCCGATGTGCAGAATGCCGACGACATCTTCGCCTGACGTCACCACGTACTGCGCGCCCGGGTGGGTCTGCACGGCCTCCATCACCCGTTCGCCGTCCAGCCCGACCGGCAGGGTGGGGAGCGCGGTCAGTGCGCGGGCGACGGTGTCCACCGTCAGCCAGGGGCGGCGCTCGGCGGGGACGGCCGCGGCGGCGGCCGGGTCGACAAGCGCCACCGGGTGACCTGTGGAGTCGGTGACCAGCAGCGCGGCGGCGGGCTGCCCGCCCTCGGCGCGGCGGCGCTGCGCCTCGGACAGCGGTGTGCCGGTGGGCACCGGCCAGATCGGCCGCGCCAGCCGGGCCAGGTCGATAAGCGGGAACCGCCGGCTGACCCGCGCGGCCCGGATCGACTGCCCGGCGCCGCGCCAGAGGGTGACGGCGACAAGCAGCATCAGTGGCAGCGCCACAGGCACCAGGTAGTCGGTCAGGGTCAGCAGGCCGACGAGGACGGCGGTGCCGACGGCGACGACGCGGCCCGCCCAGCCGGCCACCTCGGTGCCACGGTGCCGGTCGCGGGTCAGGCCCCACACGGCGGCGCGTAAGGCACGCCCGCCGTCCAGCGGCAGCCCGGGGAGGATGTTGAACACCGCGACGATGACGTTGCTCAGCGCGAGCTGGAAGGCGAGCTGGTGGGCCACGGTGCCCGGGGGCAGGGCCACGGTGGCGGCGACCGCGAGGACGCCGAGCACCGCGGAGACCGCCGGGCCGGCGAGCGACACCAGCAGGTCGACCTTGGGCGTCGGCGCGTCCCGGTCCATCTCGGTGTACCCGCCGAGCAGTTCCAGGGTGATCCCGCGCACACCGATGCCGTAGCGGCGGGCGGTGAGCGCGTGACCCAGCTCGTGCAGCAGCACCGAGCCGAGCAGTGACACCACGAACCCGAAGCCGATGAGGTAGCCGCTGACCTGCGGCAGGTCCAGTTGCCGGCGGGCGAACTCGGCGTAGAGCACGGCGACCAGCACGGCGAGCAGGAGCATCGAGGCGTTGAGGTGCAGCGGCACCCCGAGCACCCGGCCCACGTTCAGACCGGGTCGCCGGTCGGGCCGACGCGGCGGCCGGGGTGTCTGCTCCATCGCACCGATGCTACGGACCGGCCCGGCGTGGGGCGGGCGGCGGGCGGTGTCACACCGGTGCCCTAACCTTTGCGGACATGACGGCGGAACCGGTCACCACTCCCCAGTCCTCCTCCCCGGCGCAGGCGCCGCCGACGGTGCGGGCCTCGCTGTCCCCGTCGCGGGCGGCGGATTTCAAGACCTGCCCGCTGCTCTACCGGTTCCGCAGCATCGACCGGTTGCCGGAGCGGACGACTGTCGAGCAGGCGCGGGGCACGCTTGTGCACGCGGTGCTGGAGCGGCTGTTCGACCTGCCGGCGCAGGGCCGCACCCCGACCGCGGCCGGTGACCTGGTGGCCCCCCAGTGGGATCGGCTGGTCACCGAGCAGCCGGAGCTGGCCGGGATCTTCGACGACGCCGAGCCGGCCGGCCCGGTGGAGTTTCTGCGCTCCGCGGCGGGGCTGCTGGAGGGCTACTTCGCCGTGGAGGATCCGACCCGGCTGGAGCCGGCCGAGCGGGAGAGCCTGATTTCGGCTGTCGTCGACGACGAGCTGCTGATCCGGGGCTATCTCGACCGGCTCGACGTCGCCCCGGACGGCGCGCTGCGGGTGGTCGACTACAAGACCGGCGGCGCGCCACGGGAGGCGTTCGAGGCGCGGGCGCTGTTCCAGCTGAAGTTCTACGCGCTGGTGCTGTGGCGCACCCGGGGGGTGGTGCCGCGGGTGCTGCGCCTGCTCTATCTGCGCGACGCCGAGGTGTTGGATTACACCCCCGACGCCGACGAGCTGGTCCGCTTCGAGCGCACGGTGGTGGCGCTGTGGCGGGCGATCGAGCAGGCCACCGCCCGGCAGGACTTCCGGCCCCGTCCGAGCAGGCTGTGCGACTGGTGCAGTCACCAGGCGCTCTGCCCCACCTTCGGTGGGACTCCGCCGCCCTTCCCGGTCGCGGCGGCGAACGCCGATCCGCTGCGCGACGCGCGGTCCGCTCCGGTGGTGCCCGGCGCCGACGACTGATCGCCGGTTCGCCCGGACCCGAGCCGCGACGGTGCCGCGTCGGTCGGGACGCCACGGCCGGCGGGCCTCTACGGTGGTCCACGACGCGCCGGCCGGTGTACGCGACGATGACCGGCGTGGGCGCGACGGCGAGGGGACGGGAGACGTGATGGCCGATCGGGTGGCCTCGGCGCGGCCGGTACGGATCCTGCTCGCCGACGACCAGCCGCTGCTGCGCACGGGCTTCCGGATGGTGCTGGGCGCCGAGGGCGACCTGGATGTGGTGGCGGAGGCCGGCGACGGCGTGGAGGCGGTGGAGCTGTCCCGCCGGCTGCTGCCCGACGTCGTGTTGATGGACATCCGGATGCCCCGCATGGACGGGGTGGCGGCGACCCGGGCGATCGTCGACGCCCGACTGCCGGTGCGGGTGTTGGTGCTCACCACGTTCGACCTGGACGAGTACGTGGTGGGGGCGCTGCGCGCGGGCGCGAGCGGGTTCCTGGCCAAGGACGTGCCGGCCGAGGAGCTGATCGCGGCGATCCGCACGGTGGCCGGTGGGGACGCGGTGGTCGCGCCCCGGATCCTGCGCCGCCTGCTGGAGCGCTTCGCCGACCTGCTGCCGGACCCGGCGGCGACGCCGTCGTCGGCGCTCAGCGCGCTCACCGACCGGGAACGCGAGGTGCTGGTGCAGGTGGCCCGGGGGTTGTCCAACGCCGAGATCGCCGCTGTGCTGTCGGTGAGCGAGACCACGGTCAAGACCCATGTCGGGCACGTGCTGACCAAGCTGCGGCTGCGCGACCGGGTGCAGGCGGTCGTGCTGGCGTACGAGTCGGGTCTGGTCCGCCCGCGGGCGTAGTGGCCGCGTGACGGGTACCCCACCCGGCGTACTCGAAGATCCCTCCGTGGGGGGACGGCCCTGTTGCCGTCGTCACCTACCGTGACCGTAGACGGCTCGGCGCGGTTGACCCTCCTGTGGCGTGAGGGGGCAGTGTCGTGTCCGGCGGTGTTTCGCCGGTCGGGAAACCTGTCGATCGGCCGTCGGGTCAGGGGCAACCCTGATGCGGCATGGGGGTGCACCCGCAGCGGGAAATCCGCGCCGGGTCCCCCCGTGGGCGGACGGGGTGGGCGCGAGCAGCGCCGATGATGGAACAGTCGCGCCGGACCATCGGGGGGCGGCGTGGGATTCGGACAGACGGAAGAGGTAGATGACGTGACCGCGACGGTAGGCCAGCAGGCGCAGGCCGCGGCCCGGGCGAACGACGTGTGGAAGGTGTACGGCAGCGGCGAGGCTCAGGTCATCGCGCTGCGGGGGGTCAGCGCGGAGTTCGAACGTGGCCGCTTCACCGCGATCATGGGCCCGTCGGGTTCCGGCAAGTCGACGCTCATGCACTGCCTGGCCGGTCTGGACTCGGTGACCCGGGGGACGGTGGCGATCGGTGCGACGACTGTCACCGGGCTTGGCGACTCGGGGCTGACGAAGCTGCGCCGGGACAAGGTGGGTTTCATCTTCCAGCAGTTCAACCTGCTGCCGACGCTCACCGCCAAGGAGAACATCCTGCTGCCGTTGTCGATCGCCGGGCGCAAGCCGGACCCGGCCTGGTACGACACGGTGATCAAGACGGTGGGCCTGCAGGACCGGTTGGATCACCGGCCGGCGCAGCTCTCCGGTGGTCAGCAGCAGCGGGTGGCGTGTGCGCGGGCGCTGGTCTCCCGCCCCGAGGTGATCTTCGCGGACGAGCCGACCGGCAACCTGGACTCGCGCTCCGGCGCGGAGGTGCTCGGTTTCCTGCGTAACTCGGTGCGTGAGCACGGCCAGACGATCGTCATGGTCACCCACGACCCGACCGCCGCGGCGTACGCCGATCGGGTGGTCTTCCTCGCCGACGGGCAGATCGTCTCGGAGTTGATCGAGCCGACCGCCGAGACGGTGCTGGACACGATGAAGAAGCTGGACACTCCGGCCGAGGTGGGCAACTGATGTTCCGGGCGACACTCAAGAGTCTGCTGGCCCGCAAGGTCCGGCTGATCCTGTCGGGGCTGGCGGTGGTGCTCGGGGTCATGTTCGTCTCCGGCGCGTTCGTGTTGACCGACACGCTGGGCCGCTCCTTCGACTCGGTCTTCGCCGACGGCTTCTCCGAGATCGACGTGAACGTCGCGGCGAAGCCGAAGGTCGAGGTCAACGAGATGGAGGGCGAGCAGACCGCCGCTCCCCTGCCGGCCGCCGTGGTGGGCCGGGTCAAGCAGGTGCCGGGGGTGGCCGGGGCCACCGGCATCGTCAACGCCGACGGCGCCCGGGTGATCGGCAGCAACGGCAAGGTGGTCACGTCGTTCGGTCCGCCGCAGCTGGGTGAGAACTGGATCGGCGAGAGCGACCTGATGCAGCTGCGGGAGGGGCGCGCGCCGCAGGCCGAGGACGAGATCGTCCTCAACAAGGCGTTGGCCACCACGGCGAAGGTGCAGGTCGGTCAGAAGGTAGGCGTGCTCACCGCGTTCGAGTCGAAGAAGCGGGACTTCACGCTGGTCGGGATCATGGGTTACAGCGGTGACCGGGACTCGATCGGCGGTGTCAACGAGGTCTTCTTCACCACGCCGGTGGCGCAGCGGCTGATGCTGGGCGAGCCGGACACGTTCAGCAGCATCACGCTGCGCGCCGCCGACGGCGTCTCGGACGAGACGCTGCGCGACGACGTGGCCCGCACCCTGGGTGCGGACTTCGACGTGAAGACCGGCGAGCAGGTGGCCGCGGACGCCTCGGCCAGCCTGAAGGAGGGCCTGTCCTTCTTCAACAAGATCCTGCTCGGCTTCGCCGCGGTGGCGCTGCTGGTGGGCACCTTCCTGATCCTCAACACCTTCTCGATCATCGTGGCGCAGCGCACCCGGGAGTTGGCGCTGATGCGCGCCATCGGGGCGAGCGGTCGGCAGATCATCGGTTCGGTGGTGTTGGAGGCCATCGCGGTCGGGTTGATCGCGTCGGTGCTCGGCCTGGCTGCCGGCATCGGCGTGGGGGCGCTGCTGGCGTTCCTGTTCGGCAAGTTGGCCGGTGGGCTGACCCTGGCCGGGATCGGTGTGCCGGCGGCCGCGGTGATCGGGTCGTTCGGCGTCGGTCTGGTGATCACCGTGGTGGCGGCGCTGCTGCCGGCGCTGCGGGCATCCCGGATCCCGCCGATCGCCGCCATGCAGGACGTGGCCACCCCGGACCGGCCACTGACCAAGATCACGGTGACGGGGGCGGTGGTCACCGGCATCGGCGCGGTGCTGCTCTTCCTGGGGCTCAGCGGCAACGCACATGGTCAGACCCTGGCCACCATCCTGGGTGGGGTGCTGTTCGCCTTCATCGGCGTGGCGCTGCTGACGCCGCTGATCAGTCGGCCGGTGGTGAGCCTGCTCGGCGCGATCTTCTCCTGGTCGGTGCCGGGCAAGCTGGGCCGGCTGAACTCGGGGCGCAACCCGCGCCGCACCGCGATCACCGCGGCCGCGCTGATGGTCGGCATCGCGCTTGTCACCGGCGTCACGGTGATCCTCGACTCGGCCAAGGGCAGCATCAGCGCCCTCGCCCAGGACACCATCAAGGCCGAGCTGGTGATCTCCGGCCAGCAGGGTGGGCCCCGTCCGCCGAGCTTCGACCCGGGCGTCCTGGACAAGGCGAAGGCCCTGCCCGGCGTGCGGATGGTCGACGGCGAGTACGGCGACATGGGCCGGATCGACGGCGAGAGCACGTGGGTGGCGGCGAGCAGCGACATCGCGTCGCTGCGGCAGATCTTCGGCGCGAAGGCCACCGCCGGTGACATCGACCGGCTCGGGCCGACCCAGATGCTCGCCAGCTCCGACACCGCCACGTCCCGTGGCTGGTCGGTCGGCTCGACGGTCAACGTGCAGCTGACCCGGGGCGAGGCCCGGACGTACACGATCAGCGGCATCTACGAGTCGTCGCAGCTCACCAACCCGGTGACGTTGCCGGCGACGGCGGCGAAGGACTTCGCCATCCCGCAGCCCATCCAGGGCTTCATCCAGCTGGCGCCGGGCACCCGGGTGGCCGACGTGCAGCCGCAGGTGGAGACGCTACTCGCGGACAGCCCCGAGGTGTCGGTGGCCGACCGGGACGCGTTCATCAAGCAGCAGACCAGTTCGCTCGACGGGCTGCTCACGATGATCCAGATCCTGCTGGCCCTGGCCATCGTGATCGCCGTCCTGGGCATCATCAACACCCTGGCGCTGTCGGTGCTGGAGCGGACCCGGGAACTGGGCCTGCTGCGGGCCATCGGCCTTCGCCGCGGCCAGACCATGGGCATGATCACTGTCGAGGCGGTGGTGATCTCCGTGTTCGGCGCGCTGCTGGGCGTGGCGGTCGGCAGCGGCCTCGGCGCCGCAGTGGTCGAGGCGCTCAAGGACGAGGGCATCACCGACCTGATCCTGCCCTGGGGTCAGATGGGGGTCTTCCTCGGTCTCGCCGCGATCATCGGGGTGGTGGCCGCGGTGCTCCCCGCCGTGCGGGCGGCCCGGATCAACGTCCTGGGCGCGATCGCCCACGACTGACCACGTCACCGAGGCCCCGACCGCCGTTGCGCGGTCGGGGCCTCGGCCGTTGGGTCTGGTCGGCCCGGCTCAGCCGGTCGCGCCGGCCCGGTCGGCCGCCAGGGTCGCGAGCAGCTCCAGGTCCACGCCGGTCAGGCTCTCCACCTGGTGTACGCCGGTCAGGCTGGGCAGCGGCACCTCGGCGGGTACGGCCAGCACGGCAGCGCCGGAGGCACGCGCGCTGGCCACCCCGGTCGGCGAGTCCTCGATCGCCACACACCGCTTTATCGGCACACCGAGCAGCCGCGCGGCGGTCAGGTAGGGCTCCGGGTGGGGCTTGGCCGCGACCACCTCGTCGCCGGCGACCACCGTGTCGAAGTTGTCCCGCCCCAGGGTGTCCAGGGCGATCTCGACGAGCGCCCGCGGACTGGAGGTGACAAGCGCGGTGGGGATCCCCGCCGCGCGGACCGCGCGCAACAGCTCGAACGCCCCCGGCCGCCAGCGCAGACCGGTGCGGAACAGCTCCAGGATCCGGGCGTTGATCCACGCCGCGCTGAGGTCCGGATCCCGTTCCGGCTGCCCCAGATCGTCGTGCAGGATACGCATCGACTCGGCCATGGCGGTGCCGATGATCGCCCGGCGGGCGTCGGCGGAGAGGTCGCCGCCGTACTCACGCGCCAGTTCCTGCAGGGCGACGTCCCACAGCTTCTCGCTGTCGACGAGCGTGCCGTCCATGTCGAAGAGCACGGCGGCGGGGTGATGGCTGCTCAGCGGATCCTCCAGGGTCGTAACCGACACCGGAGATCCTGCCAGCACGGGCCGTCGACGGTGGCGGCAACGGGCGCCGAGGTGATCAGGGCTACCCCCGCTCAGCCCAGGTCGCACTCGGACAGGGAGCGCTCGTAGCCGCGGAAGAACATGTCGGTGCGTTGCTCGGCGGTGCCGTGCGCGCCCTCGGCGAACCACGGCTGGTCGGGGTCGTCGCCGACGGCCGCCACCCCCTCCCGGAACTCGTCCAGGTCGCCCTCCGCGAGGCTCAGGTCGCCGGAGCGCACCGAGTCGCCGAGGTACGCCCCGGCCATGCAGTCGGCCTGCAACTCCTGCTGGATGGTGAAGCTGTAGTTGATGCCGAGGCGCACCTGGATGCCGTGGGCGTACTCGTGGCCGAGCAGGTAGAACACGAACGCGTCACCGACCTCGCGGAACGCCGCCACCGACCAGGCGACGTCGTACGCGATGAAGTCGCCCTGCGAGCAGTAGACCGCGTTGTTGCGGGGCAGCGGCTGCCCGCCGCAGGAGACCTCACCGGCCCGCTGGTACGGGGTGACCCGCCGAACGGGTTGGAAGCGTTTCCCGGACGCCTTGAACTGGGCCGCCCAGTAGCGCTCGGCGACCGTCTGCGCGTCGGCCACATCCTGCTTGAACTCGGCCACGCTTGTGGTGCTGTCGGCGCGGGTGGTGTTCGGCCCCGGCGAGGCGGCCGACGGCTTCGCGCCCGGGCGTTCGCCCTCCGGCTCGGCCAGCCCACCGCCGGCGCAGGCCAGCGACACCAGCGCGGCCACCACCAGGCCCGCCAGTGGCCCTCGGGCGTCGCGTCCTGACCATGCCCCCACGGTGCCTCCCCAGACATCGGCGCTCGCGCTGTGCGATACCCCGACGGTACGACCGCCACGCCCACCGGATGCACGCACGAGCGGGCCGGGCGGTTCACGGGGCCGGTGTCGGGCGGCCACAATGGCCCGGGGGCGGAGGTGACCGTCCGGCGAGGAGGGCGCGACGTGCACGTGTTGGGCAGCCGCCGGCGAAGTCAACCGGTCCCGGCGCACGTCGTGTGGCGGTCGTTGCGTGACCCGTACGCGGCGGGCGCTCGCCCCTGGCTGGAGTTGCGCGACGACGAGGTGCCGCCCCGGGTGGTGGCGGGCTACGCACCGGTGCTGCTGGTGTGGTCGTCGCTGTGGCCGCACCGGCCGCTGGACCGGATCCGCTTCGACGTGACGCCCGGATCACCCGGCGGGGACTGCACGCTGCGCTGGACCCTGACCACCGAGGCGGACCTGCCGAGCGAGAGCACCCTCGGCTACCTGCGCCACCGCCTCAACTATTTGATCAACGACAAGCTCCGCCGCTCCTACGGGCAGTGACCCGTCACCCGCCCGACTCGCGGCCGCGCTGCCACGTCGCGCCCTGGTCCCCCTGCCGCTCGGCCTCGTACCGCTGCTGCCTGGCGCGAGCGTCCCGCCCGGCAGCGCGGTCGTCACCCGCGCCCGGCCGTCCCCGTCCCCGCCGCGCCACGACTCCGACCGCCAGCCCCGCCACCGCAACGAAACCGCCGGCAACCACCCACACCACCGTCATGCCGCCACCCTAGGACCCACCATCCACCAATCCCCATCCCCATCTCGTCGATCATGAAGTTATTGCGCCGACACGCCGGCATCGAGGGCAATAACTTCATGATCAACCAGGGGTTGCGGGGTCAGGGGCTGGCTGCCAGGAAGACGAACGCGGCCAGCAGCACCAGGTGCACGCCGCCCTGCAACACGTTGGCCCGGCCCGGCACCACTGTCAGCACGGCGGTCACGGCGGTGAGGGCGAGCAGCGCGAGTTGGGTGCCGCCGAGGCCGAGCAGCAGCGGGCCGTCCAGCCAGATCGAGGCGATGGCGATCGCCGGGATGGTCAGGCCGATGCTCGCCATCGCCGAGCCGAGGGCGAGGTTGAGGCTGATCTGCACCCGGTCCCGGCGGGCGGCGCGGGCGGCGGCCAGGGTCTCCGGCAGCAGCACCAGCAGGGCGATGATCACGCCGACGAACGCGTGCGGCAGGTTCGCCGCCGCCACGCCGGCCTCGATGGTGGGTGAGACGGTCTTGGCGTCGCCGACCACCGCGACCAGCGCCACCAGCAGCAGTCCGAGGCTGATCAGCGCGGCGCGGGTGGTCGGCGGCCTGGCGTGCTCCTCCGCGTCGATGACCCGACCCTCGGTGTCGACGGGCAGGAAGTAGTCGCGGTGCCGACCGGTCTGTACCAGCACGAACAGTCCGTACAGGGCGAGCGACGCGACGGCGGCGAAGACGAGCTGCGCGGGGCTGAACTCCGGCCCGGGGCGGGCCGTGGTGAAGGTCGGGATGACCAGACTCAACGTGGCCAGGGTGATCACCGTCGCGAGGGCCCCGCCGGTGCCCTCGGGGTTGAACACGGCCACGCGTCGGCGCAGCGCCCCGAGCAGCAGGGACAGGCCGAGGATCCCGTTGCAGGTGATCATGACGGCGGCGAAGACTGTGTCGCGGGCGAGCGACTGGGTCTTCTCCGGCCCGCTGATCATCAGCGTGACGATCAGGGCCACCTCGATGACGGTGACGGCAACGGCGAGCACCAGCGAGCCGTACGGCTCCCCCACCCGGTGGGCGACCACCTCGGCGTGGTGCACGGCGGCGAGCACCGCGCCGCCCAGCAACGCGGCGACCACCACGACGATCGGGCCGGGAAGGTCCCGCCCCCACGTCACGAGCAACACCAGCACGGCGAGCACGGGTACGGCGACGGTCCAGTCGAGCGGGCGGGATCGAAGCTGGGCTGGCATGCCGTCAAGAGTGCCAGGTGACGTGATCATGTGCCCACCATCGACGCAGCGCGGCAGGCATATGCGTAACCCATGGGTTACGCTTCCGGTGTGGACGAGGTGGTCACCGCGATCGCGGACCCGGTGCGGCGGAGCATCCTGACCATGCTGCGCGACGCGCCGCTGGCCGCCGGCGAGATCGCCCGGCGGTTCGCCATCAGCCGACCCGCCGTCAGCCGCCACCTGCGGGTGTTGCGGGAGAGCGGACTGGTCCGCGACGAGGTGGTCGGCCGCCGCAGGATCTACCGGCTCGACCCCGGCCCACTCGCCGCGCTGGCCGACTGGCTCGCCGAGTTCACCGCACCGCAGAAGTGGGAGCAGCGCCTCGACGCGCTGGAGACCGAGGTCCATCGCACCCGCCGGGAACGTCGCGCTCGCGGCCCGGCAGAGCATCGAACGGAGCATGTCGCATGACCCGTACACCCGCTGGACGCCTGTTTCGCACCGCCGCTGGCCACGACCTCGTCCTCACCCGCACGTTCCGCGCCCCGGCGGCGGACGTGTGGGCGAGCCTGACCGAGTCGGAGCGCACGGCCCGCTGGTTCGGTCCGTGGGAGGGCGACGCCGGGCCCGACCGGACCATCCGGGTCCAGATGGCGTACGAGGAGCAGCAGCCCTGGTGCGACGTCCACATCGACGCGTGTGAACCGCAGCGGCGACTCGCCGTGTCGACGACCGACAGCTACGGCACCTGGCTGCTGGAGTTCGCGCTGACCGAGACCGACGGCACCACCGAGTTGCGCTTCGTGCAACACCTCGACAGCGTGGAGGGCATCGCCGAGGTGGGCGCCGGCTGGGAGTACTACCTGGATCTGTTCGTCGCCGCCCGGGACGGCTCACCCCGACCGGAGTTCGACGAGTACCACCCCGCCATGCAGCCCTACTACGAGGGGCTGGCCGCCGAGGCCGCGCCGCACGCCTAGCGACCGGCCTCGCGCCCTGTCGTGGGGCCGGCCTCGCGGCGCAGCGCGGCGAACTCGGCCGTCAGGGCCGGCAGCGGGAAGTGCGCGTTCAGGCCGCTGGGGTTGGGCAGCACCCAGACCCGGGCCGGGCCGAGCCGCTCCGGCTGCGGGCCCAGCCCGGCCTTCGGCCGGACGAACGCGATCCGGTACGCGGTCACCCCGAGAATCGCCACCCACCGGGGCCGGTGACGCTCGGCCTTGACCGCCAGCCCGGTCACGCCTGCCACCAACTCGGTGGAGGTCAGCTCGTCGGCGCGGGCGGTGGCCCGGTTGCTCAGGCTGGTGATGCCCAGCCCCTGGCGCAGCAGCTCGGCGCGCTCCCACGGGCGCAGCTCCCGGTCGGTGAAGCCGGCGCCGTGCAGGGCCGGCCAGAAGCGGCTGCCCCGGCGGGCGAAGTGCTCCCCCACCGCCGCCGAGTAGAGGCCCGGGTTGAAGCCGCAGAAGAGCACCCGCAGGCCGGGGCCGATCACGTCCACCAGGCCGCGACCGGCCGCGGCCGCGACCTCGTGGCGGGTCGGCGGCCGCCAGGGCTGCGCCGCGCCCGCGTCCACACCACCGATCCTGCCGTACGCTCCGACGCCCGTCCCGACGTGCGCGCAACGCGACCGCACCCGACCCGGTGCACGCCGGTGATCACGACTTGAGACCCTGAACGGATGCACAGCACCGACCACCTGGCCGCCAGCCGCTACGCGCGGATGCGCTGGAACACGCCGCTGTCGGAGGAGCACGCGGCCCTGCTGCTGCGACGACTCGACGTACGTCCCGGCGCGCGCGTGCTCGACCTGGGCTGCGGTTGGGGCGAACTGCTGCTCCGGGCGGTCGCCGCGGGTGGCGTGGGCGGCCCGGCCGCGACGAGGGGAGTCGGTGTGGACACCGACGAGGCCGCCCTGGCCCGCGGACGCCGGCTCGCCGCCGAAAGGTCGCTGAACCGGCACGTCGCCTTCGTGATGGGCGAGGCGGCGGCCTGGCACGAGCCGGCCGACCGGGTCGTGTGCATCGGCTCGGCGCACGCCTTCGGCGGCACCGGGGCGGCTCTCGACACGCTCGCGACAGTGGTCCGGCCCGGTGGGCGACTGCTGTTCGGCGAGGCGTACTGGCAGCGCGACCCCACCACGGAGGCCGAGCAGATCTTCGGCACGGAGGTCACCGACCTCGCGGGCCTCGTCGAGGCCGCGCGCGAGCGGGGCTGGCGGCTGCTGCACCTGAGCACCGCCGACCAGCGGGAGTGGGACGACTTCGAGTCCACCTGGCTCGCGGGGAGGCAGGAGTGGCTGCTGACGTACCCCGAGGATCCCCGCGCGGCCGAGGTCCGCGCGGAGCTCGACGATCGGCTGCGCCAGTACGTGGGCGGCTACCGCGGCGTCCTCGGCCTCGCGTACCTCGTCCTCGGTCGCTGACCCCTCTGGCGGAAGCCCGCCCGTTTGGCCGCCCGACCCAGCCGCGGTGGGGAAGAGTGCTGACGAGAACTGTCGTCGACGGCCGGGCGGTGGCACGGCGTCGTGGCGTGCGGAGGTGCGGATGAGCGGCACGACCCCGACCGGGCCCGTCAGCAACGTCGTCCTGGTGCACGGCGCCTACGCCGACGGCTCCTCCTGGTCCGACGTCATTCCCCTCCTGCAAAGGGCCGGCTTGACGGTCACCGCGGTGCAGAACCCGCTGACCTCCCTGGCCGACGACGTGGCGGCCACCAACCGCGCTCTCGACCGGCAGGCCGGGCCGACGGTGCTGGTGGGCCACTCCTGGGCGGGGACGGTCATCAGCGAGGCCGGCAACCATCCCACGGTCACCGCCCTGGTGTACGTCGCCGCCCGCGCCCCGGACGCCGGAGAGGACTTCACGGCGCTCGCGGCACGGTTCCCCACCCCGCCCGCGAATGCCGGGCTCGTGCACGACGACGGCTTTGCGCAGCTCAGCGAGAAGGCCTTCCTCGACGACTTCGCGGGCGGCGTCGAGGCGACCCGTGCGCGTTCCCTCTACGCCGTTCAGGGGCCGATCGCCGGGGACCTGTTCGCGGGCCGGACGACGGTCGCGGCCTGGCGGAACCGCCCCTGCTACTACTCCGTCTCCACGGCGGACCGGACCACCGCGCCGGAGCTGGAGCGGTTCCTGGCCGAACGGATGAACGCGACGACGATCGAGGTCGACTCCTCGCACCTCGCCATGGTCACGCACCCCGAGACGATCGCCGACCTCATCCTCATGGCGACCACGGGGACCCGCGGTCCCGCCGCGGACAGCCGGAGCTGACCACCGCGACGCCGACGTCGACCGTCAGGTCAGGGCGCACGCGGTTCCGCAGTACGGGCAGTGCGCGCGCTTGGCGTTGGAGGTGACCTCGACGTCGCAGCGTGGGCACCGACCGTTCTCCCACAGACCCTGGTCCGGGCCCAGCTCGCCGCCGTAGTGGTCGCGATCGGGCCAGGCGACCAGCTCGACGTCGAGGCCGGGGTCGACATCGTCCTCGTACCAGGTGACGTTGGCCAGGGTCAGCACCGTTCGCATGCCGTACGCCTCCTGCTCGAAGTGCGGTAGGGCACGCCGCAGGACGTCGACCAGCTCACGGACCGGCAGCGCCGCGAGGTGCCCGGCGAGGCGCTCGCGATCTTCGTCGGTGGACATGCGGTCGACCCTACGTCCCGCCCCGACGACGGCGCCGACCGTGCCACGGCGCGTCCCTGGCCGGAGCGGGTGGGCTTGACGGGGCCCAGACATCGGAGGTTTACTGCGTCAGCGATGCGAGTCGATGCGCGGCGACCGTCCACTGAGGGTGGTCGGGGTCATCGGCTGGCCAATCGCAGTTCACCACCGCACCACATCACCGCACCACATCACCGCACCATCTCAGCCGAGCATCGGCGGCCCGGCTTCCGCACCACCGCCACCGTGGCCCCGGCGTGCCCTCGTGCACACCTTCGGGGTCGACGCTCAGCAGAGGAGCAAGACCATGCGTTCCCGTCCCCGTTTACTGGCCCTCGTCACCGGCCTGGCCGTGATGATGGCCGGTCTGGTCGCACTGCCGACCACCGCCTCGGCGGCACCGCTGACCAAGGTCCTGGTGTTCAGCAAGACCGCCGGCTTCCGCCACTCGGCCATCCCCAACGGCATCGCCGCGATCCAGCAGCTCGGCTCCGCCAACGGTTTCAGCGTGACCGCCACCGAGGACGCCGGCCAGTTCACCACCTCCAACCTGGCCCAGTACCAGGCGGTGGTCTTCATGTCGACGACCGGCGACGTCCTCAACTCCAGCCAGCAGACGGCCTTCGAGTCGTACATCGGTTCCGGTGGTGGGTACGTCGGCGTGCACGCCGCCGCCGACACCGAGTACAGCTGGCCGTGGTACGGCCAGCTCGTCGGGGCGTGGTTCGACTCGCACCCGGCGATCCAGACGGCGACCGTGAAGATCGAGGACCGGACCAACCCGTCGACGGCTCACCTGCCCGCCACCTGGTCCCGCTCCGACGAGTGGTACAACTACCGCACCAACCCCCGCTCCACCGCGCGGGTCCTCGCCAGCCTCGACGAGTCGTCCTACAGCGGCGGCAACATGAACGGCGACCACCCGATCACCTGGTGCAAGACGGTCGGCAGCGGACGGGCCTGGTACACGGGCCTCGGGCACACCGAGGCGTCGTACACCGACCCGAACTTCACCCGGATGCTGCTCGGTGGCCTGCAGGTCGCCGCGGGTTCGGTCAGCGCCAACTGCTCGCCGGGGTCGACGAACCCGACGACCCCGCCGCCGACCACGGCCCCGCCGACCACTCCCCCGCCGACGACGGCCCCGCCGACGACGGCCCCGCCGACCACCCCGCCGCCCGCTGCCGCCGGTTCCACGCTGCGGGCCCGCGCCAACAACCAGTACGTGAGCGCGCCCAACGCCAGCACCGCGCTGATCGCCAACAAGAGCTCCGTCGGCAACAGTGAGCGGTTCGAACTGGTCAACCTCGCCAACGGCAACGTCGCGCTGCGCGCCAAGAGCAACGGGCAGTTCGTCGCGGCGGAGAACGCCGGCGCCTCCGCGCTGATCGCCAACCGGGCCAGCGCCGGCGCCTGGGAGACGTTCCAGCTCGTCCGTAACTCCGACGGCACGGTGAGCCTGCGGGCCACGGTGAACAACCGTTACGTCGCGGCCGACAACGCTGGTGCCTCCCCGCTGATCGCCAACCGGACCTCCATCGGTCAGTGGGAGAAGTTCGACCTCGTCACCACCAACTGATCGCGTCTCGACGCGCTCCTCACCACCCCCACCTGGCCGTGGTGCGCCCCCGCACGCCCGGCCCTGGTCGTCGAGAAAGGACGATCATGCTTTCGAACCCCCGGCGCTGGTCCCGGGCACTCGTCGCCGCGGTCACCACCGCAGCGAGTGTGGCCCTGGCCGTGGCCGCGCCCTCCACCGCTCAGGCGGCGGTCATCCCGGCCTCCGACTATCAGCAGGTCAAACTCGCCACCGGCTCGGCAGAGCTGGGTGAGGCCATGTCCCTGGCCGTCCTGCCCAACCGCTCGGTGCTGCACACCGCCCGCAACGGCGTGCTGCGGGTCACCGACGTGGCGGGCAACACCAAGGTCTCCGCCACCCTGTCCGTCTACACGCACGACGAGGAGGGGTTGCAGGGCGTCGCCGTCGACCCCAACTTCGCCACCAACCGGTGGATCTACCTGTACTACTCGCCCACGTTGAGCACCCCGTCCGGGGATGCGCCGACCACGGGCTCGCAGTCGGACTGGGACCGGTGGAAGGGGCACCTCAACCTGTCCCGCTTCACCCTCAACAGCGACGACACGGTGAACCTGAGCAGCGAGAAGGTCGTGCTCCAGGTCAACAACGACCGTGGGCAGTGCTGCCACGTCGGCGGTGACCTGGACTTCGACAGCGCCGGCAACCTTTACCTGACCACCGGCGACGACACCAACCCGTTCGAGTCCTCCGGGTACGCGCCGCTGGACGAGCGGACCAACCGCAACCCGCAGTTCGACGCCCAGCGCTCGGCGGGCAACACGAACGACCTGCGGGGCAAGGTGCTGCGCATCAAGCCGCAGACGGACGGCACGTACACGATTCCGTCCGGCAACCTGTTCGCGCCCGGCACGGCCAACACCCGTCCGGAGATCTACGCGATGGGTCTGCGCAACCCGTTCCGGATGAGCGTCGACAAGGCGACAGGCGTCGTCTACGTCGGCGACTACGGCCCCGACTCCGGGTCCACGAACTCCAGCCGTGGCCCCTCCGGCCAGGTCGAGTTCAACCGCATCACGGCACCGGGCAACTTCGGCTGGCCGTACTGCACCGGCAGCAACAGCAGCACGGAAACATACAACGAATACACCTTCCCGTCCGGGCCGTCGCAGTCGAAGTACAACTGCACCGGCGGGCCCACCAACAACTCGTTCCGCAACACCGGCCTCGGTACGCTGCCCGCGGCGAAGCCGGCCTGGATCAAGTACGCCGGCGACTCCGGTTCGCCGTCGGAGTTCGGCAGCGGCTCCGAGTCGCCCATGGCCGGGCCGGTGTACCGGTACAACGCCTCGCTCAACTCCAGCATCAAGTTCCCGCAGTCGCTGGACGGCCAGTTCTTCGCCGGCGAGTACGGCCGCCGGTGGATCAAGCCGATCAAGATCAATTCCGACGGCTCGCGCGGGGAGATCTCCAGCTTCCCGTGGAGCGGCACGCAGGTCATGGACATGGCCTTCGGCCCGGACGGCGCGCTCTACGTGCTGGACTACGGTACCGGCTCGAACAACCAGGCGCTCTTCCGCATCGAGTACATCGGCGGCGGCAACCGCAACCCGATCGCGGTCGCCTCGGCCAACCCGACCTCGGGGTCGAACCCGCTGACCGTCACCTTCTCCTCGGCCGGCAGCTCCGACCCGGAGGGTGGGGCGCTGAGCTACCTGTGGACGTTCGGCGACGGCACCACGTCGACGGCGGCCAACCCGACGAAGACGTACACCACCAACGGCACGTTCTCCCCCACCCTGAAGGTCACCGACCCGACCGGCCTGTCCGGCACGGCGAGCCTGGTCATCACCGTGGGCAACACCGCGCCGACGGTGACGCTGACCTCGCCCGTCGACGGGCAGCTGTTCAGCTTCGGTGACACGGTGTCGTACCAGATCAGCGTGAGCGACCCGCAGGACGGCACGATCGACTGCTCCAAGGTGAGCCTGACCTACGCGCTGGGCCACGACAGCCACGCGCACCAGATCACCTCGAAGAACGGGTGCAGTGGCTCCATCGCCGTCCCGACCGACGGGGAGCACGACTCCGCGGCCAACATCTACGGGGTCTTCGACGCCGCCTACACCGACAACGGTGGGCTCACCACGCACAGCATCAAGACCCTCCAGCCGAAGCACCGCCAGGGTGAGCACTTCACCGCCCAGTCCGGTGTCCAGGCGACCGACCACACCAACGCCGAGGGTGGCCGGACGGCCGGGTTCATCGAGAACAACGACTGGATCTCGTACCAGCCGTACAACCTGGCCAACGCGACCCGGTTCACCGCCCGGGTCTCCTCGGCCGGCGCCGGCGGCACCATCGAGGTCCGTACCGGGTCCGCCACCGGCACCCTGCTCGGCACCGCCACGGTGCCGGTGACCGGTAACTGGGAGACCTTCGTCGACGTCTCCACCGCCATCAGCAACCCGCCGACCGCCTCGACCACGCTGTACCTCGTGTTCAAGGGCGGCTCGGGCAACCTGTTCGACCTGGACGCGTTCACCTTCACCACCGGCACGACCACCCCACCCACCGGGGGGATCACGCTGCGGGCGCAGGTCAACAACCAGTACGTGTCGGCCGTCGGCACCAACCCGCTGATCGCCAACAAGGCCAGCGTCTCGACGACCGAGCAGTACGACCGGGTGGACGCCGGCAACGGCAACATCGCCCTGCGCTCGCGCGCCAACGGGATGTACGTCTGTGCTGACAACACGGGCACCAGCCCGTTGATCGCGAACCGTACGACGATCGGCCCGTGGGAGACCTTCCAGATCATCAACAATTCGGACGGGACGGTCGCGCTGCGGGCGCTTGCCAACAACCAGATCGTGGCCGCCGAGAACGCCGGGGCGGGCGCGTTGATCGCCAACCGCACGTCGGTCGGATCCTGGGAAAGGTTCGTCCTGACCAGCAGCTAGACGGCGCTACCCGGCCTGGTCGGCGGCCGGGCCGTGAAACGGCGGGAGTTCGGGGCGGGCGGTGCAAACCGCCCGCCCCGGTTCCTTTGTGGCCCGCTCCGACACGCATTGGTGAAGGATCCTCAGACACGGCGGAGCCCGTTTCGCAGTCAGGCAACCGTCACCGAACGTAGCCGACAGGACCACTGTGGATCGCCCGGTCGACCCTAGCGTTGGCGGTGCGACGTCGGAGCGTAGTGACTCCGACCGCCAACCTCAGGGGGTCCCGTGCGCAGGAAACTCGGATTCGTCGCGGTGGGCATCATGCTGGTGGCCACGCTCGCCGTCGGAGCGACGCCGGCCCGAGCGGTTGCGGCGGCGGCGGACGCGCCGAGCGCCTCGGCGACCGTGGCCGAGGCGCGTGCCACCATCCACGGGCGGGTGTTGACCGACGCGGACACCGCGGCGTCGGCGGGCAGTGCCTACTGGACGCCCGAGCGCATGCGCGCGGCACGCCCCGCGCCCATGCCGGACGGGGTCGACACCTTCGACGGGGAGGCCGCCGACCGACCCGGCCGCATCGGCGCCGCACGAGACGTGGCGACGCCGGCGCCCCCACGCTCCCCGGCGGCCGGGCTGAGCGCGGCCGCGCGGGGCCCCAGCCAGGGGACCCAGTCGGTGAACGCCTCACCCGGTGTCGGGCGCGTCTTCTTCACCCACAACGACGAGGACTTCTTCTGCTCCGGCGGGACCATCAACAACCCGCAGGCCAACATGGTGTCCACCGCCGGGCACTGCGTCCATCCCGGTGACGGCGGGTCCGTCTGGTTCGACAACTGGGCGTACGCCCCGGAGTTCACCGACGGTGTGGCGCTGCACGGCCTCTGGTTCGCCAAGGAGTTCACGTCGGTCGAGGGTTGGGTCGACTGGGGTTACCTCTGGTGGGACTTCGCGTTCGTCACCATGCACCCCCGCAACGGCGACCGGCTCGTGCACGTCACCGGCGGGCAGGGGCTCAGCGTCAACAAGTCCAAGACGCTCACAGCGCTGCTGCTCGGCTACCCCGGCGAGGCCCCCTACGACGGTCAGTCGCAGTACTACGCCCAGGGCGGCATCAAAGCCGCCGGGACGCAGCGGGTCAAGCTGAAGGACTGCCCGCTCAACCACGGCTCCAGCGGAGGCCCGTTCCTGCGCGCCTGGGACAACACCCTCCGGTTCGGGTACGTCAACTCGGTGATGTCGTACAAGTACTCCGGCAACATGTACGGCCCCTACTTCGACGACGACGTCCTGGACATCTACAACGTCGCGAAGAACAAGCAGTGACCGGCGCCATGGCTTGACACGCACCGGGGTCCAGACTGGACGATGCATCGTGCGGATTCTCGTGGTGGGTGGCAGTGGTCTGATCGGCGCTCATGTCGTGGACGTGCTGCGCGAGCGCGGCCATGCCACCACCACTGTGGCGCGCACCGCCCAGCCGGGGGTCGACCACCTGCTCGATGTGGGGTCCGCCCCGATCGAGGAGCTGCGGCCGTTGCTCGCCGCCCACGACGGCGTCGTGTACGCCACCCGCACCGACGAGCAGCGGCCGCTGCCCAAGCCGATCTATCCGCAGTTCCGCCGCGACAACGTGGAGCCGGTGGTGCGCCTGTTCACCGCTGCCCGCCTGGAGGGCCTCACCCGCGGTGCCGTCATGGGCTCGTACTACACCTACTTCGACAGGCGGCATCCGCAGTGGCGGCTCGCCGAGCGGCACACGTACATCAGGTGCCGGGTCGAGCAGGCCCGGGAGGGACGCGCGGCGGCCGGCCCGGATCTGCCGATCGCCGTCCTCGAACTGCCCTTCGTCTTCGGTCGTTCCGGCGACCGGCTGCCGAACTGGGCCGGGCCGCTGGACCGGTGGGCTCGCTCCCGTACCCCTCTGGTGGCCCCGACCGGCGGGAGCGCCGCGGCCTCGGCGCGCAGCGTCGCCGAGGTCACGGCGGACGCTCTGGAGCAGGCCAGTGGCGCGGACATCCCGGTCGCCGACGAGAACCTCACGTGGCGCGACATGCTCGGCCGCATCGCCGAGGCGGTCGGCCGACGCCGCCGGGTCACCCGACTGCCGGCCGGCGCGGCGAAGGCCGCCCTCCGACTCGGCGGCGGGTTGCAGGGCCTCGGGGGCAAGGAGTCGGGCATCAACCCCACCCACCTCGCGGACCTGCTGCTCGCCGAACTGTTCGTCGAGCCGACGACCGGCCGGTCGCTGGACTCCGCGCTGCGCGAGACCTTTCCCGCCTAGGCTGCCGGCGGGCGCGCGAGGTACGCGGTCTTGACGTCGGCCGAGAACCCGCAGGCGCGGTAGAAGGCGTGGGTCGCCGCGTCGCGCGAACCGGTCATCAGCATCGCCTTGTAGCAGCCGGCATCCCACGCCGCCTGGAGCGTCCCGGCCATGATCTGCCGGCCCAGACCGGCGCCGCGCCGTGCTTCCTCGACGACGACGTTCTCGATGACGGCGTACGGCGACGCCGACCGGCTCAGGTTGGGGATCACGTTGAGGTACGTCGTGGCGACGACGACCCCGTCGGCTTCGAGGACGAAGAGATGCAGCCCCGGTGCCCCCAGGATCCGGTGGAAGGCCGCCTCGTCGGCGCCGTTGTCCAGCACCGGATCGTCCGGGTTCAGTTGCCGATAGAGGCGGATGATCTGCGCGAAGTCATCGGGCCGAGCCGCACGGAACATGCCCCGAGCGTAGTCAGCGGCCGTCTCCACTGGGGGACGTGCGGTCGGCCGCCCGGGCCTGCCGCGCGGCGATGTCGACGAACTCCTGCACCAGCGGCGAGCGATTGTCCTCGGCCCACGCCAGGCACACCTGGTTGTGCCCGAGGTCGCCGACGGGCACGTGGGCGACATCCGGTCTGGTGTAGAACGTCGCGATCGACAGCGGCAGGATCACCATTCCCGCGTACGCGGCGACGTGTTCCAGCTTCTCCTCGACGGACGACAGCACGGGCCGGGGACGGGGATCGCTGTCGCTCGGACGGTTCGGCAGGTCCCGCCACTCGGGCACCACGTCCGGGTCCTGGAGAAGCCGTTCCCCGACCAGCTCGGCAAGCTCGACCGACTCCTTGCCGGCCAGGCGATGCTCCCGAGGCAGGACCACGACCCGGGGTTCGGTGAACAGGGGGCGCAGGCTCAGGCCGCGCTGGTCGATCGGAAGCCGGACGTAGCTGACGTCGGCGCGCCCCTCGCGTACCACGTCGGCCTGGTCGGTCACGGAGGTGCGGACGACATCGACGGACAGGTCGGGGTGCCGCTCGGCGATCGCGCGAGCCTCGGCGGTGACGATGATGCCGGGCATGAACGCGATGGTGAACGTCGACCTGCCGTGCGCGGCCCGTTGCACCCGCCGATGCAGTGCCTCGGCCGAGGCGAGCAGCGAACGAGCGTCGGTCAACAGTTGACGGCCTGCCTCGGTCAGCACGGTGGAGCGACGGTCCCGGACGAAGAGCTCGGCGCGCAACTCCTGCTCGAAGACCCGGATCTGGCGCGACAGGACCGGTTGGGCGATGTGCAGCCGCGCGGCGGCCCGCCCGAAGTGCAGTTCCTCGGCGACCGCCACGAAGTAGCGCAGCTTGCGCAGATCGACATCCATCCGGTCCCCCGTCCGGTCCCGCCATCGGGCCGTATCCATGATACCCGTTGGGTATCACAGTAGGTGAAAGAGGTCTTGGACGAGGGCGTGGCAACCGGCGCATGGTGGGAACCGTCTCCACCACAGATCCGGAAGGACACGATCATGAACCTCAGCGACAAGCGTGTCGTCGTACTCGGCGGGACCTCGGGAATCGGGCTGGCCACGGCCACCCGGGCCGCCCGCGAGGGCGCCCAGGTCGTGGTCGCCTCCCGCAACCAGCGCAGCGTGGACCGCGCCCTGGCTACCCTGCCGGCCGGCGCCCAGGGGCACGTGGCCGACCTGACCGACCCCGGCGACGTGGCCCGACTGTTCCAGGGCCTCGGCCCGTTCGACCACCTCGTCTACACCGCCGGTGAGCCGCTCGCGCTGATGTCCGTCGACGCCCTCGACCTCGCCACCGCTCGTACCGCCTTCGACCTGCGGTACTTCGGCGCCCTGTCCGCGGTCAACGCGGCACTGCCGTACCTGCGGCCCGGTGGGTCGATCACCCTCACCACCGGCACCGCCAACCACCGGCCGAGCGCCGGCTGGTCGGTGGCGTCCAGCATCACCGGGGCGATCGACGCCCTGGTCCGCGCGCTCGCCGTCGAACTCGCCCCGATCCGGGTCAATGCCGTCTCGGCGGGCGTGATCCGCTCGCCGCTGTGGGACTCGCTGGCCGAGGAGGCCCGAGAGCAGATGTACGCCCAGCTCAGCGAGTCGCTGCCGCTCGGCCGGGTGGGCGAGCCGGAGGAGGTCGCCGAGGCGTTCGTCTACCTGCTGCGGGCGACCTACGCCACCGGCACGGTGGTGACCATCGACGGCGGCACCCTGGTCTCCTGAGCCCGAGCCTGCAGAGCCGATCACGCAGCGGTGTCGCACCACCTGCCGGCCGGCGGCGGTCAGGAGCCCGACGCGCCTCGGTCCTCGAACTCGTAGGTGGTGGTCAGGGCCTCCGGCAGGTCGGGGACGAGGGCGAACGTGCCGTCGACGACCTGCACGTAGCGCCTGCCCTGCAGGATCGAGTAGCTGCCGTCGGCGACCCGGTCGATGGTGAAGAGCTGCGTCGCCGCGGTCGGGTCACAGGGGTGGGCACGGACGCTGCCCGGCGCGGCGTCGTGCACGACTGTCATGCAGACCTGGCCGGCCCCGGCCGGGGTGGCCGCCACGATCCGGAACGCCTTCCCCGCGGGCCGCAGGACCCACAGCGCCCGTTCGTCGACGCCCGCCCCGGCGGTGGCCCGCACCCGGTCGTCGTCGGGGCCGCTCGCCAACGCCGCCCCGTCCAGGCCCGGCACCGTGATCCGTACCTGCCGGCGACCGCCGAGGATGTCCTGCGACCCCGCCGGGGAGGTCTGGCTCGGGGAGAGCGACGACGGGACCACGGATGGCTGCGTCACGCCCGCCGGGCCCACGGTCGGTGTCGGGACGTCGGCGCGTACCCGCAGCACGGTGGTGCCGACGGCCGCGACCAGCACGGCCAGGCCCACGCCGGTGACCGCCGTCCGGCGTCGACGCCGCCGGTCGCTGCGCCCGCGCAGCGTCCCTGCGGAGGGCAGGGTCGTGACGCGTCGGACCTCGTCGACGATCGCCCGCAGGTCGTCGTGCGGATCAGGCATGGGAGGTCCCCTCCTGGTTCACCTCGGTCAGCAGCCCGGCCATCGCCCGGCGACCACGGGCGAGGTAGGTCTTGACGGTCCCGACGGGGGCCCGCATCTCGGCCGCCACCTCGGCGACGCTGAGGTCGTTCAGGTGGTGCAGCACGACGGCGCGGCGCTCGTTGGCGCTGAGGCGTTGCAACGCCTGGATCAGCGCGACGTGGTCCTCGCTGAGGCCGGGCACGCTCTGGTCGACGGCGGCCCGGTGGTGGGCGCGGATCCGGTTGAACGTCTTGCGCCAACTGCTCACCGCCGCCCGGGAGGCGACGGCGCGGACCCACGCCTCCGGGCTGTCCGCCTCCCGGACGGTGTGCCAGCGCTGCCAGGCCCGCATGAACGCCTCCGCGACGGCGTCCTCGGCCTCGCTGCGGTTGCCGGTCAGCGCGTAGACGTGACCCACGATCCGCCCCGCGCAGGCGGCGTAGAGGGCGTCGAACTCCTCAGCGTCACGCATCCGACCTGCGCCTTTCGAAGCCTCGTCCCCCGGGTCACCGCGCATGGAACTCGCCGCGCCGACCCGACCGGCGCCCGCCCGGCCTGTTTGTGATCACGGTCACACCAGCAAAGATCAACCGGGTGGCGAGCCCAGGCGTCATCGTGCCGTCCCGGGAGACACCCGTGGCGGAGAGGACGATGTGCGACGACGTCAACGACGCGCCCTGACGGCCGGGGTGCTCGCGACAGCACTTGTCGCGGCCGGCCTGGCGGCCAACCCGGCGAGCGCCCAGGTGCGGCCGGCGGCCACCGTCTCCGGCACGCCCGGCACCTTCACGCTGATCACCGGCGACCGGGTGTCCGTCGACGGGGCCGGCCGCCCGGCGATCGAGCGGGGGCCGGGGCGGACGACGATGCGCTTCGTGACCAGCCGGGAGGGCGGCCACCAGTTCGTCGTCCCGGTGGACGCTCTGCCGCTGCTGCGCGACGGGCGGCTCGACCGACGGCTGTTCGACCTCACCACGCTGGCCGGGTTCGGCTACGACGACCGGGCGGCCGACCTGCCGCTGCTTGTCACGTACCCCGGAAAGAACCCGGCGGCGGCGCGGACCGCGACCGTCGGGGGCGACGGGCGCGTGCGAGCCGACCTGCCCGCCGCCCACGCCCTCGCGGTGCGGGCGGGCCGCGACGACCGGGTGACGCTGTGGTCGTCGCTCACCCGGGGCACGTCGATGGCGCGCACGCTCACCGACGGGGTCAGCGCCATCTGGCTCGACGGCAAGCGGCGGGTGACGCTGGACCGCAGCGTCCCGCAGATCGGCGCCCCGACGGCCTGGCAGGCCGGCTTCGACGGCACCGGCGTCACCGTCGGCGTGCTGGACACCGGCATCGACGCCGCCCATCCCGACTTCGCCGGGCACCTCACCGAGGTCCGCGACTTCACCGGCGGCGACGACCCCGCCGACGCGGTCGGCCACGGCACCCACGTGGCGTCGACGATCATGGGCAGTGGGGCCGCCTCCGGCGGTCGGTACCGGGGCGTCGCGCCGGGCGCGAAGCTGCTCGTCGGCAAGGTCTGCGCCACCACCGAGTGCCAGGACTCGGACATCATCACCGGCATGCAGTGGCTCGCCCCGCAGACCCGGGTGGTCAACCTGAGCGTGGGCGGCGACGACGCGCCAGGACTCGACCCCCTGGAGACGGCGGTGCAGGACCTCAGCCGCCAGTACGGCACGCTGTTCGTGGTCGCCGCCGGCAACGAGGGCAAGCCGAAGTCCGTGTCCTCGCCGGCGTCCGCCGACGACGCGCTCGCCGTCGCGGCCGTCGACGCCGACGACCAACGGGCGTACTTCTCCAGCCGAGGCCCGCGCGTCGGCGACAACCACATCAAGCCCGAGATCAGCGCGCCGGGCGTCGACATCGTCGCGGCCGCCCCCGGCGGCGACTACGCCACCATGGCGGGCACGTCGATGGCCACCCCGCACGTGGCGGGCAGCGCCGCGATCCTCGCCGGCCAGCACCCGGACTGGACCGGAGCGCAGCTCAAGGCCGCGTTGATGGACTCGGCCAAGCCGACCGGCGCGGACACCCTCTACGAGCAGGGCGCCGGCCGGGTCGACATCGCCCGCGCGGTCACCCAGCCGGTCGCCGCCGACGTGGCCGCCATCGACTTCCCGGTCCAGCGCTGGCCGCACGCCGACGACACCCCCGTCACCCGGGTCGTCGGCTACCGCAACACCGGCGCCGCGCCGGTCACCCTGTCGCTGACCGTCGCCCCCGCGCCGGCCGGCATGCTCACCGTCAGCCCGGCCACGCTTGTCGTGCCGGCCGGCGGCCGGGCCGAGGCCACGATCACCGTGGACACCCGCGTGGACGCCGCCGACGGCGTCTACCAGGGCGCGGTGGTCGCGACCGGCGCCGGTGACCTGCGGGTACGCACGCCGTTCGCCCTCAACCGCGAGATCGAGAGCTACGACGTCGCGCTCCCCCACACCGGCCGGGACGGCAAGCCGGCCACCGAGTACACGACAGTCGCGGCGAACCTCGCCACCGGGGAGTTCAGCACCCTCACCTCCGAGCCGGGCGGCGGCACCCTGCGGCTGCCCGTGGGCCGCTACGGGCTCTACAGCACCATCCACGAGGGCGACGCCTCGACGCTGCTCGTGCAGCCGGTTCTGGACGTCCACGGCCCGGTCACCGAGGCCGTCGACGCCCGTACCGCCAAGCCCGTCGCCCTGACCGTGCCGCAACGCGACGCCGCGCCCACCGCGATCAACGTGAGCGCCAACTGGGACGACGGCTTCCGCTACCCGGGTGTGCAGCTCAGCGGGGTGTCGTTCGGGGACGTGTTCTTCGGCCGGATCGGGCCTGCCGTCGCCGCGCCCGAGTTCGCCGCGACGCTCGGCGTCGGGCTCGCCCGCCCCGGCCGGGACGGGACCTTCCGCAACAGCCCCTACACGTACGACCTCGCCTACGTCCGCAAGGGCGACATGTTCACCGGACTGTCCACCAAGCTGACGCCGAAGAACCTCGCCACCGTCACCGCGACCTACCGCCGCCAGTCCACCACGGCGACGGCCGTCCGGTTCCACCGCGCGGCGGCGGCCGGCGGAGCCGGCCCGATCGGGTCGAACACGCCCATCGACCTGCCGTTTCACGGCACCGAGTACTACAACACCGACGGCGGACTCACCTGGACCTCCACGTTCGTCGAGGGCGACAACTCCACCACCCAGGAGTCCACCTTCCAACCGGGACGGGCGTACACCCAGACCTGGAACGCGGCCCCGTTCGGCCCGTCGGTGGCCCAGGCGCCAACCCTGAACCCCCTGGGGTACGCGGGCCGCGACGGCGACACCATCTCGGTCGCTGGGCTGCCGCTGTTCGGTGACGCGACCGGCCGCCCCGCCACCCGCGACGACCTGCCGGTAGAGGTCCGACTGTTCCGCAACGGCACGCGGATCGGCACGTCGGACAGCCCGTGGGCGGAGTTCACGGTGCCCGCCGGCAAGGCCGACTACCGGCTGGAGGCCACCGCGAAGCGCGGCGCCCCGGACACCCTGTCGACGTCGGTGTCGGTGGCCTGGACGTTCACCTCGGCGCACACGTCGTCGCCGCAGCGGCTGCCCCTGACGACGGCTCGGCCGATGCCGATTCTCGATGACACCAACACCGCGCGGGCGGGCCGGATCATGGCGATCCCGGTCGGCCTGGACCGGCAGGCCGGCTCGTCGGCCGCGCCCAACCGGAAGCTCGGCGTCTCCGCGTCGTTCGACGACGGCAGGACATGGATCGCGCTGCCGGTGGTGCGCGGCGTAGCGCTCATCGCTCACCCACGACGGGCCGGTTTCGTGTCGCTGCGCGTGACGGCCACCGACACCGCCGGCAACACGGTGACGCAGACGGTGCTGCGGGCCTACCGGACCGCGTGACCTGTGGAGTCCGGGGCGGCCTGCCGTCGCCCCGGACTCCCCTGCCGGCGGGTTTCAGGAGTCGGCGGCGTCGCTGCCGGCGGCCCGGCGGCTTTCAGGAGTCGGCCGGCACCCCGGCCTCGAGCTGGCCGATCATCGGGGCGAGCAGGTCGTTGAGTTCCCGGGTCAGCACCGTGACAGCCCTGCGCGCTGCGGACGCCACCTGATCCTGCGGCCCGGCGGGCGCCGGCGGCAGCTCACCGAGCGGAACCGGCGCCTCCACCTGAAGCAGCGCCCGCAGGTGCGGACGGCGCGTCACGTCCTGCTCCGACGGGGTCGTGTACTGCCCGAACATCTGCGGCCAGTCTTGCCAACCCCTGTCGCGTTGCCACTGCTTCGTCCAGGTCAGCTCCGCCGGCCAGCGCGAGATCACCGTCACCGCGCAGACCATGCCCCCGTCCCACGGGCTGCGCGTGCAGGACGCCGACAGGACCCGCCGGTGCCAGCGGACGTAGCCCGGTTCCAGCTCACAGGCGATGCGCCACGCGGTCGCCGCGAAGCTCACCGGCGCGATGTCGTCCCAACTGCTGGCGAACTCGTCGATCCGCCTCAGCACCTCGGCCTCGTACCGGCCGCGGCCGTCGACGTCGTGCTCCCGGTCGAAGTGCTCGTCGACCCAGAAAGCGCGCGGTTCCGGCATGGTCATCCCCGTTCACAGCGGCCGCCTCTTCGGACATCGTAGGGACCGCGCGCTCCGGCGTGCCGCATGTTCGCTCTCAGCGGCACGTTCCCGCCTGCTGGCGAGCAGGTCGTGGACGCCGGGCGTCGCCACCGCTGTGAGCCGGGGGCGGTATCGCCGGTACATGACAGCGCTTGCCGGGCTCGCTGCGCCCGGCGCTCGACACCGCGCAGGCGATGCCGCTCAGCCGACGAACACACAGAAGGGGTGGCCGGCCAGGTCGGCGTACACCCGCAGTGGCTCGTCGGGGTCGTCGATACGGTCGTAGCGCAACCGACCACCGAGGCGCAGGACCCGCTCGTGCTGGACGAGCAGCTCCTCGACCGATTCCACGGTCAGGTCCAGGTGCAGTTGCTGGGGCACCGAGTTGTCCGGCCAGGTCGTCTCCGGCAGGTGATCCACCTGCTGAAACGCCATCTGGGACGCGCCCTCGGGAGTCCTGAGCACCAACCAGTCGCGCCCGCGCTGATCGTCCTGCCCCGGCGCTGGCGGCTCGTCGCCGGGCCGGTAGACCAGACCCAGCAGCTGCCGGTAGAACTCCGCCAGCGAACGGGCGTCGGTGCAGTCGAGCACCACCTGGCACAGCTTGGGCACGCTCTCCTGGTCGACCATCCTCGATCACCTCCGGCGCCCATTGTGGTGGCGCCGGCCGCCTCTCGCATCCGCTCGCGTGTGCGAGGCTGGCGCGGTGACCGACTTCGTCATCCGCGCGGCCACCCCGGCCGACGCCGACTTCCTGGTGGACATGCTCGTCGAGGCCGTGAACTGGCTGCCCGAGCGCACCTGGTCTCGCGAGCGGATCCTGGCCGATCCCGCGCTGGCCCACTACGTGGCGGGGTGGATGCGGCGGGACGACGTCGGCGTGGTCGCGGTGGACCCGGCCGGTCGGCCGGTCGGCGCGGCCTGGTTCCGCTACCTGAGCGCCGAAGATCCCGGCTACGGGTACGTCAGTGACGACGTGCCGGAGCTGACGATCGGCGTGGTGGACGCCTGGCGGGGTCGGGGTGTGGGCCGGTCGCTGCTGCGCGCCGTCCTGGACGCCGCACGGGAACGCGGCATCCGTACCGTGTCGCTGAGCGTCGAGCGGGCCAACGCCGCCGCCCGCCTCTACGCCTCCGAGGGATTCCGCACGGTCGAGTCGTTCACGGACGCGGACACGATGGTCGCCGACATCGGGGCCTGACACTCAGGTGAGCTGCTGGGCCAGTCCGACGATGATGCCCTCCGGGCCGCGCAGGTAGCAGAGCAGGAAGATATCCTCGTACCGCTCCACCTCCCCGACGAGTTCGGCCCCGTGGGCGCGCAGCCGGGCGATGACGTCCTCGATGTCGTCGACGGCGAACATGATGCGGCGAATCCCGAGGGTGTTCGTCGGCGCGTTCTCCGGTTCGTGGCTGATCGCCTTCGGCGTGTGGAACATCGCCAGCTCGACCTTGCCGTGACCGTCCGGGGTCCGCAGCATCGCGACCTCCTGGCGGACGTCGTCGAGGCCGATGACACGCTCCACCCACCGTCCCTCGACCGGCCCCCTGCCCTCCAACTCCATGCCGAGTTCGACGAAGAACGCGATGACCGCGTCAAGGTCGTTCACCACGATGAGGACGTTGTCCATCCGTTGGATCGCCATGCGGGATCTCCTCGCTCTGCTGCGGCCGCCGTGGTCGCATCCTCCCCTGAGACGGAGCCACCGACGCGTTCTCGACACAAAGCGTTGGCTATTGGGATGACCTCAGCCCGAGCGCGCTGTGTTCGATGACGCCTGCGGGCAGATCGGTGCGTCCAGACCCCTGCGTTGTCAGCGCCACCAGCTCGGCGCGTAGATCAACGACGGGCTCACCGAGCACGATTCCGCTGAGCACCAAATCGACCAGCAGGCTGTCGTACTGGTCCGAGCGGCGGCGGTAACGCGACGGATCGGACTCCACCACCACGGTGGAGATGCGCCAGCCATCGCCGGGTACGGGCGAGAAGGACGCTTCGTAGATTCCGTTGCCGGTCCAGCTGCGATGCAGGAACGCGACCTCGTCCTCAACGAACACGTTCCACTTCTCGTCCATGTCGCGAGCCCGGTAACCGAGCGTGATCCGTTTCCACTGCTCGTCGGACCAGGTCCGGGCCGGAAGCACCGCCAACGGCATCGGCGCCGCGATCGGCGAAATGCGACGCAACGACGACCGGGTCACCGGCGCAGGCTCGATCATCAGCAGATCCTACGAGCCCACCTGACTACCGCGCGAGAGCCGTCATCGCGCTGCCGGCGGAGCGCTTCCCACGATAGATAACCTAACAGCGATTGTGCGCGATCGGTATCGGGCGGACAACCGACTGCGCAGGTCAGCGGCGGTGGCTACGTTCGCCCAATGCCCACGAACGTGATTGCTGCGGGTGCCTGGACACCCGGCTGGACCACAGCGGCACGGCGGCCTTCCACTTCTCGCCGCTCCGGTCGGTCAAGCACTGGGTGAGCTAGCGGTTGACCAGCCTCGAGTAGCAGCTCTCGGGCAGGTTGCAGCCCTGCCACGAGTCCACGATCCCCGACGGAAGGTTCGTCACGTGCAGGCAGCGACATCGCCCATTCCCACCCCGCCGCCGTCCAACAGCTCATGGCTGGTTGCCCGAGGACTCATTCCCGCGAGCGGCCCTCGGCGCGTGCTGGCCTTCGCGACCTTCGTCAACATGCTCGGAAGTGGCATCTTCATGGCCAGTGCCGTGCTCTTCTTCACCCGGTCCGTCGGGCTGCCCCTTGCGCAGGTCGCCCTGGGCATGGGCATAGCAGCGCTGGTCGGAATGCTCGCCGGAGTCCCGGTGGGGCATCTCGCCGATCGGCGGGGGCCGCGCGAGATCTACCTGCTGACGCTGATCGTTCGAGCCGCCACCATGGCCGCTCTGGCATTCGTGCACACGTTCTGGCTCTTCGTCGTCCTGGTTTGTCTGACCCAGCTCGCCCACTCGGCCGGCGGGGCGTCTCGCGGTCCGCTGGTGCGTGGCTTCGCGGGCACGCACCTGGCCCGGTACCGGGCCTATCTGCGTTCGGTCGCCAACCTCGCCGGATGTTGCGGCGCCCTCGCCGCCGGCGCTGCGGTGCAACTGGACACCCGAGCGGCCTACCTCGCCCTGGTCGTCGGCAACGCCATCAGCTTCGTGGCATGCGCCGCCATCATCACCCGGCTGCCCTCGCTGCCGCCTGTTCCAGTCCCCCGGATGACCGGGCGCTGGATTGCACTGAGGGACAAGACCTTCCTGGCCGTCACCGTGCTCGACGCCATCCTGGGAATTCAGGGCCAGGTACTGGTCTTCGCGCTGCCGGTGTGGATCATCTCGCAGACGCATGCTCCGCGCTGGTTCGTCGGGGTGGCCGTGCTGGTCAACACCGCCCTCGTGGCGGCGCTTCAGGTCAGAGCGAGCCGGGGGATCGACACCAGTCCAGCGGCGGGTCGGGCGATGCGCCGCTCCGGCGTAGCGTTCCTGGTCGGGATGGCCCTGATCGCCGCCACGTCGACGATGCCCGGATGGCTCGCCGTCACGGTGATAACGCTGGGGGTCGCCGCGCACACCGTCGGCGAGTTGTGGCACGCGGCGGGGTCACTCGAGCTGCAGTTCCGACTCGCCCCCGCGCACGCGCAGGGGCAGTACACGGGAGTATCCGGGCTCGGCACGGGCCTGGCCAACGTCGCCGCCCCTTCCATACTGGGCCTGCTCTGCATCGCCTGGGGGGCTCCCGGCTGGCTGCTGATGGGCGGCATCTTCGTCGCCGTAGGGCTCGCCGTGCCAGCGGTCGTCCGATGGGGCGAGCGAACGCGCCCAGAGTCAGCGGAGGCCGCGCTCGTCGCCAGCGGAACCTAGGGCCGCGAGCCGGCCGACGCCGTCCCAGGAGCAACCAGGACAGGTTCCACGTCCCGGCAGTGGGCGTCCGGACTCCGGTCGGGGCGTGCGATGTTAGGTTCGCCGGCATGACTCGGCAGATCACGGCCAGGGAGTTTCACGCCGCCGAGGGTGTCGAGGACTGGCGCTCCCTGTACCACCTCGTCTCCGCCCACTTCCCCACTCGCTCGCTGACGGACGGCATCGCTCTCGTCGATGAGATCGGCAGGCTCGCCGACGAGGCCGAGCAGCGGATTCTGACCATCGACCTGCGCAACGCCGGTGTCACGGTGTCCCTGTCCCGGCGCGATGCCGGGCTGGCCCGGCGGATCTCGGCGGCCGCCCGGAATCGAGGGCTCTCCGCCGACCCGACCGCCGTACAGGTCATCAACGTCACGCTCGACGCGCTCGTCGGCGCGGACGTGCTGCCGTTCTGGCGTGCGGTACTCGGCTACTCCCCGATCGGCGACGACTACCTCTACGACCCGTCGCGCCGCGGCCCCGGCTTCGGGTTGCAGCAGATGGACCTACCGCGCTCGCACCGCAACCGCATGCATCTCGATGTCGCCGTCCCGCACGACCAGGCCGAGGCGCGCATCGCCGCCGCCCTGGCCGCCGGCGGCCGGTTGGTATCCGACGCGTACGCGCCGATGTGGTGGGTGCTGGCCGACGCCGAGGGCAACGAGGTGTGCGTCGCCACCTGGGTCGGCCGCGATGCCGGAACGTCCGGGACGGTCTGAACCGCGGCCATCGTGGTCCCCCCACGGCTGCTGTGCGCCCCATTAGGGTCGGCGGCATGACACCAGCCCCTGCCACCACCGCGTTCGACTCGCTGCGCCTCGACGCCGTGCCCGACCAGGAAACGCTACGCCGGGCCTACGAGCTCCCCAGCGAGGCGGCCGTGCGGAAGCAGATGACCGAACTCACCGAGCAGACCCGACGGTTGATCGGCTGCTCGTCGCTGGTCCTGGTCGCCAGCGTGGACGCCGAGGGCAACTGCGACGTCTCCCCGCGCGGCGGCCCCGCCGGATTCGTCGCCGTCCTGGACGCGCGGACGGTGGCGATACCGGACGCGACAGGCAACAAGCGCCTGGACACCCTGCAGAACGTCATCGCCACCGGGCGTGCCGGGCTGCTGTTCCTCATTCCGGGGCGCACCACGACACTCAGGGTGAACGGCCGGGCCTGCGTCTCCACCCGCCCCGACCTGCTGTCGCAGCTGACCGCCGTGGGCAAGCCACCGGCCAGTGCGCTGGTGGTGGGCATTGATGAGGTCTACCCGCACTGCCCCAAGTCGCTCCTGCGCACCGGTGTCTGGGACCCGCAGCGGTGGCTGCCGGCGGACGCCCAGCCCACCTCGGCCGAGGTGACGCTGGCCCAGCTACGGATGCCGAACCTGACGATCGCCGACATCGAGCAGGCCGAGGCGGACTCGCTGAAGTACCGGTACGAGTGACGGGGCCGACACGACGCTTCGGTGGCCTCGCTACGTTCGCCGTGGAGATCGGCGAGATCGAGCCGTACCAACTGCGGGTCGTCGACCTGTGGGCGGCTGGCAAGAGGCTGACCACCGACGACAACTACGCCTTCCTCCCGTTCTTCATCAACGCCATGCGGTCGAGCGCGGCGCAGGTGCGCCGACGCGACGTCAGGCCCTGTCCCTTCCCGGACCGCACACCGGAGGAGATCTTCCGGCTGCTCCACGCGGACGACACGGAGTTCCGGGAGCAGTTCTGGTTCATGCAGTGGGGTGAGATCGTCGACAACGTCTCCAAGTACGCCTACCTGGACGACGACCTGATGATCGTCTTCGCGTTCTGGCGGCGAACCCATCCCTTCCCGGATGACCTGGGCAAGGTCTTCGTGGCCAGAATTCCACCGGACAAGTTCGTGGCCACCGTCGAGGAAGCCGCCGATCTGCTGGACGCCGAGTTCGTTCACACCGACCCGCCCCGGTGAGCGAACCGCCACACCTACCGCGTCAAGCCCACCTTGACGACTTCGCGCGCCAGAACGCCTCGTCGCATCCCGAGTTGAGGGGACCTTGGTGTCAGTCCTCGGTGACGATGAAGGGCGTGTAGCCCTCCCCCACCTCCGTCACCTCAAGGTCGCTGAAGACGAGAGTGAGGACGTGGGCGTTCATCTCGAAGCGAACCTCATGAAAGGGGATGCCGATCCTGTCAGCCCAGGACCGCCCACGCTCGGAGTCGGCCACCACCTCGGCACCTGGGTAAAGCGACTGCCAGCGCACCGCCCAAACGAAGCCGTCCAGGTCCGGACCGACCTCGCGGTCCGTCAGCCGGTCGTCGAGCGAACGACGCCAGATGTCGGGACCCACTACCGTCCGCACCTCGGCGGAGACGCAGTACTTGAAGAGGTAACGAAGATGGACCGGTGGGATGCCGGAACGCGGGTCTGCGGTGACGTAGACGATGACTTCGTAATCGCGGATGTAGTCGGTGTACCCGTGATGCACGACAGCGCCGTCGAAGATGTCATCCAACGCCTGGCTGAGCTGCGCGATCTCCACGCTTCCGTTCTACACCCGCCGGAATCCTGCCCGACGGGGCGGCCCTGCGTCACTGTCGACCGTCAAACCCTTATCCCCACGAACTGAGCGAGGATGAGGCCGTGGATGAGCAACCCGTCTTCAGCGACCCATGGTGGGACCTACGCCAAGGCGGCCCCGCCGAACGCCAACTACAGCAGACCCTGCAAGCCGAACTCCTCACCGAGCTGGCTGCGGGCCATCCTCTCCACGACCAACCCACCAAGGTCATCGCCAAGTCCGAGGTCTCGGACGACATCGTCGTCGAACTCCCAGCCGGGCGCTGCGCACTCATCCACCTCACCTGGAGAGGTGCAGCCGAAACACCGCCTTGGCCAAAGGCCGAGTTCTACGACACCCTCGGTGACCTCGAACAGCATCTACACGGCGTTCAGCGAGGGCCAGGTCACTAATGACGGCCCGGAACCCGTTGACGACTGATCGTGTTACCCGTGGCCGCGGGACGACCGTAATTGCGGCTCAGCGACCCTACGCCCGTCACTTGGCGTTGAAGTAGCTCGCCTCCGGGTGGTGGACCACGATGGCGTCGGTGGCCTGCTCCGGCATCAACTGGAACTCCTCGGACAGCTCCACGCCGATCCGCTCGGACCCCAGCAGCTCCACGATCTTCGCCCGGTCCTCCAGGTCGGGGCAGGCCGGGTAGCCAAACGCGTACCGGCAGCCCCGGTAGTCGTTGCGCAGGATGCCCGCCAGGTCCGTCGGGTCGTCGTGACCCAGCGGACGCCCGTCGGGCAGGGTCAGCTCGGCTCGGATGCGCCGGTGCCAGTACTCCGCGAGGGCCTCGGTGAGCTGCACGGACAGCCCGTGCACCTCCAGGTAGTCGCGGTACTCGTTGCGGGCGAACAGCTTCGCCGCGTACTCGCTGACGGGTTGGCCGACGGTGACCAGTTGCAGCGCGACCACATCGAGCTGGTCGCCCTTGGGCTTGAAGAAGTCGGCCAGGCACAGCCGTCGCTCCTGGCGCTGGCGGGGGAACGAGAACCGGGCGCGCTCCGCGTGCCCGTTCTCGTCGAGCACCACAAGGTCGTTGCCTTCGGAGTACGCGGGGAAGTAGCCGTACACCACGGCTGCCTCAAGGACCTGGTCGGCGATCAGCCGGTCCAGCCAGTACCGCAGGCGCGGCCGGCCCTCGGTCTCGACCAACTCGTCGTAGGACGGGCCGTTGCCTCCCCGGGCGCCGTTCAACCCCCACTGCCCTCGGAAGGTGGCCCGCTCGTCGAGCAGCGCCGCGTAGTCGGCCATCGGCACGCCCTTGACCACGCGGGTGCCGAAGAACGGCGGGGTGGGCACGGCCACGTCGGCGGCCACATCGGAGCGGACCGACGAGTCGTGCAGCTCCGGCAGGGACTCGGTCACCATCGACCGTTGGCGTTCCCGGCGGGCCCGTCGCGCGGCGAGGGCCGCCTCCCGCTCCGGGTCGATGACCGGCGCCCCGCCACGCTTGGCGGTCATCACCTTGTCCATGAGGGACAGCCCCTCGAACGCGTCCCGCGCGTAGTGCACCTGGCCGGGGAACATCGACCGCAGGTCGTCCTCGACGTACGCCCGGGTGAGCGCCGCCCCACCCAGCAGCACGGGCCAGCGCTCCGCGACGCCGCGCGTGGCCATCTCGGCCAGGTTCTCCTTCATGATGACAGTGCTCTTGACCAGCAGCCCGGACATGCCGATCGCGTCGGCGCGGTGCTGCTCGGCGGCGTCCAGGATGGCGCTGATCGGCTGCTTGATGCCGATGTTGACGACCTCGTAGCCGTTGTTGGACAGGATGATGTCGACCAGGTTCTTGCCGATGTCGTGCACGTCGCCGCGCACGGTGGCCAGCACGATGCGACCCTTGCCGCCGTCCTCGGTGGTCTCCATGTGCGGCTCCAGGTACGCCACTGCGGTCTTCATCACCTCGGCGGACTGGAGCACGAACGGCAGCTGCATCTGCCCGGAGCCGAACAGCTCGCCGACGACCTTCATGCCGTCCAGCAGGATGTCGTTGATGATCGACAGCGGGGACCGGCCGCCGGCCATCGCCTCGTCCAGGTCGGCCTCCAGGCCGTTGCGCTCACCGTCGATGATCCGCCGCTTGAGCCGCTCGTCCAGCGGCAGCGCCGCCAACTCCTGCGCGCGGGTGGCCCGCGCGCTCGTCACGTCGACGCCCTCGAAGAGCTCCAGGAAACGCTGCACGGGGTCGTAGCCCTCGCGGCGCCTGTCGTAGACCAGGTCGAGCGCGACCTCGCGCTGCTCGTCGGGGATCTTCGACATCGGCAGGATCTTGCTGGCGTGCACGATGGCCGAGGTCAGGCCGGCCTGGACGCACTCGTGCAGGAACACCGAGTTGAGCACCTGCCGGGCCGCCGGGTTGAGCCCGAAGGAGATGTTCGAGATGCCCAGGGTGAAGTTGACGCCCGGGTAGCGGCGGGCGATCTCGCGGATCGCCTCGATCGTCTCGATGCCGTCGCGGCGGGTCTCCTCCTGACCGGTGGCGATCGGGAAGGTCAGCGCGTCGATCAGGATGTCGGAGCGGTCCATGCCCCACCGGCCGGTCAGGTCGTCGATCAGCCGCGCCGCGACCCGAACCTTCCACTCCTGGGTACGGGCCTGCCCCTCCTCGTCGATGAGCAGCGCCACCACGGCCGCGCCGTGCTCGCGCACGACAGGCATCACCCGCGCGTACCGGGAGTCGGGGCCGTCGCCGTCCTCGAAGTTCACCGAGTTGACCACGCACCGGCCGCCGAGCATCTCCAGCCCGGCCTCCACCACGTTCGGCTCGGTGGAGTCCAGCATGATCGGCAGCGTCGACGCGGTGGCGAACCGGCCGGCCAGCTCGCGCATGTCCTGCGTGCCGTCGCGGCCGACGTAGTCCACGCACAGGTCGAGCAGGTGCGAACCGTCGCGAGCCTGGCTGCGGGCGATCTCCACGCAGGCGCGGAAGTCACCGGCGAGCATCGCCTCCCGGAACGCCTTGGAACCGTTGGCGTTGGTCCGCTCCCCCACCATCAGCACCGACGCGTCCTGGGCGAACGGCACCGGGTGGTAGACCGACGAGACACCCGCCTCGTGCCGCGGCTCGCGCCCCGGCGCGGTGACGCCGTGCAGCCGCTCGGACAGCACCCGGATGTGCTCCGGGGTGGTGCCGCAGCAGCCGCCGACGAGCCCCACGCCGTACTCGGTGATGAAGCGTTCCAGGGCCTCGGCCAGCTCCACGGGAGTCAGCGGGAAGTACGCGCCGTCGGCGGTCAGCACCGGCAGGCCGGCGTTCGGCATCACCGACAGGGGGATGCGGGAGTGCTGCGACAGGTAGCGCAGGTGCTCGCTCATCTCCGCCGGGCCGGTGGAGCAGTTGAGCCCGATCAGGTCCACGCCGAGCGGCTCGATGGCGGCGAGGGCCGCTCCGATCTCGCTGCCGACAAGCATCGTGCCGGTGGTCTCCACCGCCACGTGGCAGATGATGGGCACGGACTGGCCCAGCTCGGTCATCGCCCGCTTCGACCCGACCACCGCCGCCTTGACCTGGAGCAGGTCCTGGCAGGTCTCGATGATCAACGCGTCCGCGCCACCGACGATCAGACCGGCGGCGTTCTCCTGGTACGCGTCGCGCAGGGTCGCGTAGGGGGCGTGCCCGAGGGTGGGCAGCTTGGTGCCCGGGCCGATCGAGCCGAGCACGAAGCGGGGCCGCTGCGGGGTGCTGGCCGCGTCGGCGGCCTCCCTGGCGATCCGGGCGCCGGCCTCGGACAACTCCCGGATTCGCTGCGGGATGTCGTACTCGGCGAGGTTGGCGAGGTTGGCGCCGAAGGTGTTGGTCTCCACGCAGTCCGCGCCGGCGGTCAGGTAGGCGTCGTGCACCCCCCGCACCACGTCCGGACGGGTGACGTTGAGGATCTCGTTGCACCCTTCGAGGCCGTCGAAGTCGTCGAGCGTGAGGTCAGCGGCCTGCAACATCGTGCCCATCGCCCCGTCGGCGATGAGGATCCGATCGGTCAACACATCCAGCAACGAAGTCCGCACCCGTTCAGGTTAGTGCGGTACTGCCGGAACCCGAGCGCCGTCCGGGCCCGATCCCATATTGTGTCGGGCGGATCACGCTGTCCGGTTCGCCGCCGTATGCCCGGTGGTGGACCGAGCGGACCGGCGCGGCCGACGGGCCGCATCCCTGCCCGGCACGTAGGCTGGCGGACGTGAAGGACAACAGGGACGCCACCGTGCACCACGGCCCGACGACCGGGCGCGGTCCCGGTGTCGGCCGCGACGAGCAGGGTGAGGTGACGGCGTGACCGAGTTCGACGGACTGCCGGTACTGCGGTCCCCCGTGGCCATTGCCGCATTCGAGGGCTGGAACGACGCCGCCGACGCGTCCACAGCGGCCGTCGAGCACCTGGAACAGGTCTGGAACGCGCGGCAGATCGCCGAGCTGGACCCGGAGGACTTCTACGACTTCCAGGTCAGCCGGCCCACCATCACCATGGCCGACGGGGAGACCCGCCGGGTGGAGTGGCCGACGACCCGGTTCATGGTGGCGAGCCCCGAGGGCACCGAGCGCGACGTGGTGCTGATCCGGGGCATCGAGCCGAGCATGCGGTGGCGGACGTTCTGCGAGCAGGTTCTGGAGATCTGCCACAGCCTGGAGGTGGAACGGGTGGTGCTGCTCGGCGCGTTGCTGGCCGACGTGCCGTACACCCGGCCGTTGCCGATCAGCGGCAGCGCCTCCGATGCGCAGGCCGCGGAGCGCTACCAGCTCACCCCGACCCGCTACGACGGGCCGACAGGCATCGTCGGTGTGCTGCACGACGCCTGCGCCCGCGCCGAGGTCGACGCCGTGTCGTTCTGGGTGCACGTGCCGCACTACGCCAACAATCCGCCCTGCCCCAAGGCGACTCTCGCGCTGCTGCACCGGGTCGAGGAGGTCGTCGACCTGCCGGTGCCGATGGCCGACCTGGCCGAGGAGTCCGCCGAGTGGGAGCAGCGGGTGCGCAGCGCCGCCGAGCAGGACGCCGAGCTGGGTGAGTACGTCCGTGAGCTGGAGGAACGCGTCGGCGACGAGGGAATCACCCCGTTGACCGGTGACGAGATCGCCCAGGAGTTCGAGAAGTACCTCCGCCGTCGGGGCGGCTCGGCCGGTCCCACCGCCGGCTCCTGGTAGCACTGTTTCGCCGCGGGCCCTCGGACCTTCTGTGGTCCGGGGGCCCGTTTTCGCGTGTCCGGGGTGGCGGCGTCACACCCTCTAGGGCATCCTAGGAACCTAGATGTGATCAAGGAGGCGGGTGTGCAGATCAACCCCGGCGCGGCCGAGTTCCCCCACCGGCAGATCGCCGCGCAGCTCAAGGCCCAGGTCCGTCGCGGCGACTGGGGTCCGGGCGAACGACTGCCGTCGATCCCGGCCATCGCCGAGATGTTCGGCGTCGCCAAGCAGACCGTGCAGCGCGCCGTCGACCAACTGCGGGTCGAGGGCATCCTGATCACCAAGCCCGGCTCCGGTACGTACGTCCGGGGCACCCGGCGCCGACTCAACCGCCTCTCCCGGGGCCGGTACGGCGGTTTCCGCGGCTACCACACCGACCTGGCTGCCCGGTACCGCCAGCAGCTCGTCTCGGTCGGCCGCTCCCCCGCCCCCGCCGAGGTCGCCGACGCGTTCGGCGTGTCCGACGGCACCGACCTGCTCTGCCGCCGCCACCTCGTCCGCACCGACGACTCCCCCGTCGAGGTCGGCGCCTCCTGGTTCCTGCCCACCGACACCGCCGGCACCTCGCTGGAGCGCGCCGAGGCGTTCGGCCGGCCGCTCTACCAGGAGGCCGAGGAGGCCACCGGCAGGCGGTACGTCTCGGCGACCGACACGATCAGCGCTCGCCAGCCCAGCCGGGAGGAGGCCGAGACCCTCCAGATCCGGCCGGACACCCCGGTGCTGCACCTGCTGCACGTGGCGTACGACGCGAACCGCAAACCCATCGAGGTGGCCCAGGCGACCTGGCCCGGCCCGATGACCACCCTCACCGAGGAGTACCGGATCCCCGGCCCGACCCCGGACCCGGAACCCGACCCCGGTCTCGTCCTGGGCTGACCCCCGCCCACCCACCCCGGCCCACCCGGTGATCGACTCGGGTTCTTGGAAGTCGGTGGGTTGCACCGGCCTGGACACCCCGACTTCCTGAAAGTTGAGTCGATCACGGCGAGGCACGTGGGGCGCTACGGCGCGTGCCGTCCGCCGGGACAGGTGCCTAAAGGCGGACGCCCAGGAGTGCGTCAACGGTCTGGGCGAAGAGCGCCGGGGCGCCAGCTTCGTCGGCAGCGCCCGCCAGGGTCGCGTCGACCCACCGGTCGGCCGCCGGGCGCCGGGGGTTCCAGGTCATCGGGCAGGCGTTCGCGGCCGTCGGCCGTGACGCGTAGCCAGTCCAGCGCCTCGACCCGGACGAGGGCAGCTCGGTGGTCGGTGGTCAACCCGCCTGTCGAACCCGCGTCCCGCCTGGTTTGCGTTCGCGGTAGGCGGCGCGGTCACAGTTGGCACGGCCCGCGAAATGCCGCCCACTCTCTTGCACGGATAGGTCTGTAATGCAAAGCTAACTTCATGACACACGAATCCGTCCCCCAGGCGGACGGGCCTCACGAGCTGTTGGCGGCCGTGCGCGACCTGACACGCCAGGTCCGTGTCGCCCAGCGCGGCACCTGGTTTCCGCTGCTGGTCTTCGCGGTGATCACCCTGGTCGCGATACCCGTCTACCGGTACGCCCCCTACCTCGACCTGTTCGACACCTGCCGATCCCGCCCCCAGCACACGGTCTGTATGGCGCCCAATCCGGCGCAGCTCGGATACTGGACGGTCGCGCTGGTGCTCGCCTACGCGGCGATCGCAGGCTTCTACGTACGGCAGTCCCGACGGCGTGGCGTGGGCACCGCGATCCGCCCGTACGTCGTCGTCGGCGTCGCGCTGGCCGTTCTGATGGCGGGCGTGTCGATCTGGCTGACGTTCCACCCACTCATCCCCGTCCCCGCCGACCCCTTCTCCACCGACCCGGTCGAGATCGAGGTCGGGCCGGCTGCGTGGCTCATCAACGGGCTGGTCAGTCCCATCGCGGTCATCGCGCTGGCGCTGCTGGTGCTCGCGCGGGTCGAACGCAACTGGGCGCTGCTGGCGTACAGCCTCGTCTACCTGGCGATCGTGATGGTGCAGGGCGGCCAGATCATCCACTCGACCTCGCGGTGGTTCTTCCTGCCGCACCTGCTCGTCCCGGCGGCGCTGCTGCTGCTCGGCAGTGCCGCCTTCGCCCTGCTCCGGCCGACCACTGAGGCTCCGGGGCGATGACCGACCACCCCACCAACGGCCTCGACGACGTGGTCCACCAGCGCGTCCGGCTGGGCATCCTGGCCATCGCTCACCAGGCCCGCCAGGTCGAATTCGGCTTCCTGCGCACCACCCTGCAGCTGACCGCGGGCAACCTCGGGCAGCACCTGACCGTCCTGGAGAAGGCCGAGCTGATTCAGATCGAGAAGGGCTACGAGGGCAGGCGCCCACGAACCTGGGTGACTCTCACCGCTGCCGGTCAGGCAGCCCTGCGCGACGAGATCGCCCACCTCAAGCAACTCATCCAGCAGGTCGAACAAGCGGAGACGGCACCGACCGCCGACAGGTGACCGACGGCCAGCCGACGTGCGCGGACCGCATCCGGTGCCGCACGGGGGTCCGTCCCGCCCAGCCACGGGCGGGCCCGGTGTCTCCACCATCGGAGCACTGATGTCTTCATCATCGAAGAGCGCCGCACAGTTGCGTATATACACTCAGTATATATACTGCGAGTATATCGATGGCCGGAGCGTTCCGTTCCGGCGTCGAGCAACCCAGGGGAGGATCAATGCCAACCGTGAAACCCGTTGGTGCACAGGGAATGACGCGCCGTGGCCTTGTCGGAGCGGCGCTGGCGGTGGGAGTCGGCGTACCGCTCGGCATCGCCGGCCGCGCCACGGCGGCCACCGCCGATTCGGGTCCGGTCCGGCTCACTCTGCCCCGGCCGACCGGGCCGTACCCCGTGGGCACGGTGCCGCTGCACCTGGTCGACCGGTCACAGCCGGAACCGCTGGCCGGGCCGGGGCGGTTCCGGGAGTTGATGGTCAGCGTCTGGTATCCCGCCCGCAACGAGCGGCGCTACCCACGCGCCCCGTGGATGACCCCCGCCTCGATGCGCATGCTGCTGGGCTCCGCCGGCTTCGACCCCGACGCCGTGCTGGCACCACTGACCGCCGGGCACGAGGGCGCGCCGGTGTTGCGGCGGCGCCCGGGCCGACGGCTGCCGGTGGTGCTGTACTCGCACGGCGCCGGCAGCCACCGGTCGGACACCACAATCGTGGTGCAGGAACTCGCCAGCCACGGGTACGTGGTGGTCACGGTGGACCACACGTACGACGGGTTCAGCGAATTCCCCGACGGCCGAGTCACCGTCCAGGAGGAGGACTTCGACTCCACGCCGTGGACCTACACCCGCGATGTTCGATTCGTCCTCGACCAGATCGCCGACCTGGCCGCCGGGGCCAACCCCGACGTCGACGGCGCGCCGTTACCGGCCGGGCTGGGCGCAGCCCTCGATCTGAGCCGGATCGGCATGTTCGGCTGGTCGAAGGGCGGCACCGCGACGGCCCTGACCATGGGCACCGACCGACGCGTCCGGGCGGGGCTGAGCCTGGACGGCCCGATGGTGTCACAGCCGATGCCCACCGCCGACCTGTACCGGCCGTTCATGCTGATGACGGCGGAGTCCACCCGGGCCGCGGAGCCCGCCGTCGCCGAGTTCTTCAGGCACCTCCGCGGATGGCGACTCAACATCCAGGCCGCCGAAGCGATCCACGCGTCTTACGGCGACAACCAGTGGCTGATTCCGCAACTGGCACGGGTCATCGGGATGAGCGACGAGGAACTCGTCGGCCTGATCGGCAATCTCGACCCCGCCCGCGCGGTCCGCATCGGGCAGGCGTACCCGCTGGCGTTCTTCGACCTGCACCTGCGGCACCGGGGCGGCCACCTCCTGAGCGGCGCGAGCCGGGCCTTCCCCGAGGTGGCGTTCATTCCGTGACGCGTTGATCGACTCGGCTTCCGGGAAATCGGTGCGTCGCGCGCGGTCGGACACCGCGACTTCCCGGAAACCGAGTCGATCACCGCACGGCGGCTAGAGACGGACGCCCAGGAGGGCGTCCACCGTCTGGGCGAAGAGCGCCGGGGCGCCCGCGTCATCGGCAGCGCCTGACAGTGCCGCGTCGGCCCACCGGTCCGCCACGGCGAGGGCGCCCGGAGTGTCCAGGTCGTCGGCCAGGCGTTCGCGTACCCCGGCCAGCAGCTCGGCCCCGGACGGCCCGGCGGGCGCGGCGGCGGCCCGCCGCCAGCGGTCCAGGCGCTCCTGCGCGGCCGTGAGCAGCTCGCCGGTCCAGGTGCGGTCACCGCGGTAGTGCCCGGAGATCAACGCCAGCCGGATCGCCATCGGGTCGACCTTGTCGGCGCGCAGCCGGGACACGAAGACCAGGTTGCCGCGGGACTTGGACATCTTCTCGCCGTCCAGGCCGATCATCCCGGCGTGCACGTAGTGCTCGGCGAACGGCGCCTGACCGGTCAACCGCTCGGCGTGCGCGGCGGACGCCTCGTGGTGCGGAAACAGCAGGTCGTTGCCGCCGCCCTGCACGTCGATCCGGTCGCCGAGCAGGTTCAACGCGATGACCGCGCACTCGATGTGCCAGCCCGGTCGGCCCGGCCCCAGCTCCCCGCCCGGCCAGGACGGCTCACCCTCGCGGGCCCCCCGCCACAGCAGCGGATCGAGCGGGTCGCGCTTGCCGGCGCGGTCCGGATCGCCGCCGCGCTCCGGGAAGATCTCCAGCATCTGCTCGCGGGTCAGGTTGGACTCGTAGCCGAACCGGCCGGTGGCGGAAATGTCGAAGTAGACGTCGCCGGTGCCGTCGTCGAGCCGGTACGCGGCGCCGTCCTTGAGCAGCACCTCGACCTTGTCGGCGATGTCCGGGATCGACTCGACGGCGCCCACGTAGTGCTCCGGCGGGATGATCCGCAGCGCCTCCATGTCCTCGCGGAACAGCGCCGTCTCCCGCATCGCCAGGACCACCCAGTCCTCGCCGTCGCGGGCGGCCCGCTCCAGCAGCGGGTCGTCGATGTCGGTGACGTTCTGCACGTAGCGCACCGGACGGCCGGCGTCCCGCCACATCCGCTGCACCAGGTCGAACGTGATCATGGTGGCGGCGTGGCCGAGGTGGGTCGCGTCGTACGGGGTGATGCCGCAGACGTACATGCTTCCCGCGTCGTCCGGCTCGCTCGGGTGGACACCCTGCCGCGCCGAGTCGTACAACGCCAACGGCTCGCCCCTGCCCGGCAGCCGTGGCACCTCGTGTCCCGCCCAAGACTCCATGACCTCAGCCTAACCAGCCCTCAGGCGGCACCGGGCCGCCCCACGGGTGATCAAGATGACAGCGCTCACATGGGCGGCCAGGGCACCGCCGGCCAGTCCTCCGGCGGCTGCGGGAAGCGACAGGTCTCCCGCAGGACGTCGATGCGGGCAGCCAACTCGGCGACCTCACTGATCGTCAGGTGATCCGCCAGCTCGTCCCCGAGCGCCCCGGCGACCTCCCCGGCGAGCCCGTCGAGCATCTCCACGGCGTCCGGCGGCAACTGCTTGCCGGCCCAACCCCACAGCACCGTCCGCAGCTTGCCCTCGACGTGGAAGCTCACCCCGTGGTCCACGCCGTAGATCCGGTCGTCCGCGCCGACAAGCACGTGGCCGCCCTTGCGGTCCGCGTTGTTGATCACCGCGTCGAGCACCGCGAGGCGGGCCAGCCGGGGGTCGTCGGCGTGCGCGAGGGCGTACGCGACGCCGTCGTCGTCCCGCGCCGCGGCGATGGGGAACCAGCGTGGCGGCAGTTCGTCGGCCGGCACGAACCCGACGAGCGGCTCGGCGTCGTCCGGCTCGTCGATCCAGAGCTGGCAGGAGCCGGGACCGAACGGCCCGTCGCGCAGCACTGTGGGCGGCACCAGACCCCAGCCGGTGGCAGCGGAGACCAGGAACGCCGACACCTCCCGCCCGGCGAGGGTGCCGTCCGGGAAGTCCCACAGCGGGCGCTCCCCGCGCACCGGCTTGTAGACACAGCGGGCCGTGACGCCGTCGAGGGTCAGGATGCCCCGCAGGGTGGTGTTCGACGCGTCGACCAGCCGACCCTCCAGGTCGAGCGTGCCGTCGCGCAGCAGCCGCAGCGCGGCGTCACCGTCGCGCACAGGCTCCAGGCCGGACAAGGTCACCTGTGGTAACCGTTGTGCCGCGGGCACAGGTGCCCGGCGGGATCCAGCGGCTGGCCGCACAGGGGGCACGGCGGCCGACCCGCGTTGACGACGCGCCGGGCCCGCTCGATGAACTGGCGGGTGGCCTGCGGGGTGAGCCGGACCCGCAGGCGGTCCAGGTCCTCGTCGGGCTCCTCGTCCTCGTCCTCGTCGGCCTCGTCGTCGTCCTCGTCGCCCAGCTCGACCTCGGGCTCCACCTCGCCGGCGGCGATCGCCTCGATCACCACGGTCGCGGTGTCCACGTCGAAGGCCAGCCCGAGGGTCCCGACCCGGAACTCCTCGTCGACAGGAGTGTCCAGCGGCTCGTTGTCGCCGATGACCGGCGCCAGCTCGGGCAGGTCGACCCCGAAGCGACGCTGCGCCTCGGTGAGCAGCTCCTCCAGCTTCTCGGCGAGCAGAGAGACCTGGACCTTCTCCAGCGCGACGCTGACCAGCCTGCCGCCGCCGCGGGCCTGCAGGAAGAACGTGCGCTCCCCCGGCGGCCCGACAGTCCCGGCGACGAACCGCTCCGGCGGTTCGAAGGCGTGCACCTGGTGGGTCATACCCACGACCCTATCCGGCCCGCCAGGGCGTCGCGCACCCCACCGACCCGATTCGCCGCAGGGGCGGCGCGCCCGGTGTAGTGGGCGCCACACCCGGGCGTGGCGGCCTTTCCGACGTTCGCCGACGCCTCCCGGACCGGGGACGCTGCCGTCGCGCGCCTCACCGGGTCGCACCCGCCCCGCCGCCGACGGCGGCGTCCGAGTCGGCCGCCCGGGCCGTCCGCCGCCGCCGCTTGCGCGGCGCCGGGACCAGCGCGGCGAGGTCACCGCCGGTGTCGTTGAGCCGGACCAGGAACGGTCGCAGCGGCGTGAACCGGATCGCCGTCACCGACGCCGGGTCGGCCACGATCCGCTGAAAAGCATCCAGGTGTACGCCGAGCGCGTCCGCCACGATGGCCTTGATCACATCACCGTGGCTGCACGCCAACCAGACCGCCTCGGACCCGTGCTCCGCGCTCACCCGGGCGTCCCACGCGCGAACCGCCGCCACCGCGCGGGCCGCCATCGCCGCCATCGCCTCCCCCTGCGGGAAGACCGCCGCGCTCGGGTGCTGCTGGACCACCGGCCAGAGGGGCTCCTTGGCGAGCTTCTTCAGCGGCTGCCCCTCCCAGCTGCCGTAGTCGCACTCGATCAGCCCGTCCTCGACGACCGGCGCGGCCTGCGGCAACGCCAGCTCCAGGGTCTGCCGGCAGCGGATCAGCGGGCTGGTGACGACCGCGGCCAGCGGCACCGCCCGCAGCCGTTCGCCCACCGCGACGGCCTGGGCACGCCCGGTGTCGTCCAGCTCGACCGGCTGCCGACCGGCCAGGCCGCCGTCGGCGTTCGCCGTGGTACGGCCGTGTCGCAGAAGCAGAAGGGTCGCCACACCGATCACCCTAGGGCCTGCGCCGCACCCCCGACCGCTGTGGGCTCCGGCCCGCCCATCCTGCGGCGTCGGGCCGGGGTCGGGATGATCGACTCGCGTTCACCGAAACCGGGGTGTCCATACGTCCCGGACAGCCCGGTTTCGCCGAAGCCGAGTGGATCACCCGATGAGCGCCCGACGGCGGCCGCCGAGCGGGCACCACCAGGGCCTTTGTCCGGTTCTGGGGCGTCTGGGCTGTGACCGGGTGCACCCGTGGCCCGGAATCGTGGCGGGCCGGGGGTCGTTACACACCCTGACGATCGCAGGACCACGGCCACCCGCCCCCGTCGTGAGGGTGGGAATGGCCGGCCCGGCCGGGTCGTTGCAGACCCCCGAACGACCGTGTACCCGCCGACAGGTCCCGCTGAGGAACCCGGGAATGACTCCCGTCCGGCGGTCGTTACACACGGTCCCGGCGCCACGAGTCCCCCGCTCGCAGGCCGCCGATCTCGAAGACTTTCCCCGTGAACTGTGCAGCGCCGGACGAGGTGCTCACACCCCCGTCACCGCCCCCCTGGTGATGCGGGTGTTCCTACCCCCGAAGGAGCTACCCCCATGAACACGATCTTCCGTAAGAGCATGCTGTCCGTTGCTGGTCTCGCGTTCGCCGGTGGTGTCTTCGCCGGCCCGATCGCCGCCCACGCCGCCACGCCGACGATGGATGCCAAGCCCGTCGCCGTCGTGCAGACCACGGCGCCGAAGCCGCAGGGCGACCAGTCGCACATCGACCTGAACGACGAGCAGACCGGCAACGCCAAGGCGATCATCGCCGCCACGAAGAAGGCCGGCCTGCCCGAGCGCGCCGCGGTCATCTCCATCGCGACGAGCCTGCAGGAGTCGAAGTTGGACAACCTGGGTCACCTCGGCGACGCCAACGACCATGACTCGCTGGGCCTGTTCCAGCAGCGCCCGTCCAGTGGTTGGGGTACGCCGGAGCAGATCACCAACCCGGAGTACTCCACGACCGCGTTCCTCAAGGGCCTGCGTCAGGTTGACGGCTGGCAGGACATGCCGCTGACCGAGGCCGCGCAGACCGTGCAGGTCTCCGCGTACCCGGACGCGTACGCCCAGTGGGAGCAGCAGGCCACCGACCTCGTCACCCAGCACTGGAACAGCTGACCCACCGCACGACCCGACCGACTGGCCGGCACCCGAACCCGGGTGCCGGCCAGCGGCATGTCCGACCCCACCCACCCCCGCTCGCCCAAGCCCGGCTGCGCCCAAGCCCGGCTTACCGGAGGGTGCGGCGTCGTGCCGTGCCCAGGGTGCGGCGTCGTGCCGTGCGCGCAGGGTTCGGCTTCACGCCGGTTGCGGCTCGCCCGGGTCCGGCTCGCACGCTGTCTGGCTTCAGATCTTGGACAGTTTCCGTTCGGCCCGAACGGAAACTGTCCAAGATCTCGGCAGACGGGACCCGGCCCGGGGCGACCGGGCCGACCGGGCTGAGCGGCCGACCGGGCCCAGCGGCCGACCCGACCCAACGGACCGACCGGACCCAGCGACCGACCGGACCCAGCGGACCGACCAGGCCCAGCGACCGACCGGGCCCAGCGGACCGAGCGGACCCAGCGGACCGAGCGGGCCCAGCGACCGAGCGGACCGACCGGACCGAGCGGGCCCAGCGGGCGACCGGGCGATCGCCGGCGGGTGATCGGACGGGCCGGGCGGGCGGGTCAGGTGGCGGTGATCGTGCCGGTCAGCAGGAGGGCGAGGACCAGGGTGCCCAGCGCGACCCGGTACAGCACGAAGACGTACAGGGTGTGGTGGGCGACGTAGCGCAGCAGCCAGGCGATGGCCGCGTACCCGATGCCGAAGGCGATGGCGGTGGCCACGATCGTCTGGGCCACGGTGGGCACGGACGTGCCCGGGGCGGACGGTTCGAAGACGTCGCCGAGGCTGAACACCCCGGACATCACCACCGCCGGGATGGCCAGCAGGAACGAGTAGCGCGCCGCCGCCTCCCGGGTCAGGTTGAGCAGCAGGCCGGCGGTGAGCGTACCGCCGGAGCGGGACACCCCGGGGACCAGCGCCATGGCCTGGGCGAAGCCCATCACGATGCCGTCCTTCATCCGGAAGTTCTCCAGCGTGCGCGTCTGCCGGCCCCAGTACTCGGCGAACGCCAGCACGAACGCGAACACGATCAGGGTGGTCGCCACCACCCACAGGTTGCGCCCGGCGGTCTTGATCTGGTCCTTGAAGAGGAACCCGAACAGCCCGATCGGGATCGAGCCGACGATCACGTACCAGCCCATCCGGTAGTCGAGGCTGGAGCGCACCGAGCGGTCACGCAGCCCCACCAGCCAGGTGCGGGTGATCCGCCAGATGTCCTTCGCGAAGTAGATCAGCACGGCCGCCTCGGTGCCGAGCTGGGTGACGGCGGTGAACGACGCGCCCGCGTCGCGCTCGAAGAAGATCGCCGAGGTGATCCGCAGATGCCCCGACGAGCTGACCGGCAGGAACTCGGTCAGCCCCTGGACGATGCCCAGGACGATGGCCTCGATCCAGGTCACTCGCCGACTCCGGAGAGGTCGAGCGCCTCGGCGACGGTACGCAGGGTCTGCACGCCGCTGTCCCGGTCGGCCACGAACAGGGTCACCGACAGCGTGGTGACGCCGGAGGCGGCGTACTCCCGCATGCGTTCGGCGATGCGCTCCTTCGGGCCGAGCAGTGAGGTGCGGTCGATGAACTCCATCGGCACCGCGGCGGCGGCGTCGCGTTGCCGCTTGGCCAGGTACAGGTCCTGCACCTCGCGGGCGGCGTCGCCGTAACCCATCCGGGTGGCGAGCTGGTTGTAGAAGTTCTGCGTCCGGCTGCCCATGCCGCCGACATAGAGCGCGGCGTACCAGCGCACCAGCTCGGCGCAGGACGCCACGTCGTCGCCGATGACGACAGGCACGGAGGGCACCACGTCGAAGCCGGCCAGTTCCTTGCCGGCCTTGGCCCGCCCGGCGGTCACGGCGGCGAGGTGCTCGTCGGCGAACTCGGGGGCGTAGAACACGGCCAGCCAGCCGTCGGCGATCTCGCCGGCCAGCTCCAGGTTCTTCGGGCCGACCGCGGCCAGGTAGATCGGTATGTGCTCGCGGGGCGGGTGGAAGCCCAGCCGCAGGGCCTTGCCGGGGCCGTCCGGCAGCGGCAGCGTGTAGTGCTCGCCGTCGTACGCCACCTCCTTGCGGGCGATGGCCAGCTTGACGATGTCGACGAACTCGCGGGTCCGGGCGAGGGGCTTGGCGAACCGCACACCGTGCCAGCCCTCGGAGACCTGCGGGCCGGAGACGCCGAGGCCGAGGCGGAACCGACCACCGGAGAGCGCGTCGATGGTGGCGGCGGTCATCGCGGTGGCCGCCGGCGTACGGGCGGGGATCTGCATCACCGCGGCGCCGACGTCGATCCATTCGGTCTGGCCGGCCATCCAGGCGAGCATGCTGGGCGAGTCGGAGCCGTACGCCTCTGCCGCCCACACCACCGAGTAGCCGAGACGATCCGCCTCCTGGGCCAGCGCCAGGTGGTCGGCGGGTGTGCTCCACGCCGTCTGGTATCCAAGGTTGAGCCCGAGTCGCACTGGTCCTCCCCCATCCGTGGCACAGGTCGCACCAGGTTACGCAATGCCGAAAACGGACCCGATCACCGGCTCACCGCCAATGATCCCCTGTCCGTCGCGGTGCCCGCCGGAGGCAGAACCGGCAGAACCGGCAGAGATGACGGGAGCGAGGATATCCGTGGCGGCGGGTTCGAAATAAGGTTCACCCATGCAACAGCGACCGCTCGGCCGAAGCGGGCTGGCGGTTTCGCGGCTCGCGCTCGGCACCATGACCTGGGGCCGGGACACCGACGCCGACGATGCGGCCGCCCAGCTGAAGAGTTACCTGGACGCGGGCGGCAACCTGATCGACACCGCCGACGTGTACGGCGACGGCGACGCCGAGTCGGTGATCGGGTCGCTGCTGGGCACCCTCGTACCGCGCGACGAGCTGTTGATCGCCACCAAGGCCGGGTTGCGGCCGGGCAGCGGCAGGCGTCGCGACGGCTCCCGGGGCCACCTGCTGCGCACCCTCGAGGCGTCGCTGCGCCGGCTCGGCACGGACCACGTCGACCTGTTCCAGGTGCACGGGTACGACCCGGACACCCCCCTGGAGGAGACCCTCGCGGCGTTGGACCACGCGGTGGCCAGCGGGAAGGTCCGCTACGTGGGGGTGTCGAACTTCTCCGGCTGGCAGACCGCGCGGGCCGCCGCCTGGCAGACCGCCTGGCCGGGCCGGGCGCCTGTGGTCGCCGCCCAGGTGGAGTACTCGCTGCTGGAGCGGGGCGTGGAGCGGGAGGTGCTGCCGGCGTGCGACGCGCTGGGCCTCGGGGTGCTGCCGTGGTCGCCGCTGGGTCGGGGCGTGCTCACCGGCAAGTACCGGCACGGCCGGCCGGCGGACTCGCGGGCCGCCTCGCCGCACTTCGAGCGGTTCGTCTCCACGTACCTGGAGCCGCGCTGCTCCAGCATCGTGGAGGCGGTGGCGACCGCGGCCGGCGGCCTCGGGGTGTCGCCGCTCGAGGTGGCGCTGGCGTGGATCCGGGACCGGCCGGGGGTGACCGCGCCGATCCTCGGCGCCCGGACGGTCGGGCAGTTGCTCGGCGCATTGCAGGTGGAGCGGATCACACTGCCCGACGAGATCACCACCGCGCTTGACGACGTCTCGTCGGTGCCCATCGGCTATCCGGAGCGCGACGGCTGACCTGCGCACGCTCACCGGAGCGGCGCTTCCCGGATTCGCGGGCGGCTGCGCGCGGCGGAGACCACCCGTGGACGCCCGATGCGGCAGGAACCACGCGCGGCAGCGGCGTTGGTCACCCCGGAGGGGGTGGCGAACGGCTGCTGGGCTGGGCAGCATGGGGGGCATGGACTACGAGTACGCGCCACTGCGGCTGCCGCCGAACGTCGACCGGTTGACCGCCGCGGCGCAGTTGGCGATCCAGGCGGAGTTCTCCGGATGGGAGTTGGCACGGGTGCGGCTGTTCCGCGACGGCACGCGGCAGGTCATGCTGCGCCGTCGGCGGGTCAACCAGCCGCAGCCGGGCCTGTCGTACTGACGAGAGGCCCGGACGGGCGGTGACACGCCCGGGGCCCGAACCGCGAACGGTTCGGGCCCCGGGCTCGCGTCTCCTGATGCCAGGGCGTCGGCTCTAGTGCTGGTGCCCGGCGTGGTCGTGGTCGTCGTCGAGCTCCAGGAACGGATGCTCGTCGAGTCGACCGACGAGCCGGTCGTCGCTCGCCGGCTGGAACGGGCCGACGGCGTCGTCGTCGTCGAACGACTCCAGGTCCACAGGTGTGCCCACCTCGCTGACCATGACCACCCCGTCGAGGGGCTCCAGCTCGGGAACGTCCAGCGCGCCGAGCGAGCCATCGCCGCTCTGCAGCAGCTCCAGCACCGCCTCGCCGACACCCTCCACCGGCGCCGGCTCGTCGTCCTCCGGGGTGCCCTCGCGCCGGGCCGCCTCGGCCGCCCGCAGCAGCGCCGAGATGCTCGGCACCCGGTAGTCGCGGCGTTGACGCACCGAGATCACCCGCGGGTGGGGGTCGCTGGCCTCGGCGCCCTCGCCGCCGAAGCGCTCGTCGGCCTCGTCCGGGTCGATCGAGTCGACGTCCCACGGCGTCACCTCACCGAAGGCGTCGAGCAGTTGCTCGTCGTAGGCGAAGGACGCGTTGTTCAACGCCACGTACGCCTGCCAGACGTCGTCGTCGTCGACGCGGCCCTGCGCGGCGCGTACGGCGGCCAGGTGGTGGCGGGCCGCTTCGATCACCCGCTCGAGAGCGGCGTCCAGCTCACCGTGCTGGTCGGTCATGTGGGGCAGTCCCTTCACGATGGAAAACGGCTAGCAGCTGCGGAGGAACCGGTCGAGAACCCGCACGCCGAACTGTAGTCCGTCGACCGGAACGCGCTCGTCGATGCCGTGGAACAACGCGGAGAAGTTCAGGTCGGCGGGCAGCCGCAGCGGCGCGAACCCGAAGCAGCGGATGCCGAGCTGGGAGAACGCCTTGGCGTCGGTGCCGCCGGAGAGCATGTACGGCACCGGCCGGGCGCCCGGGTCCTCGGCGCGCAGTGCCGCCGACATGGCCTCGACGAGGTCGCCGTCGAAGGTGGTCTCCAGCGCGGGCTGCCGCTGGATGTACTCGATGGCGATGTCCGGGCCGACCAGCTCGCGTAGCTGCCGCTCCAGCAGCTCGGACTGGCCGGGCAGGCTGCGGCAGTCGATGGTGGCGGTGGCGCGGCCGGGGATGACGTTGTCCTTGTAGCCGGCGCCCAGCCGGGTCGGGTTGGCCGTGTTGCGGATGGTCGCCCCGATGATGTTGGCGATCGGGCCGAGCTTGGCGATGGCCGTCTCGGGGTCGTTCGGGTCCAGCTCGATGCCGAGCAGGTCGGAGACCTCATCGAGGAACGCCCGGACGGTGTCGGTCACCACCACCGGGAAGCGGTGCCGGCCGATGCGGGCCACGGCCTCGGCGAGGGCGGTGACCGCGTTGTCGTCGTGCACCATCGACCCGTGCCCGGGGCGACCCTTGGCGTGCAGGCGCAGCCAGTCGATGCCCTTCTCGGCGGTCTCGATGAGGTAGAGCCGCTGGCTGTCGTTGACCGAGTAGGAGAAGCCGCCGACCTCGCCGATCGCCTCGGTGCAGCCGTCGAAGAGGTCGCGGTGGTTCTCCACCAGGAAACGCGCGCCGTAGTCGCTGCCCGCCTCCTCGTCGGCGGTGTACGCGAGCACGATGTCGCGCGGGGGCCGTACGCCGGTGCGCTGCCAGTGCCGCACCACGGCGAGCACCATCGCGTCGAAGTCCTTCATGTCGATGGCGCCGCGGCCCCACAGGTAGCCGTCGCGCTCTTCGCCGGAGAACGGGTGCACGGACCACTCGTCGGCGTCGGCGGGCACCACGTCCAGGTGGCCGTGCAGCAGCAGCGCGCCACGACTGGGGTCGGCGCCGGGGATGCGGGCGACCACGTTGGCCCGGCCGGGGGCGGACTCGTGCAGGACCGAGTCGACGCCCACCTCGGCGAGTTTCTCGGCCACGTACTCGGCCGCGCGGCGCTCACCGACGCTTGTGTCGTTGTCCCCCGTGTTGGTGGTGTCGATGCGCAGCAGGTCGCGGCAGAGGTCCACGACCTCCGCGGTGGGGTCCGGTCGGGCGGAGGCGGCGTCGCTCGTCATCGCCCCTTCATACCAGCCCCCGGTGACCGGCGGGCCGGCGCACCGGCGTGACGGGGCCGGGCATCCAGGTCCGCGGATCCGCCTGCCGGTTTCGCGGCGTCCGGGTTCGGGTACCGCCGCTCGCGACCGCACATCCCCTGCCGGCGCTTCCGCCCGCCAGTCGAGGAGGGCACCATGTCCGCCGTCCCCCTGCCCCCGTTGCCGCCCGCGCCCGCGCCCGAGGCGGGTTACCGGCCCGGTGGCCGCAGCGTCGCCGACATCGTGGACCGCGAACACCGGCAGCTGCTGGCTCTCGTGGACCAGCTGACCGGTCCGGACGCCACGCCGCAGGAGGGGCTCGCGGTGCTCACCGCCGCGCTGTCGCGGCACCTCTCCGCCGAGGAGCAGTACCTGCTGCCGGCGGTGCGGGCGGCGCTGCCTGCCGAGTCCGGCCGGGTGGACGCGGAGATCGACGCCGACGTCGCGCTGCTGGCCGCCCTGAAGGGGCTCTCCGACGAGACCCTTACCGACGTCGCGGAGCGGGTCCGCCGCCACGTCGACGGGGTGGGCGCGCTGGTCGCCGAGTTGAGCGCGGTGGCCACCTCGGAGGAGCTGATCCGGCTGGGCAACCGGTTGGAGATCGCCGAGGAGGCCGCGCCGACCCGGCCGCACCCGGGCACCCCGGCGACGCCGCCGTGGAACCGGATCGTGGAGCCGGCGGTGGGTGTCGTGGACAAGGTCCGTGACGCGGTGACGCGGCGACCGACGTACCTGGCGGACCTGCCGGAGCCGCCGCGCGACTGATTGCGCCTGCCGCACCGCACACTGCATTCAATCTCACCGATCCGCTCGGCCTCTTCCGCAGGCTGCGGCGTAGTCCTACCGTCACCGTATGAATCTGGAGCTGCGACACCTGCGGGTGGTCTGCGCGATCGCGGAGACAGGGAGTGTGACCAAGGCGGCGTCGGCGCTGGGGCTCGCCCAGCCGGCGCTCACCGCGCAGCTCCAGCGGATCGAGCGGACGCTGGGCGGGCCGCTGTTCGACAGGGACCGGCGCGGCGCCCGGCCCACGGCGCTCGGTGAGCTGGTGCTCGCCCGTGCCCGGGTGCTGCTGCCGGCGATGAAGGGCCTGCAGGACGAGGCGGCACGGCTCGCCGGCGCGGGGGCGGCGCCCCGCTGCTACCGCCTCGGCGGCGTGAACAGCCCGATCCTGGGCCGGTTGGTGCATCGGCTGGCAGCCGAGCAGCCACCGGCGCAGATCACCACGTACGCCTCGTGGTCGGTGGACGAGCTGGCGCAGTTGGTGGCCGGCGGGCGGTTGGACTTCGCCCTCACCGGCGTGTGCGGCGACGCCACCCCGTCGGCCGCGTTCGGGCTGAGCTGGCGCGAGGTGGCCATCGACCCGGTGCTGGTGCTGCTGCCGGAGACCCACCCGCTCGCGGAGCGGGCCGAGGTGCGCCTGGCGGACCTGGGTCACGAGCAGTGGGTGGCCGCGCCGGGCGACGGCTGCTTCGGCGACTGTTTCGCCGCCGCGTGCGCCCGTGCCGGCTTCACCCCCCGCAAGGTGTACGAGACCGACATCCGCGGCTGCGTCGACCTGGTGGAGGCGGGCGTGGCGGTGGCCCTCTGCCAGGCGACGTTCCGTCCGGTCGCCGGTCTGGTCACCCGGCGACTGGCAGGTGTTCCGCTGCGCTGGCGGCTGCTGCTGGGCTGGCACCCGGACTCGCCCGCCGCCGCTGACGCGGAGCTGCTGCTGGCGACGGCGAAGGCGGCGTACACCGATTCGCTGGCCCCGCACCCCACCTACCTGGACTGGCTGGTGCGCAATCCGGGCTTCGGCGTCCGGCAGCCCAGCGGGGTCTGAGTCGGTCAGGCCACCGTCGGCGCCCGGGCCCCGGCCGGCCCGGGCGCTCGGCTCACCTCGACCCCACCGGCTCCTGTGCGGGCGCGGGCTCGACCGCGGGCGACGGCGTGGCCGGAGGCCTCCGTCGCCACAGGGTCAGCACCAGGTGGACTCCGACGCCGCCGATCAGGCCCCAGAACGCCGACCCGATGCCCGCGACAGTCATGCCCGACGCCGTGGCGGCCAGCGTGACCAATGCGCCCTCACGGGCCGGTACGTCTTCCAGCGCCCCGGCCAGGCCCCCGAGCAGCGCCCCGAAGAGGGCGACCCCGGCGACCACGGCGACCAGCGGCTTGGGCAGTGCCGTGAAGAACTGCACCAACCCGGTGCCCAGCAGCCCGCAGATCAGGTAGAACACCCCGCAGGCGGCGCCGGCCACCCATCGTTTGCGCGGGTTGGGGTGCGACTCCTCGCCGGTGCAGATGGCAGCGGTGATGGCGGCCAGGTTGATGCCGTGGCTACCGAACGGGGCGAGCAGCACCGACGCCAGACCGGTGCCGGTCAGGAGCAACCGGTCGTTCGGGGTGTAGCCGGAGGCACGCAGCACGGCCAGGCCCGGCGCGTTCTGCGAGGCCATCGTGACGACCAGCAGGGGCAGGCCGATGCCGACCAGGGCGGACAGGTCCCAGGTCGGCACGGTGAGGTGCGGCACCGCGACGGCGAAGCTCGCACCGCCCAGGTGCAGGTCGTGGCTGAGCGCCGCGACCACGGTGCCGGCCAGCAGGGCCAGCAGGACGGCGTACCGGGCGAGCAGGCGGCGGCCGATGAAATAGGCCACCAGCACGGCGAGCACGATCGCGGGCGCCTTGGGCAGGGCCTGGAAGGCGCCGAGCGCGAACGGCAGCAGGATGCCGGCCAACATCGCCGAGATGATGCCTGTCGGCACCTTCGCCAGCATCCGCCCGAACAGGCCGGACAGGCCGATGATCGTCATGCCGAGCGCGGCGAAGAGGAACGCGCCGATCGCATCCGAGTAGTGGTAAGCCCCGAGAGAGCCGACCAGCAGCGCCGCGCCCGGCGTCGACCAGGCGGTGATCACCGGCTGCTTGGTGATCACGCTGAGCACGAGACAGGTCAGGCCGCTGCCGATGGAGATCGCCCAGACCCAGGAGGTGGTCTGCGCCTCGGACAGGCCGGCCGCCCGGGCGGCGGCCAGCACGACCACGAAGGGTCCGGAGTACGAGACGAGGACCGCGATCAGACCGGCCACGACCGCAGAGAGTGGAAGTTTCTGCATAGTGCTGGTCACGCTACCGTCCGTGCCCGGCTTATCGCCTGATCGAGATCGGCGATCAGCTCGGCCGTGTCCTCCAGGCCGATCGAGATCCGCACCATGTTCTCCGGGGATCGGCTGCCCGGCCCCTCGAAGGTGAACCGGTGCTCGATCAGGCTGGCGGTGCCGCCGAGCGACGTGGCCGGCAGGAACAGCTCGGTGGCCTTGGCGGTCTCCAGAGCGACCTCGCGCCCCCCGCGCAGGAACACCGAGAGCATGCCACTGTAGCCGCCGGTCATCTGGCTCTGCGCGACCTTGTGGCCCGGATCCGAGATCAGGCCCGGATAGGCGACCCGCTCGACCGCGGGGTGCTCGCTGAAGTGTTCCGCGAAGGCCAGTGCCGACTGCGAGATCGCGCGCATCCGTACGGTGAGCGTCCGCATCCCGCGTTGCAGCAGGTACGCCTCGAGGCTGCCCGGCACCTGCCCGGCGAGTTGGCGCTGCAACTGGATCCGCGACCACAGTTCGGGCACCGACCCGTCGGTGACCAGCGCGCCGGCCACCACGTCGTCGTGCCCGTTCAGGTATTTCGTGCAGGAGTGCATGACGATGCCGGCCCCGAGTCGCAACGGGTTGGTGTGCACCGGGGTGGGCACCGTGTTGTCGACGGCGAGCACGGCGCCCGCCGTGGCGGCCAGGTCGGCCGCGGCGGCCACGTCGGTCACCGCCCAGGTCGGGTTGGCCGGCGTCTCGATCCACAGCAGCGCGGTCGGCGCCGCCCGCAGCGCCGCGCCTATCGCGTCGAGGTCACCGGTCGGCACCTCGACGACGTCGAGGCCCTGGTCGACGCCGAAGGTCCGCAGCCACTTCGTCAGTCCGAAGTACATGACCTGCGGGACGACCACCCGCGAGCCGGCCGGCAGCGCCTGGAACACCGCGGTGCAGGCGGCCATCCCGGACGACATCAGCAGCGCGTCGGTCCCGTGTTCGAGTTCGGCGAGAAGCTGCTCGACCTGGGCGAAACCGGGGCTGCCCTGGTCGCGCTGGTAGGCCATCGCGGCGGGCAGCCGGTAGTCGGCGTCCCGAACGTACGTGACGCCCAACGAGACGGGCGCCGGAAAGGCGCCGGTGTCGGACGCGCGCCCACCGAGCGCCCGAGCCACCAGGGTGTCAGGGGACAGCGACATGTTGTTGCTCCTCATCGAATGGGTGCCATCCGGTTCGCCAGGACGCGATCCAGATCGGTCAGCGCCCGGGACCAGACCCCGGGCGACGGTACGTAGTGGTTGTAGTAGCTGGCTCCCTCCGCCGGCGGCCCGAACACCGCGACGGCGGTCACCGACCCGGCGGGGGTACGCAGGTAGCCGTCCCGGGTCAGGTCCAGCTCACCCGCGCCGCGTCCCGGCCGTGCCCAGCCGAGCAGCGGTCCGGCCGCCGGCTGTCCGAGATTCGCCGAGACGAGCACGTCCACCTCGGTCACCATCGGCTGCTTGAGCGCGGTCGAGCGCAGCTCCCAACCGGTCGCGGTGCGGACCTGCCCGGGCGCCGGTCCCGGACCGAGGTCGAGCACACCCGCCTCGGCGAGCGCGAGCACCTCGGCGATCCGCTCGCGCTGCGGGCCGATCACCGCCCGGTTGACCATCGCGGTGAACACCCGGAAGAAGTCGCGGTGACCACTGTCGGTCAGACCGGGCTCGTCGACCACCCGGCGCAGCGTCTCGCGGTGATCGCGCAGCAGCTCGAGGCGGTCCTTGAGCGGGCTCTCGCCCAGGCCGCGCTCGGCCTCGCCCAGGTCGTAGCGGGCCTGTTCGAGAACCTGACCACGCCACTCGGCGTGGTCGTCCCAGGTGCCGGAGGGCCCGAGCAGTCGTCGCACGGTGCGCCGGCCGGCCGCGTCCAGGCCGTGCTCCACATCGGCCAGCACCAGCGGCTCGATGTCGCGCCACAGGTCGATCCGACCGTGCTCGGCCCGGGCGCGCAGCTCCGCCACCGCGTCCCGGGTCAGGTGCCGGGCGACCGACGGGACGCGCGAGCGGGGCAGCCGGGGCCGCGCGGCGGGCAGCCAGCCGGTGCGGTTGACAAGCACGATCCGCGGCTCCCGACCGGAGGGCAGGTAGCGGCCCCTCTCGTGCCGCCCGCCCCGGCCCACGGTGAGCGCCGCGACGACGTCCATTCCGGTCAGCCCCGCGCCGAGCACGCCGACTGTCATCGCCGGCCCCACGCCGTCGAGCGAGGACGGAAGCGGATAGGGATCGCCGATCCACGCCGGATCCGTCGTCGCGCCGGGCTCCGCCGCGACACCGTGGCCGGTGGTGACGATGACCAGATCAACCACGAGTTCGGTACGGTCGTCGAGCGTGACCCGGGCACCGGCGCCGGCCGGCTCGACGGCCGTGGCGACCCGCCTGCGCAGATCCAACCGGACGTTTGCCGGCAGGGTGGCGAGAAGCTCGCCGGCCGCCCAGGTGAGGTATTCGCCGAGCAGCCGCCGGGGCAGAAAGTCGTCGAACCGGATCCCGCGCGGCCCGGCGGGGGTCGGCACCGTGACGCCCCGCTCGCGGCACCAGCGGAACAGGTCCGGCCCGGCGGTGACCGGAGCGTCCGGCACCATCGCCTCGTCGGAGAAGATGGTCAGCTGGCCGGCGACGGTGTTGAGCAGCAGATAGTCCGGTTGGTCGGTGTGGTGGATCCCGACGCCGGGCACGCCCGGCTCGACCACTGTCAGCTCGACCGGCCGGTCGGAAGCGGAGTGGGCGTACGCGGACACGCGCTCGACGGCCGAGAGCCCGCGTGGTCCACACCCGACCACCGCGATGCGCAGCGCGGTCACCAGCGGCTCGTCTCGCCGAAGAACTCGGGGATGGCGATCGCGGTGCCGTCGCGTCGCGCCGAGTCCAGCACGTACGCCCCGACCGCGAGGTCGAGCACGCCCAGCCCGAACGGCGACACCAGCACGCCGCGGCCCGCCTCGGGGACCCGTTCGCCCCGGACGAACTGCGCGATCGTGCCGTGCACGAAGTCCCGGTTGCCGGTCAGCTGCTCGGCCAGGTGGGGAGAGGTGTTCGCCTTCATGCAGTGCTCGACGTCGTCGAGAACGTTCGTCGCGCCCAGGACGACCTCGGGCGTGAAGTCCCGCAGCGAGACGTTGAGAACCAGCTGGCCGTCGCGCAACGGTCGGTCGATGTAGGGCCGCAGCGCGGTCGTCGCGGTCACCACGGTCTGGCAGTCCAGCACCGCGTCGAGGTCACCACGGCGGGCGCGGACACCCAGGTCGACGACGGCGAAGTCGGCCAGCCGGCCGGCCGACTCGTCGTCCAGGTCGTGCACCACCACGTCGGTGCTCGGGTAACCGGTCAGGTGCAGGAAGCGCAGGATCGTACGGGCGATGACGCCGGCCCCGACGATGCCGATGGTGCCGGACGGCGGCAGGTGCCGGGCGATCGCGCGGGCGGCGACGGCCGCCGAGGCCGCGGTCCGCGCCGCGCTGATTCCGGCGGCCTCGAGCAGGGCGATCGGGTATCCGGTGTCCAGGTCGTTGAGGACCAGCACGGCGGAGGCACGGGGCAGCCCGGCGGAGACGTTGCCCGGGAAGCTGGCGATCCACTTGATCCCCGCGATCTCGGTGTCCGCCAGCTCGGCGGCTGCGGGCAGCGCGATGATCCGTGAGTCCGGACGGTCGGGGAAGCGCAGGAAGTAGCTGTCCGGGTTGACCGTGCGGCCGTCGTCGTGGCGCAGGTAGGCGTCCTCGACCAGCTCGACGATGGCGGGCGCGGACGACTCCAGGATGCCTTTGACGATCTTTCCGGGCACCACGTCAAACGAGAACATCGGTGTTTTCCTCCGTAGGGCCGGCGAGGCCCCGGTTGGCGATCCACTCGTCGTCGTAGATCGACTCGAGATACCGCTCCCCGAGGTCGGGTGAGATGGCGACGACTGTGGCGCGAGCGGGAATGACTGTGGAGAGACGTCGCACGGCGGCCAGCACGGTGCCTGTCGATCCGCCCGCCAGCAGTCCGGTGGAGCGGGCCAGGCGGCGGCACTCGGTGACGGTGTCGGCCTCGGCGACGTGGATGACGTCGTCCGGCGCGCACACGTCCACGATCTCGGGGCGGCGGCTGGTGCCCAGGCCGGGAACGTGCCGGGTGGCGGGTGCGGCACCGAAGGTGACCGAGCCCAGCGCGTCCACGGCGACGATCCGGGTGTGCGGGCTGTGTCGGTGGAACGCCTGGACGCAGCCCATCAGGGTGCCGCCGGTGCCGGTGCCGATGAAGAGGTAGTCGACCCGGTGGAAGGCCCCGAGGATCTCCGGCGCGGTCCGGTCGGCGTGGGCGGCCGGGTTGGCCGGGTTCGCGTACTGGTTGAGCCAGACCAGACCGGGGTCGGCCGCGAGTCGGGCGCGCAGGTGGGCGATCCGCGATCCGAGGAAGCCGCCGTTGGCGTCCCGCTCGGTGACCATCTCGACCTCGGCGCCGAGCGATCGCATCGTGGCGATCGCGGCCCGGTTGGTGTTGGGATCGACGACGCAGGTCAGCGCGTAGCCCCGGGCGGCGCAGAGGCCTGCCAGCGCGACTCCGAGGTTCCCCGACGTGGACTCGATCAGGCGGCTTGGCGGACGGGCCGGATCCGCGTGCAGCAGGCCGTCTCGCTCGGCGGCTTCGATCATGCCGCGGGCTGCCGTGAATTTGATGCTGCCGGCCGGATTGAGCCCTTCGATTTTCAGATACAGGTGGCGTAGCGCGCCCATACCGGGCAGATGTAGGAATTGTGGTCCGGGCAGTAGGTCGAAAACTGTTTCGGCTATCAACGCGTCCCCCGAGCGCTTTTCGGAAGCGTCGTCCGCCTCCTTATCCGCAAGGATGCGAGGGGTTCGGCGGCCGGGACAAGGCGGGAGGCTTGTAAGCAACATCACGCCGAGGGATATCCGGTTTGTAGCGATAAAGCCGGATGCCTTTCTGGCGATGCCGTGCTCTCGGCCCGCGGAAGGCCGTTGTTCCTGCTCAGCGAGCAGGAAAGGAGAGGTGCCGGAGGGCCGGTGGACCCGGCCCAGATTGCGGTCTATCCCAGACTATGGACACGATCCGGAAATCGACCCGAAACATTCGCTCTTAGTTGTCAACGGGAACAAATATATGGCCGCCGGGTGAGGTCCCCGGCGGACCCAGAACAATTTCGCACCAATGAGAGCAATTCACTTCTTCCATTCGGGCGGCCCGTGCGGTGCCGTCCGGCGGCGCTTCCCGACGGGCCGGCCGGCAGCCAACCGGCCTGGCGGCCGAGAACACGCGCCGGTAATGCTCGGCCGGCGGCGGTGCGAAGCGCCACTGCCCGGGTATCTGGCGGACATGACCGATCTCTACCCGCCCGCCGACGACCGGGAACTGCTCCGCCAGGCCGCCGCCGCGCACACCGCCGCCACCCGCCAGGTCGAGGCGTTCCTGCGCCGGCTGCCCGAGGTGCCCGACCCGGCCGACGTCACCGAGTACGCCAACCTGCTCACCCGGGAGGACCAGACCCGGGGCGAGCGCGACGCCGCCGCCGACGCGGCGGGGCTGACCATCGGCAGCCTGGAGCCCGACCAGGGCCAGTAACGCCAGGCGACGGTGCCGCCCCGAACCGGGACGGCACCGTCGCGTACGGCGTCACTCAGCGTTCGACGAGAGGGTCGTGACCGAGGTCGAGCAGCGAGTGCCGCCACGTGTCGTCGGCGTTGCCGCGCCGAGGCTTGGCGTCCATCAGCTCCCGGATGCGCTCGACCGCCTCCCGCATCACCTCGATGTCCTCCGGGGTCAGGTCGACCTTGCGCTTGTTGAGCACCTTGAGGATCTCGCGACCCGGCTGAGGCAGGTCGAGGTCCGGGTTCGGGCTGAACGACTCCTCGCCCGAGCCCCGGGTCAGCAGCCAGGTGCGCAGCTGCTCCGACGGGACGTTGACCTCGGCGTGGAAGTCCTCCCAGAGCACTTCCACCTCGGGGTCGAGCCGCGTGTCGCGTACCATCAGGTCTCCTCTCGACGGTGGTGACCCGACGTCTCCGGGTCGTCCTGGTCGGTCTTCGGATGCAGGCCCTCGGCGGGCACCCGCGTGCGGCGCGGGTTCGCGGTCGGGGGCGCCAGGATCGGGTCGGGATGGTCGTCGTCGTCCTCGTCCCGGTGTTTCCCGGACTCCGCGTGCTCGTGCGGGTCCTCGTGGTCGTCTCGTCGCGCGGGCGGAGTCATCGCGGGTGCGTTGTCGTGGCGGCGGTGTACCCCCGCTCGCCCGCGGTCACGTCGAAGGTGAGCTGCCCGTCGCGGGCGTCCACTGTCACCTTCTGGCCGGGCGAGATCGCCGACTCCAGCAGCATCCGCGACAGGTGGTTGTCCACCTCCCGCTGGATGACCCGGCGCAGCGGGCGGGCGCCGAACTCCGGCTGGTAGCCGTGCTCGGCGAGCCAGTCGATGCCGGCGGTGGTGAACTCCACCTGGATGTCCTGGGCGTGCAGCCGACGGCGGGTCTCCTCCAGCAGCAGCGCGGTGATGTCGCGCAACTGCTCGGCCTCCAGCCGCCGGAAGATGATGACCTCGTCGATGCGGTTGAGGAACTCGGGGCGGAAGTTCTCCTGGAGCCGGCGCATCAGGCGTTCGCGCAGCTCGTCGTTCTCCTGCTCGCTGCCCACGTCCCCGCTGCCGAAGCCGACCGCGCGCTGCGCGCCGGTGATCAGCTCGGAGCCGAGGTTGCTCGTCATGATCAGCACGGTGTTCTTGAAGTTCACCGTGCGGCCCTGACTGTCGGTGAGCCGCCCGTCGTCGAGCACCTGGAGCAGGATGTTGAACACGTCCGGGTGCGCCTTCTCGATCTCGTCGAGCAGCACCACCGCGTACGGGCGGCGGCGTACGGCCTCGGTGAGCTGGCCGGCCTCCTCGTAGCCGACGTACCCGGGTGGGGCGCCGACCAGCCGGCTGACCGTGTGCCGCTCCTGGAACTCGCTCATGTCCACCCGGACCATCCGGTCCGCCTCGCCGAACAACGCCTCGGCCAGGGCCCGGGCCAGCTCGGTCTTGCCGACGCCTGTGGGCCCGAGGAACAGGAAGCTGCCCATCGGCCGTTCCGGGTCGGCCAGCCCGGCGCGGGAGCGGCGCACCGCCTCGGCCACCGCGGTGACCGCGTCGTCCTGGCCGACCACCTTCTCGTGCAGGTGGCCCTCCAGGCGCAGCAGCCGGTCGCGTTCCTCCTCGGTGAGCTGGCTGACCGGGATGCCGGTGGCCCGGGAGACCACCTCGGCGATCTCCTGCGGGCGCACCTCGGGCACCTGCGAGGACGAGCCGTCGGCGCCGTTCGCCCGGCGCATCTCCTCCTCCAGCTCGGAGATCCGGTCCCGCAGCGCCGACGCGCGCTCGTACTGCTCGTCGGTGACGGCCTGCTCCTTGTCCCGGCGTACGTCGTCGAGCTCCTGTTCCAGCTCCCGCACGTCGGAGGCCGGGGTGCGGGTACGCAGCCGGACCCGGGCGCCGGCCTGGTCGATCAGGTCGATGGCCTTGTCCGGCAGGAACCGGTCGGTGACGTACCGGTCGGACAGCTCGGCGGCGGCGACAAGCGCCTCGTCGGCGAAGCGCACCTGGTGGTGGGCCTCGTACCTGTCGCGCAGGCCGCGCAGGATGGCGATCGTGTCGTCGACGCTGGGCTCGGGCACCAGCACCGGCTGGAACCGCCGGGCCAGCGCGGCGTCCTTCTCGATGCTCTTGCGGTACTCGTCGAGCGTGGTCGCGCCGATCACCCGCAGCTCGCCCCGCGCGAGGGCGGGCTTGAGCATGTTTGACGCGTCCATTCCGCCCTCGCTGCCGGCGCCGCCCGCGCCGACCAGGGTGTGGATCTCGTCCAGGAAGATGATCAACTCGTCGCGGTGCGCCCGGATCTCGTCGATCACCTTCTTGAGGCGCTCCTCGAAGTCGCCCCGGTAGCGGGTGCCCGCCACCAGGCCCGCCAGGTCGAGCTGCACCACGCGCTTGCCGAGCAGGGTCTGCGGCACGTCGCCGTCGCAGATCCGCTCGGCCAGGCCCTCGACGATGGCGGTCTTGCCGACACCTGCCTCGCCGATGAGCACCGGGTTGTTCTTCGTCCGCCGGGAAAGGATCTCCACTGCCTGTTCGATCTCGTCGGCCCGCCCGATCACCGGGTCGATCTGGTCGGCGCGGGCCAGGTCGGTGAGGTCCTGCCCGTACTGGTCCAGGGTGGGAGTGCCGCGGTCCGGCTTTGGCCCGGTCATCGGGCCACGTTCGGCGTTGGCGGCCTGCAACGACTCGGGCTGGATCCGGCCGGCGGCCAGCATCCGCCCGGCCGGCGACTCGGGGTTGAGCGGCAGGGCCATCAGGATGTGCTCGGGGCCGATGTAGTTGGCACCCATCGCCCGGGACAACTGGTGGGCGTCGAGCAGCGCCCGCTTGGCGGCCGGGGTCAGCGACAGGTTGGGCGGGACCTCCCCACGCGGTGCGCCGTCGCCCTTGCCGCCCAGCGCGTTGAGAAGTGTGTCCGGGTCGGCGCCGGCCCGGCGTACCAGGTCGCGCAGGGGTTCGCGTTGCAGGGCGGCCCAGAGCAGGTGGTCGGTGTCGAGGTCGTTGCTCTGGCGCTGCGCGGCACGGCGGGCCGCGTCGGCAAGCATCTCCCGCGCGTCGGCGGTCATCAGGCGGGTGATGTCGACCCGGTGCGGCGGTCGGCGTCCTCCCTCGCCCCGGCCGAAGTACCGGGCCAGGAATTCGTCCCACGGGTCGGAGCCGATGTCACCGGGTCCCATCATGTCTGTCCTCCGCAGTCGGGCAGCGGCACGGTCGCCAGGGGCTACCCGGCGCTCGGCCCGACAAACGCCGCACGCGACGGCGCACCTCGCGGTGTGGAGTGGCGTCCGGCCGACGCCGGCCCCGGGTGGCAGGCTGGCGACATGACTGAGAACCCGCTGCTGATCGTGGACGGCGCCAACGTGGTGGGCTCCCGCCCGAACGGGTGGTGGCGGGACCGGGCCGGGGCCGCCGCCCGGCTGAGGGACTCCCTCGCCCCGGTGGCCGCCACCGGTCTGCCCGCGCGTCTGACCGCTCCGGTCGAGGTGGTCCTCGTGGTCGAGGGCGCCGCACGGGACGTGCCCGGCACCGACGACGTCCGCGTGGTCTCCGCACCCGGCTCGGGCGACGACACAGTTGTCGAGCTGGTGCAGGCGGCGCCGCAGCGCCGTCGACTGGTGGTCACCGCCGACCGGGAGCTGCGCGAGCGGGTCACCGCCCTGGGCGCCGAGGTGTACGGCCCGCGTTGGCTCCGCGACAATTGAGAGATTCTCATGCTGGGAGTTCCCACAGAACGGACTCCCGGCACTTCCGGGGGGTTAACGGTCAGCCGGACAGGAACACTGACAGGGCGGATGTTCTCCCACGGACGCCAGTAGGCTCTAATGGAGATCTCCCCGCCCCCAGGAGGTTCCGCCGTGGCGAGCGTCGCCGAGCTGAAGGCTGCCATCGATGTCGCCCTCCAACAGATCGGCGACGGGCAGACAGCCGTCCAGGCGGCCGGTGAGAAGTTGGCCGAGGCGCAGCAGACCCTGGCCGGCGCGCTGGAGGGCAGCGGCCACGAGACGGTCGAGGCGGCCCAGGCGTCGCTGACCCAGGCCAGCCAGGAGCTGGAGGAGTGTCTCGCCGCGACACTTGTCGCGGTCGAGCAGGCGCAGCTCTACGTCTCCACCCTGTAGGCCGTCGTGTCCATCATCGAGGACATCGGCGGCCAGGTCCGCGCGGCCAGCGAGGAGTTCCCGGTGGGCCTGCTCGGCCAGGCCCTGGAGAAGTTCGGCCTGGCCGCCGAGCGGCTGCGCTGGGTACGACAGGAGTCGGCCAACCCGATGGGGGTGCCCGAGCTGTCCGCCGCGACCGAGCACGCCGAGAGCGCCAACTACGCGCTGCGGGTGGCACAGGAGCAGTTGTCGGCGTACCTGGCCGCGATCGGGCTCGCCGCGGACGGCGCCCCGGCGCCCCGCCCGCAGCAGCGCGACACGCGCCACGACGAGGCCCCACCGGCCGGACCGACCACTGTGGCGCCGGAGCAGGCCGAGCAGGTGCGGATGCGCCGCTGGTGGTCGGTGCGGGTGGCGGAGTTGACAGGCGGGAGCGACGGCGGCGCCGACGAGCCCGACGAGCGGCTGCGCGACTCGCAGGAGCTGCTGCGCCGGGTCGTCGGCGGGGTACGCGCCGGCGACCGGGACCGGCTGCGCACCGAGCTGCGCCGGGCGTCGGCCGACGTGGGCCTCGGGATGGCCGCGCTCGCGCCGCCGCTGCTGCGGGAGCTGGCAGGTGAGCTGCTGGGGCATCCGCCCCGCGCCGCCGACCTCGGCCGGCTGCGCGGCGAGCTGAACGGGCGGGTGCGCGACCTGCTGCCCGGGTTGCCCCCGCCGGTGCTGGAGACGCTGCTGACCCGGGTGTGCCGGATGCCGCCACCACGCGCGTCGGGGGAGCCGCCACACGCCGCCGACTCCGCGGTGACCGCCGGCGTGGCGACCGGGCTGCTGCTCGCCCGCCTCGGCCGGGACCTGCCCGTCGCCACCGGCACGCCGCCGGCCACCGGGGGCCAGGACGCCGGCGGCACGAGTCCACGGCCCGCCGAGCAGCGCTCCGGCGGCGCGAGTCCACGGCCCGCCGAGCAGCGCTCCGGCGGCGCGAGCCCACGCCCCGCCGAACAGCGCTCCGGGAAAGCGGCCGCCGAGACATCGTCCGGCGGCGTGAATGCGCGTCCGGGCGGGGTGGGCGGTCGTACCGGGCAGGCGTCCGGCGGTGCGGTGCCGCAGCGGGGCACCGGGCTGCCGTCGCGGACGGGCAGCCCGTGGCGGGACGCGCCGGCCCGTCGGGGTTTCGATGGCTGATCGGCGCGGCCAGTTGGCCACCCGGATCCGGGACACCCTCGGGGAGGCGCTGGGCGCCACGCGTACCCGGTTGTCGGCGGCCCAGGCCGAGCTGACCGCGGGCCGCGAACGGTTGACCCGGGTCCGGCGGGCGGCCGCCGCCGTACCGCAGCGGGTCGGCGCTCAACGAGACCGTCGTCTCGCCGAGATCGACGCCCGGCACGCCACCCGCATCGCCGAGCTGGCCCGCCACGCCGCCGACGCCGCCCGCCGGGAGGCGCCCGGCTGCGCCGGCGCCGACTGGCCGGGTTGGACGCCGACGCCCACCCGACGGGCCGAGCCGCCCGGCGCGCTGCGGGTCGGCACGGTCCGGATCGACGACGTCGACCCGGTGCCCGCGCTGGTGCCGCTGCTCGACGCCGGGCACGTGCACCTGTCCGGGGACGACCGCGCCGGCTGCGACGCGGTGGTGTCCGCGCTGCTGTTGCGGGCCGTGGGCCGCGCCGACCCGGGCGGGGTACGACTGGTCGGGTACGACCCGGAGCACCTCGGCGGCGGCCTGGCCGGGTTCGCGCCCCTGGGCACCGCGGGGCTGCTCACCTTCGTCGGCCCGGGTGGGTTGGGCCCGCTGCTGGACGACCTGGTCGAGCAGATCCGCCGCATCAACGAGACGGTGCTGGCCGGCGAACACGGCTCGCTGCGGGAGTTGGCCTCGGCGACCGGCCGTCGGCCCGAGCCCTGGCGGGTGGCGGTGCTGCTCGGCGGCGACGAGCTGAACCGGCACGAGCGCGGTCAGCTCGAACGGGTGGTCCGCGCCGGCGTCGCCTGCGGGGTGCACCTGGTGGTCCGGGGCATCCCCCTGCCGGAAGACCCGACGGTGACGCGGGTGGTGACCGAGTCGTCAGGCGCGTGGATCGGCGGCCCGTCCGGTCTGTCGGTCCGGTTGGATTCGCCGCCACCGGCGACGCTCGTCACCGAGACCTGCCGGGAGATCGCGGCCCAGGTCAACGCCGGCCCGCCGCCGACGCCGTTCGCCGACCTGCTGCCCCCACCGGAGCAGATGTGGCGGGAGGATTCGGCAAGCGGCCTGACCGCCCCGATCGGTGAGGGACCGCAGGGCCGACCGGTGCGCCTGACCCTTGGCGACTATCCACCGCACGCGCTGATCGGCGGCCCGTCCGGCACCGGCAAGACCAACCTGATCTTCGCGTGGATCGGCGCCCTGGCCGCCCGCTACTCCCCCGCCGAGCTGGAGTTCTATCTGCTGGACTTCAAGGAGGGCGTGTCGTTCGCCCGGTTCGCGCAGGGCCGGCGCGACCCGAGCTGGCTGCCGCACATGCGCCTGGTCGGCATCAACGTGAACACCGACCGGGAGTTCGGGCTGGCGCTGCTGCGGTTCCTCACCGAGGAGCTGCGTCGCCGCGCCGACGCCGCCAAGAAGCACGAGGTGACCAAGCTGGCCGAGCTGCGCGCGGTCGACCCGACCGGGCACTGGCCCCGGATCGTCGCCGTTGTCGACGAGTTCCAGATGCTGCTGGCCGGCCGGGACGTGGTCGCCCGGGAGGCCGCCGACCTGCTGGAGGACCTGGCCCGCCGCGGCCGGTCGCAGGGCATCCACCTGGTGCTCGCCTCGCAGGACGTGCGGGGCATCGAGGCGCTGTGGGGCCGTCCGGCGTTGGTCGCCCAGTTCACGTTGCGGATCGCGCTGCCCAAGGCATTGCGGATCCTGGCCGAACGCAACGACGCGGCGCAGTCGCTGCCCCGCTGGCACGCGGTGGTCAACGCCGAGTCGGGGATGGTGGAGGGCAACGAGGTCGCCCGGATCCCGTCGGCCAGCGACTGGGAGACGTGGAGCGGCCTGCAGCACCGGCTCTGGCGGATGCGCCCGCCGGACGCCGCACCGGCGCGGCTCTTCGACGGCGACGCGATCCCCCGACTCGACGAGGCCCCGGACTTCCGGGCGCTCGCCGCACCGGCGGACGGCCGCGCGCCGCGCAACCCGGTGGCCCTGCTCGGCGAAATCATCGACGTGCAGTCCCGCTCGGCGGCACTGCGGCTTCCGCGCGCCCCCGGACGCAATCTGGCGGTGCTGGGCACCCGGGTGGACGAGGCCTGCGCGGTGCTCGACTCGGCCGCCCGGTCGCTGGCCCGCCAGCACCCCGCGGGCACCGCCCGATTCTCCATCGCCTGCCTCGACCCGGACGCCGATCCGATCGCCCGCGCGCTCTACGACGACCTGGCCGACGACGCCGCCTGGTACGACGAGGAGACCGTCGGCGAGTTGATGACCGAGACGGCCGACGGGCTGTCCGGTCCCGGTACCCCGCACTATCTGCTGCTGTTCGCGGTCGACGCGGCGGCCGGCGCCCTCGCGGCGCGCACGGGTCGGCGCACCGGCCTGGAGCAGCTGCGGCGGATCCTGCACGACGGGCCGGAGCGGCGTACCCACGTGCTGGCCTGGTGGCGGGGTGTGGCCCGGATGCGCGCCGACCTGGGCGGGGCGGGCGCCCGCACCGACCAGATCGGCGCCTGGGTGGCGCTCGACGCGCACGGCGGCGAGCTGGGCGCTTCCCTCTACCCGGGCACCGGCGGCCCGGACTGGTATCCCCGACCGTGGCGCGGTCTGTTCTTCGACCGGGCGGTGCACCGCACCGGCCAGGTGCTCATCCCCTATGGACCGTCGCGATGAACCAGCCGGTGAGCAGTGAGACGTACACGGCGCAGCTGCGGCGACTGGCCGAGCTGACCGCCCGGGTCCGCGAGCAGCGCGCCGAGGCGCACACGTGGTACGAGCGGCAGTGCGCGGCGGCCGAGCGGGCCGTCGCCGACGCCGCCGACCAGGTGCGCCGTGCCGAGGAGGAACTGGTCGCGGCCCGCGAGGAACAGGAACGCGTCGACGCCGAGGTGGCGCACCTGTGGCAGCAGGTCCGCGCCCGGCTGGGCGTCCGCCGTCTCGGCGCCCCGCCCGCGCCGACAAACGGCAGTGCGGTAGGCGAGCCGGTGGCGCTGCTCGGCCGTGCCCGGGACCTGCTCGACCGGGCGGGGCAGCCGGGCGAGCTGCCGGGCTCGGTCAACCCGCTGCTGGCGCTCTGCGGGGTGGCCGGCGCGGTCGTGGCGTACGCGCTGGGGGCGGGCGCGCGGGCGCTCGGCGTCGGGTACGGCGGCGACCTCGCGGTCGGATTGCCGGTGCTGGCGCTTGTGGTGACCCTGCTCGGACCGCTGATCGGCCTCGTGCCGGCGCGGGTGCTGGCCGACCGCCGGCACGCGGTCCTCGGCCCACGCCCGATCACCGTGGTCCTCGGCGCGGGGGTGCTCGCGACCGCGCTGCTGCTGGTGCTCGGCCGCTGACCCCGCGCCAGGGGGATTGATCGACTCGGTTTCCTGGAAACCGCGCTGTCCGAGCCCTCCAGACACCGCGACTTCACGGAAACCGAGTCGATCACCGCCAGCGGGCACGCTCAGGCCGGGACGAGCACCGCCTCGCGGAGCAGGCGGCGGGCCAGGGTGACCCGGTCGGCGTCGTCGGGCAGACCCGGCAGGTCACCGACGCGGGTGACCGTGCCGCTGAGCAGGGCGCGGGCCGCCGGCTCACAGTCCGCCGGCAGGGTGATGGTGCGGTCGAACAGGCGCAGCGCCACCTGGTCGTTCCCGTGCGGCACGAGCTGCCAGCGCAGCCCCGGCCGCAGGGTGAGCCGGGAGTCGGCGTCCACCGCGGCCACGGCGCCGGCCTGGGCGAGTGGCCGGATCGGCGCCGGTCGGGCGGCAGGCCAGGCGCGCTGACGCAGTCGCGCCGCGACGGCGGCCGGGTCGGCGCGCAACAGCCAGTCGCGCAGCGCCTCCACCGTCTCGGTCAGCTCCGGCTCGATGGCGTCCGGGTCGGCCACGTCGGTGCCGAACGGCAGGCTGGCGCGCAGCCGCCGGTCCTCGGCGGCCAGCGCGAGCAGCTCCTCGACCAGGGCGTAGCGGGTCAACGCGCGGATGCCCACGGTCAGGTGCAGCGAGCTGGCGTCCTGGGCCTGCGCGCTGTGCAGCCAGCCGCGGGGCAGGTAGAGGGCATCGCCGGGGGCGAGCACCACGTCCAGCGCGGCGGGACCCTGCGCGGTCGCGGAGACCTCGTCGGCACGACCGCCCCACGTCTGCTTCTCCAGCGGGTCGGGCAGCACCGGTGGGTGGATCCGCCAGTGCTTGCGGCCGTCGACCTGGAGCACGAACACGTCGTGGGTGTCGTAGTGGGTGGCGAAGCCCTGACTTCCGGCCGGCGTGAGGTAGGCGTTGATCTGCAGCGGCTGGTTCAGCGCGAGGCCCAGATCGCGGGCGAAGTCGACGAGCGGCGGCCAGATCCGGTGCAGGCCCTGCAACACAAGGGTGGCACCGGCCGCGTACTGCTCCAGGACCCGCTCGTCGAGCACCTGGTCACCGATCTCCGCGCCGGCGCCGCCGCCGCCGGTCCAGCGCGCCGCCGGCACGAGCTGGCCGTCCTTGGCGATGCGCAGGAACGGGGTACGCAGACCGCGCCGGCTGAGCAGCTCGTCGGCGTCGGCGGGGCTGAACAGGTCGGTGAAGCCGGCCGGGTCGGGCAGCTCGGCGGCGCGGGACAGCAGCGGGGTGTGTCCCCAGTGTGCGGCGGCGAACTTGGCCGGCTCGACCGAGACACAGCGGGCCAGCGCGGCGGCGGCGTCCGCGGACGAAACCGCCGGGCGGCCGTGGCCGCCCGGCGGGTCGAGGTGCGTCATGACGGTCCGTTACCGGGCGCTGCCGTCGGCGCCGCCATCCTGCTGCCCGGGGGTCGCCCCACCGTCGGCCGGACCCTCCGCGCCACCGTCCGCGCCGCCGTCCTGGTGACCCGGGGTCGCGCCACCGTCTGCCGGACCCTCCGCGCCACCATCGGCGCCGCCGTCCTGGTGACCCGGGGTCGCGCCACCGTCGGCCGGACCCTCCGCGCCACCGTCCGCGCCGCCGTCCTGGTGACCCGGGGTCGCGCCACCGTCGGCCGGACCCTCCAGGCCGCCGCCGCCAGTGGTCTGCATGTCATCGTCGTTGAGTGCCATCGGTACTCCCTCGGGTGTGCCGCCCCGCCGTACGCCGGGGTCCGTCGTGCTGCGGGTGGTACCCCACGCGCGATCTTCTCTAACCCACACCGTAGACGCCGAACCGGGGCGACACGGGCGGTTCGCGGCCGGTCGCGGTTGGTGTCAGGATGGGTGGGTGATCCTGGTGGGCACCTCCGGTTGGCAGTACCGGGACTGGCGGGGCCGCTTCTACCCGCAGCGGCTGCCGCAGCGACTCTGGTTGGAGCACTTCGCGGAGCATTTCGCCACCGTCGAGGTCAACAACGCCTTCTACCGGCTGCCGGAGCGGGAGACCTTCGCGGCGTGGCGGGAGCGGACACCCGCGGACTTCTGCGTTGCGGTGAAGATGAGCCGCTACCTCACCCACATCAAACGTCTGCGGGATCCGGCCGAGCCGGTGGCGCGGTTCCTCGGCCGGGCCACGGCCCTCGGCGACCGGCTCGGGCCGGTGCTGCTGCAACTGCCGCCGAACCTGCGGGCGGACGTCGATGCGCTCGACGCGACGCTGCGGCTGTTCCCGGCCGAGGTGCGGGTCGCTGTGGAGCCGCGGCACCCGTCGTGGTGGACCGACGCCACACGTGCCGTCCTGGAACGGCGACGGGCGGCGCTGGTCTGGGCGGATCGCCTCGGTCGTCCGGTGGCCCCCCGGTGGCGTACCACCGACTTCGGTTACCTGCGCCTGCACGAGGGGCGGGCCCGACCGTGGCCGCACTACGGGCGTACCGCGCTCGCCTCGTGGGTCCGCCGGCTCACCGACGCGTTCGGCGCGGACGAGCCGGCGTACGTCTATTTCAACAACGACCCCGGCGGCGCGGCCGTTACCGACGCCGTCGCCTTCGCGGCGCTGGCCCGCGGGGCCGGTCACCAGGTGACGCGGGTGCCCTCCGCTGCCGAGGCCGACACGTCGCAGCGCTGAGCCCGCCCGACGGCGTCGTCGGACGGGCTCACGGTGTCACGGGGTCACGGCATGAACGTGGCGAGATCCTTCGGCATGGTGTCCTTCACGTCCTGCCACTCGCCCTGGGTGACGTGCCGACGCAGGGTGTCCAGCACTACCTGCGTCACCCGCTCGGCGCCACCCTCGGCGTCGTACGGGAAGCCCTGGCGGACCTCGTAGAGGAAGTCGTCGCGGTTGAGCTTGATCGGCACGTCCGACGGGTTCCAGCCGTCGAAGTAGATCCCCCGAACCAGCACCGGCAACTGCTGGGCGAACTCGACGCTCTCGTTTACCGCCAACCTGTCGCGCAGCAGGTGCAGCACAGTGCGCAGCGCCGCGTACGACTGGTTGCGCCGCTCCTTCGGCCACCCGTAGGCGGACTCGATGTCCTTGAGGATCAGGTTCGTCTTGTCCAGTGAGCTCTCGAAAGCGGAGATCATCGCGTCAGCCATCGGTCGACCCCCGTTCCGTGGTGTCCCACCGTCGGTCGTCGGTGCGTCGCGGTGGTCCCACCGGGCCACGACGGGCCCGTACCGGGCTGCCCTGCGGGGCGCGCCGGGCGTTGTCGGCCGCGCCCACCACGTGCAGGACGGCGCCACGCCGTCGATCTGTCACCACTCGAGCCGTCATCCCCGTCACCTCCGTGTCGTCTCGGGCGTCGGCCGCTGCCGCGCGGCCGTACCCACCGTGTCCACCGTGCCGCTCGGTCGGGTGAGCCGACCCCACCCGGATCGGGTGAGGTCAGCCGGCGTCGAGGAGCCCGACGAGGGTCTTCGCGTTCGTCTGGGCGTAGTCGCGGTAGCAGTTGTTCATCAAAACGTGGGTCTGCCCGGCCGAGTCGGCCAGCTCGCGCAGCTTCGGCGCCCAGTCGGCCAGCTCGCGCTTCGAGTAGTGGTAGCCGAACTTCTCGTGGATGTCCTTGCTTGTCCACTTGTCGCTGTGGCCGTGGAACCGCATGACCGCGAGATCCCCGGTGGCGGCCAGCACCGGGGGGACCGACGAGCGGTGGCCCTGCGGCATGTCCACGCAGACGTACGGAAGGTGGTGCTCGCGCAGGAAGGCGAGGGTCTCGTCGGCGTTGTCGCCGTCGAACCAGGACGCGTGGCGGAACTCGAACACCGGGCGCAGTGGCGCGCAGCGCTTCGCCACCTCCAGCAGGTACTGCTTGTTGGCCCGCTTGATCGTGAACCACGGGGGGAACTGGAACAGCAGCGCGCCCAGCTTGCCCGCCTCGACAAGCGGGTCCAACGCGGACAGGAAGCGCGTCCACACCTCCTCGTACGCCTGCGCGGGCAGGTCGTCGGGGTAGACGTTCTTCTTGTCCGTCTCGGGCCGCAGGTCCTTGTACAGCGCGCTGACCCGGGTGGGATGGCCGGTGAGGAGGCTGAACGCCTTGATGTTGAACGTGAAGCCGGCCGGGGTGCGCTCGGCCCACAGCCGCGCGGTCGCCTCGGCGGGCGGTGAGTAGTAGGTGGCGTCCACCTCGACCAGCGGGAACTGGCGGGCGTAGTACGCCAGACGCTTCTCCGGGTTGTCGGCGGTCTGCGGGTACCAGCCCGAGTCGAGCAGTGTGCGGTCGGTCCAGGACGCGGTGCCCACCAGAATGTCACCCATGGGGAAAGTCCATCGTGTCGTGGACCGACCGGCAACCGCTGCCGTCGCTCAGGCCGCCCGTCGCTCGCGGGTCTGCTTGCAGGTCACGCACGTGGTGGCGGCCGGGAAGATCTCCAGCCGTTCCACCGGGATCGCCGCCGAGCAGCCCTCGCACCAGCCGTACGTGCCCTCGGCGAGGCGGCCCAGGGCGTGCTCGTACTGGGTGCGCCGGTCGAGGATGGTGCGCAGCAGGGACTGCGCGGTGTCCCGCTCGGCCGTCTTGGTGCCGCTGTCGGCCTGGTCGTCGCCGGCGGTGTCACCGACCTCCACCAGACGCAGCACCTGGCTCTGCAGCACGGCCTGCTCGTACTCGGCGGTCAGGTCGTCGTAGCGCGCCTGCAGGGAGTGCCGGATCTGGTCGATCTCCGTCTGGGACCGGCCCGTACCGACCGTGTCGTGGACGAGCATCGCTGCCTGCCTTTCCTGGGCCTGGTGGCTCAAGGTGAACCGGGTGCCGGCGGCGTGGGCCCCGGTCAACGGTCGCATCCGGTACGCGGGCGGTTACCCGCGCTCTGTGAGCCGGGCGAGTACCCGCCGGAAACGGCACGCAAACCGGCGATTTCTCAGCCGTCCCCGGTCTCCACGAGGGCGGGGTGGCGGCTGTCGTCGGCCCGTACGACCACGTCGGCGAAGCTCGCGGGGACCACCTCCTCGGCGTACCTGTCGAAGGCCGGCAGCGTCCACTCGTCGGCCGCTTCGGTGCGGCGGCGCAAGGCCGCCGGGGACAACTGAAGGTGGACTGTCACGTCGAAGGGCAGTGCGCCGCCGAGCAGGAGCGCGCCGCTGACCAGGACCACGCCGCCGGGTGGCAGGTCGACGTAGCGGGCGCGGCTGGCCCGGTCGGCGGCGGCGTCCCACAGCGACGGCAGCACCCGCCCGTCGCCGCCGGGGCCGGCCGGGTCGAGCACCTCGCGGCGCAGGCCGGCCTCGTCGTTCCAACCCTCGTAGTAGGCGTCCGGGTTGGTGCGGCCGAGCTCGAAGCGCAGCGACGCGGGCCGGAGGAAGTCGTCGGCGCGCACGTGCAGGACCGGGCGGCCCCGGGCGCGCAGCGGGTCGACGAGCGCGGCGGCCAGCGCGTCCGGGCCGGCGGCGGGGGCGCCGTCGACCGCCACGCGCAGCCGGGCGGGCTCGACGGCGCGGGAGGCGTCGGCGAGTCGGGCGGTCAGTTCGGCGACGAGCAGGTCCGGCGAGATGGGACGGATGGGCACCGCACCATCCTGCCTCGTCGGCCCGGGTGGCCTCGCGGATGCCAGCCTGGCCGCCCTGGCCGAGCTGCCGGCCGGTTGGGTGGAGGCGGTCAGCCGGTGCGGTCGACTGTGACGCGGGCGTCGTCGGCCAGTCGGTAGCCGACGCCGTAGACGGTGGTGACCAGGGGAACGTCCACGCCGACCTTGCCGCGCAGCCGCCGCACGTGCACGTCCACGGTGCGGACACCCGCGTGCTCGTAGCCCCAGACGGCGTTGAGCAGTTGCAACCGGGTGAACACCCGGCGGGGGTGGGCGACCAGATGCAGCAGGAGGTCGAACTCCAGCCGGGTCAGCGGCAGCGGTTCGTCGTCGCGCAGCACCGACCGGGACGACGCGAGGATGTGCAGGGCGGGGATCGTCGGGGTGAGGGCTCGGGCGGGCGCCCGGTTGGCCGGCACTCCGTCGGCGCGCCGCTCGGCCGGAACGGAGCTGGTGATCACGGCCTCGCCCCGTTCCAGCATCTCGCGGGCGGCTTCGAGCAGCCGCCGGGCCGGCGGGGTCAGCGACTCCTCACAGGCCAGCGGGATGGACAGCGTCACGGTGAGCATGGGCGCGGCGGTGTTCGTCGGGCGACGTTGACCGCCGGGAGGTCGACCGGGCACCGCGGGTTGGGACGTATGCCATCCGGCGCGCGACGAGGCGGGGCTGACCGACATGGTCCTCCTTGGGCTGGTCCGGGTATCTCCCCACGGCCCGGGACGCCGCTTCATCGATGCTTCCGGGCACCCGGGCGAGGGTCAAGAGGCGGCTGCGTTGCATGAATGTGACAATTGACGAACACATCGGAGCCAGACGCTCGCTCTGCGTACGAAGCCAGATGATTACAGCAGAGCCGCCGGGATGCCCCGTTACGGGGGTCCCCGTCCTGTTCACCATGCCGTCGCGCATCGCCCCCGGACCGCCGCCGGACCGCCACTCAGCGGTTGTGGTCGACGCTGATCCGGGCCTCGTCGCCCAGCCGGTAACCCACCCCGTAGACGGTGGTGACCACCTCGGCTCCGGCCAGCTTGGCGCGCAGGCGCCGCACGTGCACGTCCACGGTGCGGGCCACGGCGTGCTCGTAGCCCCAGACGTTGGACAGCAGCTGGAGGCGGGTGAAGACCCGGTGCGGGCGCTCGGCGAGGAAGAGCAGCAGGTCGTACTCGATGCGGGTCAGCGCGATCACCCGGTCGCCGCAGCGGACCACCCGCGAGCCGGCCAGGATGTGCACGTCGGCCCCGTCGGTGTCGGCGGCGGGCACCTCGACGGCGGCGGGGCGCGACAGCGGACGCGGCAGCGGCGCTACGTCGTCGGCGAGGCCCAGCCGCCCCTCCCCGGCCTCGGCCAGCTCGCCGAGCAGCTGCACCAGCCGGGCCAGCCGAGGGCTCATCGGCCCGGGGGCCAGGTCGAGGGTGATGGTCAGAGTGGGGCCGGTACGCGGGCGGACGACGGCCCGACCCGGGTGACCCGGCGAGTAGGGACGGGTGGGGATCGCGACGACGGACATCGTGCCTCCTGAGATGGCGGTACGCCCGCCACGCCGGGTGCGGCGTGGCGGGTCAGCGGCGCGCCCAGCCGGCGGTGACCGGGGACGCGAGGGGGGATGCGCGGTGCAGTGGGGTGGGGCCGAGCGCCGGCAGGCCGGCGATGCGCCAGGCGGCGAAACCGCCGTCGACGTCGGTGGCGCGGTGCAGGCCGATGTCCTGCAACGCGGCGGCGGCCAGCGACGAGGTGTAGCCCTCCTGGCAGAGGATCACCACCGGCACGTCGTAGTCGACCGCCTCGGGCAGACGCGCCGGGCAGCGCGGGTCGAAGCGCCACTCCAGCACGTTGCGCTCGATCGTGAGCGAGCCGGGCACGACGCCGTGCGCGGCGCGCTGCGCTGCCGGCCGGATGTCGACGAGCAACGCGCCGGCCCGGTACGCCAGGTGCGCTCGCTCCGGGTCGAGACGGTCGAGGCGGGCTCGCGCGGCGGCCAGGAGCTCGTCGATGCCCCGGGAGCCCGGCGGTGGCACGGGCGCCGGACAGTGCTCGGCGGTGAGCTGCATTATCGGTTCCTTCCGGTGACGAGGGGGCGGTGCGAACGAGAGGCTCACCAGGACCGGCCGGCCTCGGCGACCTCGGCGACCCGCAGGCGGCCGTCGAGGAGGTGGTAGCGGGTCATCCGGCGCAGCGCCGGCCGGTAGACGTGCACGCTTACCGCCGGCTCCGGGCCGCAGTTGGTGACCTGGTGGACGTGGCGAGCGCCGAAGCGGCGGCCGACGCCGGCGGGCAGCAGACGAGGGCGCAGGTCTCCCCGGGCGACCGTCTCCTCGGTGAGGGCGCCGGCGACCACCCGGAAGGCGCCGGCGGAGCCGCCGTGGTCGTGCAGGTCGGTGCCCTGGCCGGGCAGCCAGCTCAGGGCCCACACCTCGTGGTCGTCGGCGGTGGCGAGCCGGGCGTACCAGCGCTCGACGGGGTCGAAGCGCAGCTCGACCGGCCAGCCGGCCGGGTCGGCCCACCGGGCGGCGACGGCGAGCAGGTCAAGAGCCGGGCGATCGTGGGTCATCGGTGGTTCCTCAGCGGGTCGTTCGGCGGGGTGCCCCCGTACTCTAGCCGGCAAAGCCTATAGGTTTAGTAGGTAATTCCACATGCCGGGAGGCGATCCCCGCGCCCGCTCGGGGTTCAGCGCAGGATCGGGGGGTCCACCCGGTAGCCGGGCAGCGACGGCCACCGCACGGTCAGCACCACCGAGGCCCGCTCCGCGTACCAAGAGTGATCCACTCCCCGCGCCCACACCACGTAGTCGCCGGGGGTGGCCAGCCGTACCGTCCGGTCCGGCAGTTCGACACGGAAGCACCCGTCGACGAGCACCAGCAGGGTGGTACGGCGCTCACCTGTCGCCCACCGTGAACGGGCCTCTCCGGGCGGATGCACGCCCCACTTCACCTCGACGTCGGTGCTGTGCCGGATCTCGTCCGGCGGCGCGAAGTGCCCGAGCAGCCAGCCCCCGTTGCCGGCGCCGTCCACGCCCGCGTTGCCCACGTAGACCGTCTCGCCCATCGAACCCTCCCCCACCGCGTCGGCCGAGCAACCTATCAGGACCTCCGCGGCTACCCTGGACCGGTGACCGAGGACCTTGACGCCGAGACGCTGGCGTTCGCGCACCGGATGTTCGACCTCGCCCGCGCGGGCTCCACCGAGGAGCTGGCCGCCCAGGTCGACGCCGGCCTGCCGGTCAACCTGACCAACGACAAGGGCGACACGCTGCTGATCCTTGCCGCCTACCACTCCCACCCGGACACGGTGGCCGCCCTGCTGGCCCGCGGCGCGGACCACACGCGAGCCAACGACCGCGGACAGACCGCACTCGCCGCCGCGGTCTTCCGCAGCAGCGCGGACGCCGTCCGCGCGCTGCTCGCCGCCGGCGCCGACCCGAAGCACGGCACCCCGTCGGCGATCGAGACCGCGCAGTTCTTCGACCTGCCGGAGATGGCCGCTCTGCTGCGGGCCGGCTGACGCGGCCAGGGTCGGGCCGGTATACAGGGTCGGTGGAAGATCCCCTGCCCGAACAGATGCGTGCCGCAGGCACCGCGCTGCTGGCCGCGCTCGATCCCGCGACCCGCATCGGCGCCGTGTACCCGTTCGACGACGAGTCGGCCCGACGCTGGCTGGAGTACCGGCCCCGCCCCCGCCCCGGCGTCTGCCTCGCCGAGCTGGACGTCGCCGGCCGCAAGGCCGCGCACCGGCTGCTGGCCACCGCGCTCAGCCCAACGGCGTACGCCCAGGCCATGGCGATCATCGCGCTGGAGGAGGTCCTCGACCGGGCCGAGGGCTGGCACCGCGGGCGGCACAGCGGCGACTACTGGATCGCCGTGTTCGGTGACCCGGCCCGCGACGACCGCTGGGCGTGGCGGCTCGAAGGGCACCACCTGTCGGTGACCATGACCGTTGTCGACGACCAGGTCTCCCCCGCGCCGATCTTCTTCGGAGCCAACCCGGCGGCGGTGCGCTACGCCGGGCACGCCGTCTCCCGACCGCTCGGCGTCGAGGAGGACCTGGCCCGCGCCCTGCTCGACGCCCTCGGGCCGGCCGGCCGGGCCGCCGCGATCATCGCCGACGAGGCGCCCACGGACATCATCAGCGCCACCCGCGGACGGGTCGACGGCCCCCTCGAACCGCTCGGCGTGCCGGCCGACCGCCTCGGCCCGACCGGCCGCGCGCTGCTCGACCAGGTCGTCGCGCTCTACCTGGACCGGCTGCCTCCCGAGCTGGCCGTCGTCGAGGCCGCCCGCGTCGGGAGCGGCCCGCTGCACTTCGCCTGGGCCGGCCCGACGACGCCCGGCCAGCGGCACTACTACCGGGTGCAGGGCGACGACCTGCTGATCGAGTACGACAACACCAGCGCCGACGGCAACCACGCGCACACGGTGCTCCGCCGCCCCGCCAGCGACTTCGGCGCCGACATCCTGGCCACCCACCACCAGACCCATCCGCCTGACACCCCCGGCGACGGTCGGAAATCTCACGAGGTGGGGCGGGTGGCTTCGATGAGGTAGCGCTGGGCGTGGGCGATGAAGGGGCCCTCGTTGGTGATGCGGCGGTGCAGCGCCAGCAGTTCGGGACGGTAGCGGTCCACCGTGAAGCCCGGCACCGTCCACACCACCTTGCGCAGGAACCACACCACCGCGCCGATGTCGTGGAAGACCGCGCGCAGCGTGGCCCGGCGCAGGTCCACCACCCGCAACCCGGCGGCCTCGGCGGCGGCCACCGCGTGCTCAGGGTGCCGCCCCTGAGGCGGGGGCAGCGGGCCGAGGATCGCCTCACTCAGCTCCCGCATCGTGCCCGGCCCGATCTGCTGGGACAGGTACGTCCCACCAGGGCGCAGCACCCGGGCCGTCTCGGCCCAGTCGGTGCGTACCGGGTGGCGGCTGACCACCAGGTCGAAGGCGTTGTCGCGGAACGGCAGCGCCGAGTCGGGGGCGACCGCCACCACGGTCGCGCCGAGCGGGCGCAGGGTCCGCCGGGCAACCTCGACGTTCGGCGGCCACGCCTCGGTGGCCGTCAACACCTTCGGCGGGTACGGAATCTCGGCGAGCACCTCGCCGCCGCCGGTGTCCACGTCCAACGCGGCGTCGGCGCGTGCCATCCGGTCGGCGACCAGCCGGGCGTACCCCCAGGGTGGGCGTTCCTCGGTGGCCCGGCCGGCCAGCCAGTCGAAGCCCCAGCCGGCGACCGGCGCGGCGGCCGCCTCGGCGATCAACGTCTCGGCATCACGTTCGGCGCTCATGGGAGCCAGCCTCACCGCCCGGCCGGTCGGTGGCAACCCATTTGCGACCGCCACCGTCCCGGCCAGGCCGGCGGGTCAGGGACGGGGCCGCATCGCCGCCGGGCACGCGAACGGACGGCATCTCACGGACGGGGCCGCATCGCCGCCGGGCACGCGAACGGACGGCATCTCGCGGACCGGACCACGTCGCCCGCGCGCGGCGCGGACGGGCGCGTGTCCGTCAGGGGTGGGGGCGGGCGACCTCGGCGGTGCCGCCGGCGAGAGCGTCCAGACTGCCGGTCTCGGCCCGGCCGGCGTCGAACTGGCGCATGAGCCGCGCGCCCAGGCGCACACCCACGCCACCGGCGGCGAGCGCGACCAGCTCGGTGGCCAGGATCGCGATCGTCGCGCCGCGCTGCGGTGAGTGGGCGCGCACCAGGCAGGTGACCAGGAACAGGCCGGCCATGGCCGCGTTCACCAGGTTGAAGGCGATTGCGGTGCGGCGGGTGCCGTCGACCGGCACGTCCCACAGGTCGACCATGCCGGCGACCGCCGTCATCGCGGCGGCGAACAGGGCGGCGACGCCGGTCCAGTAGCCGACCTCGCCGAGGAACGTCGGCCCGCCGGCGACGTCGGTGAGGTCGAAGACCGTGGCGCTGACGAAGAGGCCGAGCGGGAACGTCACAAGCATCGGTTGGATGGGATGCCCCTGCACGCGCAGCCGGCTCTGCATCGGTCCTCCCCAGGGTCGGCGCAGCTCACGACTCCAGGGTGCTACCCGACCCCCCGCCGCACGAAACGACGCCGCCCGACTCGCCGCCGACCGGGAGAACGGGCACCGCGCAGCGTGATCCACTCGGGTTCCAGGAAATCGCGCTGTTCGCACGGCTCGGACACCCCGATTTCCTGGAAACCGAGTTGATCACCGCGCGCCGCCACGGCGACAGGGCCGGTCAGGTCTCGCGGGGGCGGGAGACCGTCCGGATGAGGCGCTCGGCCACCTCGCGCAGCGGGATGTCCAGGGACGAGGCGGCGGCGCGCAGCACGTCGAGGGCCTCGGCCGGCGGGCAGCCGCGCTGCGTCATGATCACACCGACGGCCTGCCCGACCACACCGTCGTGCAGGAGCGCGGCGTCCCGCTCGCCGACGAGCGCCTGCCGGCGGCTCCGGTCGCGGACGGCGGCCAGCAGCAGACCGGCGTGCTCGGCGAGCAGCATCGCGGTCAACTGGTGCTGAGGGGTGAGGACGTCGGGCACGGCGGCGTACAGGTTGATCGCCCCGATGACCTGGTCGTCGATGTCCACCGGAGCGGAGATGACCCCGCGGACGCCGAGGTCGCGGGCGCGTGGCGTCCAGGCCGGCCAGCGTGGTTCGCCGGTCAGGTCCACCGCGAGGATCATCTCGCGGCGGCTGATGGCGCTCATCGCCGGCGAGTCGGGCCCGTGGCGCAGGTCGTCGAGGCCGGCCAACCGCTCGTCGGAGGCGGCCACGCCGGCCGGTTCGCCGGCCCGCAGGGCGGTGAAGCCGCACCAGCGCACCCCGGCCACCGCGTCGCGGGTGACCCGGACCAGCGCCAGCAACGCCTCGTCGAAATCGGTCAACGCGATGAGGCCGGCGGTCAGCTCCCGCAACAGCGCGGCGGTCTCCAGCACGCCGAGGTGCTCGACCACCGGTTCCCGCGTGTCCACGTTCACCGTTCCACTGCCCTCGTACGCCCTCGCGTGCATCCCGCCGACATCGTCACCTGTGCCATGGTCTGCTCTCTTCCGCCGTGACCGACCCGCCCTACTACCCTCGCAAACCGGGATCGAAACGGCGTAAGGCGGGGCCTCTGCCACACCGCGGAGGTGTGGCAGAGGCCCCGAATGCCAGGTCAGCGCGAAGCGCCGCTGAGCCGCCGCCCGATCGAGGCGATCAGCCGGTCGAGCTCGGAGCCGAACGGGTTGTCGTGCACCAGGTACGTCCAGGTGGCGGTCGGCCGGATCAGGGTGCCGTCCTCGGGCGTCCAGTCCTCGTCGAACTCGGTCTCGGTGAACGTGGCGATGGTGCGGGCCTCGATCTCCGGAACGAGGTTGTTGAACGCCGGCACCGCTGCCCGGTGGAACTCGTCCAGTGGGTCGAGCCGGCCCAGCGCGCGCAGGTGCACGCCCTCGCGGACCTCGGACAGCTCGGCCAGGTGCTCGGCCCAGAGCCGGTCCAGGTGGAAGAGCGCGATCGAGCGGGCCACCCGGGCGAGCAGGTCCTCGTCCATCTCGCCGGCCTTCTCGGGCATCTTGTCCAGCAGCATCAGCGCGGCCACGTCGCTTGTCAGCAGCCGCTCCCGACGGGCGGCGAGGGCGATGCGCTGCTGCTCGATCACCACGCTGTAGCGCCAGGTGTTGCGGTGGATCTCGTGGTTGACGCCCTCGGCGACCCGCTGGGCGTGCTCGACCGCGTAGTCGACCTGCTCGTCGGTGACGAGGCCGTCGGCGTTCATCCGCGGCGACGGGGGAATCGCGTCGGCGGCGTGCCGGACGACCAGGTCGTCCTCCAGGCTGACGAAGAAGACCGAGCCACCCGGGTCGCCCTGGCGGCCGGCGCGGCCGCGCAGCTGGTCGTCGACGCGGCGGCTGTCGTGCCGGCCGCTGCCGATCACGTAGAGGCCACCCAGCTCGGTCACCCGCTCCTGGTCGGTCTGGTCACTGCCGCCGAGCCGGATGTCGACGCCCCGGCCGGCCATCTGGGTGGAGACGGTCACCGCGCCGTACGCGCCGGCCTCGGCGATGATCGCCGCTTCCTCGTCGTCGTTCTTGGCGTTCAGCACCACGCAGGACACGCCTGCCGCGTTGAGCCCGGCGGCCAACCCCTCGGACTCCTTCACGTCCAGGGTGCCGACCAGCACCGGCCGCCCCTTGGCGTGCCAGCGCTGGATCTCGTCGATAAGCGCCTCGTCCTTCTCGGCGCGGGTCGCGTAGATCCGGTCGGGCTCGTCCTCGCGGACACACGGGGTGTTCGGCGGGATCACCGCGACCTCGAGGGCGAAGAATTCGCGCAACTGGTCGCCGACCAGCACCGCCGTGGCGGTCATGCCGCACACCTTCGGGTAGAGCGCGATGAACGCCTGCACGGCGATGGTGCCCAGCACCTCACCCTCGGCGGTGGCGTCCAGGCCCTCCTTCGCCTCGACCGCCGCCTGGAGCCCGTCGGGCCAGCGGCGACGCTGGGCCACCCGGCCGCGCATCTCGTCGATCAGCTCGACCGAGCCGTCCCGCACGATGTAGTCCACGTCGCGGTGCAGCAGGGCCTGGGCGTGCAGCGCCACGTGGACCGCGGAGAGCTGCTCGACGTGCTCCTCGTCGTACAGGTCGATGCCGAGCTTGGCCTCGACGGCGGCCAGGCCGGCGGAGGTGAAGGCGACGCTGCGCCCGTCCTCGGCGACCGTGTAGTGCTTGCCCTTGCGCAGGCCCCGCACCAGCGCGGCGGCGGCGTGCACCGGATCCTGCTCGCCCGGCACCGCGCCGGCCAGGACCATCGGCACCCGGGCCTCGTCGATCATGATCGAGTCGGCCTCGTCGATGATCGCGGTGGTCAGTACGGGCTGCACCCGGTCGGCCACGTCGGTGACCAGCTGGTCGCGCAGGTAGTCGAAACCCGCCTCGCTCACCGAGACGTAGGTGACGTCGCAGCCGTAGGCGTCGCGCCGCTCCTGCGGCGTGGACGCCTCGTTGACCCAGCCGACGGTCAGGCCGAGCAGCGTGTAGATGGGCTCCATCCACTGGGCGTCGCGGCGGGCCAGGTAGTCGTTGACGGTGAGCACGTGCACCGGCCCGTTGCCGAGCCGGACGTGCCCGTACGCGGCGATGGCGGCGGTAAGCGTCTTGCCCTCACCGGTGGCCATCTCGGCGACCTTGCCGGAGAGCAGCGCCATCGCGCCGAGCAGCTGCACGTCGTACGGCCGCTGGTCGAGGCCCCGGCGGGCGGCCTCGCGGCCGACGGCGCAGATCTCCTCGTAGCCGGAGGCGGACCCGGCGGCCTCGGTCAGCTCGGCGTCGTCCAGCGCGGCGAGGTCATCCTCGCGCGCCTCGATCGCCGGCAGCAGCTTCTCCAGCGGAGCAAGATCCACGGTTGATCCCGGGCGCTGGAGGAACCGCCGGAACTTGCTCTTGAACCGTTGCGACACACCCATGAGCGGCAACGGTACGCGATTCCGGCCGCCTTGCGCGGCCCGGCCGGTCGGGTATCCGCCGGCATGTCGATTCCGCGTCGCCGTGGGGTCAGGCGACCAGCAGTTGGTGGGTGGCCAGCTCCCGGTAGAGGGGGTCGGTGGCGGTCAGCTCGGCGTGGGTGCCCACCGCCACCACCCGGCCGCCGTCGAGCACGACGATCTGGTCGGCGTCCACGACTGTGGCGAGCCGATGCGCCACGATCAGCAGTGTCCGGCGGACGGCCACCGCGTCGATGGCCCGGCGCAGCGCGGCCTCGTTGCGCGCGTCGAGGTTGCTTGTCGGCTCGTCGAGCAGCAGGACCGGCGGGCCGGCCAGCAGCGCCCGCCCGATGGCCAGCCGCTGCCGCTCGCCCCCGGAGAGCAGCACCCCGCCCTCCCCCACCTGCACGTCCAGGCCCTGAGCGGTGCGCTGCTCCAGGTGGCGCAGGTTCACCTCGTCGAGGACCTCGCGCAGCCGGTCGTCGGTGGCGTCCGGAGCGGTGATCAGCAGGTTCTCGCGCAGGGTGCCGGCGAGCACGGGCGCCTCCTGCTCGACGTACCCGAGCCGGGCGCGCAGCGCGTCGCGGGGCAGCTCCCGTACGTCGGTCCCGTCGACGCGGACCACGCCGGCGCTCACCTCGTAGAAGCGCTCGACCAGGGCCAGCAGCGTCGACTTGCCGGCGCCCGAGGGACCTACCAGTGCGGTACGGGTGCCGGCCGGCACCGCGAAGCTGACGTCGTGCAGCACCGGAGTGCCGCCCGGGTAGCCGAACCCGACCCGGTCGAACTCGATCATCGGGGCGGGCCGGCGTGGGGTCGTCGTGGCGGTCGGGGTCGTCGGCCGGTCCGCCGCGCCCTCCGCCGGCACGGCCAGGATCTCCTCGATCCGCTGCAACGCGCCCAGACCGGACTGCAACTGGGTGTACGCGCGCAGCACCTGGCCCAGCGGCAGCGCCAGGAGGAACAGGTACATGACGAAGGCGACCAGGTCGCCGACGGAGATCGCCCCGGCGGCGACCCGCGCCCCGCCGATCCCCAGCACCAGCAGGAACGCTCCCTGCACGGTGACCGAGCCGATCGGGCCGATCAGCGCCTGCACCCGGGCCACCCGCAGCCCCGCCGCGTACGCCTGTCGGGCGCTGCCGGTGACTGTCTCCGCCTCCCGGCTCTCGGCGCGGCTGGCCCGGATGGTCCGGGCCGCCGAGATGGCCCGCTCCACCGCCGAGGTCATCTCACCGATCCGCTCCTGCGCGAGGCGGGCCAGCGCACGGACCCGGCGGGCGAAGGTCGCGGCGAAGCCGAGCCCCAGCCCCACCCCGAGCAGGGTGACGCCGAACAGCAGCGGGTCGAGCAGCACCATCGCGGTGCCGGCGCCGAGCACCATCACCGCCCCGGTGACCGTCTCGAACAGCCCGGAGGTGACGACCGCCCGCAGTAGGGTGGTGTCCGACCCGACGCGGGAGAGCAGGTCGCCGGTGCGCCGCTTGTCGTACTCGGCGATGGGTAGCCGCAGCAGGTGATCGGCCAGCCGTCGCCGGGTGCCCAGCACCAGCCCCTCGGCGGTGCGTTGCAGCAGGTAGTCGCGCAGCCCGCCGATCGCCGCCCCGAGCACCACGAGCGCCACCAGCACCGCCACCAGCGCGGACGCCGGGTGCGCGGCGCCGATCCGGTCGAGCACCGAGCGGGTGAGCAGAGGCTGGGCCAGCGACGCCGCCGAGCCGGCCAGCGACAGCGCGCCCACCGCGACGAGGGTGCCGCGGTGCTCCCGCAGGTACGGCAGCAACGCGCTCAGACCGACCGGTCGGCTCGCGGGTGCGTCGCCGACCGGCCGGTCCTTCGGGGTGCTCATGGCGGGAACGGTAGCCCGCCGTGTCACCCGGCGGGCGCGCTCCGGCGGCTCACGTGGCCAGGACGACCTGCAACTCCTGGCGGCGGCGCTCGGCCAGGTCGGTGAGCAGGGTGGGCGCCTCGTCGAACGGCACCACCGCCGAGACGAGATGCTTGCGGATCACGTCCCCGTACGCCCGCAGCAGGTCGATGGTCTCGGCGGAGAGCCGTTCCCGGTCCCAGGTGGGCGCGAGCCCGCGCGGCACCCGCCCGATCTGGGCGCAGCGCAGCGCCAGCCCGTTGTGGTGGAACTCCTCACCGAGGCGGACCGCGTCCGCGCCGCCCTGGTAGAACGCCAGGTCGATCACGGTGCCCTGCGGGCGCAGCGTCCGCAGCGCGAGCTGCAGCGCCCACGCCTGCCCCCGGCACTGGAACACGACGTCGGCGCCCCGGTCACCGGCGGTGTGGGCCCACCGGGTCTTGAGCACCACTGCCGGGTCGTCCGCGTCCGGGTCGAGGGTCTCCAGGCCGAGCGCCTCGGCGACCTGGCGGCGGCGCGGGGTGGGGTCGAGCACCACCACCGAGGCGGCGCCGTGCCGCTGGGCCAGCAGCGCGGTCAGCAGACCCACCACGCCGGCGCCGACCACGGCGACCCGCCGGCCGCGTACACCGTCGCCGAGCGAGCGGACGTCCGCGCCGTGCAGGTCGGCGGCGGCGTGCAGCAGGCCGTTGGCGCAGATCGGACCCATGTGCGCGACGTAGACGCCGAGCAGCGGGTCCAGGTCGTCGGGCAGCGGCACGAACCGCTCGGCCACCGGGTCGGCAAGCCAGCCGGTGCGGTGGCCGTAGGTCATCGCGCCGACGGCGCCCACCGGGACCGCTGGCGTGGCGCTCTCCACCACCCGGCCGACCTGCATGTACCCCAGTCGGGTCACCGGGTACGGGGTGCTGGCCTCCCCGGGCTGGAAGAGCCCCAGGTCGGCGTTCCAGGTGACGTTCAGGTAGGGGTTCGTGCCCTTGACGTAGCTCAGCTCGGTGCCGGCGGACACGCCGCTGAACAGTGTCTCGACGCGGAAGGTGCCGGGGCGCAGCGCCGCGGCCTCCTGCTCGACGAGTTCCACCCGGCCGGGGGCGGCGACCGTGACCACCCGATCACGCATCGACGCTCACCCCGCTGGTCAGCGCGACCGACTCGGCGGACGCGTCGAGGCGTACCGTCTGACCGGTGCGGGCCGAGTCGGCCACCGCGAGGGCCAGTCGCTGGGTCTTCAGCGCCTCGGCGTACGGGACACGGACGTCGTCGCCGACGCCGCGTACCGCGTCGACGAAGGCGCGGTCCACCGCCACCCGGGCGGCCTCCGGATCGGCGGGGACGTGTCGCTCGCCGTCGGCGTCGCGGATCAGCAGGCCGTCCTCGGTCAGCGCCAGGGCCAGCCCGTCGGCCAGGATCTCCAGCCCGGCCCGGTGCTTCCAGCCCAGCACGCAGGCCGCGCTGAGCGTGCCGACCGCCCCGTCGGCGAAGCGCAGCGCGGCGGTGGTCACCGAGTCGATGTCGGCGCCGTCGACAGGCGGTGGCGTGCCGTTGCCGTACGCGGTGACCTCGGTGACCTCGCCGGCCAGCACCCGGATCAGGTCCAGCACGTGGGCGGCCTGCTCGACCACCGGGCCTCCGGAGCGGTCGCGGCGCGCCCACCAGGCGACCGGCGGCACCTTGTCCAGCCAGGCGCCGCTGACCATCCGCACCGGACGGTCGGCGAGCAGCTCGCGGGCCTGGTCGAGCACGCTCAGGTAGCGCCAGTGGTGCCCGACCGCGGTCCGCAGCCCACGCCGGGCCACGAGGTCGGCGACGCGCTCGGCGGTGACCAGGTCGACGGCGACGGGCTTCTCCACGAACATCGGCACACCGGCGTCGATCACCGCCTCCTCGGCGGGACCGTGCGCGAAGGGCGGCACGCAGACGTACACCGCGTCGGGGGCGGCGGCCAGCAGCTCGGTGACGTCGCGGAAGGTCTGACCGCCGTGCTGGGCGGCCAGCGCGGACGCCGCCTCCGGCACCACGTCGGTCACCCCGACCAGTTCGACGTCGTCGAACCCGGACAGCACCCGCGCATGACGTTGTGCCACCCCGCCGGCTCCCACGAGACCCACCCGGCATCGACCCATTCGACAACCTCTTTCGAGAACGTTTCGGCTTCGCTGGGAGCAGTCCCCTGGGGTGCGCGCAATCAAACGTTCATCCCCTGGGAACGCCAGGATGTCACCATCGTGATCAAGCTGTTGCGCTGGGAACGGTTAGCGCGTGGTGGCGAGTGGGAATTAGAGGCTCCGCTTGTTCCACGCACGAAACGGAGGGGTGCCCGTGCGGGATACGACCGTGTCACCGGTGGTGGAGGCGTGGGCCACGTACCGGACCACCTCGGCGTCGGACTGGCCGGCACGCCGGCTGCTGCGCGCCAAGGGAGAGAGCCGGGTCAGCGTGGTGCTGCCGGCACGCAACGAGGAGGCGACTGTCGGCGCGATCGTGTCGACCATCCGGGAACACCTGATGGATCGGGTCGCTCTCGTCGACGAACTGATCGTGGTGGATTCACGGTCGACCGACCGCACCGCGCAGGTGGCCCGCGCCGCCGGCGCGGAGGTGGTCAGCCAGGACGCGATGACCCGGGGCCTGCCCCGGCTCACCGGAAAGGGCGACGCGCTCTGGGCTGGGCTGGCCGCCGCCGAGGGCGACGTGGTGGCGTTCATCGACGCCGACCTGCGGGAGTTCCGCCCGCACTTCGTCACCGGTCTGCTGGGGCCGCTGCTCACCGATCCGTCGGTGGACTTCGTGAAGGGCTTCTATCACCGGCCCCTGGTGGGAACCGCCAGCGTGGAGCAGGACGGCGGTGGCCGGGTGACCGAGCTGATGGCCCGACCGCTGCTCAACCTCTTCTGGCCCGAGCTGGCCGGCTTCGTGCAGCCGCTCGCCGGCGAGTACGCCGGTCGCCGCGAGGTGCTGTCGCAGGTGCCGTTCGTCTCCGGGTACGGCGTGGAGACGGCGATGATGATCGACCTGCTGGACCTGGTCGGCTTGGACGCGTTGGCGCAGGTCGACCTGGGCGAGCGCAAGCACCGCCACCAGGACACGGCGGCGCTCGGCAGGATGTCCGCGCAGATCATGCTGACCGCCTGGTCCCGGCTGCAACGACGCGGCTGGGCGAGCCCGGGCATGATGCCGGAGGCGCTGCTCACACAGTTCCGCCGCGGCGGATCGGACACGCTGCCGAACCTGGACCGAGAGATCGTGGTCAGCGACGTCTCCATCGAGGAGCGTCCCCCGCTGGCCGAGCTGCGCCACCGGGTCCCCCGCCGACGGGTGGCCGCGGCGTGAGCGCCGAGGTACAGGAGTGCCCCCGATGAGCCTCACCGTGTTGATGAACGCCGGACCGTGGCTGTCGGTGCCCCCGCCCGGCTACGGCGGCATCGAGAACGTCATCGCCACCCTGGTGCCGGAGCTGCGGCGACTCGGCGTACGAGTGGTGCTCGCCTCGGTGGCCAGCAGCGACCTGCCGGTGGACGAGAAGGTGTCGGTCTTCGCCGACGGGCAGTTCGCGGCGTTGCAACGGCCGTACAACCAGGTCTGCGGGATCGCCCAGGCGCACCTGGCCGGGGTGGTCCGCGAGCTGCACTCCCGCGACGACATCGACCTGGTCCACGACCACGTGGAGGCGGTCGGGCTGGCCACCCTCACCGCGATGGGCCCGTCCGGGCCACCGACCCTGCACACCCTGCACTGGGACCTGGCCAAGCACCCCGCGCTGTACGGCAGCCTGGACGGCGGCGACCGGGTCCGGGTCAACGGCGTCTCGGCGTCGCAGCTGGCTCGGGCGCCGCTCGCGCTGCGGGAGCACTCCGTCGGTCACGTGCACCTGTCCACGCCCCTCGCGGTGGACGCCGACCGCCGGCCCCGCCCGGAGAAGGGCGAGCACCTGCTCATCCTCGGGCGGATCAACCCGGGCAAGGGGCAGGACGTGGGCGCGCGGCTCGCGCGGCGGATCGGCGTACCGCTGGTGCTGGCCGGCCCGGTGGGTCCGTATCACCGCCCGGCCGACCTGGCCGCGGCCGGCGACGAGGCCCGGCAGAACCCGGACGTGCGGTTCTACCTCGACGAGGTGGCGCCGCACGTCGACGGTGATCTGGTGCGCTGGATCGGCACCGTGGCCGGGCAGGAGCGTGACGACCTGCTGGCCAGCGCCCGCGCGTCACTGTTCCCGCTGCGCTGGGAGGAGCCGGGCGGCACGGCGGTGGTCGAGTCGCTGGCCCTGGGCACGCCTGTGGTGGCCACCGGTCGGGGCTGCCTGCCGGAGTTGATCGAGCACGGCCGCACCGGCCTGCTCACCGCCGACGAGGCCGAGTTGGACGACCTCGTGCTCGCCGCCGACCTGCTCGACCCGGACGAGTGCCGACGGGTCGCCGCGCAGCGGTTCACGCCCGCGGTGATGGCCGAGCGCTACGTCGAGCTGTACCAGCGGGTCCGCGACCTGGACACCGCGCCCCGCCTGCAACCGGTCTGAGCGCGCACCCGTTGCCGTCGGCGCGTTTCGCGTCGGCGGCAACGGGTAGACGCGTCGCTCACGCCCGTCGCGCAGCGAGGAGCCGGTGATGGTCGGACCGATGGCGCACTCCCGGGCCCGGGCCAACCCGGCCGACGGCAAGCCACCGGTACGCCGGGCGGCGAGCTCCGCGTCGGTGCTCTTCCTACTGGTCGGCGTGCTGGGCTTCGTCCCGGGGATCACCAGCGGGACGGACGGTCTGCGCTTCGCGGGGCACGCCTCGGGCGCGTTCCTCTTCGGCGTCTTCCAGGTATCGGTGCTGCACAACCTCGTACACCTGCTGTTCGGGATGGTCGGCCTCGCGCTGGCGCGCACGGTCAGCGGCGCCCGGACCTTCCTCGTCGGCGGCGGCGCCGTCTACCTGGTGCTCTGGCTCTACGGCCTGGCGGTGGACCACGACACCGGCGCGAACGTCCTGCCGGTCAACGCCGCCGACGGCTGGCTGCACCTCGGCCTCGGCCTGGGCCTGATCGCGCTGGGTCTGCTGACCGGGCGGGCACGCCGCTGACCTGCGCGTCGGGGCGTGACCTGCGTCCCCCGTCCGACCGCTGCGGTTTGGTGGCGCGAGGGCTCGGGTAGTGGGCAGATCCCGAGCCGACCAGCGAATCGAGGGCCCGCCGATGACCAGCCGGATCACCTGCGAGGTGCGCGAGGCCGCACCGGTGGCGGTCGTCCGGCTCACCGGCGCCCTCGACCTGGGCACGATGCGCTCGGTGCACCATGCGCTGGACGGGGCCCTGGCCACGCAGCCGGAGGCGCTGGTGGTCGACCTCGCGCAGGTGACAGTGCGGGACCGGCTGGCGCTGTCGGTGTTCGCGGCGACGGCCCGCCGGGCCGAGGAGTGGCCGGCCGTGCCGGTGGTGCTGTGCGCGCCGCCGCCGGTCGCCGCGCGCTGGCTTGCCGAGTCGACGACGTGCCGGGTGGTGCCGGTGTCGCAGGACTGCGCGGAGGCGACCCGGATGGCCGGCGCGACAGGGACGCTGCGGATGCGGGCCCGGCTGGAGCCGGTGGCCGGGGCCTGCCGGCGAGCCCGGGAGCTGGTCGGCGAAGCCTGCGCCCGGTGGAACCTGCCCGTCGCGGCAGGCCCGGCCGCGCTGGTGCTCAGCGAGCTGGTCGGCAACGTGGTCCGACATGCGGGCACCCCCATGCAGGTGACGTTGACGCTGCGCCGGCCGTACCTGCACCTGGCCGTGGTGGACGGCAGTCAGGCCGCCGCCCAGCCCGCCGGTCTGGATCTGCGGGCCGAGGGTGGCCGTGGGCTGCTACTGGTCCGCGAGCTGGCGCAGCGGTGGGGCAGCGTGCCCGCGGGTCAGGGCAAGGCCGTCTGGGCGATGCTGCCGGCGACCTGAACACACGGGGCGACTTCAACCGGTACCGGCGATCTGACCGAAATTACCGCTTCAGCCTGGTTACATGGTGCGAGGGTCGGGTAGGCACGCCCGTCCTTTCTGCCGTAACGACGGGGTGAGCAGCCATGCCCAAGCGGGTAACCACGGAACCCGGTCGCGATCGGGGTCCGGCGATCCTGGCACCGGCCCGCTTCGGGGGCTTCCCCGGAGCCCTGCGGGCGCCGGTCCCCGGCAACTCCCTGATCAAGTTCCTCGGCACGACCGACCACAAACAGATCGGCCTGCTGTATCTGCTGACCTCCTTCGGGTTCTTCCTGCTGGCCGGTCTGCAGGCGATGGTGATGCGCGCCGAGCTGGCCCGACCGGGGATGCAGTTCCTCTCCTCGGAGCAGTACAACCAGCTCTTCACCTCACACGGCATCGTCATGCTGCTGTTCTTCGCCACGCCTGCGGCGTTCGGCTTCGCCAACTTCATCGTGCCGATCCAGATCGGCGCGCCGGACGTATCGTTCCCCCGGCTCAACGCGCTTGCCTACTGGCTGTACCTGTTCGGCGGGCTGATGGTGGTCGGCGGGTTCCTCGCGCCGGGCGGCTCGGCGGACTTCGGCTGGACCGCCTACCCCCCACTGAGCAGCGTCGAGAACAGCCCCGGCGTGGGCGCGAACATGTGGGTCGTCGGCCTGGTCGTCTCCGGGCTGGGGACCATCCTCGGCGCGGTCAACCTGATCACCACGATCCTCACCCTGCGCGCGCCCGGGATGACCATGTTCCGGATGCCGATCTTCACCTGGAACATGCTGTTCACCAGCCTCCTGGTGATCCTGGTGTTCCCGCTGCTGGCCGCCGCGCTGCTGGCCCTGGCGGCCGACCGGCTGATCAACGCGCACGTGTACGACGCCGCCACCGGCGGTCCGATGCTCTACCAGCACCTCTTCTGGTTCTTCGGCCATCCCGAGGTCTACATCATCGCGCTGCCGTTCTTCGGCATCATCACCGAGATCATCCCGGTCTTCTCCCGCAAGCCGCTGTTCGGCTACACCGGGATCGTGCTCGCCACGGTCGCGATCACGGTGCTCTCCATGACGGTCTGGGCGCACCACATGTTCGCCACCGGCCAGGTGCTGCTGCCGTTCTTCAGCATCCTGAGTTACCTGATCGCGGTGCCCACCGGCGTGAAGTTCTTCAACTGGATCGGCACCATGTGGAAGGGGCAGCTGACCTTCGAGACGCCGATGCTGTTCGCCATCGGCTTCCTGGTCACCTTCCTCTTCGGCGGCCTCACCGGGGTGCTGCTGGCCAGCCCGCCGGTCGACTTCCACGTGACCGACACGTACTTCGTGGTGGCGCACTTCCACTACGTGGTCTTCGGGACGGTGGTCTTCTCCCTGTTCGGCGGCTTCTACTTCTGGTGGCCGAAGATGACCGGGCGACTGCTCGACGAGCGGCTCGGCAAGGCGCACTTCTGGACCCTGTTCATCGGCTTCCACGGCACCTTCCTGGTGCACCACTGGCTGGGCAACGAGGGCATGCCGCGGCGGTACGCCGACTACCTGCCGAGCGACGGATTCACCACGCTCAACACCGTCTCCAGCATCTTCGCGTTCATCCTGGGCCTGTCCACGCTCTTCTTCATCTACAACGCCTGGAAGTCCTGGCGGTACGGGGCCATCGTCACGGTGGACGACCCGTGGGGCTTCGGCAACTCCCTCGAATGGGCGACCACCTGCCCGCCGCCGCTGCGCAACTTCGACAAGATGCCCCGCATCCGCTCGGAGCGCCCGGCGTTCGACCTGAAGTACGGCCCCCTCGTCGCCGACCTGGGCCGGGACCTGCCGCAGCGCACCACGAAGCCGCCGCAGCACTTCGGCGACGAGATACACATGGAGCACCACGCGCCGGAGTCACCCTCCGCCGAGGGCGCGCACGGCGCCCGGGACGCGGTCGCGTACCAGCCGGCGCCGGAGTCCGGCGCCCGTCCGGTCGACGTGCCGGAGCCCGAGGGCGTACGCCGGCCGAGCTTCGAGCAGAGCGACGCGCCGAAGGACGCCGAGGACGCGCCGAAGCCGCACGAACGCTGGCGGCACCCGCACAGCGACGGCGAAACCGAAGAACACTGACCTCCGGTACGCGCGAAAGGGCCGACACCCCGCGGGGTGTCGGCCCTTTCGTTACTCAGTCGTTCGTGTGCGGTCAGTCCCGGGCGGGCGCCAGGCCGGCGGCGGTGAGCGAGCGGCGCACCGCGGGCTGCACCCGGGTCAACCGCAGCGGCACGCCGGTACGCTCCGCCGCGTCCCGCCCCGCCATCAGCGCCGCGATCCCGCCGGCGTCGAAGCCACCCGCGCCGACCAGGTCGACGACGACCTCGCTCGGCTGGCCGTTGACGGCCTCCAGCATCGCGCGGCGCAGCTGGTCCGCACCGTCCCGGTCGATCTCACCGCCGACCTCGACGACGACCCCGTCGCCGTCCTGCCGTATCGAGATGCGGGTCTTGCCCGGGTCCGGTTCGGCGGCCCCGTTCTGCCACGGCGGCGGCGCGTCGGCGAGCATCGCCTGCCGCAGCCAGGTCAGCGCCCGCGACAGCAGTCGGGAGACGTGCATCTGCGAGATGCCGAACCGCGCGGCGATCTCCGCCTGGGTCTGGTTGCCGTAGAAACGCATGGCGAGGATGCGGCGTTCGCGCCACGGCAGCCGGTGCAGCAGGCCGCTCACCGTCACCCGGTCGTCGACCGATTCGAGGGCGTTGTCCGACTCGCCGACCAGGTCACCGAACTCCGCGGAGCTCTCCCCACCGACCGGCGCGTTCAGGGACGCCGGGCTGTACCCGGCCGCCGACTCCAGCGCCGCGAGGATCTCCTCCTGCGGCGTCTCCAGTCGGGCCGACAGCTCGGCCACCGACGGCGCCCGGGACAGCTCGCTGGTCAGCGCGGCGGTGGCCTGCCCCACCTCGAGGATCAGGTCGCGCAGCCGCCGGGGCACGTGCACGCCCCAGGTGCGGTCCCGGAAGTGCCGCTTGATCTCCCCGACGATGGTGATCGCCGCGTACGCGGTGAACGAACCCCGTTCCGGGTCGTACCTGTCGACGGCGTTGACCAGCCCGAGGCGGGCCACCTGCTCCAGGTCCTCCAGCGGCTCCCCCCGGCCCCGGTAGCGGCGGGCCAGTCGCCCGGCGAACGGCAGCGCGAAGCGCACCAGGTCGTCCCGGGCCTCCCCCCGCCGCTCCGGCGGCAGCCCCGCGATGCGGGCCGCGTACGCCAGCGCCGCCGCGTCCAGATCCTCCAGACCGCGCTCGGTGGGTGGTGGTGTGGTCGTGGTCGTGCTCGTCTGTCCGAACATCCGCGCCTCCCTCAGGAAGGTCCCCCGCCCGGATCGGGAAACCGGTCGTGCGCGTGGTCGAGCCACGCACCGGGCCGGAAAGTGGGTCAGTGACTGGGATGCCAGCGGGCGACAACGCATGTACGCGGCGCAATCAGGCCGTCGCAGCCAGCGATGTTCCCGCTCCGTAGGTACTCAATCACGGGACCCCGGGTTCGCGAGGAAGTTTCGGCGTCCTCCCCTCAGGAGACGAGCAACCCCTGGTGGCCGCCACTGTCGCGGAGCACCGACAGGGCCTCGACGGCCCCCAGCGGGGGCGGAACGGGCAGGTCGTACGGCTGGGCGCGCAGGACCTCGGTGGCCCGGCGCGTCGGCACGGACGTCACCGGATAACCCCGGGCGGAGGTCCGGTCCAGCGCCCGCCGCCGCCTGCCGAAGCCCGCGACGGCCAACCACTGCGGCAGCCCGGCCAGGGCGGGTGAGCGCATCCCGGGAGGTTCGGGCAGCACGTCCACCGAGCTGAACGCCTCGCTGCCGGCCAGCCACCACTCGGCCTCGTCGACAGTGCGCCGGGTGGCGTTCTCACACCAGTACGGCACCATCCCCGCCCGTACCACCTGCCACGGATCGAGCAGTCGGCCGCATTCCACCACCAACCGGTCACCGGTCTTGCCGGCGGCCCGCAGCCACCGCCGGTACAGGTCGGCCACACCCGCGCTCAGCGCCGCCGGCCGGGGCGTCAGCACCCGGTGCAAGGCGTGCCCGTGCCGGGTCGCGAAGCCCCGCGCCGCCAGTTCGAAGCCGGACTCCATGCCGTGCTCGGCGTCGCCGGACGGTACCGACACCTCCGGCGGCGCCCACCCGGCGGCGTCCCCGCCCATGGCGCGCAGGACCTGCCGCAGGGCGTGGCTGTCGGGGTGGAAGTCGACCGGGTCCAGCCCACTGGCCGGGCAGCCGACCTGGAAGCTGTGCCCCGGACCGCGCTCCGACACGGGCCAGGTGCGGGCGTCGCGTACCAGCAGCACCGGGGCGCCCGCGTCCAGCCGGTCGGTCAGGAACTGCGCGTACGCGGCCGGCAGTGCCCGCCAGCGGGCGACAAGCGACACGGTGACCCCGGTCAGCGATCCTCGGCTGGCCGGGCAGTGCACCTGACGCACGTGCACGTCGGGGTTGCCGACGAGCAGCCGCTCGGCGAGCGCGCCGCCGTGTTCGACAGCCGCGTCCGGGCGGTCCACGGCGCCGTCGCTCCAGTGGGCGGTCATCTCGAAGCCGGCGGGCAGCCACGGCACCCCGAGGGCCACCGCGAGGTGGGCCACCGCACCGTGCGGCGAACCGATGAGCACGCCCGGGTAGCTCCGGCGCGGGTACTGGTCGACGAACCAGCGGGCCACGCGTGCCGCATCCACCTCGCCGACCTGATCGACGGTGAGGGCGACCCGCCCGGCGGCTCGGCTCACCGCTGCGCGGCGTACCGGCTCGGGGGTGCCCGGAAACCGTGACGCGGGCCCGGTGTGCCCGAGGTCGGCGCAGTCCACGCCGCGCAGCGCCCGGGCGGTGGCGGCGACCAGCACCCGGGCGGGGCTGCCCTGGGCCACGACCCGGTCGCCGGCCAGACCGGCGCCGTCGGCCGTCAGCCCCTTGTGCACCTTGTGCACCGGGCCCACCTTGCCTCGTTCGCTCACCACGCGGCCCGGCTTCCCGTCCCGATGGGGTTCAAACGGGGCATCACCCACCCGGCGGCAACAATCCACAGGTCAGCGGCGTTCCGCGACGATCAGCCCCGGGCGGCGGGAGGGGGCCGGCGGGGACGATCCGACAGGTGGGGCACACGGCGTCCGCACGGGGTTTCGTCGCCGCGGGGGCGGGCACTTCCGGGCCCATGCACACCGAGGACACCGGCGAGTCCGCCGCCACGATCACCCCGTACGAGGATGGACCGCTGCTGGTCCGCGGCGACTTCTCCCTGGTCACCCCGGACGGCGAGCGGATCGACGCCCGCCGCGGCACGGTGGCGCTGTGCCGGTGTGGCAAGTCGGCGCTCAAGCCGTTCTGCGACGGCACCCACAAGGTGGTCAACTTCCGCGCGGGCACCGGCCGCGAGGCGTGACGCGACGGCGCCGCACCTCGTGACGCAGCCTCGTGAACGCACGAGCGCCCGGGTGCCGCGAGCCCGTGCAGGCCGTCAGACGACGACGGGCCGGGCAGCCGGCGGCGTCACAGCGGCGGACGCCGACACGGCGAGCGAGACGGTCGGCGGCACGGTCGGCGGCGCGGCCGGCGGCGCGGCCGGCGGCGCGGCCGGCGGCGCGGGTGACCGCAGTGAGCTGCGGCCGGCGGCCCAACTGTCCAGCAGGTGCGCCGCGAACAGCCGGTCCACCGCGAGTGCCGCCGCCGCGCCGAACAGCACGTCGGGGGCGAGTGCCGGCTCGGCACGGACCAGGCCGCCGCACAGGTCGTGCGCGGCGATCTGCTCGTGCACCGCGTCGGCCTCCACGTGCTCGTCGTAGAAGCGGGTGGCCACCTCGTCGAAGCCGAGCCGCCGCAGGCCGTTGCCGTAGCGGCGGTTGGGCAGGGACGAGGTCATCTCGAAGGCCGCCAGGTGCCCGAGCAGCGCGCCGCGCAGCCGTCGGTGCAGCCCGAACAGCGACATCAGGTTGTTTGTCGCCAGCGTCACGGCGGGCACCGCGTCCAGGTGGGCGCCGTAGCCGGTGTCCATGCCCAACCGGTCGAGGGTGCGGCGGAACAACTCGGCGTGCATCCGGTCCAGCCTGCCGTTGCCGTACTCGTCGGTCTGGATCTCGACGAGGGCGGCCTTGGCGGGACCGCCGAGACGGGGCAGCGCCCAACTGTGCGGGTCGGCCTCGCGGAGGTGGTAGACGGAGCGGTGGGCGACGAACTCGCGGAACTGGGTGAGGTCGGCGCGTCGCTGGAGCGTGGCGGCCAGCGGCGGCCCGTCGTCGGCCGCGACCAGGTCACCCAGCCCGGCCGCCACCCCGCCGGCCGGCACCGCCGGCGTGCCGACCAGCCGGCGCAGCGCCGCCTCGAAGGGACGCTCGGCGCGGACCCGCAGAGCCAGCAGCGTGGGCTGCCACTCCCAGTCCTCGTCCACCCCGTGCCAACCCCGATAGTGCAGCTCGTAGCAGAGGAACAGGGCCAGTTGCAGGTCCTCGTCGCTGAACGGGTCCGCCGGGTCGAGGTCGACGCCCAGGTCGGGCGGCAGGTCGTGCGGCTGTCGGCGCAGCGCGTCGGTCACCGCGGCGGACAGCGGACCGCGTGACCGCGGCAGGCGCGCGGGACCGTAGCGGCGGTCGGCGGGCTCCGGCATGTGACCTCCAGCGTCGTCGGGCCGCTACTGATGCCCTGATGGGGTACGCCTAAACGAGATCCTCGACGGCCACGGCCTGCTCCACCTGCTCGCGGACCCGCCGGGCGGGCTCCCCCTCGTCGTACAGGCCGCGCAGATCGGCGAAGGCCGGTTCCGGGGGCGCCAACGACACCGCCGGGTCGACGACCGCCTCCAGGACGCACGGGCGGTCCGCGGCGAGCGCCTCGTCCCAGGCGGCGCCGACCAGTTCCGGGCGGTCCACCCGGACACCGTGCAGCCCGAGCAGCCGGGCCCAGCCGGCGTACGGCACGTCCGGGCGACGGTGGGTGGGGTCGGACGACGGCTCCCGGCCACCGCCCATGCCGTTCTGGTCGCGGTTGTTGAGCACGAGCACCACCAACCGTGGGTCGGTCCACCGCTGCCAGTGGTGCGACACCGTGATCAGCTCGGCGAGGCCGTTGAGCTGCATGGCTCCGTCGCCGAGCAGCGCGATCACCGGCTGGTCGGGCGCGGCGAGCTTGGCGGCCACCGCGTACGGCAGGGCGCACCCCATCGAGCCGAGGGTGCCGCAGAGCTGCGCGTTCACCCCGGGTGGCAGGACGAGGTGGCGGGCGTACCAGTAGAGGACCGAGCCGACGTCGACCGCGACCGAGCCGCTCTGCGGCACCCGGGTGGAGAGTTCCTGGAGCACGAGCTGCGGGTTGATCGGTTCGGCCGGCGCGGCGGCCCGGTCGGCGGCGGTCGTACGCCACCTGTCGACAGCGCCCTCCACCGTGGCACGCCACTGCTGCTGAGGTCGGGAGGGCACCCGGGCCAGCAGCGCCCGCAGCGTCTCGGCGGCGTCACCGACAAGTGGCACGTCGGCCGGGTACCGGCTGCCGATGCGGGTGCCGTCGATGTCGATCTGCACGGTGCGGGCCTGGTCGGGCATCGGGAAGTAGTCGGTCCACGGGTCGTTGGTGCCGACCAGCAGCAGCGTGTCGCAGCCGCCCATCAGTTCGGCGGCGGCCGGCGTGCCGACCTCGCCGAGCACGCCCGTGTGGAAGGGCAGCCGCTCGTCGAGGACCGGCTTGCCCAGCAGTGACGTGGCCACCCCGGCACCGAGCCGGTCGGCCAGCTCGATGATCTCGGCGGCCGCGCCCCGGCCTCCCTGACCCACCAGGATCGCGGTGCGCTGGCCGTTGCCGAGCACCTGCGCGGCGGCGTCGAGGTCCGCCTCGTGCGGCAACACCCGGGCCAGCGGCTCGCCGGGGGTCGCCGTGATCACGCCGGCCGCGTACGTCCCCAGGTCGGGCACCAGCGCCTCCTGCAGGTGCCGCGGCAGCACCACGCAGGTCGGGCTGCGGGTCGCCGCTGCGGTGCGGAACGCCTGGTCCAGCAGCGCCGGTACGCTCTCCGGGCTGCGGCCGTACTGGACGAACTGGTTGCACACGTCGCCGAAGAGCCGGCTCAACCCGATCTGCTGGTGCGCGCCGCCCAGTGGGCCGGTGACGTCCTCGCCGACGATCGCCACGACCGGTTTGCTGTCCAGCTTCGCGTCGTACAGGCCGTTGAGCAGTTGCACCGCGCTGGGCCCCTGGGTGGCCAGGCAGACACCGATGCCGCCAGTGAACTTGGCGTGCCCGGTGGCCATGAACGAGGCGGTCTCCTCGTGCCGGGCCGGGACGAACGCCGGGTCGCCGCCGGAGCGGTCCAGCGCCTCGACAAGCGGGGCGATCGCCGCACCAGGGTAGCCGAAGGCGCGCGGGACCCGCCACGCCCGCAGCCGCTCCACCACCAGGTCCGCGACGCGACGCTCAACCATTGCCGCGCCCCGGGGTGCCCTCGTCGACGTAGCGCAGCACCGCGCCCACACCGTCGGTGAGCTGGGGCGCCTCGTCAGCGCCCAGCACGGTCAGCGCCGCGTCGGTGCCGACAAGCGCCCGCACCAGGGCCGCGTCGGCGCGTACCCGCTGCGGGTCGTTCACCGACATCGCGCTGAGCTGGGCCGGGTCGACGGCGATCTCGGTCGCCTCCGGGCCGATCCACAGCTCGCCGTTCGCCGACGGGTCGTCGACGATGAGCATGGTGTCGACCTGGTTGCGTTGCAGGGCGGAGACGACGGCGTCGAGGCCGGCGCCGACGTCCTCCTGCACGCCGAACCGGTCCAGCGCGGCGGTGATCCGCTGGTCGGCGACCTCCGCGATGGTCTGCACGGTGAGGTCGTCCAGCATGGTCTGGTCGGCGCCGCCGGCCCGGGACCCGGCGTCGGTACGCACCACCAGGTCCTGCCAGCGCTCCGGCATCTGGGCGGCGATCATCCCGGTGGCGCGGACGTCGCCGGCCACCACCACCACGTCCGCGCCGACCCTGTCGGCCAGCTCCACCGTCGCGGCGGTGACGTCGCCGGCGTTCTGGTGCCACGCCTCCATGGCGGCCCGCTGGTAGCGCGACTGGGACCAGCCGCCGGGCTGCACGCGGCGCAGCGGGAAGCTGTCCCGGCCGGCGACGTGCGCCCGTCGGGGCACCCCGCCCGCGCTGACCGCCATCGCGTCGCCGCCGGTGCGGTCGGCCACCACCCGGACCCAGGCCACCTGCTCGCCCCGCTGGGCGAGCAGCGGCATCACGTGCGGCAACGGGTCGAAACTGGCCAGGTCGCGCAGCGGCGGCGCGGACAGGTACTCGGAGAGCACCACCCGCCCGTGGCTGGCGAAGACGGCCAGGCCGTAGTCCCCGACCATCGGGTCGTGACCCCGGATCACCCGGTCCAGCGCGGCGATGCTCGCCTCGTCGGCGCCCTGTTCGGCAAGGCGACGTTCCAGGGCACGCCAGCGCAGGTCCAGTGCCGGGTGGGCGTCCTCCGTGTCGGCGGAGGCGTCCAGGTACACCGAGCACCACGGCCCGGGTCGGTCGTAGAGCGGGCGCAGGAAGGACAGCTGCATGCTCGACCCCTTTCCAGCTCGGCCCCCCGCTTACCCTGCTCGCCCGGGATGTCACCTCGTGGCCGTGAGCCCGTGACCAGGTTTCATTCACGTCGTTCAACCGGGGACATCGATACGATCAGTGAACACAAGCGGACTCTCGGTGGTGGGGATGGACAGCGGACTCGATACCCGACGGATCGTGCACCCGACGGAGCGGATCGTCACCGGGCGGCTGGTCCGCCTGCTCGACGGCTACACACGTGAGATACGCGTGGGCCAGCCGGTGCTGGTCGCGGTGCTCGCCGCGGCGGCGTTCGCCCGACTGCCGGCCCTGCTGCTGCGCGCGCTCTTCTCGTTCGGCGGCGGGGGCACGCGGCGGCGCTGGAAGGAGCTGAAGCAGGGCCCGGAGTATCTGGTGACCCCGGTCCGGCTGCGCAACTCCGCCGGTCAGCTCTGCGAGGTGGAGATGCACGGGCACCTGCCGCAGAGCGCCCTGCACCCGGCCGATCAGGTGCAGCTCACCCTGCGCCCGCAGCGCGACCCGGAGTTGCCGCCCCGCATCGAGCGGATCGTCAACCTCACCACCGGGCAGTTGCTCACCCCGCGTACCGCGACGCTCTGGTCGCACCTCGGCCCGCCGCTGCTGTTGCAGGCGGTGCTGGGCGCGCTGCTGCTCGCCGGCGTGGTGGCCTGCTCCACGCTCACCTGAGCCGCCGGCTGACGTTTCCCGGCCCGCCCCGGCGGGCACCGGCAGCGCATGTTTCCCGGATTCGCCCTGGACGAGATCGACGTCGGCCCGGTACGCCTACGGGTGCGCCACGGCGGCTCCGGTTCGCCCGTGGTGCTGCTGCACGGTCATCCCCGTACCCATGCGACCTGGCACCGGGTGGCGCCGCTGCTCGCCGAGCGGCACACGGTGATCTGCCCGGACCTGCGGGGGTACGGCGGTTCGACGAAGCCTGCGGAGACGGCCGACCACTCCGCGTACTCGAAGCGGGCGATGGCCCGCGACGTGGTCGCGCTGCTCGACGCGCTCGGCCACGAGCGCGCCGCGGTGGTCGGCCACGACCGCGGGTCGTACGCGGCGATGCGTACCGCCCTGGACCATCCGGAGCGGGTCAGTCGCCTCGGTGTGCTCGACGGGGTGCCGATCGGGGCGGCGCTGGCCACCTGTGACGCCCGGTTCGCCGCCCGCTGGTGGCACTGGTTCTTCCTGGGCCAGACCGACAAGCCGGCGGAACGGGTGATCAACGCGGACCCGGACGCCTGGTACGGCGGCTCCCCCGCCGAGATGGGCGAGGAGGCGTACGCGGACTACCACCGGGCCATCCACGACCCGGCGACGGTGCACGCGATGTGTGAGGACTACCGGGCTGGTCTGGGGCCGGACCGCGCGGCTGACGACGCCGACCGGGCGGCCGGGCGGAAGATCTCCTGCCCGGTGCTGTTCGTCTGGTCCGAGCGCGACGACATGGTGGAGTTGCACGGCGATCCGGCGGCGATCTGGCGCGAGTGGGCTGACGACGTGCGGGCCGCGTCTGTCGACTCGGGTCACCACATGGCGGAGGAGGCGCCGGAGGCCCTGGCGGCCGTGCTGGGCGACTTCCTGGCCGACTGAGCGCTCAGCCGACGGCGGCGGGCTCGCGGGTCGGGTGGCTGTCGACGCCGAGGATCCCCCGGCGGCGGGCCCAGCGCTCGAAGACCAGGGTGGCGAACGGCGGAACGGCGCAGGCCAGCGCCACGATGGTCACCGGCAGGCTCCACCGGCGCAGCCGGGCCACCGCGAGCACCAGCAGCCCGTACGCGACGAACAGACCGCCGTGGATCGGGCCGAAGATCTTGACGCCCAACTCGTTGTCCGGCGGACCGTACTTGACCGCCATTCCGACCAGCAGGGCCAGCCAGGAGCACGCCTCGGCGATCGCCGCCGCGACGAACAGCCGAGTCACCTTCTCGCGCATCCGGACGCCACCACCTCTCGGGCGGCAATGCTAACGGTGCCGACCGTTCGCGCCCCCACCGACCACGCGGCGTGCGACAGGGGTCACGGAGCTCGCTACTGGGTAGGAAAGAACCCTCGGGTCCTCCCCCGCCCGCCGGCCCCGTGCGAGGTTGGGGGGGTACCAGCGGTGACAGGGTGGTGACCATGGGCGAGGATGTCGGCGTTCGGACGTTCAGTCGGGAGGATCGGGCCCGGTACCGCGAGAAGGTGCGCAACTGCCTGGACGTCTTCGCCGAGATGTTGCGCGAGTCGCGGTTCGACATCGACCGTCCGATGACCGGCCTGGAGATCGAGCTGAATCTCGTCGACGAGGCATCGAACCCTGCGATGCGCAACGCCGACGTGCTGGCGGCCATCGAGGACCCGAGTTTCCAGACGGAGCTGGGCCAGTTCAACATCGAGATCAACGTGCCGCCGCGCCGGTTGACAGGCACCGGGACCGCCGGCTTCGAGGAGTACGTGCGGGCCAGCCTCAACGCCGCCGAGGAGAAGGCGCGGACGGTCGGCGCGCACATGGTCATGATCGGGATCCTGCCGACGCTGCGTCCCGAGCACCTGACCGCCGAGACGCTCTCGGCCAACCCGCGCTACAAGCTGCTCAACGAGCAGATCTTCGCGGCGCGGGGTGAGGACCTGCCGATCGCCATCAGCGGCGTGGAGCGCCTGGCGGTCACCGCCGACACCATCACCCCGGAGGCGGCCTGCACCAGCACCCAGTTCCACCTCCAGGTCAGCCCGGCGCAGTTCGCCGACTACTGGAACGCCGCACAGGCGGTCGCCGGCATCCAGGTGGCGTTGGGTGCGAACGCGCCGCTGTTCTTCGGCCGGGAACTGTGGCGCGAGACCCGCATCCCGCTGTTCCAGCAGGCCACCGACACCCGGTCGGAAGAAATCAAAGCCCAGGGTGTACGCCCCAGAGTCTGGTTCGGCGAGCGGTGGATCACCAGCGTGTTCGACCTGTTCGAGGAGAACGTCCGCTACTTCCCGGCGCTGCTGCCGGTGTGCGACCCGCAGGACCCGGCGCAGACCCTGGCGGCCGGCGAGGTGCCCAACCTCGCCGAGCTGCGGCTGCACAACGGCACGATCTACCGCTGGAACCGCCCCGTGTACGACGTGTCGCGCGGCCGGCCGCACCTGCGCGTGGAGAACCGGGTGCTGCCGGCCGGGCCGACAGTGCTGGACACCATCGCCAACGGCGCCTTCTACTTCGGGTTGGTCCGCGCCCTGGCCGAGTCGGACCGGCCACTGTGGTCACAGATGTCGTTCAGCGCGGCCGAGGAGAACTTCACCAGTTGCGCCCGGCACGGCATCGACGCGCAGGTCTTCTGGCCCGGCCTCGGTTATCTGCCGGTCACCGAGCTGGTGCTGCGCCGGCTGCTGCCGATGGCGCACCACGGCCTGGACCGGTGGGGCCTCGACCCGGTCGAGCGCGACAGGCTGCTCGGTGTCATCGAGCAGCGCTGCCTGACCAGTCGCAACGGCGCTACCTGGCAGGTGGAGACGCTGCACCGGTTGGAGTCCGCCGATCACCTGGACCGGCCGGAGGCGCTGCGCGAGGTGGTTCGGCACTATGTGGAGCTCATGCACAGCAACCGGCCGGTGCACGAGTGGCCGATCCCCTGACGCCAGGCCGCGGTCAGCCGCGCGGCGTGGGCACACCGAAGAGGTCGGTGATGCCGCCGGGGAGCTGGGCGAGCAGGTCGTGTCGCTGGTCGTCGTCGAGGGCCTCGGCGACGGTACGCAGCACCGCCTGAGCGTGTTGACGCACCTGGTCGGCGTTCGCGACCTGCTCCCGGTCGCCGACGTGCTTCAGGAAGTCGCCGATGTCCCACCGGCGGCCCTGCGGATTGCGGGTCACCGACCCGTTCAGTCGGTCCGGTAGCTGGGCCGCGAGGTGGTCGGCCTCCTGTCCGGCGAGCCGTTCGCCGAGCACCGACAGGACGGCCTGCACGGAACGTACGGCCTCGTTCTCCCCCAGGTCGGCGCGCTGCCGGACCGTGGCGATCATCTGCTCGTACTCCATGAACCGCTCCCTTCGTCTCCTCGACCGGCCGTGCGGCCTGCCGGGCGAACGGGGCGGTTTCCCCGGCTCGCCGGGCACAAACGGGGTGGCCGGAAAGCGGTGGCCGGGGACGACGGCGCGCAGGTGGCGGCAGACCGGCACGAAATCACCGGCGAGCGGGCGGCGGATCGTCGCGCAGCCGGCTGTAGAGATATCCGTCGCGCCAGGTGCCGGCCCGGAACTCGCAGGCCCGTACGACACCCTCCAGCTGGAAGCCGGCCTTCTCCAGCGCCCGCTGCTCGGCGGCGTTCTCCGGATGGGTGCCGGCCTGGATACGCTGCGCCGGGGTGTGGGTGAACAGGTAGTCGCAGAGCAGCGCCTGGGCTCGCCAGCCGATACCCCTCCCCCGCCACTCGGGGAGCAGCGCGATCCCGATGTCCCAGTACGACGCCGGGCCCGAGTACCGCCGGGACGTGTAGCTGACGATCCCGGCGGCCTGGTCCCGCTGCACCTCGACGACGAGCCGCCCGTCGTCGGCGCCCAGCCAACCGTCGACGGCGAAGCGCCGCGCCGGTGCGCCCGGGTCACGAAAGCCCGCCCAGTCGAGGCCGATCAGCCCGGGCTCGACGCAGAACCGCCGCAGCATCGCCAGGTCGGGTTCGCCCACGGGCCGCAGCCGGACGGTGGGGTCGTCAGTGGTCGTTGTCGGCGTGTGAGCACTCTCCATCGACGACACGCTAGCCGCAGATGCCGGTGCGTGGGGGGGGTCGCCTGTCGCTCAGACCTTCAGCAGCACCTTCGTGCAGTCGTCCTGCTTCTTCTGGAAGATCTTGTAGCCCTTCGGGGCGTCCCGCAGCGGCAGGCGGTGGCTGACGATGAAGCTCGGGTCGATCTCGCCGCGCCGGATGCGCTCCAGCAGGGGCCGGGTGTAGCGCTGCACGTGGCACTGGCCGGTCCGCATGATCAGCGACCGGTTCATGAACGCGCCCATCGGGAACTTGTCGACGACACCCCCGTACGCGCCGATGACCGACACCACCCCGCCGGAGCGGCAGGCCAGGATCGCCTCCCGCAGCGCGAACGGCCGTTCCGTCTCGGTCCGCGTGGCCTGTTTGGCCCGGTCGTACGCGTACAGGGCCGTGTTGCCGTGGTGGCCCTCCAGGCCGACCGCGTCGATGCACGCGTCCGGTCCGCGGCCTGCGGTCATCTCGTTGAGGGTGTCCAGCACGTCGGCCTCGTCGTAGTTGATCGTCTCGGCGCCGGCGTGCTCCTCGGCGAGCCGCAGCCGGTACGGGAACCGGTCGATGACGATCACCCGCTCCGCGCCGAGCAGCCGGGCGCTGGCGGCGGCGAGCAACCCGACCGGCCCCGCGCCCCAGACCGCGATGACCTGCCCCGGTTTGATGTCACACATCTCGGCGCCCATGTAGCCGGTCGGGAAGACGTCGGCGAGCAGGACCGCCTGGTCGTCGGGGACGTCGTCGGGCACCTTGAGCGGGCCGACGTCGGCGAACGGCACCCGGGCGTACTCGGCCTGGCCGCCCGCGTACCCGCCGAGCAGGTGGGAGTAGCCGAAGATGCCGGCCGGCGAGTGGCCCATGACCTTCTCGGCGATCCCGGCGTTGGGGTTGGAGTTCTCGCACACCGAGTACAGGCCGCGCTGGCAGGAGGAGCAGTGTCCGCAGGCGATCGGGAACGGCACCACCACCCGGTCGCCGGGTTTGAGGTTGCGCACCTGCGGGCCCACCTCCACCACCTCGCCCATGAACTCGTGGCCGAGGATGTCTCCCTTGCGCATCGCGGGGATGTAGCCGTGGTAGAGGTGCAGGTCGGAGCCGCAGATCGCGGTGGTGCTGATCTTCACGATCGCATCGCGGGCGTTCATGATCGTCGGATCGGGCACATCGATCACCTTGACGCGGTCGGTGCCCATCCAGGCGGTTGCCTTCATCTGCGGGATCCCTCTCGACGGCGTGGGTGGTCAGCGACGGGACGCCGGCAGCGGCTGCGCGGGCCGCTGCATGGCCTGCTGGCGTACGGAGATGCCGTTCGGGCTGCCCTCGGAGCGGACCACCTCGCCGGCCTCCAGCACCTGTTTGAACCGGCGCAGGTCGTCGCGGACCTGCTGCTCGGGCTCCTCGCCGAAGAGCTTCGCCACCGCCCGGCCGAGCGCGCCGGCCGGCGGCGCGTAGCGCAGGCGCACCCGCACCTCGGTGCCCCGGTCGCCCGGCGCGGGCACGAACTGGACCCGCCCGGCGTTTGCCACCCGGGTGCCCGGCAACGAGCGCCAGGTGATCGACCTGTTCGGCTGGTCGTCGATGATCTCGGCGTCCCACTCGACGTGGCGTCCGGCCGGGCCGCGCGCGACCCAGTGGGAGCGACGCAGGTCGTCAGCGCGTACCGACTCCAGGTGCGCCATGAACTTCGGCAGGTTCTCCATGTCGCGCCAGAACCGGTACGCCTCGGCGGGCGAACGGTTCACCGTCACCGCGATCTCCATCCGGATCACCCGGGCGCGGGCCCGTCGGGCGCGACCGGCGGCGATGGCGACGGCCGTGTCCAGGGCGGTGATGCCGGCGATCGCGGCGGTCGTCAGCGCCGCGCGCCGCCGTCGTTCACCCCGACGGTCGGCCATGGCTCGGCCCAGCAGGGTGAGGTCGAGCGCGTCACCTGCCACCCGCGTCCACGCCCAGCCGGCGGGGCGACGGCCGGTGAGCAGGCCGACGGCGTGCACCAGCTCGCGTACGCCGACGGCCGGAATGACCGCCTGCGCCGCCGGGGAGTCGTCCACGCCGGTCAGTCGCGCGAGGGATCGGGGCGCGGCCAGGGCGCCCACGCCCAGGGCCAGGCTCACCAGGCCCAGCGCCCTCGGCAGGGCCGCCGGCACCGGCCCGTCCAGCTCGGGCAGGAGCACCGTGTCGACTCGATCCATGTCCGGTCCCTTCCGCGGGGCCGTGGCCACCGACGCGCGGCGCATCGGCGGTGGATCCGCCTTCGTGACGCTATGCGGTACGCCCACCCCACGAGACCGATTCGGGACAGAACGCACCACCCGCCGTTCGCGGCGCGTACCCCCGGGTCGTTCTACAGCGCCCAGCGGACCACTGTGATCAGGCCGACGACGGTGAGCGCCGCGAGGACCAGACCACTCAGCGCCGTGACCAGGCAGCCACGCGCCTCCCGCCACGAGGTGGGCGCTCCCGCCAGGGGTCCGTCCTCGGTCCAGGCGACCACGAAGGGGCCTTGCCGCTCGATCTGCCGGACCAGGCGGGCGAGCCGCGCGCCCGCGACCGGCCCGAGCCGGTCGGTGGGGTCGTCGATCATCCTCAGTGCGCGCAGACGTTGCCATGCCTGCGGGTAGGACCTCTCGAACGCGGCGATCTCCTGCGCGCTGGCGTCCTCTTCGAGGAACCCCCACCGCCCGGCCTCGGCCGGGTTGCCGACCTGCCGGTACAGCGCGGCACGCCGGGAGCGCAGCTCCAGGTCGTCGGGGTACGCGGCGTTCAGGCTCGCCAGGCGCTGCATCGCGGGGTGGACGTGCCCACGCCGCAGGTCGTCCTCGACCTTTGCCAGTACGTGCTCCCGCGCCATGGTCGACATTGTGAGCGGTACGCGGGCCGCGCCGACACTCGAATTCGGCCGAGCCCCATATTCTGACCGGCCACCGGAACCTTCTCCCCGGCCCGTTGGTGGGAGTGGTGGAGAGGGGAGGTGACGGTGTCCGAGGGCGATCTGATCTCCGAGCTCTACGCCGGCTGTTTCCGGCGGCTGGTGGTCCAGCTGTACGCGGTGACCGGCGACCTGAGTGAGGCGCAGGAAGCGGTCCAGGAGGCGTTCACCCGGGCACTCGTGTCGCCTCGGCGCTTTGCCGGGCTGGAGAACCCGGAGGCGTGGCTGCGTCGCGTGGCGGTGAACTGGGCCCGCAGCCGCTACCGACGCCGCCGGGTGCTCGACGGGCTGCTGCGCCGGATCGGCCCACCACCGGCCGTCGCCGACCATTCGCCGGAGCACCTCGCCCTGCTCGCCGCGCTGCGGATGCTGCCGGAGGGGCAGCGGCACGCACTGGCCCTGCACTACCTCGTAGACCTGCCGGTGGACGAGGTCGCCGCCACGCTGGGCGTCTCGGCCGGGACTGTGAAATCCCGGCTGTCCCGGGGCCGGCAGGCCCTGGCCACGCTGCTCACGGAGCCCGCCAGCGGCGACCGCGGCACCAACACCAGCACCAGCACCAGCACCAGCACCAGCACCACCGACGTTACGGAAACCGGGAGGATCGATGTCCGGTCGTGAGTTCTCCGGGTTCGACGTCGACGCCGTCGCCGTCGCTGTCCGCCAACCACCGATCGAGGAGCTGCGGTCCTCGGCCCGATCCCGTCGACACCGCTCCGTCGCGACGGTGGCGGCCGCGCTGCTCGTCCTGGCGGGTCTGACGGTCGTACCGCTGACTGTCGGGCGCGACCGCGCCGAACCGGCGGACCCGACCCGGCCGTCGCCCACGCATTCCGGCGACTTCACGCTGACCGGCCCCGACGCCGGGGTGGACGTGTGGACGGACGGCTGCGTCCTGCGTTTCGCCTACACCGGCGACCGCGGCCGGAGCTGGTCGGACTGGGACGCGGCCCGGTTTGAGGGCACCAGATGCGCGGGCGACACCACAGGGGCGCCGAAAATCCTGAATGCGTCGGTGCTCAGTGAGCGGTCCTACCTGGTACGCGACGCGGGGCAGCAGCACCTCTCCACGGACTACGGGCGGACCTGGCAGGACGGGGACGCCGCGATAGTGGCCGTTCCGTCGTTTCCGGCGACGGCCCGACCGGTCTTCTGCGGCTTCACCTGCGGGGCGGTGCGGGAGCCGCTGGCGGTGGATCCGTCGAGCGGGACCGTCTACCGGCTATCCGGTACGGCGCCATCGTGGCGTCCGTTGGTCAGCCTCTACCCGGCCGCGGACGGCAGCATCTGGGCGGCCTACCAGTTGGAGGGCGCCTCCGGGTCGACGGTCGCCCGCAGCGCCGATCGGGGTGCGACCTGGACCACCTGGCAGGTCGGGGGCGACGCGACCCTCGTGGCGGTGGTCGGGCTCGACCAGCGCCAGGGTTACGTGCTGACCAGGACGGCGGGCGGCAGGATCCGGCTGTTGCGGACCACCGACGGCGCGAAGACCTGGAGGGACACCGACGCCGACCTGCCGGCGCAGCCCCACTGGGACCTCACTGTCGGTTCCGACGGATCCCTGTTGGCGATCACCGCGGGCGGAGGCACGGCGTCCGACCGCACGGCGCGACTGCTGGTCAGCCGGGACGCCGGGCGGACCTTCCTGGTCGCCCGGGAGTACGGCCCAATCGTCGGGTCGGTCTGCGTCGCCCCCGGGTACGCCTGGCTCTTCGGCCGTGCCGTCGGATCGGCCGGCGAGCCTGACCACCTGCTGCTCACCACTGACGCGACCACCTGGGCCCGCTTCACGCTCGCGCCGTGACGGGCCGGATGCCCGGTGGCGACGGAAGCCTTTCCGAGCGAGGAATGGAGTGTCGCCGACCGGGTAACCGCATGCGCTCCTACCAGCGGCTGGGGAGGTCGGATGACGGCGACCAGTGACTTCTTCTCGCGACTGGCCGCTGCCTGCCAGGATCCGCGTTTCAGCAAGGTGTGTGGGAGCGTGCGCTTCGACATCGGCGACGGGGACGACCTGGAGCAGTGGCTTCTGATCATCGACCACGGCCGCATGGAGGTGACGAGGAGCCCCGATCACGCGGACACGGTCATCAGGGTGTCCGTGCCTGTCGCGGACGCGATGGCGCGGGGTGAGGTGAACGGGCTGGCGGCGATCACCCGCGGCGAGATCCTGGTCGACGGTGACCTCGGCCTGGCGTTGCGGCTCGGTCGGCTGTTTCCCCGCGCGAACAGCGGCGGGGGGCAGAGCGAACAGCCGACGCCGAGCGGCACGTCGTGAGGGACATCCCGGGCACCGTGTCGTGTATCGACGGGAACACGTTCATCGTGTCGGACGCCAGTGGCGACGTGGAGTCCTCGCCGGCGACTCCGGTCGGGCTGTTCGCCGCCGACACGCGTTTCCTGTCCCGCTGGGTGCTCACCGTCAACGGTGAGCGCATGGCCGCCCTGTCGGTGGATGACAGCCAGTACTACGAGGTCACGTTCTTCGTGGCGCCGGGCGGGGCCGTCGACTACGTCGAGGCGGACGTGTCCGGCATCCGGCGGCGACGCATCGGTCCGGACCTGACCGAGTCGCTGACGCTCTTCAACTACGGCCAGGGGGTTGTCGACCTGGACGTACGCCTGGAGGTGGCGGCCGACTTCGCCGACATCTTCGAGATCAAGTTCGACATCCACGACAAGGCCGGCACCGGCTACACCCGGGTCGACGGGGGCGAGTTGCGGTTGGGCTACCGGCGCGGCACGTACCGCCGGGAGGTCGTCGTGTCGGCGAGCGAGAAGGCCACCATCGACCCGGGCGGCCTCCGGTTCGCGGTGCGCCTGGAGCCCGGGCACCAGTGGACCACGCAGTTGCAGGCCTCCATGCGGACGCTGCGCCCGGACGGCGTCGACCTGCGTGACGCCCTGCGGGCGCAGCGGCCGGACGACTCGACCCTGCCGGACAGCGTGCGGGAGTGGGTCGCACAGGCCCCGACGTTGGACACCGAGAGCGCGGCGCTGCAGCAGGTGTACCACCGCAGCCTGGTGGACCTGGCGGCGCTGCGCTTCGCGCCGCTCTCGCTCGGCGGCGCGACCGTACCGGCGGCCGGGTTGCCCTGGTTCATGACCCTGTTCGGCCGCGACAGCCTGCTGACCTGCCTGCAGACCCTGCCCGTCACACCGTCGTTGGCCCCGCCGACCCTGCGGATCCTCGCGTCGTTGCAGGGCGCCCGGACCGACGACGTCCTGGAGGAGGATCCCGGCCGGATCCTGCACGAGCTGCGCTACGGGGAGTCGGCCGCGTTCGAGGAGCAGCCCCACTCCCCCTACTACGGCACGGTCGACGCGTCGCCGCTGTTCGTGGTGCTGCTCGACGAGTACGAGCGGTGGAGCGGCGACACCGCGCTGGTGGTGGAGTTGGAGCAGGAGGCTCGCGCGGCACTGACCTGGATCGACACGTACGCCGACCTGACGTCGACAGGCTACGTCTGGTACCAGAAACGCAACCGCGCCACCGGGCTGGACAACCAGTGCTGGAAGGACTCCTGGGACAGCATCTCCTACGCCGACGGCCGGTTGCCCGGGTTCCCGAGGGCCACCTGCGAGACGCAGGGGTACGCCTACGACGCCAAGATCCGTGGGGCGCGGATGGCGCGCGCCTTCTGGGGTGACCCGGACTACGCCGACCGGCTGGAACGCGAGGCGGCGGCGCTGTACGACCGCTTCAACCGCGATTTCTGGCTCGACGAGCAGGGCTACTACGCCCTCGCGCTCGACCACGACGGGACTCCGGTCGACAGCCTCTCCTCCAACATCGGGCACCTGCTGTGGAGCGGCATCGTGCCACCGGAGCGGGCGACGCGGGTGGTCGAACATCTGATGGGTCCGGCGCTGTTCTCCGGCTGGGGGGTGCGGACCTTCGCCGAGGGGCAGGGCCGCTACAACCCGCTCGGGTATCACAACGGCACGGTCTGGCCGTTCGACAACTCGTTCATCGCCTGGGGTCTGCGTCGCTACGGGTTCGCCACCGAGGCGGGTCGCATCGCGGAGAGCATCCTCTCGGCCGCGACCTACTTCCAGGGTCGGCTGCCCGAGGCGTTCGGAGGGTTCGACCGCGGCACCACCCGGTACCCGGTGCGGTACCCGACCGCCGGCAGCCCGCAGGCGTGGTCCAGCGGAGCGCCCATGCTGCTGCTGCGCACGATGCTCGGCATCGACCCGCACGACGACCACCTCGCCGTGAATCCCGCGTTGCCGTCCGCCTTCGCCCGGGTGGCGCTGCTGGACATCCCCGGCCGGTGGGGCCGGGTCGACGCGTTCGCCCGGCATCGCACCGAGCAGCGCTGATCAGCCGGTGGGGCCGGCCTCCAGCCTCGCGTGCAGGACCTCGCGGGCCTGTTCGGCGGCGCGGGTGATGCTCTCGCTCATGAAGTCCAGGAATCGGGCGATGTTCTCCAGGCGGGCGCCGGCGGGTGTGTGCGGGCCGAGGACGGCGGCGCCCTGGCGTGCCGTCTCGACGACCCGGTCGTTGGCGCGGGCGCTGGCGATCGTCGCCTGGTAGAAGAGCTCGTTGTCGACGACGTAGCGGTCGCGGCGGCGCTCGTCGCGCTCGCGGCGCACCAGGGTCTGGCTCTCCAGGAAGGCGACCGACTTGGAGATGGACGCCGGGCTGACCTGGAGGCGCTGGGCGAGCTCCGACGCGGTGAGGCTGCCCGTGTCGGTGGTGAACAGGCAGGTAAGCACGCGGGCCGACATCTTGTTGAGGCCCGAGGCCATGAGGACTGTCGTGAACGTCTCCGCGTACTCGGCGACGGCCTCGGCGTCCCGGCCGTGCGGCTGCGGGGCCGACTCGGCCGCGCGGGTGGAGGCGGGCGCGCGTCGGCGGGCGCGACGTTCGGTGGCGCGGTGGGCCAGGTCGGCACGGTACGCGTTCGGGCCGCCGTTGCGCAGCACCTCACGGGTGACCGTCGACGTCGGACGGTCGAGCCGCCGGGCGATCTCGGCGTAGGGAAGGCTGTCGGCCAGCCCCAGCGCGATCTGCTGGCGTTCCTGCTGGGTGAGTCTGCCTCCCGGCATCGCGATCTCCTCCGTGGTGGTTGTCGTAGCGGCCCGCGCGCTCCCACCATAGCGTTCACCGGCATCCGATTGCAATGGTCGCCACCCGTTGCGTTGCGTTATCCGATAAACCATTGCAACAGTTTTAGGCCCTCTAGCTAGGCATACGTTCTTTCTTCGCAACGAACTTGTTGCTGTGATGTGGAAAGCAACGTAGCGTTTCGCATATCAGAAACACCGAACGAGCACCGGAGCACACCATGCAGAGCTTTCCGACCCCCGCCCCCATCTCCGCCGTCCTTGACCTCCCCGCCGGTCGCGTCCAGGTCATCGCCGCCGACCGCGCGGACACCACAGTCGAGGTCCGGCCCACCGATCCCGGCCGGGACCGCGACACCCGGGCCGCGGAGAAGACCACCATCGCGTACGCCGACGGCGTTCTGCGGGTCACGGCCGCGCCTCCCACCAACCGGCTCGTGGGCCCCTCCGGCTCGGTGGAGGTGACCGTGCGACTGCCCGCCGACTCCCGCGTCGAGGTTCGGGCCGCCAGCGCCGAGCTGCGCGGCGTCGGACGCCTCGGCGACGTCACAGTCGACGGCGCGTACCGCCACATCAAGATCGACGAGGCCGCGAGCGTCCGTCTCACCGCGATCGACGGCGACGTCGAGGTCGGTCGGCTCAACGGCCCGGCCGAGATCAGCACGACGCGGGGCGACATCCACGTCGCCGAGGCCTGGCGCGGCACGGTCGTGCTGCGTACCCAGTCCGGCGACATCTCGGTCGCCGCCGCCGGCGGCGTCTCGGCCGCCCTGGACGCCGGCACCGGTCACGGCCGCGTCCGCAACGCCCTCACCAACACCGGCAACGCCGACCTCGACATCCACGCCACCACCGCGCACGGCGACATCACCGCCCGCAGCCTCTGAACCCCCAACCCCTCAGGAGTACGACAATGACGACGAACAACCCCTCCTCGACCAGCTCGACGTGGACCGGCATGGTGCCGGTCGACGACACGGCCCTGGCCGTCACGGACACCGGCGGTCCCGGCATCCCGGTGGTCTTCCTCAACGGCCAGTTCGCCACGCAGGGATACTGGCGGCACGTCATCGCCGACCTGGGTACCGGATGGCGGCACATCACCTACGACGAACGAGCCCGGGGCAGAAAGTCGGGACGCTCGGCGGACTATTCGTTCGAGGCGGCCGTCCGGGACGTCGACGCCGTCCTCGCCGCCCGCGGCGTGGACCGGGCGGTGCTCGTGGGCTGGTCCTACGGGGCGGTCGTCGGCGCGCACTGGGCCCACCGCAACCCACACCGCGCCATCGGAGCGGTGCTGGTCGACGGCGCCTTCCCCTACGACTGGCTGGACGAGGCCATGGAGCAGCGCATTCGCAAGCTGTTCCGACGGATGCGCTGGTTCCTGCCGCTGCTGCGCCCGACGGGCCTGGCGCCGCGCATGAACGCCGACGAGCAGGCGGAGAGCAACATCGAGCTGGGGCGACTCTCCAGCGAGCACGAGCTGGGCCCGGTGCTGGACGCCATCACCGTCCCGGTGCGGTACGTGGTCGCGTCGGGGACGTCCTTCGGCAGCAAGGGCGACGAGCAGGAACGCATCCGCACCAGCCTCGACGCGGTGACCGCCCGCAACCCGAACATCCGCGTCGGCGCGAAGGTCACCAGCAACCACGGCGCCATCCTCAAGAAGGACTTCGCGGCCGTCGCCGCAGCCGTACGCGAGGTCGCCGCCCTCGACCCCACGAAACGCTGACGACCACGCCGCCGCTCGCCCGGTCCCGGCTCCCCCGTCGCCTCGAGCGACCGGGCAGCCGGGACGGCAGGCGCCGCCGGGACAGCCGCAACGATCCGGCGGGCCAGGGACGGCCCGGACGGCCACGACCACCGGACGGCCGAAGCCGCAGCCGCATCGTGCAGCCATCGCCACACCGTCACCGCCGCGGCCGCCGCGCCAGCTCGTGGCACGTCCCCACCTGTCCCGCCCCTCCCTGCTGGCCACGCCGCCGGCCAGCACCCGTTCGCCGTGACAGGGGGCTGCGCGCGGGCCGGTGCCAGCGGCCGCGACCGCCTGTTACTCCACCGTCCAGGTGATGGCGGGAGGCTGGACCCAGGCGCACACCGGCTCCCCGGTCGCGTCCGTCAGGCCGAGTCTGCCGACCAGGAGCCCGCCGTCTTCGTGTGCGGCGCGCAGCAGCGCGGTCGGGACGTCGGTGAACATCAGCTTCGCTCGTCGGAACATCGCGAACCCGTCCTCGGTCACCGTGCCCCAGCTCAGGTACAGAAACCGCGCTCCGGCACGGCCGTGCACGAACGGCCCTCCGACGTCCAGCATCCCGTCGACCTCCCGGCTGGACACCTCGACGGTCCAGGTGGCGGTGATCGCGTCGGCCGGCACGCGATCGATCACCTCGGTTTTGCGCTGGACCCCTACGTGCACGTTGCCGAGCCGCAGCGCGTCGGCGTCCGCGCCACCGCGCCGACCCGGGAGGTCGCTGCCCTCGATTCGAACGCGCACGCCACCCTCCGGTCTCTCCGACGTCGACCGCCTGCTGCGCCGACGGATGGCGCACCCATCCCGGGTGGCCGCTAGACGATCGTAAAAAGGCGGTCAGCCGGATGCACGACGGCAGCCAGCACCGCGCCCGGCACGAGAGCCGGGTCGACCGGTCGGATCGATTCCGCCTCGAACGTCGCGAATCCGGGTCCGCTGATCCGCAGGCGCAGTTCCAGTGCGGGCTCCTCGCCGCCCGGCTGGTTCGTCACCGCGAGAATCTCCGCCGTCGCCGCGACACCGCCGCTGGACAGCCGACGGGCGTCGCGGCGCGAACGGGTGACCAGCCGCAACCCGAGGACGCCGAAGCCGACTCCGATGATCGTCGCGAGGATGCCGCCGGCGAGAAGGCCCCAGAACTCGGCGGACGACCGCGGTGGCGCCAGCGTCACGGCGACGGCGAGCAGGAGCGGGCCGGGCAGGCAGATGGCCAGGAACACCAGTCGGAAGAGCAACGCGCCGACCGGACCGACGCGCGCCTGCGCCTCCCGTGGTGCACTGATCACCCTCGAACTGTAGTCCGGCGCCCACCGGACCATCTTCGGGAGATCCGCGCGCGACACCACGGACATGCCCCGGCCCGCGGCCCGATTCAGGGCCGGGTCGCCCGAGCGGAATCGGCCCGACTCCGGAGGTTGCTCGCCGATGGCATCATCGCCTCATGAACGTTCGTCGTCTGGCGGCCATCGACATGTACGGCAGCCGGGGCACCACCCGCCGACGGCGGATCATCCTGGCCGAGTTCCTCGTCGGTGTGGTCGCCATGGTGGTGTGGGGCAGCTGGCTGTTGGCGTCCTCCGACGAACTCGGCGCCCGGGCGTTCGGCCTGTGGCTCGTCGGGGCGGGCCTCAACTACGCTCCGCTGTCCGCGTACGCCATCATGTTGACGCGGCGCGGCGCCCTCGACGCCGAGCTGACCGGCGCCGACACGGACCGGGAGCTCCGCCGCTACACCGTCCTTCAGCTGTGGGTCTTCGTGCCGCTGTCGCTCGTCGTCTTCACCATCCGCGACGTGCTCGCCCGGCGCGGAGCGCGGACCACCTGACGGACGGTCCGGGTCGCCGTCAGCGGCGCGGGCGGGTGCCGCGGCCGCCGACGGCTTCCCGGTACGCGCGTTGCTGCTCTCGGTGCCGTTCTTCCCAGGGCCGGACGGACCTCGCGGCGAGGCACCAGCCGGCCCAGACGCAGCCGCCCGCGACGAGCAGCAGGAAGAACGCGGCCACCACCTCGTCGAACGAGGGCAGGGCCCCGGCGATGCCGAGGGAACGCTCCAGTTGCCGGTGGTCGCGGTAGTCGAGGTAGTCGCTCGCCATAGCTCCGCCCACGACGACGAGCACCGGGAAGGCGATCAACTGCAGCAGCAGGCCATACCGGGATCGGTCGATCCAGGCGGCGGGCGAGGCCGGCGCCGGCGCGTACGCCCCGCCGAGCCGGAACGCGGCCGGGACGAGCACGATCGCGGCGGCGAGCCCGCCCGCCACGAGCTGGGCGCTCAGGATGCCCGCGATCCCCGGACGGGCCCAGCCCAGGGCCAGCCAGGTGAGAAGGACAAAGAGGGCCGTCCACCCGACGACGAACGTCAGCGCCCGACGCACGGCTGCCGCCCGAGCCGCCAGGCTGACCCGTTGCGCCTCGGCGGCCTGCCACTCGTCGATCTGCCGCTGTACGTTGCGGCGTTTCTCGGCGGCCGCCTGCTCGCGCTCCGCCTCCCGCCGGGCCGACTCATCGGCTTTCCGCCGGGCGACCTCCGCTTCCCGTCGCGCCTGCTCCTCAGCTAACCGCGCGGCCTCCGCCTTGTGTCGCGCCTGCTCTTCGGCGCGTCGGGCGGCCTCCGCCTCGCGCCGGGTCCGCTCGTCGGCCCGTCGGGCGGCGTCCGCCTTCCGCCGGGCGGCCTCCGCCTTCCGCCGGGCCCGCTCGGCGGGGCCGACGAACGGCGGCAGCGGGTGGGGGCGGGTCCGTTCCCGCAGCGGATGCCGCGGTGGCAGGTCGGCGGGGACCCGCCATCCGACGTCGGTGCCGAGCACCACCCGCATCTCACCGACCAGCCGGTCGGGCAGGAGCGTCGCGACACCCGAGGCGTTGCGCCGGGCGTCGAGGCCGTCGACCACCAGCACCAACCGTTCGCCCCGCTGTTCACATGCCCGGGCGGCGTCGGTGTACCGGCTCAGCAGGTGCGCCTCCCCAGTGGCCCTGGTGAGATGACCCGGCATGGTCCCGTCGGTCAGCTCGACCAACTGCTCCAGCACCACGTCGACGAACGCGTCGCGGGTGTCCTGTTCGGCGCGGCGGGCGATGGCGAAGAACGACACGACCCGTACGCTCGGGGGCGGGTGGAGCACGAACCAGGACAGCAGCGCGGTCATCCCGGCGCCCGGCTCGGCCTCCCACCGCTGGTACGCGCCCGGCCCGTCAGCCGTGCAGAAGGCCGCGAGCCGCGCCAGCTCGGCATCCCGGTCGAGCAGCTCGGCCGGGGCGATCCGGTGCACCTCCGCCAGGTACGCCGATCGCACGACCGGGCCGAAGTTGATGTATTGGAGGCTGTTGTCGCCGAACTGCACGCCCCGGGCGTGGCGGGCGTCGATGCCGCGCGACCGGTTGTCGTCCGGCTGCCCGCTGTCGCCCATCCGCCCGGCTGCCTCAGTTGAAGGTGATGTGCTGGATGCTGGCGCTGCCGAACTGGACGCCCTGTGCCCCGCGCACGTCGACCGGCCCGATCTCGGTGCGGGCAGCGGGCGCCTCGGCGCGCGCCAACAGGTCCCGCGCGAGCCGGAGGATCTGCTCGTCCCGGTCGACGCCCGCTCGGGTGAGTTCGTCGGCGAGGCGTACCTGCCAGACGTCCGATTCGGTGCCCTCGGCCTCCAACGACCGCAGCGCCTCCTGGCCGTCGCCCGTCAGCCGGCGGCGGACCAGGCTGCGGAAGCTCTCGGCGGCGTCGCGGACCGCGACGCTTGTCGCGTCGGTGACGCCAGTCGACACACCGAGCGCCAGCGCGGAGAGAAGCAGTTCCACACCGTCCACGAGCACCTCCGTCAGCGACGCCAGCAACGTGCCCCTATTGCACCATCCGGACACCGCGCGTGGGCACCCACGCCGACGCCCCGCGCCGGCTGGTGGGTGCGGCGGCGACCGTCCACGCAGGTGGCGGGCGGGCACGCCACCTGGTGTCCGGATGACGACAGGCTCGGTGCGGTCACCATCGCGGCGATGGCGCGACCGGAACAGCCACCGCCGCGGGAGGCCCTAGGGTGCAGGCATGGTTGACAGTCGTCAGGTGCTGCGCTTCCGTGTCCGGGCCCAGCAGCTCGACAGGGGTGAGGGCACGCTCGCCGACACCGCCGTCCTGGCCATCGGTGTGCAGAACACCGGCCCCGACGGCGCCCGGTGGGCGTTGGCCGCGCGCGGGGTCGACGTGACCGCGTTGTCCGACGAGCAGGTGGTCCTGCTGTGGACGGTGCGCGGCGCCCCGCACCTCTACCGGCGGGCCGACGTGGGGCGCGTGGTGGCAGCGCTCGAACCGTTCTCCGATGCCGACGCGGGCAAGCGCATCTACGACGCCGCCAAGCCGTTGAAGGCGGCCGGCATCGCCAATCTCGCGGCCCTGGACGAGGTGGCAGCCCGCATGCGGGCCATCGTCACCATGCCGACGGTCAAGGGTGACGTGTCCGGCCGCCTGGCCGCGGTGCTGCCCGAGCCGTATCAGCGGTTCTGCCGGCCCTGCGACGCCACGCACATCTACGAGATGCCGTTCCGGCTCGCCGCCGTGCGCGCCGGGCTGGAGTTGGAGCTCGACACGTCACCACCGGTCCTGCGACGCATCACCGGGTTCCGCAGGGCGGCCAGCGCGGGCGACCGCTTCGACCTCGTCCGCGCCTACCTTCGCCTGCTCGGCCCGGCCACCCCGAAACACGTGGCCGACTATCTGGACGCCCCGGTCAAGGATGTGAAGGCCCGCTGGCCCGACGACGTGATCGAGGTGACTGTCGACGGGCAGGCGCGCTCGCTGCTGGCCGCCGACGAGGAGGCGCTGGACTCGGCCGATGCCAGGGGCGCCCGCCTCCTCGGCCCGTTCGACCTGTTCCTGCAGGCCAAGGACCGGACGACGCTGGTGCCGGACACCGCCCGCGCCAAGGAGCTGTGGCCGGTGCTGGGTCGCCCCGGCGCCGTCCTGGTCGACGGTGACCTCGTCGGCACCTGGCGTCCCCGTAAGTCCGGCAGGACGTTCACGGTCGCGGTCCAGCCCTGGCAGCCGCTGTCGCGTACCGCGCGCGCGGCCGTCACCGCACAGGCCGAACGTCTCGCCGCCCACCGCGCCGTCTCCCTCACCCGCGTCGACTTCGGCAGTTAGGTCCCCGCGCGTCGAACGGGCTGAGAGACTGCGGAGACCCCTCGGCGCTCGACTGCGGAACGCGCCGACGCCCGACGCGCGGAGAGGGGCGAGGATGCAACCGACCTGGCTCCTGGCACTGGCCTGGGTCTCCCTCACGGTCGGCGTCGTCAGCTGCGCGATCGTCGTCACCGACACCTACCTTCGCGGGCACCGTCAGCCGGTCCGGGTCATGGAGATCGTCTGGTTGGTGACAGTCCTCTACATCGGCCCGGCGGCCGTGCGCCTCTACTGGAACTGGGGTAGGCCCGAGGCGTTCTCCCGCCGGCGGCGCGAGGACCAGCCCCGCAGTCCACACCGGGGCATCGTCGTCACCCAGGTGTCGCGCTGCGGCGCCCACTGCGCCCTCGGTTTCGTCGTCGCCGAGGTGGCCCTGTACCTGATGAGATCCGATCCGGCCCACGAGACCCTGTGGGTCGACTACGCCGGGGACTACCTGACGGCGGTGGTGATAGCAGTGCTCTTCCGGTACGTCGGCGCGCCCGGTCGCAGCGGCACGAAGGTCTGGCACGCGATGTCCACGGTCGTCCGGGTCGAACTGCTGACCATCACCGCGTTCGAGTTGGCGCTGTTCGGGTGGCTGACGCTCGCGCACCGCGTGGTCTTTCCCGAGCCACCCCTGCGACCCGACAGCCCGATCTTCTGGTTCGCCGGGCAGTTGGGGCTGATCGCCGGCTTCGTCGCGGCGTGGCCCACCGCCTCCTGGCAGCTCGGTCGGGGGCTGAGAATCGAACGGCGCCTCTCCCACGACTGACCGTGACCTGACAGCGAGTGGATCGTGGCGGCTGGGCGAAATTCGGTGGCCAGGAGGCCGTTGGCGGTCTATCGTGCCCGCCGTGCTCCCCAACGAAAAGATCATCGGACAGGCCCTGGACCGGATCGAGGCAGGGTACGTCTTTCCGGACCGGGTCGCGGACATCGACGCCGCGATCCGGCGCCATCTCGCGGCGGGCGACTACGACGACCTGGACGGGCCGGCGCTCTGCGAGACGGTGACCGCCCACCTGCAGCAGGCCTGCCCGGACAGGCATCTGCGGCTGCTGTGGTCGGACCGGCCGCAGTCGCTGGATCCGGCGGACGAGGACGGGGGGCAGGCCGCGTTCCGCGCGCTGCTGCGCGCGGAGAACCAGGGGATCCGCCGCGTCGAGCACCTGGACGGGAACGTCGGGCTCGTCGACGTGCGGCGCATCGCGTACGCCGACGACGGCGCCGCCGCGATCGGCGCGGCCATGCAGTTGGTGGCCCTCAGCTCCGCGCTCATCCTCGACCTGCGCGCGTGCAGCGGCGGAACGCCGGAGGGCGCCGCGATGTGGTGCAGCTACTTCTTCCGCGACGACCAGGTGCACCTCAACGACTTCTACGAGCGGTCCACGGGCGCCACGCGCCAGTTCTGGACGACCGCGCACCTTCCCGCGCCGCGCTATGCGGACCGTCCGGTCCATGTGCTCACCAGCGCGATGACGTTCTCCGGTGGCGAGGACGTGGCGTACACCCTGCAGGCGCACGGTCGGGCGGTCGTCGTCGGTGAGACGACGCGTGGCGGCGCGCATCCGACGGCCCGCCACCCCGTCACCGAACACATCCTCGTGACCGTGCCGACCGCCCGGACCATCAACAGCGTCACCGGCACCAACTGGGAGGGCGTCGGAGTGATCCCCGACGTGCCCGTTCCGGCGGACCAGGCGCTCGACACGGCCCTCAAGGCCATCGCGGGCGCCTAGCCGGATCGGGCGGCACAATGGACACATGCTGACCCTCGGGGCGGTCCACACCGGTCTTGTGCAGCATTCCGGTGCGCTGCCGGTCGACCGTGCGGCCGAACTGCTCGACCTCGTCGAGGGCGCCGCCGTGGTGTCGGTCCGCCGCCCGATGGCCTGCACGACCTCACCCGAGATGCTCACCGGCGTCGACTGTGACGCGCCCAGCAGCACCGGACGTCGCGTACGGGTCGTCGGCACGATCATCGGCCGGGTGAGCGTCACCGGTGGCCGCATCGCGCAGTCCTCGGTGGATACGCGGCTGCAACGGGCCGCGATCAGCACTCGCCTGCCGTGGCAGATCTACCTCGGCCGGCCCGGGCAGCTGGACGCGATCGGCAAGGTGAGCGCGCCCGCCGTGGTCGACGGGTACCTGCGTGGCGGCGCTGGCCGCTCCGCGGTCCCGCACACGAGCCTCGACCTGGACGCCGTGGCCATGCAGCTGCTCGACCGGGTGCAGCGTGGCGACCTGCTGGACCGGCGGCCGCCGCTGCGGGCTCCGCGTACGACCCTGCGCTGGTCGATCATGGTGGACGACCGGTCATCGGTGGACGACCGGGCGAGCTTCACGGTCGGGGCCGGACAGGCGCGCAGCCTCGAGGTGACGCTGGGCCGCCACGACCCGACCGCCGCCCGACTCCTCTGCGAGGACCTGGCGTTGCACGACTGGCTGGTGACCACTGTGTCATCGGTGGTGGATGACCTCGCCGCCACCTCGTGGCCACCGCCGGTCCGGGTCCACCGGCTCAACCTGCTCGTCGAACACCTCACGCGCCTGTGGATGCCCGGCGCCCGGGTGCCCGGTTCGATGAGTGCCCTGGCGCAGGAGCTGGACCGGCAGGCGGGCCTCACTCGCCAGTGGACGGCCTGCGTGCAGTGGATCCGCGACCAGCTCGCCGCTGCCACCGCCGTTCAGTCGTTGACGAAGATGTAGGCGATCCGATCAACGATCCGCTGCGGCAGCTCGATGCCCTCCGCCACGCTTCGGTGCCGCAGTTCGTCCAGGAGGTCGGCGTCCGCGGCGATCTGGCTCAGGATGGTCCGCACCGCGTGCTCCACCGGCAGCAACGGCGACCGGAGCACCGAGCACGTCTGATAGGCGGTGAACGGCTCGGCGTCGGGGTTGAGCTGCAGAACCGGTGGCATCGTGGTCCAGTCGGGCGGCAGCGTCGCGGCCGGATCGAACCGCTGCGGACGGGCCACCACGGCGCCGTGACGGCGGAGCAGCCCAAGCCGCACCAGCTGCCAGACCGAGGCCAACAGGGCGCACGACCACGTCGGCACCCCGGCGTCCTGCGACCACAGCTCGACGTCGACGAAGATGCTGTGCCAGGGGGCGGTGCTCTCCACGGGCGGCGCCCAGGGCACGGGCGGGCGCATGGCCGGCCGGATCTTGTCCGGAGAGCGCCGTCCGTTGCAGAGCCAGCCTGATTCGGTGGTGAACGAGCCGGCGCCGGTGACCCGGGAAGCCGGGTCGGGCACCAGGCGGTCGGCGACGAGCCGGGCGAGCCTGACCCCGTCCGCCTCGGCGCACGCCGATTCGCGAGCGAGGTAGTCGATGACGACTCCCGTCTGCTCGCAGGCGACGTGCAGCTGCTTGATCACCTCGTCCGGCGGCGGGATCTCGTTCGCGTAGTCGTCGACGAGGATGCAGGTGCTCACGCGTGGTCGGACACGGGGTGGCAACCGGCGGCGGCAGGATTCGCCTGCCGCCCGCAGCCACGGCTCGCTCCGAGCGAGATGCCGCAGCATCTCGCCGTCGCCGGGCACGAAACCTTCCGCGTAGAGATGACCCACCTCAACGGACAGGTGCGAGAGCGGAACGGATTCCGTACGCCGCCCGGCCGTCGCCTCGGCGAACGTGACCTCCACACCCATCATCCGGCCTCCTCGCCCTCGACCACGATCGTCAGGAGCCGCACGAAGGAGGCGACCGTGCCGGCTCCGGCGATCTTCCGCTCGTGCAGGTCGTCGTCGCAGATCAGCTGCTCACGCCCGTGCAGCAGCGCATCGAACGGCACAGTCGTCCGATCGGCGCCCATGCCGTCGGCGAGCCTTGTCAGATCACGGTCGCAGGCCCGCAGGAACTCCGTCTGCACCTGGCCGAGCGTCGCCCCCTCGGCGTACGGGTCGATCACCGCGGTCCGTACGAAGTGCAGACCCTCCTCGAAGGCCTCGGCGTCGTGGCCGCGCCGGCGGGCCACCTTGAGCAGGCCGTGATCGTCGTGGACGAGGCCGGTGGCGGCCGTCACATGGTCGCGGGTCCACTTGTGGAACACCAGCCACCGCGATGGGACCTTCCGGACTACCGGCATCGCCGTGGCGGCCAGGGCCATGTCGACGGCGAAGGAGCGGCCTGCACTCAGATCGACGATCACGACCTGGAACTCCTCCGCCAGATACAGGAGCAGTTTGGCGCACCGCTCGTCGATCGTGGGCGTGGTGACGAATTCCGAGCCGTTGCGGTCACCGGGGAACAGGACGAGCTGACCGGCGCCCGGCGGTCGACGGCGCAGGGCCGGGTGATCCGACCCGGCCCACACGTCGACGCGGTGGGGTGCACTGGTCTCGGCGAGCAGGTACGACTGCGTCCCCCCACGCGACGTGCCGCCCGCGACAGCGGACACGGCGAAGACAGTGCCGGCAGTCGGCGACGCGAAGCTGAAATCGAGGTAGCACGTGTCCCGCCCGGTCAGGGCGCTGCGATAGGCCACGTTGGCGCCGACCACCGAGCGGCCGGCCCCGCCCTTGCCGGAGGTTGCGAAGATGAACACAGCCACCCCCTTCCCCGGCACAGGCTAACCCGGCCACACAGTCCCAATGACAGTGGTAAATGTCTGCTCCCGCGAATTGCACGAAGTCCGCGGCCTTCGGGCTACGACTGCGCCGGGTCGTGGTTGTCTGGAGCGGACCGGCGCCCTGGAGGCCGAGGTGTACGAGGTGCAGCCAATGCCGACCCGCAACAACGACGTCGACTGGAACACGTTCCAGCCACGCGCCTATCACGCGCACAACTACCGTTCGGTGCGTCCCGACGACCTTCAGATCGTCCGTGCCACCAGAGACTTCTTCGCCACGGCGAACCTGCCCTCGCATCCCGCCCGCGGCCTCGACGTGGGTGCCGGCGCCAACCTCTATCCCGCCTTCGCCATGATGCCTCTCTGCGAACACGTCGACCTCGTCGAACACTCGCCGGCCAACGTCCGGTGGCTGCGGTCCCGGCAGAGTCGGTGGCGGCGCTTCGATCACGGGTGGGACGAGTTCTGGCAGCTCTACGCGGAGCGGGACCGCTACGCCGCGGCGATGCGCGGCCGTCGCCCGCTCGCGGAGTTTCGGGCCAAGGCCACGGTCACGCAGGGCAGCATCTTCGACCTGCCACAGCAGCGATGGGATATCGGCACCATGTTCTTCGTGGCTTGTTCCCTGTCGGCCGACCGTGACGAGTTCGATCGGGCCGTACGCTGCTTCACCCGTGCTCTGCGGCCCGACGCGCCGTTCGCGACGGCCTTCATGACCGGCTCCGACGGTTACGACGTCGATGGCGTGCGCTTCCCGGCCGTTCCGGTCGACGCGGTGATCGTCGAGCAGACGCTGCAGCCGCTGGCCACCGACGTCAAGGTGGTCCCGATCGACTCCGAGCACCCGTTGCGCCCGAACGTCGGCATGGTCCTCGCGCTCGGGCACTCACGGGGCGCCTCGACAAAGAGCTAGCGCCCCTTCCGTAGCCCCGGGAGCGCACTCGGCGCGAACGCCATCACCGTGCCGCCGGAGGCGCGGCCGTCGGTCGAGAGCGTCGCCGCCGACCGCCTGCACCTATTGCGGCCGTTCTTCCTCGTCGATGGGGTAGGCCGCGGCCCACAGCGCACGGAAGACCTGCACCCGTTCCATCACCCGGGGCGTGCGCAGCACCAGGCGCGTCTCGGCGATGACCGGCATGGCGTCGTTGACCAGCGAGGACGCCGGGGTGGTCTCGTAGGACAGCACCCCGTCGAAGACGATGAAGTCGACGACCTGCGGCCGCAGCACCGGCGGCGTCCGTTCCCGGTCGAGCACCCGCACCTGAATGCCGAACTCCTCCTGCTGCCGGCAGGCGCGCTGCATGTCGGGATGCGCCAGGTCCCTGCGGTCGTCCACGATGAAGATCCGCCGGATGCGGGCCTCGTTCTCCTCGACCGCCTGCCGTTGCGCATCCAGATAGCGCTGGCCGAACTCGCTGCGCCACAGCCCCCCGTCCACCGAGGCCAGGCTGATCGCGTCGATCGACTCGCACACATGCCGGGTCAGCCCCAGCAGCCAGTCCCGGTCCTCGCCGTAATAGGTGACGTCGCCGCCCTCCGCCATCTCCTTGATGAAGTCGGACATGTCGCGGATCTGAGTACGCACGAAGTTGTAGATCAGCGGAGGCGAATCGGGGCTGATCTCGGTCGAGTGCTGCACGAACTGAGTCACCAGGTCGGTCTGCACGGCCGACGCCTCGATCGACCCAAACAATCGGGTCGCGTCATTGATCTTCGCGAACGCGTCCCCGACCAGCCTCTCCATGCGTACCTGGCCGCTGCGTGAGGAGGCCTCCACGACGGCCAGCCGCTGCTCGAAGTCCACGAGAAAACGCACCAGTAGCGTGATTCCGCCGATGAGAATGGACAGCGTAATGCTCGTCGTCACCGGCTGCTTCAACGCATTGGTGATCAGAAAGGTGGCAGCACCCGTCCCGGCGGTGACGGCCATCTTGCGCGTGACGGTGGACGGCGCGGCGACCATGGTCGCGGCTGCCTCGCTCGGGGTGCCAACGCCCGCCCGAGAGCCCCGTCGTCCCTGCTCATCCGCCGCCACACCCCAAATTGCAGCGCATTAATTGAGGGAGTGCAAGCACTCGCCTGGCGAGCGGTCGTCGCCACGTTCACCCCTCACCGCAGGTCCGGAGAATCGATCTCCACATTCTCGGACGGCCGTTTCGTCGGCCGTCGGTCGCTTGATCGAGTTGCGACGAGTGGCTTCACCAGCGAAAGACCAGTGATCAACGCCACCGTGCCGGCCAAATCGCCGAGACGTGATTATGTCGGCGAATGCGTCTGTTATAGGTCGCCCGCCAACCGCACCGCCGCCGCCCCGATCGATCGGTCCGAGTAAGACTTCCGACAGATTCGGGCGAGGACGTGAACACGCTTCGGCAGCGCAGCGAGCCTGTTCCGCCCATTCCCGTGCGACCAGCCGCTGCCATGAGCTCGGAAGTCGTTCGGATCGGCGACAGGGTCGCGGTCCTGCGTATCGAACCTCAGCCGCGCTCGTGCTGGTCTACCCGACGTCGACGGTGGCGCGCTCCCGCACGGCGGCGCGCTGCCGCCGGACGTCACGCAGGCCTACGTAGGCGACCGCGCCGGCGGCCAGGTACAGCAGGGCCTGCACGTTGAGCACGAGTACGACGCTGAGCACGTCGCCGAGCAGACCGGCGGCCGCCATGCCCAGCCCCTGCGACGCGTTGAAGATCGCGTAGTAGACGCCGAAGGCCCGGCCCAGCTCGGTGTCGGGCACGCTCTGCTGGATCTGCGCGAACGCTCCGCTGGCGTACGCGACGCCAGGCGCACCGACCAGGATGAACAACCCGACGTACCACTCGGGTTGACGGGTGACCGCCGGTCCGTTCCAGATGACCAGGCTGATCAGGGAGAAGGTGGTCGCCCCGAGGATCATCAGCAGTCGGGGGCTGAGCCGGGCACCCAACATGCCGACGATGAGCCCGCCCACCACCCCGCCGATCGCCTGGACGCCCCGCAGCACACCGGTGAGGGTGCCGTCGGCGTGTAGCGCGCGGCTGACGAAGACCACGAAGAGCACCACGAACAGGCCCTGTGCGATGCCGCCCAACGCCACACTCACGATCGTCATCCGTACCGAGCGGTTGCGCAGCATCGCCGTGAGGCCGTGTCGCCAGGCGGCGAGAAACGAAGACGTACGGTCCGGGGTCGCCGGCGCCGCGGCTGCGTGGTGGGCGGCCCGGCGGCCGGCGGCGATCAGGGTTGCCGTGATCACGAAGGCCACGGCGGCGCCGACGGCCAGGTAGCGGGTGCCGTCGCGGGTGATCGCGAGCCCGCCCAGCGAGCCTCCGATGAGGCGTCCGACGCTCATGTTGAGCGCTATCACGCTGTTGGCGCGTACCAGGTGGGCGGGCTCGACGAGGCGTGGCAGCACGGCGTTGCGGGCGGAGTCGAACGTCTGCGTCAGTACCGCCTGAGCCCCGGCGACAAGGGAGATGACCCACAGGTGGTGGTCGGGTTGGCCGAGCAGCGGGATCACCACTGCGGCCTGCAGCACGGCAACGCCGCTCATGAGCCGGAACCTGTCGAAACGATCGGCGAGAGCACCGGCGAACGATCCCAGCGTGATGCCGCACAGCAGCTCGACGAGGAAGACGGCGGAGGTGGTGAGCGCCGAACCGGTCACCCCGAACACGTAGATCGGCAGCCCGGTGAGCAGCAGCCAGCTCGCCACGCTGGAGAAGAGCCCGGCAGCCCAGATCAGGGCGAATCCGCGGTGTCGCAGCAGCGTGACCATCTCAGATGAACTCCGGCGTGAGGTACGCCTGAAGGTTGAGACTGACCGGCCGGGCATCGCTCGGGGGCGCGTTTCGCAACGGGCGCAGGTACGGCCGGATGACGGCGTCCAGGGTCAGCGTGAGGTGTCGCAACTCCTCGGGAGTGAGCGAGAGCGTGTAGCTGTGGAACGTGGCGCTCTCCCGCCACTCGTCGGTCAGTTTGTGCTGCTGATGTTGGTAGCGCTGCAACGATCGGAACCCCTCGTCGAGCTCCAGGGCGGTCAGCGCGTCGATGATCTGCTGCCCCTCGGCGTCATCGGGATCCGGGACGAGTTCGAGCCCGGTGGCGGCAGCGCGCCACGGTCGGTCACGCCGGTTGGCGTCGTCGGCGGGGGCCCGTTCGATGAGGCCGTGGCGGGCCAGTTGACGCAGGTGGTAGCTGCAGTTCGATCCGGTGTCGTCCAGGGCCTCGGCGCACTGCGCGGCGGTTCTCGGGCCGGCGGCCAGCAGGTAGCGCAGCAGCCGCAGGCGCAACGGGTGCGCGAGCGCGCGCAGCTTTGTCGCGTCCTGGACGCGTACCCGACGTTCCGGCTCGTTCCGCTCCATCAGCACTGCCCTAACGAAAGACTCCTTTCGGTTATACGTCCTGGGAGCACGTTTTCGCAAGAAGTCTTTCGCATCGAGCGAGCCGGGACCTCTCCCTGGCCAGAGATCAGCTCGGGTTCCGTGAAGTCGGGGTGTCCAACGAGCCGGGACACCCCGACTTCCATGAAGCCGCTCGTCAGCCCTTGGCCTGGCTGCGTCGGGGCCGCCGGCGCGGGGTGTCGTCGCCGCCGGCGAGCCGGGTGAAGGTGAGCATGTTCGCCAGTGCCACGACGATGATCGCGAGGCCGACCTGGATCGCGAGCACCACCCAGTCCCAGCGCAGCACCCACACTCGCGCGCCGGCGCCGTCGTCGACATGCAGCGCCCGGGCGACCACGGTGCCCAGCACCGCCGAGCCGACGCCGATGACGAACGTGGCGAAGAGGCCGATCCGCTGCCTGCCCGGCAGGATGAGTCGACCGAGCAGGCCGACGAGCGCACCGATGAGCACCGCGCCGAGATAACCGGTTACCAGCATTGCCGTCTCTCCCCTCCAGCAGTGCCGAGCTACATGCCCGATTCGCGCGGTCCGGGAAACCCCGCGCCGGCGGCACCGAGCCCCGGGATCACCGGTCCTTGCGCAGCAGGACTGTCACGGCCTCCCCGTCGGCCGTACCGAAGGCGCCGTCGGTGGGATGCCCGAGCGCGGCGCCGAGGGTGCGGACGTGCAGGTCGACCACCGCCTCCACCAGGTCCGCCAGCACCGACACCGTGCCGCGGCCCCGTCGCCAACCCGCCAGACACAGGCCGAGGCCGACGACCACCGCCGGCCACCACAGCAGACCGAGCGCCAGATACAGCAGCCCCCAGCCCACCCGTCGGGCGGCGGCGGCGAAGTCGGCCTGCGCGAGGGCGAGCGGGGCCCGGGTCTCCTCGGGCAGCAGCAACCACAGTCGGGGCCAGGCGGCGGCCAGGTCCAGGCCGTAGCAGGCGCGCACGCGTACGGCAGTGGCGAGCATGCGGTCGCCGATCCACGTCGGCCGGTCCGGCTCGGTCACCGCGATCCGGTCGCAGGCGCGGGCGAGCGCCTGGGTGTCCGGCAGCGGCCCGGTGGTGTCGTCGGCGGACCGCAACAGGCGTGCCTTGTCCCGCAGGGCGTTCTCGTAGCGGTCCATGGCGGCGTTCCACAGGCGTCGCCGCCGGCGGGTCAGGGCCTCGCCGGCCCGGCCCCAGTCCTGGGTCCACAGGGCGGTGACCAGGCGTTCCAGGCTCTGGGCGGCCAGCGCGGCGACGACGCTGCCGAGCACCACACCGAGCACTATCAGCAGCGCGGACCCGGTGCTCCGCGACGGTGACCCGAGCGCGAGCCGGTCCACCTCCTGCCGCAGCAGCCGCAGGTCCCACCAGTGGGCGTGGCCGAGCCGCACCGCCACGGCAGCCATCGCCACGAACACCAGACCGGGCAGAGCCAGGCCGGAGAGCCACCGCTCGGCCAGCTTCCCGCCGAGCGAGGCGATGACCGCGTTCACCGGTCCATCCGAAACGTCGGCAGCGGGCAGTCCCACACGGCGCAGCGCGGCGGCGGGCCGGTGTCCGTGCGGGGGATCTCCACCCGGTCGCACAGGTCACCGGGGCACACCCGCACCACTTCCGGGCGGCGGCCGTGGATGCCGGCCAGCGGCAGGTAGCGGTCGCCCCGGACGGTCGTGTCGCCGCCGACCAGGCCGCCGAGGCGCATCAACTCGGTCACCTCGGCGAGCACCGCGTCCACGGCCTCATCGGACAGCGACCGGTCGCGCAGCCGCGCCAGGACCCGGGCCGGTTCCGGGCCGAGCAGGTCACCCACCTGCGCGATGTCGGCGCAGACCCGGGCCAGCCGGGTGGCCCGGTCGTCGTCGAGCTGCCGGTCCGGCGCCGATTGACTCATCGGCCGATTATCCCCTGTCGATGTGGCGCGCGGCTGGCAGGCTGGGGGCAACCGCGACGGGGAGGTGCGCCGGTGGGTCGCTTCACGAGGGACGCCGTTGACCACTGGCGTCGGGCCGCGGCCGGACGGCCGCGCGGCGACAGGCGGTGGGCCGAGGCCCAGGTGGAGCTGGGGGCCGCGCTGCTCGACCGCTACCACGCGGACCAGGCGCGGCAGGACCTGATCGAGGCCACCGTCGTGCTGGAGGCGGCGATCCGCACGATGGCCGACTCCTTCCTGGCTGCGGATCTGGGTACGCCGCACGGTGTGCGCGCGCTTGCCACGTACACGGATGTGCTGCTGTCCAGAGCCCGCATCGAGAGTGAGCCGCAGCTCCTGGACATCGCCGAGCAGTATCTGCGGTTCGCCGAGGACGCCTCGGCCGACCTCGCCAACAGCGCGGTGCTGATGCTCAAGACCTGCCAGGTCCATCGGGTCCGGCACGACTTCGACGGCTCGGTCGACACGCTCTACCGGCTCACGGCCATCGCCAAGATGGCCGAGCAGTGGATCAGCGCGGAGCATCTGCCCGCGTTGCGGGGCATTCACGCGGAGGCGCTGTTGCGCGCCTACCAGCTCACCGGCGTGGAGGACTACGTCGACGAGGCGTTGGAGCTGGTGTCCTCGGTGGACGCCACCGGGCCCAACCAGGAGCAGATCGTTCTGCTGCGTGCCCGCTGCCTGCTGACTCGGGCGTCCGGGACCACCCACACGGCAGATGTCGAACGGGCCGTCGCGGTGCTGCGGGAGCACAACCCGCAGAGCGTCGACGCGCGTTTCCTGGCCGGGCAGACGTTACTCACCCTTGTCGACCGCACCGGCCGTGCCGAGCTGCTCCGCGAGGCCTGGGAGGAGTTCGCCGCCGCGCTGAGCGCCGTCGGAGAGCGGCATCCGCACCATCGGACGGCGCTCGCCAGCCTCTCCACGGTCGGCATGAAGACGCACCAGCTGACCGGGGACATCTCGGCCCTGGAGACGGCGATCGGTCTGCTGCGCCGGGCGCTCGCGCTGTCCGTACGCGGGGAGCCCAACCACGCGTTGTACTCGGACCAGTTGGGCTACAGCCTGCGGCTGCTCTACGACGCCACCGGGGAGCCCGCCTATCTCCAGGAGGCGCTCGTCCTGCTGCGCCAGGCGCTGGACGCTCTGCCCGAGCGCGATCCGCACCGTGTCGAGACCGGGTTGTCCATCGCCCAGGCGTTGCGGGCGACCTACCTGCGTACCGGTGAGAAGGCGCTGCTGACCGAGGCCGCCGAGCGGGCGCGCGCCGCCGGTCGCATCGACTCCGGGGCCGTGCCGGTCCGGATCCAGGCGTTCGACAAGGCGGCCTACACGCTTACCGCTCTGGGCCGGTGGGAGGAGGCGACGGATGCCTTCGACGAGGCCATCACGTTGCTGCCCCGGCTGGCGTCGCGGGGGCGTACCCGACACGACCAGTACGCCGATCTCGGCTCGACGGCCGGCTTGGCGGCGACCGCCGCCTCGTGCGCGATCGGCGCCGGGCAGCCGGAGCGGGCCCTGGAGCTGCTGGAGCGTGGCCGGGGCCTGCTGCTGCACCAGCGGTTGACGGCCGACGGCGAGTGGGCGGCGCTGCAACGCGTCGACGGGCGTCTGGCGGCGGACTTCCAGCGGATGCGCCAGGACTTCGAAGCGCCCGCCCCCGAAACGTCGCGGCCCACCACCTTCGGCCGGGACCGGGAGACCGAGTGGAACGTGCTGCTGGCGACGATCCGCAAGCTGCCCGGTCTGGGCGATTTCCTGCGCGCGCCCAGCGCCCGACAGCTGCTCGACCAGGTCGACGGGACCGTGGTCGTGCCGATCGCGAGCGAGTTGCGCTGCGACGCGCTCATCCTGCGGGGGCGTCGCGTGACGGTGCTGCCGCTGCCGGACCTGTCGCTCACCGACGCGATGACGCACCTGCGGCTGCTCCAGGAGGCCACCACCACGGCGTACGACCCGGCTGCGGACGCCCGGAGCAGGCTGCGCGCCCAGTCGGCGCTCAGCGGCGTACTCGAATGGTTGTGGTCTGTCCTGGTCGGGCCGGTGCTGGACCGGGTCGACGCGCCCGGGGCGGCCGGCGAGCTGCCGCGCGTCTGGTGGTGCCCGGTCGGTCCGCTGGCCTTCTTTCCCCTGCACGCCGCGCAGGCCGGCGCCGGCCGGTCGGCGCTCGATCGGGTGGTCTCCTCCTACACCCCGACGGTGACCGCGCTGGCCCGCAAACGCACCGGAGCGCCCCGGTCCCGGCCGGACGCCCGGTCGTGCGTCGTGGCGATGCGCGCCACCCCGGGCGGCCCGGGGGCGCTGCCCAGCGCCGAACGTGAGGCCGCGTCGGCGGCGCGGGCGCTGCCCGGAGCGTGGATCGGGCTGGACGCGGCGGCCACCCGGGAACAGGTCCTGGACCGGTTGGCCGACTCGGCGTACGCGCACTTCGCGTGCCACGCGGTGGCCGACCCGCACGACCCGGCGCAGGGCCGGCTGCTCGTGCACGACCACCAGGCCAGCCCGCTCACCGTGGCCGACCTGTCCCGGCTCGACCTGGACGCGGAGTTCGTCTTCCTGTCGGCCTGCGCGACCGCCCAGGCACCGCCGACCCTTGTCGACGAGGCGCTGCACATCACCGGCGCTTTCCAGCTCGCCGGGTTCCGGCATGTCATCGGCACCCTGTGGGAGGTCGACGACGCGATCTCCCTGGCCCTGACCACCGCCTTCTACGCGCACGGCGACGCGACCGGGTCGGCGGCGCACGCGCTGCACTCGGCCGTGCGCGGGCTGCGGGAGCGCTATCCGCTGGCGCCGACGCTGTGGGCGGCGCACATCCACACCGGCGGCTGACCTTTCAACGCCCGTCGACGAGCCGGACCAGCGCCCGCGCCCTCTCCGTGTCGGGATGACCCGGCCCGTGCACGCGTTCGCAGCCGGCCAGCGCGGCGCGCGCCTCCGGACCCGCCCGCCGATCACCGGCCTCGATTAACAGTTGGGCGAACAGCGTCCGCATCTCCAGGGTCCCCGGATGGTCGACGCCTCGGCCCCGTTCGCTGTCCGGCAGCGTGTCGGCAAGCAACCGGATCGCCTCGGCCCGTCGGTCCACCCCAGCTAGGGCTCGGGCCAGGGAGTGTCGGGCGTGCAGGCGTACCCCGTCGGTGGTGCTGAGGGCGCGCCCGGCGTCGTCGGCGAGCGCCCGGGCGGCCTCGACCGCGTCGGCCGCCCGGCCGTTGTCGAGCAGGACGACAAGCAGGTTGCTGCGGGCCTGGAGCGTCACCGGGCTGGTGGGGCCCACCGTCCGGGTCAGCCGCCGGACCACGTCGCGCAGGGCCCGCTCGGCCTGCTGGCTGTGGCCCCGCAGGTGCTGGAGCCCGGCCAGCTTCAGCTGGCAGGCAAGGGTTTCCGCGCTGTCGCGGCCCAGCGTCCGCGCCATGCCGTCGGCGACGGTGCGCAGCAGCGTCTCGGCCTCGTCCGTCCGACGCAGCTCGATCAGCAACCAGCCGAGGTTGTTGCCACTGCGCAACGTCTCGGCGTCGGAGTCGCCCAGCACCCGACGCCGCGCCTCGTAGACGTCTCGTTGCACCCGTTCCGCCTCGGCGTGGCCGCCGCGCTGCCAGAGCGCGAAGGCCAGGCTGTGCTTGCTGCGCAGGGTGTCCGGATGCTCCGGCCCGAGCGCCGAGCTGCGCAACCCGACGATCTCCTGGTAGACGCTCACGGCCTCGGCGACGTCGTGGTTGCGCATCAACTCCTGCGCGTAGCGGGTCCCCGCCTCCAACGTCCGCGGGTCGCTCACGCCGTACTGCTCGTGGTAGGCGTGGTACTGCAACCCGTAGGCGGTCGGACCGCCGATCGTCGTGGTGCTCGACCGACCGCCCCCGCTGACGGTGATCTCGAGGACCGGCCCGGACGGCTCCGATGCGCGCGGTGGCTCGTCGTCGCGTTTACGGCTGCGGTGGAACCATCTGCCCATCGCGCGCACCTCCTGCGCTGTCGACGACCTCACGCTCGGGCCCTGCTGTCGGATCCGGATCCTCCGGCTCCCGGATGACGGGCGGGTAACTGATGTGGATGACGCGGATCATGGAGCCGGGGACGTAGAGCTTGACGGCCGGGGACGGCGTCCTCTCGAAGTAGCCGGTGCCGCTGAAGAAGAGGGGACGTTGCAGCACAAGGTCACGTCGGGCCGGGTCGTCCTCGATCGCCGCCTGCCGCAGATAACCCTCGACCAGGCGCCCGTCGTCGAGTTCCACGGCGAGATAGGGCTCTCGTCCGCCGGGCGACGGGGTGGCGAGGACACCTACCGACATCACTCCGGCGTTGATGGGCCCGACACGGCCGGGGGCCCACCGGCCCAGCACCTCGCCGGCCACGATGCACAGCGTCACGCTCAGGAGCAGCACGAGGCCGGCGGACGCGACGACGTGCCATGCGGAGGCCCGCAGGTCGCGCGTGTCCCCCACCAGGTCGTGAAGTGAGACCAGCCACGGCACCACGTTTCCCAGCGCGAGAATCAGGAGGCTGGCGACGACTGTGGCCAGCGCCCCCGCGCCGAAGAACTCGATGACCTCCCTCGTCGGGCTGGGCTTGTCGGAGAAGACGTGACGTCGGTAGGTCTGCACGAAGCAGAAGCCGGGCGCCAGGGCGGCGATCAGGACGGCGACCGTGACGATGTTCGCGGGCATGGGCGCCGCCTACGACGAGGGAGGACGGGGCGGCGGTGGGGCCACCGGTGGCGGGGGTACGAGCCGTCCCGCCTCGTCGTCGTCGCTCTCGATGGCGTCCTTGGTGACGTAGGAACGCCAGTCCAGACCCAGGTCGTCGAGATCGTCGAGCCCGTCGGGATCGGGATTGGACGGTTGGTGCGTCGTCATGTCATGAACCTCCACTCGTACCGGCGGGAACCCGACTGTCGACACCGAGGGCGACGAGCCCCGCCCAGAGCACCGGCGGCGCTTCCGGCCGGCTCTCCCGCCATCGACGCTGGGCCCGGCGCAGGGCGATCGACGGGGGTACGCCAGCGCTGAGCAGACCGTAGAGGTGGCTGAGGATTGTCGCCGTCGAATGACTGTACTCGGGATTCTCGGCCGTCCCGTCCGGCAGCGGGAACAGTCCACCGAGCACGGTCTCGGCTCCCCGGCACAGCGCCACGGTCGGGATGCCCAGCGGGTCGGTGCCCTGACGTTGGTCCAACTCGGCCGACAGACAGGCGTTGATCAGCAGCAGCGGGGGGAACCGCAGTGCGAGCATGCGTGCGGCGGACAACTCGGTGCCATCGGTCAGCATGAGGGCGTGTGCCAGGCCCGGGCTTCCGTTGCCGTGCACAGTCACCGCCAGCAGTCGAAGCGGTGATCGTGTGCCGCGGTCGCGCAGCACGGACAGCAGCGCCTCGGGCGTCGTCAGGAATTCGACCGCATCCCCGTACGCGCTTGTCAACGCCTCCTCCTCGATGCGGATCCCGTCCGGATTGACGTCGGCGAGATAGGCCGCCGCCGGCCCGTGCGACTGTTGCTGCACGTCGGTTGCGGTGTCGTCCAGCAGGGCGAGGCTGGGTAGGTAGCTCAGGATGGCGTGGTCGGCGAGGAACCGGTCCGCGCCGTCGTTCCGCACGGCCAGGACGGCCCAGGGGACCCGCCACAGCACCGGATCCGGCACGATCAGCAGGTGCGGCACGTCCCCGTCCGGGTCGCTGCGGCCGAGGATGGTCAGGAGCCCTGGGGGCAGGAGCAGGGCGGCGAGCTCTGACCACTGACCCCACTTCGGGGTCCGCAATCGACGGCAATGTCGGCTGGTCTCCCATTCTCCGTCCTGCGCGCGGAATGCGGTCGGCACTGCACCGGCGGCACCGTCGACGGACTCGCCCGTACCGCCCTCGACACCGTCGGCGGCGGGCCGGCGCGGTGCCTGCACGATGAAGTCCCGGATGATCGATGCTTGCCGGTCCGTGGCCGTGTGGAGGTACGGAACGCGTACGCCGTCCGGGGACGTCCAGATGCCGGTGATGACCACCGAACCGTCGTCGTCGAAGAGCCGGGCCTGGAGCAGGTGGGAGCCGCGTGGGAGCCGGCCCGCGGGTGCGCCGGACGCCTGCGGGGCGGTTCCCTGGAACATGCGCCGGAAGCGGATCGACACCAGGCTCTCCAGCCGCTCGTACGCGGCCAGGCTGACGATCTCCTTCTGCTCCAGGTCGTCGGGCTGGTCCCCCACGGGCTGCCCGGTCTGTTGACCGCTTATCGCATCTTCGTAGCTGGCGATCTCGCCCAGCAGTCGGACGAGGTCCGGTTGGATGTCGTCGGCCCGGTCGTCCGCGGCGATGCCGCCCCGGAGCACCTGCCGGAGGGCGGTCCGGCTGCTCAGATCCATCACCTCGGCGAGGAAATCCACTGCGGAATCATCGCCCCGGTCGTAGCGCTCGTGGGCGAGCCGGACCGCTGTCAACTCCTGCTCACCCATGACGCGCGTGAGGTGGGCCTGAGCGTCCCTCCACCCCCAGCCAGCCCTGACCTCGCTGAGCAGTCGGATCATCAGCAGGTAGGCATCCAGCGCGCGCACCTCCTCACCGGTGAGGGTGAACACCGTCGCTCGCGCCAGATGATGACGGATCCAGACATGGGGACCGGCGTCGTCCTGCCGATATGCCTCGGCGGCCTCTGCGAGGTAGGTGTCGGCCTCGGCCGGCCGGCCCGCCTCGGCGGCCAGGCCGGCGAGCAGGTCACACGCGTTACCGAGAACGGTCAACGCTCCCCATTGGCGGCTGAGTGTGCGCGCCTCGAGCGCGTGCGACAGCGCGGCCTCGGTGTCGTCGGTCTGGACGCAGATGACCGCGAGGTTGTATTCGATCCGTACTCGATTCAACCGGTACATCTTCCCGCCGGCGACCTCGATCGCCTCGGTCATCGACGCTCGGGCCTCGGCATATCTTTCCTGCGCCAGATACAGATTTCCCAGCCCCAGCAGAGCCTCCCCCAGCGCCGACCGGTCGGGGTGCTTCCGGAGGTATTCGGCGGCGGCCGTGAACTGCCGCTCGGCAAGAGCGTGGTCGCCCTGACCGAGCGCCCAGGCGGCGCGCTGCATGGCGATGCTGTGGAGCACCTTGGGATACTTCCGCACGGCCGGGTGGTTGGCGGCACGGTCCTGCAACTCCCTCGCGGCCGCCAGCTCACCGCGTCGGGCCTCGCCCTCCGCCTGCGACACGAACGCCAGGAGCGAATCCATCAGCTGGATGTCGCGCCAGCGAAGCAGCCCGCCGGTTGCCCGCCAGAGTTTGATCCGTGTCTGCAGGCCGATGCCGACGAGCACCAGAGCACCGACGACTGCCACCTTCGCGCCGAACTGAAGCCAGGTGAGGTAGGCCAGTGCCACCCAGATCGTGCAGGTGAGCAGCGGCCTGAAGGCGCTTGCGTAGACCCGCAGGACAACGGCGTCGCCTCGGGTCGCGAGAGTGGGCAGATATATCCAGTCGTTCAGAATCCGAAAGAGTTGGGCGAGGGCCAGGAGAATCACCAGCTGCAGGATGCTGGGCTGATTCCGACCGAGCATCGCGTTCACGAGGAAGGCCAGGACGACAATCTGCGCCAGGATCAGGGCGGCGAGCAATCCCTTGCGCCCTGCGCCAACCTCGTCCTGCCGCTGCAATCGGTAAGCGCGTGGTCTGTTGTCGACCATCCGGCGGTCGCCCTTCCTCGGCACCGATCCTGAAGGTTCTGGAAACCCGGTTGGGGCGCGTCGCGTTCGGTAGGACAGCCTAGCCACATCACATTCACGTTCGTGCCGCGCAATGCGCCTTTCGCACCGTACTTACGCATTTCCGTGATGGAGAGTCGGATCCCGGACAGCGCGTTTCGGCCGCCGACCGCGCCCCGTCAGCGGGTGAGGCTCGCAGTCAGGATCCATCGGCCGTGGCCGCAGGTGCCAGCGGCCCGCCCACACCAGCATCAGCCACTGACTCGTTGCTCATCAGATGCTCATCGGGCTGCGGCAAGGTCGAGAGGTACGCCTGCCGACGTCCGGCAGGTACGCCGTTCGGGCACCGATCGGCGACCACTCACGAGGAGAACAGCACGTGGACCTGCAGCTCAGCGGCAAGACCGCCTTCATCAGCGGATCCAGTCAAGGCATCGGCTACGCGACCGCGAAGGCCCTGGCCGGCGAGGGTGTCAACGTGGTCCTCAACGGCCGCGATCCGGCGAAGCTGGCCGAGGCTGTCGACGTGTTGCGCCGGGAGGCGCCCAACGTGTCCGTCACCGGTATCCCAGCGGACTTCTCGGTTGTCGAGGACGTCGACAGGCTGTGCGACGAACTGCCAAGCGTCGACATTCTCATCAACAACGTCGGGCTCTTCGAGCTCAAGCCCTTCGACCTCATCTCCGACGAGGAGTGGCGGCGCTACTTCGAGGTGAATGTGCTCAGCGGGGTCCGGCTCGCTCGGCACCTCATGCCGGCAATGCTCGATCGGGGGTGGGGCCGGATCGTGTTCGTGAGCAGCGAGTCGGGCGTCAACATTCCCGCCGACATGATCCACTACGGCACGTCCAAGACGGCGATGCTCGCAGTGGGCAACGGCCTGGCGAAGCTGACGAAGGGCACCGCGGTGACCGTCAACTCGGTGCTGGGCGGTCCCACCTATTCCACAGGCGTCGCCGAAACGGTCAGGTCGCTTGCCGATGCTCAATCCCTCCTCGAGGACGACCTGAAGGTGGCGATCATCGGCGCCAACCAGACCTCCCTACTGGGACGCTTCATCGAACCGAGCGAGATCGCGAACGCCGTGACCTTCCTCGCCAGTCCCGCCGCGTCCGCGATCAACGGATCGGCGGTACGCGTCGACGGAGGTGTGCTGACAACGATTCTGTGAGTCCGCCCGCCGAGTCCTGCGTCGGTGGCAGGTCGTGGGATCACCGGGCGGGCCCACAGCAGGCGGCGAAGCTGCTTCCGTCGCCAGTCGCGCCACGCCGGCCGGCGCCGGCTGCGCGCGGGCGACATCGGCGATGAGAGTACGCGCCAACACCCGGCACCGAACCTCAGCGGGCGCGACACTGTCCGCGTCGACAAGCGCGCGTGCTAGCCCCGCCCAAGTCACCACCTGGAGGTACGCCCGCGCGACGTCCACCAGGTACGCGCCCCGGCACTCGGCGGGCAGCCACCGCCACCCCTCCCGCGCCGCCGCTGTCCGGCGAAGATCCGCGCACCGTCGCCGCCCAGGCCTCCTGACTAGTTGCCTCATCGGAAAGAAGGTAGTACTTTCCAATGAGGCAACTAGTCAGGGAGGTCACGATGAGCAGGCAAGTCGATCAGCAGAGCGCGGCAGCAACTCTGGCCACGATCCAGGAGCACCAGCAACGGACCCGGCGCGCGGCGCGCGTGCCGTGGTGGGTCTACGCAACGATGTTCCTCCTGAGTGCCGCGGCATGTGCGGTCAACGACTTCGTCGACCTCGATGGCGCCAAGCTGCTCGCCGCGGTCGTCCTGGTCGTGCTCGTCATCGTTGCCGTGATCACTTTTGCCGGCCGATCAGCGCCACTGAGCAGGCTGCGCGCTGTGCGGCGCAGGCAGACATTCGCGCCACAGGCTTTCGGTGTGGTGGCGGTCGTCGGCGGTCTCGGCGGCTGGCTGCTCTCCCGTTACGGCAACACGATCGCTGACAACGTGGCCGGCGCGGTCGGCCTGAGCAACTACCCGAACACCGTCGCCGGGATACTCCTCGGCGCTGCGTTCACCGCGCTGTTCGCCCTGAGTCAGCTGCTGAGCGAGACCTTCCAACACCGAAGCGGCCGATGACCGACTCACCACCAACTGCGGGCCGGGCACCGGGCCTGGACCGGCTGCTCTCGGATCCGACACGGCTGGCGATCATGTCGGTGCTGACGGCTGCGGACTGGTGCGACTTCGCCTTCCTGCGGGACGCGGTGTCACTGTCGGACTCCGCACTGTCCAAACAGCTCAGCACACTCAAGAACGACGGGCAGATCGAGCAACGGCGCACGTATCACGGCCGGGTACCCAAAACCACGGTACGAGCCACCGACGAGGCCCGATCCCGTTTCGTGAGGCACGTCGAGGCGCTACGAATGATCGTGGAACGCGCTCAAGCCGGAGAACAGCCGCGGTTCTAGGTGTTTCGTAGCCCGGTTGACCCGACGGCCTACGTCTCGTCGTCGGGTTGTCAGGCGTGGGAGTAGGCGCCTGTGTTGAGGTCGTCCAGGAGGGTGGGGCCGGTGGGTGTCCAGCCGAGAATCTCCTGGGTGCGAGTACTGGAGGCGGGGATGTCCCTGCCGAAGAATCCGCCGATCCAGCCGAAGTGAGCTGGTGCGTTCTCGGCCGAGATGGAGGCGACGGGCACGTCGAGCGCGTGGCCGATCGCCTCGGCGATCTGGCGTGTCGGGACTCCTTCCTCGGCGATCGCGTGCAAAAGCGAGCCCGCGGGTGCTTTCTCCAGTCCGAGGCGGACGAGGCGGGCGGCATCGGAGCGATGCACTGCGGGCCACCGGTTCGTACCGTCGCCGATGTAGCAGGCAACGCCCTTCTCCCGCGCGATAGCGACGAGAGTGGTCATGAAGCCGTTGTCGCCCGCGCCGTGGGTGGTGGGGGCGAACCGCACCCCGACCACGTGCACGCCTCGGGCGAGGTAGTCCAGTGCGAGGTTCTCGCCGCCGCCGCGAGGGGTGTCGGGGCCGTGAAACGGGGAGGCATCGTCTTCGGTGGCGGGACGGCCACCGTCGACCGGGATGATGCCCGAGGCGAACAGGAACGGCCGACCCGAACCTTCGAGGGTGTCCCCGATTGCCTCGATCGCGGCTCGCTCGGCCCTGTTCGAGACGGCGGGGTTGTCGAAGTCGTGTTTGTTGGCGAGATGAATCACGGCCTCGGCGTCCGCGGCGCCCGCGCGGATGCTGTCGAGGTCGTCGAGGTCGCCGCGCCGGACCGTGACGCCTATGGCTTCCAGAGCGGCGGCGGAGGTGTCGGAGCGGGCGAGGCCGACGACGTCGTGACCGGCCGCGAGCAGCTCGTCGACGGTGGCGGAGCCGATCCAGCCGGATGCCCCGGTGACGAAAACGCGCATGGATGGATCTCCTTCTTGATGCCGGCCAACCAACATCCTGATGATGTCAGTTGCTGTCATCAGCCTAGCGCATGATGTCAGTCGCTGTCATCACTATGCTCTCCCTATGGCGCGATGGGATCCAGGTGCGAGGCAGCGCCTACAGATGGCGGCACTGGAGCTCTATGTCCGACAAGGCTTCGAGAAGACGACCGTCGAAGAGATCGCCCAGAGCGTCGGCCTGACCGAGCGCACGTTCTTCCGTCACTTCGCCGACAAGCGCGAGGTGCTGTTCGACGGACAGGACATGCTGCAACAGGCATTCCTGGACGGCGTGCGCGCAGCCCCGCCGTCCGCGTCGCCGCTGGAGATGGTCACCGCAGCCCTGGCGGTCGCGGCGGAGTCCTTCGCCGACGAACGACGGCCCTGGTCACGTCAGCGCCACGCGGTCATCACGGCGAACCCCGGCCTACTGGAACGCGAGCTGTTGAAGAGGGCATCGCTTGCGGCGGTGGTAGCCGGCGCGTTGCGTGCGCGCGGCGTCGCCGAGCGAGCGGCCGTCCTCGCGGCGGAAACCGGCGTGACGGTTTTCAACGTGGCCTTCTCCCAGTGGATCGCCGAGGACGAACAGAGGTCACTAGCCGAGGTCGAGCGTGAGGTGCTGGAAGAACTGAAAGCACTGGCAGCTTGACATTCTTGCCGTCGAAGCCCCGATGGCTGCCTTTGTCCTGTCCCGCCGCCCGGCGCTTGGGTCGCCGCAGGTGCTCAACGGGTGAGGCCGACCAATGTCGCCAGTCGCGCCACGCCGGCCGGCGCCGGCTGCGCCCGGGCGACATCGGCGATGAGAGTACGCGCCAGAGGCCGGCACCGAACCTCAGCCGGCGCCACACTGTCCGCGTCGACAAGCGCCCGCGCCGCCCCGCGCAGGTCACCCACCTGGAGGTACGCCCTGGCGGCATCCACCAGGTAGGCGCCTCGATACTCGGCCGGCAACCGCCGCCACCCCTCCCGCCGCACCACAGTCGAGTGCCTGTGCAGTGCCTCGACGGCGTCACCACGTGAGGCTGCCACCAGCACTCGCGCCAGCTCCACGGTGACCGGGCCGAAGCTGGTGCGGTGCTGATCGTCGTACCCCCGAAGGTTTGCGGCGACGCCCGCGGCCCGATCGGTCAGCTCGCCGGCGCGACGGTGCTCGCCGCAGCCCGCGGCGGCCAGGGCGGCCTGGACCAGCAGCGTCCCGCCCACTGCCCACTCCCCCGCCGACCGCTGCGGCCGGACACGGTTCGCGGCGGCGAGGGACGCGGCCAGGGCCAGGCGGTCGCGGCCGGCGGCGCGGAGCGCCTGGCTGACCGAGACGGCCGCCGTCGCCGCGAGCGCCGGGTCGTCTCCGGCGGTGGCCATCGCGCGGTCGGCGGCCAGCCAGCCGAGGTCGGCCTCGCCGAGCTTGACCAGCAGCGACGAGGTGATGCGGTACGCCTGCACCAGCAGCTCCGCCGACCGCGCGCCCTGGGCGGCGTCGAGCAGACCCGGCAACACCCGCGTCAACTGCCCGTAGTGCGCGTGCTGATAGGTCAGCCAGGCGTAGCCGACCTGCCGCCTCAGCTCGTCCGTCTCCTGTGGGGCTTGCGGGATGTCGTAGCGGGCGAGCGCCGCCCGGATGTCGTCCACCCCATCCGGAGGGCCAGCAGGGGTGCCACGCGGCTGGCCGAGCAACACCTCCGGGTCGACGCGCAGGACGTGGGCCAGCTCCTGGATCACCGAGTACCGGTCCAGGGGGCGAACACCCCGCTCGATCTTGTCGACCCAGCTCTTCGACCTGCGCAGCCGGTCGGCAAGCATCTGCTGCGTCATCTGCCGCCGCACCCGCCAGCGCGCCACCCGGCGGCCGATGGGGAGGTCATCGTTGGTCACGCCGCCACCGCCGGTCCGGGACCGCGCGGGTCGTGTCGTCTACGGGTACGCGCTCCGCCTCGGCCTGGGCCAGGAGGCGCTGCTTGGCAGCCTCCCGCTCGGCGGCCTCACCCGTGTTGTCCGGAGCGTTGTCGTCCTGCCTGCTCATCCCCGCCTCCTCCGTCAGAGGCCCGGGAGGCTCGCCACCCCAGGCCATGGGGACGCGTCCACGTCCCAAACCGGACAGTAGGGCGGATTAGTGATGCGGTGATTACTCGCAGTTATGCGGCCAGGTTGATGCCGATGCGGCCAGCGAGCAGCCGCAGGTCGTCGGGGACGGCCCGACGCTGGGCACGCTGCGCGAGCGTCACCACTGCATCGCGGGCGAGCGGGTTGATGGCGAACGGGATCGGCGCGGCCTGTTCGGCCCGGATGAATGCCGCGAGGGCTTCGGCATCCCGGCGACCACCGTCTGCCAGCGCTCGCCCGATATCCAGCCAGTACGACAGTTGGCGATTCGATGCCTTGAGGACCTGCGGCCGTATCGTCCGGGACAGCTCGATGATCTTGCCGTACTCGCCCTGCTCAGCCGCGATGGACATCTTCCAGAGTCCGACATTGGTTGGCCCGAAGCAGCAGCCGTTGAAGCCACCGCCGTCGGCCGGATCTCCCAGACTCGCCGCCTCACGGGTTGCCTCCGCGAGGTGGTCGCGGGCAACGTCGGGGCGAGCGTCCACGGTCGAGGCCAGCGCTGCCATGAGGTGAAGCTGACCAAGCATCTGCCGCACTCGGACGTCGGAGGCGTCCCCCTGAAGCTCCGCCAGTGATCGGTCACTGACTCTGGCCGCCAGGCGCGCGGACTCGATCGGCAGGCTCTGCGCGTAAACGAACCGGGATGCGCCGATCCACGCTCGATCTTCGACGTCCTCGGCAGCCGATACGGATACTCGGGCCGCATTGAGGGCCAAGTGGCGGTAGCCGAGATGCCGGAGGCAGGTGGAGGCCAGGTAGGCGACCTGAGCGAGCGCGGCGCCGCCTACGGCAGCGGCTTCCAGCAGCAGGTTCGGGAGCATGCGGGCCATGGCCGGGTAGTTGCACGCATTGCGGAGCTGATCGGCGCTGGCGATCTCGGCCGCGAGGCGTTCTGTTGTGTAGGTCGACGGACGGCGTTCGCCGTCCTCGATCTCGATCAGGGCCGACCAGACCGCCGGCACGCACTCGGCTGCGCTCTCGCGGGCCGGATCACCGGGCTCGGTCCCCTGGCCGAGCAGGTCGGCCACCGTGACCTGAAGGGCGGCGGCGAGAGCGACCAGAGTGGATCGGCGGTCGATCGTCTTGCGGCCGGACTCGACCTGCGAAACGTATGACTGGGTGACACCAGCGAGTCCAGCGAGGACGGCCTGAGTCATGCCGCCCCGGCGCATCCGCCAGTACCGAATCCTGGCACCGATGGTGTCCGGCCTCTTCACCATACCCACGCCCCTCGGTGTAGAGGATCGAGACACCACCTAACGGCTGACCCCCGCGATTGGACGGTACACCAGCAGAGCGCCGAACGATAACGCTTAGTGCCCAAGAAACCTCGCCCGCCCACCTTGGCTCGCCGCAGCGTCGCAGCTGCCTCCGGTCAATTCAATACATTCAACGACTAGGCAGGGAACCGAAGTCGCACCGGCTCATGTTCTCGATTTGCTGAAGCGGGTCAACCAAAAATGAAACAGCGGGGCCGCCTAAATATGGTCGGCGCCCCGCCCAACCGCGCTCAAAGCTGTCCGCGCCTCTCGGAATGCGTCAGACGTCAACCGGTATCCATTAGTATCCTGATACGCTAACATCTTGTTAATAATATTGAATGTCCGCTGGCTAACGTTCTTTCTGGCTAGCACACGAAGATCAGCTATGGTAGCCCTGCCAATCTCCGCCCCGCCAGCAAGTTGAAGCAGGGTGAGACCGAGTTGGTAAAGATCAACCTCATGAGTCCAATTACCATGCATTACACCAGGCGGCAAATAATATGGTGTTGCACTCACTGTCCGGACCGGAGCACCAGCAGCGACCGAAATGTTGAAGTCAATTAATACAGGTCCGCGCCCCTTGCTCAGGATGATGTTCGCTGGCTTGATATCCCGATGCACAACTCCGTGCTGCGCCTCGAAGATCGCCTGCGCGACATCGCCGTCAAGTTCGTCGTGACGCTTACGTAGTTCATCGACTCGGGTCGGGCGCGGATGCATCCTCTCCAGAGCACTCAAGAGCGCAACAGTCCACCTCAGGAGTGCTGGTTCTGACGGGCGGGTCGACGCTTCACAAAAGTTTCGCAGCGTAGGCCCCTCGACGTACTCCATCACCAAGTAGGCATCGCCATTAGGCAGACTGCCTGCATCGATAATCTTCACGATGTTCGGATGGTTAAGCGTCTGAAGGATATCCAGCTCCCGCTGCACGCTGCTGAGTTTTCCATTTCGGACCACCTTCAGAGCAACCACCTCATCAGGTTCGTCCTGCCGATGAGCCTTATAGACCCTGGCGAAACCACCTGGAGCGCCTACCGTGTGCTCGATAACGTAATCGCCCACCTCTCTCCCCGGCTGAAGGTCCAGAGATCCGAAGACATCGGGTGAGCGCTCGATTGCCCTCAACTGCCTCTGGAGGTAAGTCTGGAGGAGATTAATACATAGCTGTGGGACGGTGTGTGGGTCCTTACAAATTCCGTATCCAACCAAGTGGGCGACATCAGGTGGGGACGATCTAGCCCAGTCGGCGAACTCATTCACCTTGCCTTCAGCAAGGAGCGTCAACAGGTAATACTCATCCGGATAGTCATCACGCAAGGTCGAGACCAACTGGTCCAAAAGTGATGAGCGCTCAACCAAGAGATCTTGCGCAAGCAGCCTGACATCGCTTTCGATTACACGAGTAGCATTCCGCCTACTCGGCTGACGGGCGTGTGCGATCGATCCGAGTGCCCGCAGCAAGGCCGGGTGGCCACCGGTCTGTGCATAGCTAGAGGAAAGCGCATGAGTCTCCCACTCGAGGCCTATCCGTTTCCCGATCGTAGCGAGCAAGTCGGCGGCCTCATCCAGATTTAGTGGACTCAAGTACTCCCGGGTGAAGTAATTGTATACTGGATTGTCGTCAGGACCGATCTTCGCGTCCTCAACGCATTTAGGATTGGTTCCAGAAATGATGTAAGAGAGCCTGCCAGGAAACTGCTGGTCGAGTCCACGAAGCAGTCGCCATAGCTGAACGAAATTTCGTTGCGCATCCGATGAAGGATTTGGCGGAAGAATCCGCTCAATTTCGTCCAGGAAAATGACGATCTTCTTGCGACGCTCTCTCAGGATAAGCTGTATATCGTGATCGTACAATTCAGCCACAATGCTTGGATCAGGAATATCCAAGAAAAGCCGATATTGACCGAACAGGCGGAGATGTTTTATATCGCGAACTCGTCTATGGGAATCGAAGATCGATTGCCCAACTGACCAAAGGACGTAAGAGACATCCGCCCTAATCGCCGCCGCTCGCTGTAAATCGATCTGCGCGACGAAACATCTGCCGTCCTCTCGGACGAGCTGAGCGAGTCTATTGACCAGAGATGTCTTTCCGATCTTCCTAAGCCCGAAGATCCCTTGATGCCCTGACCCCGTAATCACCTCTTGACGAAGACGCTCCAGCAATCGACGCCGACCGAAGAAGTCTTGCGATTTTGTTACCGCACCGGGCAAGTTGTACAGGTCGCGAGCATACGCTTGCGATTGCAGCAATCCTCGGAAGTCAGTATCGCCGTGTGGTTTGCAAGAGCGGATACGGTCCAAACTGAAACCCACAAAGAGCGTGCCACTCTCGTCACTGTATTCACGGACTTTATCGCCGGTTCGGCGATCTTCAGTAAGTATGATGCTAATAGATCTACTAAGCCTAACACCTGTAGACCGGATTATGTCAGCGGCCTTATCGATCTCACTAGCCTGCAGCTGGTCATATTCGGCGACCAGAACCAGCACTTCCCTTGTCTCCCCCAGGGCAGCCTGAAGCGCCTCCGATAATTTTACAAACAGCCCCCATACTCGGGCATTATCTGTCGCCTTCGTGTACTCGATAGAGAGTCCGCCGGCTTGGAGCGCCGCAGTGACGTCCCGCCTAATCCGACTCCCCTGAGTAAATCGCTCAAGCGCACCGACAGGCAGTGGAGACATAGCCCGACACGTTACCGGCACACGCACCGATCCCCTCGTGTTGGTCGGCTAGCGGTCAAAGGGGTTGCCAGCAAACGCCTTAGATGGCATGCACTCAGCGGTCGCAGATGGCGCCTTGTGATGCGTATGCATCAAAGCGCCACGATCGCCGCAGTCTCCGCAGGCAGCTCGATCCGGTCCCGCATCACGGTGACCCCCTCCCCCGTAGCCAGCAACACCCGCCGAGCCACCCCAGGCAGCGACACCCCCTGCCCCCGCCCAGCCAGGTTCGCCACGACAAGCGTGTCCCCCCGCCGCATCAGCAGGAACTGGTCCCCGTGCTGCACAGAAACCGCGTGCAACCGAGGATCAGAGAGATCAGGCACCGACCGCCGCAGCCCAATCAACCGCTGGTAGAACGCCAGCATCGAAGCATGCTCAGGCTTGTCCAGCTCGGCCCAGTCCAACCGGGACCGCACGAACGTCTGCGGGTCCTGCGGATCCGGCACGTCCCCCTCCGGCCACCCGTGCGACGCGAACTCCCGCCGCCGCCCGGTCCGCACCGCGGACGCCAGCTCCGGCTCCGGGTGCGACGTGAAGAACTGCCACGGCGTTGAGGCGGCCCACTCCTCCCCCATGAACAGCATCGGAGTAAAGGGCGCGGTCAACAGCAACGTAGCCCCGACACGCAAAAGAGAAGGCGACAACGAAGCAGAGATCCGGTCCCCGGTAGCCCGGTTTCCGATCTGGTCATGGTTCTGCAGGTAGGCCACCATCCGGTGCCCAGGAATCCGAGGATCGACAGGCCGCCCGTGGTGCCGGTTACGGAAGCTCGACCACGTGCCCGCGTGGAAGAACCCGCCGGTCAGCACGTCCGACAGCGTCTCCAGGGAGCCGAAGTCCCCGTAGTAGCCCTGCCGCTCCCCCGTCAGCAACGTGTGCAGCGCGTGATGGGCATCGTCGTTCCACTGCGCGTGCAGCCCGAAGCCACCCGCCTCTCGAGGCGTGATGAGCCGAGGGTCGTTGAGGTCCGACTCGGCGATCAGCGACAACGGCCGCCCCAGGTGCGTCGACAGGGACTCGACGGCGATGGTCAGCTCTTCCAGGATGGGCACCGCCCGGGTGTCGAGCAGCGCGTGCACGGCATCCAGACGCAGCCCGTCGACGTGGTAGTCGCGCAGCCACATGAGGACGCTGTCGATGATGTAGCGGCGTACCTCGTCGGAGTGCGGGCCGTCCAGGTTGACCGAGCGGCCCCAACTGTTGCTCTGCTCGGCGAGGTAGGGCCCGAACCGTGGCGCGTAGGCCCCGGAGGGCCCGAAATGGTTGTAGACGACGTCGAGGATCACCCCCAACCCCTTGGCGTGGGCGGCGTCGACGAACCGTTTCAGGCCGTCGGGGCCGCCGTAGGGCTGGTGCGGGGCATACCAGCAGACGCCGTCGTACCCCCAGTTGTGTTCGCCGTTGAAGGCGTTGACCGGGAGCAGTTCGATCAGGTCGACGCCCAACGACACCAGGTGGTCGAGGCGCTCGATGGCCGCGTCGAAGGTGCCCTCGGGGGTGAAGGTGCCGATGTGCAGCTCGTAGAGGATGCTGCCGGGCAGTTGCCGCCCGGTCCACGAGCTGTCGGACCAGTCGAAGGCCGAATGGTCGTAGAGGCGGCTCGGCCCGTGGACGCCGTCGGGCTGCCAGGCCGAGCGCGGGTCGGGCAGCGGGATGTCGTCGCCGTCGAGCAGGAACGCGTAGTCGGGGCCGCCGTCGGGCACCTCGACCCGCCACCAGCCGTCGGCGGCGGCGCGCATCTCGTGGTCGTCGGCGCCGGGCAGGTGCAGCCGCACGCGGGTGGCGTCGGGCGCCCACACGGAGAATTCGGTCATGAAGCAGCCTCCGCGTCATCGGTGGGAGGAGCCAGCAGTGCGACGGGATAGTCGGCCAACAGGTCGGCCAGTGAGGTCTCCCCGCCACTGTAGACCCGCCCGGTGAACAGGTCCTTCACCTCGTTAACACCAAGCGACAGGACTGTGTCGCACCACCCACCGGCGCGTGCCAGGCCCAGCGGCAGGCGGGTCGCCACGGTGATCGCGCCGCCCCTGTCGAAGGCCAGCACGTGTCGACCCTGCGGCCCGTGCGCCGGCACCGGCCGGTAGGAGGTGAACAGCTCCGGGTGCGCCCGCCGCAACCGCAGCGTCCGCGACACGACGAGCAGCTTCGCCGCTCCGTCGGTGTCGATCGGGGGACGCCAGCCGCCGTCGAGCCGCGCCAGCATCTCCCGGCGTACGTCGAAGTCGACGGGCCGCCGATTGTCCGGGTCGACCAGGGAGTTGTCCCACAGCTCGGTGCCCTGGTAGGTGTCCGGAACGCCCGGCATCGTGAGTTGGATCAGCTTCTGCCCGAGCGAGTTGCACCAGCCGGCCGGAGTGATGGCGGCGGCGAGTTCGGTCAGCTCGTCGTGCAGGCTCGGGTCGTCGTACATGCGGTCGATGACCGCGTGCATGGCCTGCTCGAAGACCGGGTCCGGGTCCGCCCAACTGGTCGAGGCCGCGGCCTCCCGGGCGGCCTTCTCGGCGTACGCGTGCAGCCGCTCCCGCTCGATCGGCCACGCGCCGACGGCCGTCTGCCAGAGCAGGTGGGCGAACGCCGGGTCGGGCAGCGGGGCGTACTCCATCCATCTCTGGACCTGCTCGGCCCAGCGGCCCGGCAGCTCGCTGAGTACGGCGAGGCGGGCGCGCACGTCCTCGCCGCGCTTCGTGTCGTGGGTGGAGAGGGTCGTCATGCTTGCCGGCCAGCGGACCTGGCGGGCGCTGGCGAAGCGGTGGAACTCCGCCGGCGGCACCCCGAAGTGGGCGGGGCTGCCGCCGACCTCGTTGAGCGCCACGAAGCGGGTCCAGCGGTAGAACGCGGTGTCCTCCACGCCCTTGGCCATCACCGCGCCGGTGAGCTGCGGGAAACGCATCGCCAGCTCGTCGTCCTGGTTGCGCAGCCGACGGGTGATCGCGTCCAGGGCGCCGGTCAGGTCGGGGCGGCGGCGGCCGGCCTCGGAGCGGGCGGCGGCGAGGTGCCGGGCGCCCTCCGGCGGGTAGCCGCGGTAGACCGGGAAAGCGGCGGCCAGTTCGGCGAGCGCGGCGCGGGCCCGCTCGGTGGGCACCTCGGGGGCGAGCGCCGCCAGCCGGGTCAGCTCGGCGGCGAGGAGCTGGGTGGCGGCGGCCAGCTTAGTGGTGTGGGTCAGGTCCTGCCACGACGTGTGGTGCCCGGTGAGGCGGGTGTCCAGCGCCGTGAAGTCGCCCTCGGTGTCCGGGTCGACGAACAGGCCGTTGACAGCCGCGAGGGCGTCGTAGCCGGTCGTGCCGTCCACCGGCCAGTCCGGCAGCTCCTCGCCGTACTCCAGGATCTTCTCCACCACGAGCCAGGCGTCCGGCGCGGCCTCGCGCAGCCGGGCCAGGTAGCCGGCGGGGTCACGCAGGCCGTCCGGGTGGTCGACGCGGATGCCGTCGACCTCCCCCGCGGCGGCCCACCGCAGGATCAGCTCGTGGGTGGCGGCGAACACCGCCGGGTCCTCCACGCGCAGACCCGCCAGGCCCGCGATGGCGAAGAACCGGCGGTACGTCAGCTCGGCGTCACCGCGCCGCCAGGAGATCAGCTCGTAGTGCTGCCGGTCGTGCACCTCCCGGGCGGTGCCGTCGCCGGTGCCGTCGGCGACCGGGAAGCGGTGCTCGTGGTAGCGCAACTCGCCGTCGACGAGCTTCAGGTCGTCCAGGGCGGCCGGGTCGTCGGCCAGCACCGGCAGGAGCAGCCGGCCCCGGTCCCAGTCGATGTCGAACCAGTCGGCGTACGACGAGTCGCGCCCCCGGCGCAGCACGTCCCACCAGGCCGGGTTGGCCGGCGGCACGGCGACCCCTGCGTGGTTGGGCACGATGTCGACGACCAGGCCGAGCTGCCGCTCGCGCAGCGCCCGCAGCAGCCGCTGCCTGGCGGCCTCGCCGCCCAGCTCCGGGTTGACCGCCCGGTGGTCGACCACGTCGTAGCCGTGCGCGGAACCGGGGGTGGCGGCCAGCAGCGGGGCGCTGTAGAGGTGGCTGACGCCCAGCTCGTCCAGGTAGTCGAGGATCGCGGCGGTGGCGTCCAGGTCGAAGCCGGGGCGGACCTGGACGCGGTAGGTGGCCTTGGGAGGGGTGGCCGGCATGTCAGATCGTCCTCTCCAGCACGACGAGGGACCGGTCCGGCACCCGGATGGTGCCGCCCGCGCTGATCACCGTGGCGTCGTCCGGCTCGGGTTCGGCGGTGCTGATCACCCGTTCCCACTTCTGCCCGTACTCGGAGCCGGGCATCGTGAAGTCCAGCGGCGCGTCGTGGGCGTTGAAGCAGAGCAGGAACGAGGCGTCGTGGTGCTTCTGGCCGTACTGGCCGCGCTCCCGGATGCCCTCGCCGTTGACGAACAGCGCCACCGAACGACCGAAGTCGTTGCCCCAGTCCTCGCCCGTCATCTCCCGCCCGTCGGGCGTGTGCCAGGCCAGGTCGGGCAGCGGCTCGTCGATGCCGCGCCCGTTCACCGGCAGGCCGGTGAAGAACCGGCGGCGGCGGAACACCTGGTGCCGCTTGCGGAAGTCGGTCAGCGTACGGACGAAGTCCAGCAACTGCTCGTCGACGTTGTCCCAGTCGACCCAGGCAAGCTCGCTGTCCTGGCAGTAGGCGTTGTTGTTGCCGTGCTGGGTGCGGCCCAGCTCATCGCCGTGGCCGATCATCGGCACGCCCTGCGAGAGCATCAGGGTGGCCAGGAAGTTACGCCGCTGCTTGGCCCGCAGGGCGAGCACCGCGTCGTCGTCGGTGTCGCCCTCCACGCCGCAGTTCCAGGACCGGTTGTGGCTCTCGCCGTCCCGGTTCTCCTCGCCGTTGGCCTCGTTGTGCTTGTCGTTGTACGACACCAGGTCGTTGAGCGTGAACCCGTCGTGCACGGTCACGAAGTTGATGCTGTGGAACGGGCGGCGGCCGTCGTCCTGATAGAGGTCGGCCGAGCCGGAGATCCGCGACGCGAACTCGGCAAGCGTCGCCGGCTCGCCGCGCCAGAAGTCCCGCACGGTGTCCCGGTACTTGCCGTTCCACTCCGTCCACAGCGGCGGGAAGTTGCCCACCTGGTAGCCGCCGGGGCCGACGTCCCACGGCTCGGCGATCAGCTTCACCTGGCTGACCACCGGGTCCTGCTGGACCACCTCGAAGAACGTCGACAGCCTGTCCACCTCGTAGAACTCGCGGGCCAGGGTGGCCGCCAGGTCGAAGCGGAACCCGTCGACGTGCATCTCGGTCACCCAGTACCGCAGCGAATCCATGATCAGTTGCAGCGAGTGCGGGCTGCGCACGTTGAGGCTGTTACCGGTGCCCGTGTAGTCGACGAAGTAGCGCCGGTCCTCCTCGCTGAGCCGGTAGTAGCTCGGCGCGTCCACGCCCTTGAAGCTCAACGTCGGCCCGAGGTGGTTGCCCTCGGCGGTGTGGTTGTAGACCACGTCGAGGATGACCTCGATGCCCGCCGCGTGCAGCGCCTTGACCATGCCCCGGAACTCCTGCACCTGCTGGCCGAGGCGACCCAGGGCCGAGTAGCCGTGGTGCGGGGCGAAGAAGCCGATGGTGTTGTAACCCCAGTAGTTGCGCAGACCCAGGTCGACGAGGCGGTGGTCGTGCACGAACTCGTGCACGGGCATCAGCTCGATCGCCGTCACCCCGAGCCGGGTCAGATAGTCGATCATCGGCGGGGAGGCGATGCCCGCGTACGTGCCGCGCAGCTCCTCCGGGATGTCCGGGTGCCGCATCGTCAGCCCGCGCACGTGCGCCTCGTAGATCACCGAGTGGTGGTACGGCGTACGCGGCGGCTTGTCGTTGCCCCAGTCGAAGTACGGGTTGACCACCACCGACTTCGGCATGAACGGCGCCGAGTCGGTCTCGTTCATCTTCTCCGGCTCGCCCAGCTCGTAGTCGTACACCGCCGGGTCCCACTGGACGTCACCGTCGACGGCCTTGGCGTACGGGTCGAGCAGCAGCTTGTGCGGGTTGCAACGCAGCCCGTTCGCCGGGTCGTACGGGCCGTACACCCGGTAGCCGTAGCGCTGCCCCGGCTCGATCCCCGGCAGGTACGCGTGCCAGACGTAGGCGTCCACCTCGCGCAGCTCGACGCGGCGCTCGGCGCCGGTGTCCCACTCGTCGAAGAGGCAGAGTTCGATCCGCTCGGCCACCTCGGAGAAGATGGCGAAGTTGGTGCCCATCCCGTCGTAGGTGGCGCCCAGGGGATACCGCTCGCCCGGCCAGACCTGCATGTCGCTCCTTCAGCACTTGATCACGAGCGAACCGCGTCGTGAGCGCACGGGAGGTCGGACCCGCCCGCGCGCACGCCGGTATTGCCCTGCGCCCCCACGCGCCAATCCATCCTTTCAGGCGATGACCGAAAACCACCTGTCTGATGCGCGCTACACCCTCAGGTGTCCTCCGTCACCATGGGCCTTTTGAAGATGCGTTCCCGGGCTCGATGCCCTTTGCTTGTCGGGGGACACGCGTTCGCGCGTGCCTCACTCGGCCCTCGGCCACCCCTTCCCACCCTCACTCCGCCGCCACTGCTGCCGGCGCGTGCCACCACGTATGGACGGAGACTGATGTGACCACGCTGCGGGTCGGCGAGCAGCTCGCTATCGCCACGGATCGGGCCCACCGGCCCACCCTCACCTCCCGGCCCCAGCTTCCGGCGCAGCCCGGCCCGTCCGCGCATTCCGGCCTCGGCGCGCAGCCTGCCGCGATCGTGCCGGCGCAGCCCGGCCCGGGGGTGCCGCCGCAGACCCGTCGCATCCTGATGCTCTCGTGGGAGTACCCGCCGGTGCTCGTCGGCGGCCTCGGCCGCCACGTGCACGCCCTCTCCGTCGCCCTCGCCGCCGCCGGCCACGACGTCACAGTCGTCACCCGCCACGCCGAGGGCGCACCCCTCGAGGAGTACGCCGACGGAGTGCGCATCCTGCGCGCACCCGAAGACCCGGTCACCTTCCCCCTCGCCACCGGCTCCCTCCTGGCCTGGACGATGGCCTTCAACCACACCCTCACCCGCACCGCCCTGCGCGCCACCCAGGCCGGCAGCTACGACGTCATCCACGCCCACGACTGGCTCGTCGCCCACACCGCGATGACGTTGCGCGACCACCTGGACATCCCGCTCGTCAGCACCATCCACGCGACCGAGGCGGGCCGGCACCAGGGCTGGCTGCCCGAGGAGATGAACCGCACCATCCACGGCGTCGAGCAGTGGCTCAGCAGCGAGTCCGGTCGGGTCATCGTCTGCTCCGGCTACATGCGCGACGAGGTGGGCGCGCTGTTCGGCGTACCGGCCAGCCGCGTCGACGTGGTCGCCAACGGCGTCGAGTCGCACCGCTGGAAGGTGCCGGCCCGGGACGTGGCCGCCGCGCGGGCCCGGTTCGCCGCAGACGGCCCCCTGGTCACCTTCGCCGGCCGGCTCGTCTACGAGAAGGGCGTGCAGCACCTCATCGCCGCCCTCCCCCGGCTGCGTGAGCGGCACCCCGGGCTGCGCGCCGTGATCGCCGGCGACGGCCCGTACCGCGCGGAACTGGAGGCCGAGGTGCACCGCCGCGGCCTCGGCGGGATGGTCAGCATGCCCGGCTTCCTCGGCGGCAACGACCTGCCGGCGCTGATGGCGGCGTCCGACTGCTTCGCGGTGCCGAGCATCTACGAGCCGTTCGGCATGGTCGCCCTGGAGGGCGCCGCCGCCGGAGCGCCCCTCGCCGTTGCCGCCACCGGTGGCCTCGCCGAGATCGTCGAGCCGGGCGCGACCGGGATGACGTTCCGCCCGCACGACCCGGACGGGCTCGCCGACGCCATCGACGCGCTGCTGTCCGACCGTGAGCGCGCCCGCGCCATGGCCCGCCGCGCCCGCCGGATGGTCCACGACCAGTACGGCTGGACGGCCATCGCCCAGCACACCGCCGCCAGCTACGCCGCCGCCATCGCCAACGACGCCGCGTTCACCGCCGAGCGCACCGAGCAGCGCATGTCCCAGGGTCGGGCCCTTCCGGCACTGCCCGAGGGCAACCTGCTCGCCGCCGCCGGCCTGCGCTGAGGCGCTTCCGGCTCCTCCGGCCCGTTTGATCGACTCGGGTTCCTTGAAGTCGCGGTGTCCCCACGCCGGGGATACCGCGACTTCCTGGAACCCGAGTCGATCACGCACAAGCGGGCTGGCCGGGCTTCGCCGCCCAGCGCCGGTCGCCAGGCCGAGCTGGCCCGGCGAGGGCCGGCCGGGCCTGTCAGAATGTGCGGATGTCTCGTCCTGTTGACGCCCTGGACTCCGCGTTTCCGGTCGCCGCCTCCATCGCCCTGGACCTGATCCGCCGCCCCGAGGTGTCCGCGCAGTGGTCGCGCCCGAGCGCCCTGCCGCACCTGTCCGTGGGCGCCCTGGCGTGCCACCTCGGGCGTCAGGCCGTACGCGCGGCGGAACTGCTGCCGAGCCCCGCCGACCTGCCCACGCTGGAGTCGGCCGACAGCCACTACGAGCGGGCCGCCTGGGTCACCGACGGCACCCCGGACGCCGACGCGGTCGCCGCGGGCCCGGACGAGGCCGACGCGGCACGCGGCCCGGCGGACCTGCACACCCGCTCGGCCGACGCGCTCAACGCGGTCACCGACCTGCTGTCGCGGGGTGCCGCCCTCGACGTCGTGCCGATCCCGTGGCAGGGCTGGTCCCTGCGCCGCGCCGACTTCCTGCTCACGCGCCAACTGGAGATCGTCGTGCACTCCGACGACCTCGCAGTGAGCGTCGGCGTGCCCACGCCGGAATTCCCGGCGGAGGTCTTCGACCCCGTACGCGACCTGCTGGTCCGGTTGGCCGTCCGCCGGCGTGGCCAGTCGGCGCTGATCGGCGCACTGAGCCGCAGTGAACGAGCCCGGGACATCTCCGCCTTCTGACCCGCCGCGCCGCCGTCCGCGGCCTGCGCTTGATCGACTCGGCTTCCTGGAAGTCGGGGCATCGATGCCGCCCGGACCCCCCGGTTTCCTGGAACCCGAGTCGATCAAGGGTCCCGGACGCGACATGCCGGCAGGCCGCCGACCCGGATCGGGTCGGCGGCCTGCCGGTGGTGCGAAGGGTGGAGGTCAGCGCTCGCCGAAGGGGACGTAGTCCCGCTCGGGGGCACCGACGTAGACCTGCCGCGGACGGCCGATCTTGGTCTCCGGGTCGTTGATCATCTCGCGCCACTGGGCGATCCAGCCGGGCAGCCGGCCGAGCGCGAAGAGCACCGTGAACATCTTCGTGGGGAAGCCCATGGCCTTGTAGATCAGGCCGGTGTAGAAGTCCACGTTCGGGTAGAGCCGGCGGGAGACGAAGAAGTCGTCGGCGAGCGCGATCTCCTCCAGCTCCATGGCGATGTCCAGCAGCGGGTCCGGCTTGGCCATCCGGCCCAGCACGTCCTGCGCGGCCTTCTTGACGATGGCCGCCCGCGGGTCGTAGTTCTTGTAGACCCGGTGGCCGAAGCCCATCAGCTTGACGCCGTCCTGCTTGTCCTTGACCTTGCGGACGAAGGACCGGACGTCGCCGTCACCGGCGTGGATCTGCTGGAGCATCTCCAGCACCGCCTGGTTCGCGCCACCGTGCAGGGGGCCGAACAGCGCGTTCACGCCGGCCGAGACCGAGGCGAACAGGTTGGCGTTGCTGGAGCCGACCAGGCGGACTGTCGACGTGGAGCAGTTCTGCTCGTGGTCGGCGTGCAGGACGAACAGCATGTCCAGCACCTTCGACATGACCGGGTCGACCACGTACGGCTCCGCCGGCACGCCGAACGTCATGCGCAGCAGGTTGTCCACGTACCCCAGCGAGTTGTCCGGGTAGAGCAGCGGCTGCCCGATGGACTTCTTGTAGGCGTACGAGGCGATGGTGGGGACCTTCGCCATGAGCCGGACCGTGGAGATCTCCACGTGCTCGGAGTCGAACGGGTCCAGGCTGTCCTGGTAGAAGGTCGACAGCGCGCTCACCGCCGACGACAGCACCGCCATCGGGTGGGCGTCCCGGGGGAAGCCGTCGAAGAAGCGGCGCATCTCCTCGTGCAGCAGCGAGTGCCGCCGGATCCACTCGGTGAACTCGGTCAGCTGCTGCTCGGTGGGCAGCTCACCGTAGATGAGCAGGTAGGAGACCTCCAGGAAGGAGGACTTCTCGGCCAGCTGCTCGATCGGGTATCCCCGGTAACGCAGGATCCCCGCGTCGCCGTCGATGTAGGTGATCGCGGATGAGGCAGCCGCGGTGTTGACGAAACCGGGGTCGTACGTCGTCATCCCGGTTTCCTTCAGCAGCTTGCTCACCCCGATGCCAGCGGGGCCCTCGACCGCGGAATGGACCGGCATCGACAGCTGCCCACCGGGGTGATCGAGCTTGACTTCCGTCATGTGGTTCCTCGCTTCGCCGGCAGATCTACGTTGAATTGCCTTCGCTTCTACCGTAATTGCGGCCCGGGGGACACCGCCCGCCGTGGTTCGGCGGTGAGGTATGCGTCACCCGATTCCCGACCGGGCAGCCGGGAAACCCGCCGTCCCGCCAGGCGGGAGCCGAAAGAAACCCCGCCGAGAGGCCGGACGATCAGGACAACGTGAGGCGTCGTAGCGTACCGTCCGCCGCGACCTGGTAGACGTCGAGCTGGTTGGTCCCGGCGCGGAACAGCCGATCGTCGGTCAGCAGCGCGGCGAAGCGGCGCCCGCCCGGGTCGGTCGGCACCACCGGGACCACCGCGCCGATCCGGCCGTTGACGGCGACGGCCAGCAGCGTGCCGTCCGGTATCGCGTCCGGCACGTCACCCCAGACCAGCGCCGGCAGGGTGCCGGTGTCCGGGTCGGTCGCCCGGAAGGCGGCCAGGTCGGCGATCCGGGCGCTGCCCCCGGTCGGGCCGGCGCGGACCTCGGTGCCCACCAGGGGGTGCGGCGGCGGCAGCGGCGGCGGCGTGGGCACCCCGCCGGGGAAGGTGACCGCCCGCCCGGGGGTGTCGTAGAAGTGCTTCGTGGCGTCGGCGCGGGGGGCCTGCCGGGCGGAGCGGCCGTCGACGTGCCAGGGCAGGCGGATGCCGGCGGCGTCGGCGACGGTGGGCAGCAGGTCGACGTGCTCCCAGTTGCGGTCGTCCACCCGGCCGGACTGCTGCCCGGGTTCCTTGACGAACATGGGCACCCACGCGACCTCGCCGGCGGCGGCCCTGATGGCGTCCATGCCCCGGCCCTGCGCGCCCGGGTGGAAGCTCACCCCGTGGTCGGCGGTGACGACGACGAGGGCCTGGTCGTAGAGGCCGCTGGCGCGCAGCGTCCGCAGGGTCTCGCCGATCAGCCGGTCGGTGTAGCCGAGTTGGGCGAGGTGGCGCTGGCGGGCCAGCTCGACCCAGCCGGCGCCGTCGTTGGGCAGGTCCTCGGGGGCGTCGTAGCGGGCGCCGGACGGCAGGTACGTCCACGGGGAGTGCGGCATCAGCAGGTGCAGGAAGTGCAGGGCGGGTCGGGGTTGCGGCTTCAGCCCGGCGAGGAAGCGGGTGAACCGGACTGGCTGGTTGTCGTCGAGGCTGTCCCAGCGGAACTTCGGGTCGGCGGGGACCGGCTCGGCGGCGTCCAGGCCGGCCTCGACGCGGGTCTGCTCCCGGTAGGAGTCCTCCGGGTCGACGCGGGTGTTCGTCGGCCCGGCGACCTGGCCGAGCAGCTTGCCGGTCTCCCGGACCAGCACGCCGAGGCCCTGCTCCGGCGCGACCGGCTGGTCGCAGCGGCTGGGTGGGCAGAGCCGGGTGATGCTCTCCTGGGCCTGGATGTCGTAGAGGCCACCGAAGGCCGTGAAGAGGTTGTCCGGGTACTGCGAGTAGTGCGGCGCGACCGCCCGCGCCGGGTAGCGGCCGGTGAGCATCGCCGGCAGCGCGTTAGGCGTCCAGCCGCTGACCCCGGTGGCGTTGCGGTACCAGGTCGAGCCGCCGGCCAGCTCGGCGAAGTGCGGGAACCGGGCCGCGTCGATCCGGCCGTCGCGGCCGAGCAGGCTGACCAGCGGCAGCTCGTCGAGGATCAGCATGACCATCGGCGGGTGCACGGCCGCGCCCTGCGTGGTGCCGACCGCGCCGCCGTCGCCGCGCGGCAGCACGACCGCCGAGGTGGGAGAGACGAACAGGAACAGCGCCACGAAGGCCACCGGTCCGGCGGCGGCCAGTCGTAACGCGCGGCCCGGCGACCGCCACCGCCGGTGCGCGGCCGCGCCGCCCAGACCGGCCAGACCGGCAAGCACCAGCAGGGGTACGCCCCGAAGCGGCACCGTGTGCCGGCCCACCTGCACCGCGAAGGCGGCGAGCAGCAGCCCGACGAGCACCGTGTGGGTGAGCGCGCGGGCGGTGCGGCCGGCGAGTCGACTGAGCGCGCCGAGCAGCGCCACGGGCACGGTGGGCGCGACGGCCACCAGGGCGACGAGCAGCAGGATCTGGGTGCGGTCGGCGCGGTGGAAGAGGAAGAAGTCGGGGCTGCGGCCGAGCACGTCCAGCAGGGGCTGGGTGACGACCAGTCCGACAAGCGCCACGACCTCCAGCAGTCGGCCCACCTCGCCGCGCCAGCCCCCCTCCCAGCGGCCGGTGGATGGCGGTTCAGCCACCCATCACCGCCCGGTAGAGCGTGCGGGTGCCGGAGGGCAGCTCCAGCCGGTCGGTGATGCGGCCCCGGGCTTCGACGAGCCGTTCGAAGGTGTCACGCCGGTAGTCCGGGAAGAGGCCGTCGGGCTTGTTGGCCAGCAGCCGAGCGGCCATCGGGTCGTCCGGGTGGACGAACTCCACCACCACTGCGCCGCCGGGCGCGGTCAGTCCGGCCAGCCAGTCGACGACCTCGGGCAGTGGCACGTTGCGGCCGATCGCCAGGTGGTGCACCAACGCCAGGGCGAGTACGACGTCCGCCGACGCCCGCTGGGCGAAACCGGCGCGCTCGACGCCGCGCCAACCGCCGCCGGGGGACGGGTCGGCCAGGTCGACGACGAGTGGCAGGATCCGTTGCTGCCCCTCGGAGCGCAGCGCCCGGTACAGCTCGTCGACCACTGCCGGGTCCTGCTCGACGGCGACCACGTAGTCGGCGTGGCCGACGGCCAGTCGGGCGTACCGGCCGTCGTTGGCGCCCAGGTCGAGCACCAGGCGCGGGCGTGCGGCGGCGGCCACCGCGGTGACCACGAACTGCTCCTTGGCGACCCGGTCGCGGGCCGAGTAGCCGCAGGTGCGCTGGTAGTCCGACCAGTGGCTGCCCGACGGGCGGTGCTCCAGCCGGCGCACGAGCTTCTCGATGCCGCGTACGGTGGCCGCCTGCAGGTCCCGGGAGTAGCCGGCGGCGCGCAGCTGGGCCTTCACGTCGCTGGTGCTGGCGGCGGCGTTGCGCTGCTGCATGGCGCCGTGCAGGTGCAGGTGGGTCAGGATGCCGGGGCGCAGCCGGCGGGTGCCGCCGAAGAGCGGGCGCAGCTGGTCGGCCTCGATGCCGTCGACCTGCGCGCGCAGCCAGGGCTGGAAGTCCACGCCCAGGTGGGCGGTGAGCAGCAGCGGGTAGAGCACGGTCTGACAGAACTGCCGGTAGCCGGCCCACGGCTCGCCGTCGCGGACCGGCTCGAAGGAGCCGATGTCGATGAAGACCGGTTTCGCGCCGCGCCACTGGAGGTTGTAGGCGGAGCCGTCCTTGGTGGTGAAGCCGTCGGCGAGGGCGGTACGCAGGATCTCCAGGTGCAGCAGCGCGGCGTCGCGCAGCATGCCGAACGACCACTCGTACGGGTGCGAGACGAACGGGATGCGCTCGTGGCGCAGCACCGCCGCCCACGGCGTGCCGGTCGCGGCGGGCACCAACGTGGGCGGGGCGTCCTCGGTGGCGCAGACCTTGCCGGCCGAGACGAGCGTGGGAAAGAACGGGCTGGCCGCGAGGGTCCGCCAGTGCTCGGCGGACTGGGCGTTCAGCCCGCGCAGCACCTCGTCGCCGACGTGGAACACCCGGTTGGCGGGGTCGCGGAAGGAGGCGGGCTCGGGGCGTACGCCGGTGGGTGAGGTCGTCATCGTCGCGGCGACCGCTACCGCTGGTCGGTGGGCTGCCGGCGGAACCGGTCGACGAGCCGCCGCCAGTAGAGCTTGGCGGCGACCGCGGCGCCGGCCACCCCGCCCACGACGGCCTGCACGATCAGGCTGCCGGATCCCGCGTCCAGGTAGGCCAGATGGATCACCGACCGCTCCTTCCCCTCGCCCGTCTCGACACCGGCGTCCCGGGAATGCAGCGGTGAGGCTTTTAACCCAGAAAGCCGGACTTGTCCATCACCGTACGCTGCTCGTCAGCGCTGTCGCGGCCACATCGGAGGACTCCCAGCCTCGCCACAGGAAGCCGTCCGCGTCGGTACGCTGCGAGGGTGCGCTGGACAGTCGTGGACGCACCTCTGGACTCCTCCGGCGCCGGGCGCGGCGAGGAGCGGGCCCCGGCTGCCCTGCGCCGGGCCGGCCTGCTGGACGCGCTCGCAGCGGACGACGGCGGGCAGGTGGACGAGGCACGGCTGCGCGACCCGGCGCGTGACCCGGCGAGCGGGGTGATCGGCGCGGCCGGCCTGGTCCGGGCCGGCGCGGCCATCACCAGCCGGATAGCGGCGCTGATCGCCGACGGCCGTCGGCCGCTCGTGCTGGGCGGGGACTGCGCGATCCTGCCCGGCATCTGCCGGGGCCTGCCGCGCAGGACGGAGCTGTGGTTCGTCGACGCCCACCCCGACTTCCTCGACGGCGCGACCTCACCGACCGGCGAGGCCGCCGACATGGACCTCTCGGTGGTCACCGGGCACGGCCCGGCCGCCGCGATCGGCGTCGACGAAGCGCTGCTCGGCCCCGGGCGGGTGCACCTGCTCGGGCACCGCCCGTCGTCCGACGACGACGGCCGCGTCGAGGTGGCCCGGATCGACCCGGCCATCCACCAGGTGCCCGCCGCCGACCTGCTGCGCCGGGGCGCGGGGGCGGTCGGGGCGGCCCTGGCGGCGGACGGCGACGGGCCGGCCTGGCTGCACCTCGACCTGGACGCCGTGGACCCGCGCGACCTGCCGGCGGTGACCTACCCCGAGCCGGCCGGGCTGCGCTGGCCCGACCTGGCGGCGCTTGTCACCCCGCTGGCCCGCGCCGACCGGCTGCTCGGGATGAGCGTGACCGACCTGAACGCCGACGAGGACCCCGACGGACGCCACGCGCGGCGCGTCGTCGAGGTCCTCAAGGACGTGCTGGCGGGCTGAGTCGACGCTCAGGGCCCCGTCGACAGGTAAGCCTCGTCGGTGCTGCCGACTATTCGTCAGCTGTGGGATTCGGCAGGCGGACGGCGAAGACGGTCCACCCCGGCCGGCTGTCGACGGCGACCGTGCCGTGGTGGGCCTCCACCACGGCCGCCACGATCGCCAGGCCGAGGCCGGTGCTGCCGTGCGCGCGGGACCGGGAGCTGTCACCCCGGGCGAACCGCTCGAACATCTCCGGTCGCAGCTCCGCCGGCACCCCCGGCCCGTCGTCGGCGACGGTGAGCACGGCGGAGTCCGGCTCGACGGCCAGCGTGGTGGTGACGGTCGTGCCGGGTGGGGTGTGCACGCGGGCGTTGGCGAGCAGGTTCGCCACCACCTGGTGCAGACGGGCGGTGTCGCCGGGCACCCGGATGACCACCTCGGGCAGGTCGAGCTGCCAGCGGTGCTCGGGGCCTGCCACGTGGGCGTCGCTGACCGCGTCCACGACGAGGGCGGACAGGTCGACCGGGTCCGCCGCGAGCGGTCGGCCGGCGTCGAGCCGGGCCAGCAGCAGCAGGTCGTCCACGAGGGTGGTCATCCGGGTGCTCTCCGACTCGACGCGGCGCAGCGCGTGCGCCACGTCGGCGGGGACCTCGGCGCGGCCGCGCCGGGCCACCTCGGCGTACCCCCGGATGGCCGCGAGGGGGGTGCGCAGCTCGTGGCTGGCGTCGGCGACGAACTGGCGTACGCGGGTCTCGCTGGCCTGCCGCGCGGCGAGCGCGTCGGCGACGTGGCCGAGCATGCGGTTGAGTGCCGCGCCGACCTGGCCGACCTCGGTGCGCGGGTCGGTGTCCCCGGCCGGTACGCGGACGGCCAGCGCGACCTCGCCCCGGTCCAGCGGCAGCTCGGTGACCCGGGTGGCGGTGGCGGCGACCCGGTTCAGTGGCCGCAGCGTGGCGCGCACGATAAGCGCGCCGGCCGCGCCGGCGAGGAGCAGCCCGACGGCGGCCACTCCGGCCTGCGCGGCGACAAGCGCCCAGACGGTGTCCTGCACGCCCGACAGCGGGATCGCCACGGCCAGCACCATCCCGTCGGGGAGACGCCGCGCCACGGCCCGGACGTCACCGCCGTCGTCGAGGCCGACGGTGCGTGGTCGGCCGTCGGTGGGCAGCGCGGCCAGCCGGGAGGCGTCCGTGGCGGGGACGTCGGCGAGGCTGCCGCTCTCGGTGCTCCTCGTCGCCGTGGTGACGCCGTCGGCGCGGCGGACGGCCAGCGAGCCCGGCGGAAAGCCGCGCGGAGGCTCCGGCGGGGGCGGGCCGACGCCGTCCGGTCGCGAGGCGGGCCACCCGGGGGCGCCGCCCTGGCGGAACCACTGTGGCACGTCGGCGCGGGGCCGGTCCCCCATCGTCAACTGGCTGTCGACCTGGCCGACGAGGAAGTGCCGCAGGGCGACAGTGGTGAGCCCGCCGATCGCGACGCTGACCAGGGCGAGCAGCGCCACCAGGGCGAGCACCAGCCGGGCCCGCAGCGACCGGCCGGCCAGCCACCGCCGGGCGGTCCGCAGCGGCCGGCGGCGCGGCCGTCCGTCAGTCGGCGGGTTTGAGGACATAGCCCGCGCCGCGCAACGTGTGGATCATCGGCGGCCGGCCGGCGTCGATCTTCTTGCGCAGGTACGAGATGTACAGCTCCACCACGTTGGCCTGGCCGCCGAAGTCGTAGTTCCACACCCGGTCGAGGATCTGCGCCTTGCTGAGCACCCGGCGCGGGTTGCGCATCAGGTAGCGCAGCAGCTCGAACTCGGTCGCGGTAAGCGTGACGAGCTGGCCGGCGCGGCGGACCTCGTGGCTGTCCTCGTCGAGGCTGAGGTCGCCGACGGTCAGCACGGCCTCCTCCCGGGCGGCGACCGCGAAGCCGGAGCGGCGTAGCAGGGCGCGCAGCCGGGCGATCACCTCCTCCAGGCTGAACGGCTTCGTCACGTAGTCGTCGCCTCCCACGGTCAGCCCGGCGATGCGCTCCTCGACGGCGTCGCGGGCGGTCAGGAACAGCACCGGCACGGTGGGCGCGTGCTCGCGCAGCCGGCGCAGCACCTGGAAACCGTCCAGGTCGGGCAGCATGACGTCGAGCACGACGGCGTCCGGCTGGAACTGCCGCGCGGTGCTCAACGCCGCCATGCCGTTGCCGGCGCTGCGCACCTGCCAACCCTCGTAGCGCAGCGCCATCGCCAGCAGGTCGGTGAGTGTCGCCTCGTCGTCGACCACCAGCACCCGGACCGGTTCGCCGTCGGGGCGGCGCAACTCGATCCGGCCCGGCGCGGTCTGCCCCTGGATGACCATGCCCCCCATCGTGGGCGGGTCCGCTGTGACGCGCCTCTGCCCCACCTGTGCGCCACCTGTGCGGCCGGGCCGCCGGAGCACCGCTCAGCCCTCGACCGTGGTCACTCGGACACTCCCTGGGCGTCGGTCCGGACGAACCGCATGCTCCACCCGCCCCGGCCGTCCGGCTGGTCGCGTTCGTAGAGGTGGTCGGGGCCGGGCTGCGTCGGGCCGGTGCCGTCCGGATGCCGCATGATCCACCGCCGTGGAGGGCCGCCGTCGGGCTCGGCCGGCACCGGGCGAACCAGGCCGTCGGCGGGACCGCCCACGAAGCGTACGGTGACCTCGCTCATCGCGGTGGCTCCCCGGTGACCGTGCCGGCACGCTCGGTGCGCCAGCCCTGGCTCGCAAGCTACCGCACCCACCACCGGCCCGCGCCGAGGTACGGCGGGATCGGCCGCGCCCGATCGCCGTACGGTTTGCCCAGCTCGGACCCCGGGTACCGCGATCGCAGGCACCCGCGGTCGGCGGGCGAGGGCGAGGAGCGGTCGATGCGTACGCTGGACGGGCGGTACCAGCTCGAACAGCGTATCGGCGTGGGTGGGATGTCCGAGGTGTGGCGAGCCCACGACCGTGTGCTGGACCGGCCGGTCGCGGTGAAGCTGATCTCGCCCGGCCCGGAGGGCCACCACGACACGGTGGACCGCATCCGCACGGAGGCCCGTTCCGCGGCACGGCTGGTGCACCCCAACGTCGCGAGCGTGCACGACTTCGGCACCTCCTCGACGATTCCCGGCCGCCAGGCGCCGTACATCGTGATGGAGCTGGCCGAGGGCGAGACGCTCGCCGCGCACCTGCGGGCGGGTCCGCTGGACTGGCGCATCTCGGTGCGGGTCTGCGCCGAGGTCGCCGCCGCGCTGTCCGCCGCCCACGCCAGCGGCATCGTGCACCGCGACGTGAAGCCGGCAAACGTCATGCTCACCCCGGCCGGGGTGAAGGTCCTCGACTTCGGCATCGCCACCCCTGCCGGAGCGGCGGACGCGATGCCTGACGGCATGGTGCTGGGCACTCCCGCGTATCTGGCGCCCGAGCAGCTCGACGGCGTACCGGCCACTCCGGCGGCCGACATGTACGCCCTCGGCGTGCTGCTCTACTACTCCCTCACCAGCCGGCTGCCGTACCTGGCGACCAATGCCGCCGAGTTGCTGACGGAGCGTCGGGCCCGGCCTCCGCAGCCGCTGCCCGAGATCGACGGGCTGCCGCCGGAGGTGTCCGAGTTGTGCCGCTCCTGCCTGGCCGACGACCCGGCGGAGCGTCCGACCAGCCTGGTCGCCGCGCTGCTGCTGGCCGAGGCCGTGGACGCCCGGGTGTACGTGCCGATGACGATCCCTTCGCCGCGCCGGCCGACGGCGATGTCGCCGTGGAGCGAGCAGGCCGCGGCGGAGGCCACCGAGGCGCTGTCGGTGGTCGAGGGGACCTGAACGCGGGGTCGCGTGGCGTTTCGCCCGCCCTCGGCCGGGTAGCCGGGCGGGTGAGCGACGGGAGGAACGCGATGCCGAGTCCGAGTTCCTGGCTGCATCAGGCCACCGCGACGGCCGAGGGCGGCCACGTACGCACCGACGACGGCGGGCTCTCCACGCCGCTGGCGTCGCCACTGGCGGCGCACTGCACCGGCCTGCGACCCGAGCAACTGTTGGCGGCGGCCTTCGCGTCCTGCCTGCACCACGCGGCGGTGGAGGCGGCCGGGGAGATCACGAACGAGGCGCACACGGTCCAGGTACGCGCCGAGGCGAAACTGGGCCGCGACGACGACGGCCGCTACCGGGCCGACGTGCACGCCTCGATCTCCTCCGCCGGCCTGAGCCGGTCGCAGTTGGCCGATCTGGTCGAGTACGCCGACCGGCTCTGGCCGTTCTCCAGCGGCGACAACACCCGGCATCGACTGACCGTCACCCCTGCGGAGAACGGCCGGCACTGATCGCGGTGCCGCGCCGGTGACCGGTTGGCGGCTTTTCGCGTGCCGCATCCACCGGGCGCACACCTCGGGCCTCCACCGTTCGGCGGAAGGGGCACCCCTCTGAACGGAGGAGCGTCGGCGATCGGCCGCAGCCGGCAGGCGGGTCCGCAGCGGTGACCGAGTTGGCCGGGCTAATCGGGAATAACCGGCTCGCCTGATCAGCTAGGTTTCGCGGGTATAACAGCTCTTTCGCCCGCTATGGCGACCATGATCCGGGCAAATTGTGGCGCATGCCACCGTACGGGGTGATGGCAGCGGGCGATCGACTATCTAGCCTCGGCGGGTGCATCCCGTCGACCCCGCCGCCCAGAAGCTGACCGACGCGCTCCCGACCACCCGTTCGGGCGACGCCGTATCAACCGAACGGACGATCGGCCGTCACCGGGCCCCCGAGCCGCCGCCGCGCCGCACCCGACTGGGCTCCACCCCCGTCCGGGTCGCCCTGGCCACCGGCGTCACCTGCTGCCTCGGTCTGGGCGCGTTCGCCGCCGCCCGTGCCGCCGAGGACGGCCCACCGCCGGTACGACCGATGGCCGACGCGCTTGCCGACCGCGCCTCCATCGCCGACGAGCGCGCCTCCCGGTCGCTGGACCGCGACGCCGCCCCCGCCCGGGTCATCCCCACCCCCACGGCGTCGCCGACGCCCACCGCCGCCCGCAAGGCAGCGCCCAAGAAGCCTGTCAAGCCCCGCCGACCCCGCCCGGTCGCCGGGCTCGACCAGACCCAGATGGACAACGCGAAGATCATCGTGGACGTCGGCCGGGAGCTGCAGATGCCGCGCCGCGCCCTGGTGGTGGCGCTGGCGACCGCGATGCAGGAGAGCAACCTCTACAACCTCGCCAGCGACGTGCTGCCGGAGTCGACGCAGTACCCGCACCAGGGCACCGGCGCCGACCACGACTCGGTCGGGCTGTTCCAGCAGCGACCCAGCAGCGGCTGGGGCACGGTGGCCGAGCTGATGCGCCCGTCGTACGCCGCGCGGGCCTTCTACACGGCGCTGGCCGAGATCCCCGGCTGGGAGGACATGAGCGTCACCGCCGCCGCCCAGGCCGTGCAGATCTCCGCCTTCCCCGACGCGTACGCCCAGCACGAGGAGCGCGCGGCCACCGTGGCGGCGGCACTCACCGTCTGAGCCTGCGCTCAGCGGGCCGCACGTCCGCTGGGCGGCTGCGCGCCGGTGTCCCGGCCGCCGGCCGCCACCCGGGTCGCCGGTACGCCCGTTCCGGCCGCGGCCGTCGGCGTGTCGGCCGGCACCGGCTCGACCGTCACGCCGGTGAGGATCTCGTCGACGAGCGCTTCGCGGCGTCGCCGGGCGAGCAACGCCTCCTCGAAGTCCCGCCGAGCCTGCACGGCGTCCGCGTACGCCTGCTCACGAACGCGCCGGGCCTCCTCGCGGGCCTCGTCCAGTTCGGAGCGGGCCTGCGCCAGGATCTCGGCCGCCTCCCGCCGCACCGCGTCGCCGGCCTGCCGGGTCGTCGCGGCGTCGCCCAGGTCGAGCCGCTGGAGCAGCCCGCTGAGCCAGGTCGCCTCCTGGCGGATCTCGTCCCACTCGCGGGTCGCCCCGGCGGCACCCTCCGCCCGCGCCGCGAGTCGGGACAACCGGAGCCCCAGCTCGTCCAGGCAGGAATCCACCTGCCGCTGGTCGTAGCCGGTCTTCACGACGGAGAACCTCATACTGTCGCCCCCCAGGCAGCCGCTGTTACTTCCCCACCTGGATCCTCGGACGCGGCGACAGCGGCCGAGGCGGTTCGGGAAAATTGTTCAGCATGCGCGCGCCTCGCGCGACGCGGCGCGGCGAGGGGCCACGTGCGGCCCGGCGGCGGGGACAATGCCACCGACCGTGCCGGGTGTGATCAGGGGCGCTTGGGCAGGACGACGACGCGGCCGAAGAACTCGTCGATGCGGCGCACCACGTCGTTGAAGTCGTCCAGGTCGATCGGCTTGGTGACGTACGCGTTGGCCTGCAACGTGTAGCTGCCCACGATGTCGGTGTCGGCGTTCGAGGTGGTCAGCACCACGATCGGAATGGTCCGCAGATCCTCGTCCTGCTTGACCGCGCCGAGCACCTGACGGCCGTCCATCCGCGGCATGTTCAGGTCCAGCAGGATGACGTCCGGTCGGCGGGCCTGCACGTGCCGGCCCTCGGCACGGAGGAACTCCATCGCCTCCTCGCCGTCACTGACCACATCAATGATCTTCTCGACGTCGGAGTCGGCCAACGCCTCCTCGATCATCAGCACGTCACCCGGATCGTCGTCGACCACCAGGATGCGTACCGGCTGCGGGCTGTCGCCCATCACTACCTGCCTCGGGTCGGCGGAGAAGGAGACCGGAACGGTCACCGTGCTGGCGGGGAAATCTAGCCCATCAGGAGGCGCTCTGGGACGCGGGGTCGGCCGTGTCCGGAAGGTATCGCAGCACGTCGGCCAGACCGGTGACCCGCAACACCCGCTCGACCCGGCCGGTGGCCCCGGTGATCCGCAACCAACCGCCGTCGACGGCGACCTGGTTGTCGCCCCGGACGAACACGGCCATCCCGGTGGAGTCACAGAAGGTCAGATCGGCGAGGTCGAGCAGCACCCGCCGCTCGCCGGCGGCGGTGAGTGTGTCGATGGCGGCAGCCAGCTCACCGGCGGTGCTCAGGTCCAGCTCACCGGCGAGCCGCAGGCAGGCCGCACCGCCGTCGCGTTCGGCGTGGCTGACGCTGAACGTCACCGTTCTCCCCCTCGCTCCACCGGTGGGTGGGACGTTTGCAGTCCGGCAAGTATACGCAGGGGGGTACGACGGTCCGCAGCGCGTGGTGATCGTCCGGAAGGTGCCCCTCAGCCCTCGGAACGGGACGTGGCGGGCAGCCCGGCGCGGCTGCGGGCCAGCGCGTGCGACGCGCGGGGAAAGTCGCGCAGCACGGCCGCGTAGTGCTCCAGGGTCAGGGCGACCGCACTGGCCGGCACCCCACGACTGGTCAGGATCTCCACCAGCCAGCCGACGAACTCGGTGAACAGCGAGGCGTCGTCGACGTAGAGCGAGGCGGCCAGCGAGTCCACGATGTGCCCCAGGTCGCTCACCGTCGAGTCGAGCTGGGCGGCCGTGTACTCCCGGGTCGCCGGTACCCGGTCGCGCAGGTCGGTAAGCGCGCTGTCGATCAGCTCTGCACGGCGGCGGACGAGACTCGCGTACTCGTCGTCGGCCAGGTGCGCGAGCTGCGCCGCCGGCACCCGCCGCAGCGCCCGCTCGTCGGCGATCAGCTCGGCCGCCGCCGGCGCGTTCGACGCCCAGGCCGCGCCGAGGCGGGCCGCCCACCGGCCGTCCGCGCCGAAGCCACGCCCACCCACGACGACAGGCACGTCCGAGCGCCGGCACGCCTCGATCATCCGGTGGGCGTGCGGCAGCCGCATCGGCAGAGCGCAGGCCAGCGCGACCGCCTGCGCGTCGTGCCGATGCAGGTACGACACCAGGTGCGCAGCCGGCACGCTGGCGCCCAGGAAGGTCACCTGCCAGCCACGCAGCCGCAGCACCTCGGCCACCAGCCGAGGCGGCAGCGCGTGCCACTCGCCGTCCATGCAGGCCACCACGATCCGTCCGCCGGTCGGACGCGGGTTGGCGTGCGCCGCCACCGCGGCCACGACCCGCTCGCTGATGTGCGTCGCCGCGTGCTCCTGGGCCACGCTCCACTCGTTGCGTGCCCACCGCTCACCCACCTCGGCCTGGGCCGGCGCGACCAGGTCGAGCAGGACCCGCTCCGCCGGCACGCCCGCGTCGAGCAGGCCGAGCGCCAGGTCGATCGCGGCGTACTCGTCGGCGTCGGCGAGGCAGGCAAGGTAGCCGGAGTACGCGTCGGTCGGGTCCGTGGTCACGGCGGCGGCGGTCATGCGGGGCCCTCCGACTGCTCGTCGGCGCTCGTCGACGTGGGCACCGCGTGCAGGTGCCGCGCGGCTCGCCCACCCGGGCTGACCGCGCGCAGCGCCAGCACCGCGATGTCGTCGTGGTCACCGTGCCCCAGCCAGTCACCGGTGACCTGTTCGACGCGTTCGGCCAGGGCCGGCGCCGGCATCCGCTGACACCCGGTCACGGCCGTGATCAACCGCTCCGTGCCGAACAGCTCGTCACCGCGGCCGCCCCCACGGGCCTCGGTCACGCCGTCGCTGTAGAGCAGGCAGGTCTCGCCCGGCGCCAACCGCACGGTCACCTCGCCGACGCGCGGATCGGGCACCACGCCGATCAGCATGCCGCGCAGCGACACCGACTCGACCTCGCCCGACGTCCGCAGCACCAGCGGCGGCAGGTGCCCGCCCCCGGCCATGGTGAGGGTGACGCTCCCGTCGCGCTGCGGACGGGCCACGCCGAGCACGATGGTGGCGAAGCGGCCCTGACCGTGCGCCTGGGTCGTCTCCAGCAGCGCGTCGTTGAGCAGTCGCAGCAGCCGCCCGGGGTGTGACTCCACCCGGTGCAGGGCCTGTAGGCACTGGCGGAGCTGGCCGGTGAAGACGGCCGCCTCGACGCCCTTGCCGGAGACGTCGCCGAGGAAGAACACGGAACCGCCGTCGGCCAGCCGGTGCGAACCGTAGAAGTCGCCGCCGATCCGCAGCCCCGCCTGCGCCGGCCGGTACGCCGTGCCCCACTGGACGCCGGGGGTCTCGGTCGGTTCGACAGGCAGCAGGCTGGCCTGGAGGGTGTCGGCGACCTCGGCCTGGTCGCGGTAGAGCAGAGCGGTCGTCAGCGCCGCGCCGGCCCGAGCCGCGAAGGCGCGGATCAACCCGACGTCGTCCTCGTCGTACCACCGACTGGAGCGCCGGGCGACCAGCAGCACCCCGACGGGCGCGTCCCGGCCGGGCAGCGGAACGACCCGGGCGGCGCTGTCGGCACCCGTGAGACCGGGCAGCCAGCCGGCGTCGACCGCCTGCTCCACCAGCCAGTCGAGAGCGTGTGGCTCGACCCCGGTCAGCCCCTCGGCGATCGCTGCCGGCAGCGCGGGGCCGGCCAGCACGCCGCTGTCGACACTCGGCGCCTCGTCGTCGGCCCGGGAGGCCCGCCACCACCGTGCCCGCCCCCCGCGCGGGGCCAGCACCAGCACGGCCACCTCCGCCAGGGTCGGCACGGCGAGCCGGACGACCGCCGCGGCGGCCCGGTCGGGGTGCAGTGGGTTGCCCAGCTTGTCGCCGACCACGGCCAGGAAGGCCGAACGGGCTCGCTCGGCGAGCAGCGCGTCGGCCCGGCTGACGCTCTCGGTGACGTCCTCCACGTACCAGCAGCAGCGGCCGGCGGAGAGCGGCACCTGGCGGGCGGTCAGGCGACGGCCGTGGTGGGTGAAGCCCCCGGGGACACCCGCGCTCAGGCCCGGCACGCCGGAGGCGGCGAGCGACGCACCGGGGACCACCTCGGGCAGCAGCCGCTCGGCCACCGGGCTGACGTGTCGGACGATGCCGTCGGCGTCGCAGACCACCAGGCCCTCGCGGAAGTGCTCGACGACCTCCGACCAGTCCGGTGTGGCCTGATCGCGGTCGGGGGCCAGCGGCGGCAGCGCGGGCGGGGGCCAGGACGGTGCGTCGGCGGACCGCGCCGGGACCCGTGTGGTACTCGGCGTGGAGATCCGTCCGTCGCCCGGGTCTGCGCCCCTGACGTCGGAAGCAGTCACCAGCTGAGCCTCACTCCTTGTCGTCCACCCGAACCCGCACCGGAACCGGCGTCGATGGCCAAATCTCTCCGACCACCCTACGCCGGTACGCCTGGGCCGGCATCCCACGGCAGGTCGCGGGCCCTTACTCGCGTGCCGGGCGGACCGGGTGGACCGTTGTTACGATCCCCTCGCACCGGCCAGAAAGGCGGCGTGCGGAAGGGCGTGATCGTGGCATCTGTCGGGCGGGCTTCGGAGGCGTCACCGCTGAGCATCTTCGTCGATCGGACCGATCCCGACATGCCCCTGATCCGGGTGGGCGGCGAGCTGGCGTACGCGACTGCGGCGCCTCTGCACGCCGAGGTCGACCGGGTCCTCGCCGACGCGCCGCGCGCCCTCGTACTGGACTTCGCCGACCTGACCTTCCTCGACAGCACCGGTCTCGCCGTGATCGTGCACGCCTGGCGGGAGGGCCAGTCGGTCGGCACGACCCTGCGGCTGCGGGCGGTTCCCCGTTTCGTGACGGCGATCCTGGACATCACCGGCGTGGCGACGCTGCTCGGCCGGCCGCTGCCGGCCACCCGGGCGGCCCTGGGCACCGGCTCGGCGCCGTCCGCCGCCACGGCGTGATCCGGCGGCTCGCGGCCCCGGGGTTTGCGTTCCGCCGCTGGACTGGAAACATGGGGGCATGTCCCACCAGCTGTTGACCATCGAGGTGACCCGGCTCGACGCCTGTCACGTCCGGCTGCGGCTGACCGGCGAGCTGGACTACGACACCGCGCCCGAGCTGATCGCCGCCGCCGCTGAGCTGCACGGCGAGCAGCTCGTGACGATAGACCTGGCCGGGGTTGGCCTCTGCGACTCGTCCGGGCTCAGCGCCCTGCTGGTGGTGCACCGGGGCGCCGGGGCGATCCGGCTGACCGGGGTCGGCGTCCGACTCCAGCAGATGCTGGACCGCACCGGGCTCACCGAGCTGCTGGCCGTGGAGAGCACGGCCGCCGACGACGGCGACAACCTGCGCGCCATCGGCTGACCACCGCACCCACCCACCGCCGGGCCGCCCACCTGAGCCAGAAGGCGGGTGGCCCCCGACCCTGGGACCTGGGGTCGGGGGCCGGAGGAATGTCTAGGGTGCGGTCATCGGCTGGAGCCGGGGCGCTGCGTCGCGCAGCTCGACGGTCGCCGGGGGTTCGATGTCGTCGGGCTTCCCCGAATCGGGCGTCTGGTACAGGTAGCGGACAAACTCCCCACCCGCCTCGTTGTCGTCCGCACCCGGCCACTGGCCGATGCAGTCCATTCCGACCACCTCCCGGCCGGTTCCGTCGGCCTCCTCCAGCAGCGCCCAGAGGCTGACCGGATAGCACCGGGTGGCCTCGGGCGTGAGCTGCCAGCGGGCGTACCAGCCGGGTCGAGCGGGAACGATCTCGATGATCTGTTTCATGACGACCTTCCTTCCGCGTACCTCGGAAGAACTGCGGTCCTGCCCCGATCGTGCGCCCCGCGCGGGTGAGCACCCCTCACCCGTGCCGGATGAAGCGTGGCCCGCGCTCGGCGCTACCGGGCCGGCAGCGCCCGTTTCGGCTCCCGGGAGGGCGGGAAGGCGACGGGCGCAGGATCGATCCCCAGCGAAAGGGGCGTCACCATGCGCAAGCAGATGGAGGGCGACAACCAGCGGCGCCGGGCGCTGGCCCGGCAGGCCCGCGAACAGGGCAGTCAGCCCAGTCAGTTCGGCGCCAGCCTGAGCGCCTCCAAGCAGCTCACCAGCCTGGACCAGGGCAAGCGAGCCGGCCCACCACCGGCCGGACGGCACAAGTCGGACACCACGCGCGGTGGACCGGCCCCGCCGTCGCGGGGCACCGCGGACAACCCGCGACCGCAACCTCCGCCCGGCGGCGCGGTCGGGGTGAACAGCGTGGGCTACCACGATCTGGTCGACGACGTCCGGCGACGCTCCGGCGTCGACTTCTCGACGGCCAAGGTGGGCGCCGAGGCGACAGTGCTGGTGCTGGCCTTCGCACTGGACGCGGCGGAGCGGCAACGGCTGCTCGCCGCCGTGCCCAACTCGCTGCACGACGTCGTGCCCGTCGACGGCATCGAGCGGCACCGGGACCTGCCCGGCTTCCTGGCCGAGGTGGGCCGGATCAGCGGGCGTACGCCCGAGCAGGCCCGCTACCAGGCCGAGGCGACACTCGCCGCGCTCGCCGAACAGGACGGCGACCTGGTCGAGTCGCTGCACGTCCCCGACGGCCTGCGGGAACTGCTGAACCCGCCGGCGGCCGGCGGCGGCATCGTGGGCGCCTCCACCACCACGCCCAGCCTGGACGAGGCCCAGCTCCGGGCGGCGTTGGACGACCTGCCGTACTGGGCCGGTGACAGCGGCGGCCTGTACCGCGTGATCGCGCTGCCTCCGGACAACCTGGACCGGGTGCTCGCCCGACTGGACCGGCTACGCGTGGACACCGGACGCGGCCCGAGCATCGGGCGACCGGGCGGCACGGCCGCCGTGCTGACCGTCCGCACCAACCAGGCGGACGGGGTGACCGCGCTCGACGTGGACCTCGCCCACTCGATCGACGACGCCATCGACGAGGTGGGCGCCGGGATGGCCAGCGGCTGACCGGCCGCCACGGCACAGGCGGGCCGACGGACGCGGGGTTCGACCCGCGCCGTCGGCCCGTCGGCCCACGCGCGTCGGGCGGGCCGGCACCGGACCGGCGGGCGCGCACGCCGGGCGGCCCGGCGCGGCCCGTCGGCGGGCACCGGCCGCGGCTCGGTTAGCGTGCCGTCATGAACCGCGCCGCCGACCGGTTGGAGTTGGTCGCCGATCCGGTCCGCCGAACCGGACGGACGCTGCTGTCCGCAGGTGTCGAGCAGTCGTACGTGGATGTCGAGGATCCCCGGCACCTGCACTTCGAGTACGTCCGCCGGATCGCTTCGGCGGTGGAGGTGGCGGCCCCGGCGGGCGTACCGCTGAGCGTGCTGCACCTCGGCGGCGGCGCGTTGACGCTGCCGCGCTGGCTGGCCGCGACCCGGCCGGGCTCCGCGCAGCGGGTCGTCGAGCGGGACCGGGAAGTGGTCGAGCTGGTCGCCCGGGAACTGCCGCCGTTGCCGCCAGAGGTGCGGGTGGAGGTCGCCGACGCCCGGGACGCGGTCACGGCCGCACCGGCCGGGGAGTACGACCTGGTGATCGCCGACATCTACCGAGCGGCCCGGATGCCCGCGCACGTCCGCACCGTGGAGTTCGCGGCCGAGGTGGCCCGCGTGCTGCGCCCCGGCGGGCTGTGTCTGGTGAACGTGACGGACCTGCCGCCGCTGGTCGGCACCCGCGTGCAGGTGGCGACGCTGCGGGCGGTCTTCGGGGACGTCTGCGTGTTCGGGGACCGGCGGATGCTGCGCGGCAGGCGCTACGGCAACCTGGTGCTCGCCGCGACGCACCGGCCCGGCGGGCTCCCGGTGGGCAGGCTGGCGGCGATGGCCCTGCGCGATCCGATCGCCGGCGGGCTGCTGCACGCCGCCGCTCTCGACACGTTCGTCGCCGGCGCCCACCCGCTCACCGACGCCACCGACACCCGCCGCTGACCGTCCGACACGGGCGGCCCTCGACGCGCCACGGCGCTCTCCGACTACCGGCCCGCCGAGTGCCGACGTCCGCATTGCCGGGTTTCCTGCGGTGTGCGCGGGGAAGGCCTGGCGAGTGAGTAACGCCGACGATCGGGCCACCGCCCGCCGGGCCCTGGTCGTGATCGGTCTGGTGCTGGCGACCGCGCTCGCGCTGACCTTCGTGTACGCGACCCGCCGGGTGCTGGTCTGGGCCGTGGTGGCCGCCTTCTTCGCGGTCGCCCTCAAGCCGTCCGTGGACTGGCTGCAACGCCGGTTCGTCCGACGGCGGGCAGTGGCCACGCTGCTCGTGTTCCTCGCCGCCTTCGTCGTGGTGGCGGTCCTGGCCACGGTCATCCTGGTGCCCCTGCTGGACGAGCTGGGCCGGTTCGCCGAGCGGGGGCCCGAGCTGCTGCGCGACGCACGCGCCGGACGCGGACCGGTGGGCCAACTCGTGGAGCGCACCGGAGCACGGCGCTACGTCGGCGAGCACTCCGACCAACTGCGCGACTTCGGCAGCCGGCTGCGACAACCCGCCGTCGGGGTGCTGCGCGGCGTCCTGGAGACGGTCGCAGGGCTGGTCACTGTCGTCGTGCTGGCGTACCTCATGGTGTTGGAATCGCCGCGGATCACCCGGAGCCTGCTCGCGGCGGCCGGGGACGGGCAGGGCGAGCGCGTGCGCCGGGTCGGCCGGGAGGTGTCGCGGACGGTGACCGGCTACCTCACCGGCAACCTGCTGATCAGCGTGATCTGCGGAGCGTTGACGTTCGTGGTGCTGGCCCTGACCGGGGTGCCGTTCGCGGGCGTGATCGCGCTGCTGGTGGCGGTCGCCGACCTGATACCGCTTGTCGGCGCGACGATCGGCGCGGTGATCGCCGCCGGGGCCGGGTTCCTGCACTCCCCCACCGCCGGGATCGTCGTGCTCGTCTTCTTCGTGGTCTACCAGCAGGTCGAGAACCATCTGCTCCAGCCGCTGATCCTCTCCCGCGCGGTGCGGCTCAACCCGCTGACCGTCCTGCTGAGCGTGCTGCTCGCGGCGGAGCTGGCCGGGCTGCTCGGCGCGCTGCTGGCCATTCCCGCCGCCGGCATCGTCCAGACGCTGCTGCGGGAGTACGGGCCGCGACGGCTGAACCCGCCCCCGCCGGCCGATCCCGGCGAGCCCCACCCGCCGGCACGCGGACCGGCCGGCCCCGCCCCCTCGCGGGGCTGACCGGCCGGGTCGACGGGTTCCGCTCAGCGGCCCCGCACCGCGACCTCCGGCGAGGTGCTCTCCAGCGGGACCGCGTTCGCCGGGACCAGCCCCAACTGCACGGCCGAGCGGGTCAGCGCGGCGTCGAGCACCCAGTCGGCCCCCACGCGGGTGCGGTTGCCCGGCATCGCCATCAGGTGGTACGCCCGGGTGACCGCCTTGGCCGGCAGCCCGGCCAGGTTGACGTGCAACGGGTTCGCGGCCGCGTCCTTGCCACCCAGGTCGACCACCCAACCCAGATCGTGGTGCTTGTACGGCTTGCGCTGACCGAAGCCGTACGACGCGGCGATGTTGTGCGCCGCGCGCTTGCCCTGCCGCTGCGCGTGCTGGGCCGTCATGCCGCAGAGCTGTCCCGGGTTGACCAGGTCCGGCACGGCGGCGGCGTCGCCGCAGGCGAAGACCTCCGGGTAGCCGGGGACGTTGAGGAACTCGTCGGTGACCAGCCGGCCCTTCTCGGTGCGCAGGCCCAGCTCGTTGACGAACGGGTCGGGCCGCACCCCCACACACCACACAAGCGTGCAGGTCGGCACGTACTCGCCGTCGGTCAGCTTCACTCCGTCGCAGGTCGCCTCGGCCACCGACGTGCCCATCCGCACGTCCACTCCGCGCCGGTTGAGCACCTTGTGCGAGGTGTCGGACATCCGCTTGTCCAGCTCGGGCAGCACCCGGGGGGCGACGTCGAGCAGCATCCAGCGGGGCCGGACGGTGAGCCGGGGTCGCTGGGCGTGCAGCGCGTCGGTGAACAACTGACCGTGCGCGGCCACCTCGGTGCCTGTGTAGCCCGCTCCGACGACCACGAACGTGGAGCGCGCCTTCTGCTCCGCCGGGTCCTCGGCCTGCTCGGCCAGCTCGATCTGGCGGACGATGTGGTCGTGCAGGTAGACGGCCTCGGGCAGGCCGCGGAAGCCGTGCGCGTACTCGGTGACACCCGGGATGGGCAGCAGCTTGTTGACGCTGCCCACGGCGAGCACCAGCCGGTCGTACGCCAGGCGGTTCTTCTCCCCCTCGGCCTGGGTGAAGCCGACCCAGCGGTTCTGCAGGTCGACGTGGTCCGCCTCGCCGATCACCACGCGGACGCCCTTGAGGGTGCCGGTCAGCGGCACCGCGATCCGTTTGGGCTCGACCACCCCGGCCGCGACCTCGGGCAGCAGCGGCAGGTACAGGAAGTAGTCGGTGGAGTTCAGCACCACGATCTCGGCCCGGTCCCGGGCGATCCGGCTCAACGTCTTCGCCGCGTGGTAACCGGCGAACCCGGCCCCCACGATCACCACACGAGGTTTCGTCATTGCGGGCCGTTTCCCGTCGCAGCCCCGGACAAACGTCGAAGCGCCCGCGTACGGTCAGCTCCGCTCGAGCCAGACGCGACCGCTGGAGCCCACCGCCTCCACACCCCACTCCTCACCGAAGGCCCGCACCCGGTTGGCCGAGATCCGGCCGACCTCCGGTGGAACCGCCGGGTCGAGCACGAGCCGACCCTCGACCGGGTTGAGCCCCAGCATCGCGCGGACCAGCGCCAGCGGCGTGCCGGCCGCCCACGCCTGCGGGCTGCACGCGGTGGGATACGGGATGGCGAACAGCAGCCGTTGCCGGTCGGACCCGCTGAGCGCCTCGGGCAGCCGGTGGTCGAACTGCTCGGCCGCGTCGATCATCGCCAGGCTGATCCGGTTCGCCTCCGCCCGGTAGCCGTAGCGGGCCAGGCCGAGCGCGATCAGCGAGTTGTCGTGCGGCCAGACCGTGCCCAGGTGGTAGCCGAGGGGCCGGTAGAGGCGTTCCTCGGCGGACAGCGTCCGGATTCCCCAGCCGGAGAACATGTCGGGCGACATGAGCTGGCGCACCACCGCATCCGCCCGCCCCGGCGCCACGATGCCGCTCCACAGCAGGTGACCCATGCTGGACGTCTTGGAGTCGACCACGTTCTTGTCGCCGTCGAGGGCCACCGCGTAGTAGCCGCCCCGCTCGTCGATCCAGAAGTCCCGGTTGAACCGCTTGTACAGGGTGCCGGCCTCGTCGCGCAGCCGTGCCGCCAGGGTGGGGTCGCCCAGCGGGCCGTCGAACAGCTCGGCCAGGCGCACCTTCGCGTCGAAGGTGTAGCCCTGGATGTCGGCGGTTGCCAGCGGCAGCACCGGGATACGCCCGTCGGCGAAGCAGACGCCGTCCGGCGAGTCCCGCCAGCACTGGTTGCCCAGCCCTTCCGGGGACCGGGTGGCGTACTCCACGAAGCCGTCGCCGTCGCGGTCGCCGTACTCGTCGATCCACCGCAGCGCGGCCATCGCGTTGTCGCGCAGGTGCCGGACGGTCTCGTCGTCGCCGGTCCACCGCCAGTACTCCGAGAGCAGGATCAGCCAGAGCTGGGTGGCGTCGGCGGTGCCGTAGTACGGCCCGTACGGCTTCTGGCCGCTGCGGGTCAGCTCGCCGCTGCGGACCTCGTGCAGGATCTTGCCGGGCTCCTCGTCGGTGAAGTCGTCACAGGCATCGCCCTGCAGTCGGGCGAGCGCGAGCAGCGCCCCCTTGGCCAGCGCCGGCCCGGCCACCAACGTCTGGTACGCGGTGATCAGCGTGTCCCGCCCGAAGACGCTGAGGAACCAGGGCAGCCCCGCGCCGGGCAGCAGGATCCGCTGACCTTTGACCTCCAGGTCGAGCCGCAGCGCCGCCAGGTCGTCGCGGGACTGACGCACGGCGCATTCCAGCGCCTGGCTGTCACTGCGCAGCACGGCCCGGTCCTCGGTCCACCGGCGCAGCGGGTCTTCGGCCCGGCCTTGAATGACGTCGATGATGTCGCCCCGCACCGGTTCGACCACGCCCAGGCCCGGCGCCAGCGGCACGTGCAGGTCCACCAGCCAGTTGTCGCGCGGACGCAGGTGCAGGTCCCAGACCAGATCGTCCCCCTCGATCCGGTCCGCCGGGGTCGCGCAGCGCACCCGGGTCTCCGCGGTGAAGTCTCCGTGGCGGTAGGAGAAGCACAGCTCGGAGCCGTCGGCGGCGTGGGCGCGGACGATCTGCGCGGAGCGGTCCCGGACCACCGACTTGACCTCGAACAGGTCGGCGAAGTCCACGTCGACGGCAAGGCGCAGCTCCACCCGCACCGGCTCGGGCTGGTACGACACCAGCTCCAGCCGCTCGTGGAAGCCGTCGCCGACGTAGCGCAACCGCCGGACGGCGAGACCGTTCGGCGGCAGCCCGGGCAGCTCCGGGTTGGTGAGCACGTACTGCGCGGAGTAGTGCTCGATGGTCTTGGCCCGCAACACCAGCAGCTGGCCACCGTTGACGGTGAGGGTCCAGCCGCTGACCAGCCGGGTGTCCAGGTGCACGAGCCCGCCGATGCTGCCCGGCGGGACGTCGCCGCTCGAATTCGAGTACATGAAGGTGGGGCCACTGAGCACGGCGAGGGAGTCGGGGCCCAGCTCGGGTGGCATCGCCCGCTGGTCGCCGCTCATCCCCGTCGTCTGAGCGAGGCCGACGGTCGGGTTGGCGGGGGTCGCGCGCACGGCAGCCATGACACCCACCGTAGGAACGTCGACACGAGACGTCATCACCCAATCCGGGTGAAAACTCCATCACCATGGACACCGAACGATATGGACAGACACCGCAATCGATGGGCAGGATGCCGGAATGGGATCAGACGACACCGGCGCGCGGCCCACGAGGCCCACCCGCCGCACCTTCCTGTCCGCCTCCGCAGCCGTCACCGCGGCGACCGCCGCCACCGTCGCGGCGCCCTCGCTGGCCGCACCCGCGGCCGCTGACGCCGTCCCCGCCGGGCCCGGCCGCCCGGTCCACGCGCAACGCCCCGAGCGCGAGCTGCGGGAGCTGCTGCGCCAGGTCGATCCCCGCCGGATCGAGGCGATCGTGCGCCGGCTGGTCGCGTTCGGCACCCGGCACACCCTCTCCAGCCAGGACGACCCCCAGCGGGGCATCGGCGCCGCCCGGGACTGGATCCACGCCCGCCTTCAGGAGTACGCGGCCACCTCCGGCGGCCGGATGACAGTCGAACTCCAGTCGTACGTGCAGCAGCCCGCCTCGCGGATCCCCACCGCCACCCGGATCACCAACGTGGTGGCCACCCTGCGCGGCCAGTCCTCCCCGAACCGCACCTACGTGGTGACCGGCCACTACGACTCCCGGGTCACCGACGTGATGGACGCCGTCAGCGACGCGCCCGGCGCGGACGACGACGCGTCCGGCGTGGCAGTGGTGCTGGAACTGGCCCGACTGATGGCCACCCGACCCACCGCCGCCACCGTTGTCTTCGCCGCGGTCGCCGCCGAGGAGCAGGGCCTGTACGGCTCGGCGTACCTGGCCGCGCAGCTCAAGGCCGCCGGCGCGGACGTGCAGGGCATGTTCAGCGACGACATCGTGGGCAGCAGCACCGCCGACGACGGCACCCGCGATCCGTACGCGGTGCGCCTCTTCGCCGAGGGGGTGCCGACCGCCGAGACACCTGCGGAGGCCACCACCCGGCAGTCCGTCGGCGGCGAGAACGACTCATCGTCGCGGCAGCTCGCCCGGTTCGTCAGGGACGTGGCGGAGAACGACGCGACGGGCATGCGGGTGCGGGTGATCTATCGACGGGACCGCTACCTGCGCGGCAGCGACCACATCTCGTTCCTGCGCGAGGGCTGGCCGGCGGCGCGGTACACCGAGCCGAACGAGGACTTCGCCCACCAGCACCAGGACGTCCGCGTGCAGGACGGTCAACAGTTCGGTGACCTGCCCGAGTTCTGCGACTTCGCGTACATCGCCCGGGTAGCCCGGGTCAACGGCGCGGCGCTGTGGTCGCTGGCCCAGGCCCCCGGTACGCCCAAGGGCGCGATCATCGTGACCACCGACCTGACCAACAACACGACGCTGCGCTGGCAGCGCGGCGACGAGCCGGGCCTGGCCGGCTACGAGGTGGTGTGGCGGGAGACCACTGCCGCCGAGTGGCAGCGGGTGATCGGAGTCGGTGACGTCACCGAGGTCAGCATCGACCTGTCCAAGGACAACGTCTTCTTCGGCATCCGCGCCGTGGACCGGGAGGGCCGCAGAAGCCCGGTAGCCTTCCCCCGACCCGGCGCCTGACCCGTCTTGATCAAGAGGTTCGCGTCACTGTGTCGTGACGCAACCTCTTGATCACGCGGGGGTGGGGGCGGTTATCGCCCAGCGTTCGTGGTCGCGCCACGCGCCGTCGATGAACAGGTAGTCCGGGGAGAAGCCCTCCAGGCGGAAGCCGAGCTTGCGGGCCACCCGCCGCGACGGTTCGTTGCCCGGCTGGATGTTCGCCTCCAGGCGGTGCAGCCCGGCCGCCGTGAACGCGTGGTCGATCACCAGCGCGATGCCCGCCGAGGCGTGGCCGGTGCCGCTGTACGGCTCGAACGCCGCGTACCCCAGGTAACCGCCGCGCAGCGCGCCCAGCACGATGCCGCTGATGTTCACGTAGCCGGCGATCGCGCCGCTGGCCCGGTCGCAGATCAGGTAGCCGGCGCTGTCCCGCCGGCGGATGCGACGCAGATAGTTGTCGTACTCCTGCGGGCTCGTCGGCGCGGCCAGCCACGGATGGTGCAGGTCCCGGCTGCGCCGCGTGGCCGCCACGAACTCGTCGACGTCGGTGGGCCGGGGTCGCCGGATCGCGGCGGGACCACCGCTGCGCAGGTATCTCACGGCGGACCACTCTGACCGACCGGCCCGGCCGTTGTCCAACCGGCAGGCCGCCCGCAGCCCGATGGCAGGGGGTGTTCGCACCGGCCGCGCGCCTGCTTAGGATCGTCGGCATGGCAACGCGGCTTGTGCAGATCAACATGAAGGCTCGCGACGACGCCGCCCTGGGCGGTTTCTGGGCGAAGGCGCTCGACTGGGGGATCTCCAGCGAGGGACCGGGTGTCACCAACCTCGAACCCGAGGGCTTCGTCTACCCCGATCCCGTCGCCGTCTGCATCGACCTCGTCGTCTCCGCGGAACCCAAGACGGTGAAGAACCGCGTGCACGTCGACCTGGCGACCACCTCGGCGGAACACCAGGCGGAGGTGGTGGCGCGGCTGACGGGTCTCGGCGCGACCCTCGCGGACGTGGGCCAGGGCGACGTGCCCTGGACGGTGATGGCCGACCCGGAGGGCAACGAGTTCTGCGTGCTGGACTCGCTCTACGAGGAAACCGGCCCGATCGCGTCGGTGGTGGTCGACTGCGCGGATCCGCGTCTCATGGCCCGCTTCTGGGGCGAGGCCACGGACTGGACCGTGCACAAGGTGACCGACCACAGCGCGGTGCTGCGCTCGGCGCAGGGCGTCGGCCCGTACCTCCAGTTTCTCCGTACGCCCGACGTGAAGACAGTGTGGAATCGCGTCCATCTCGACGTCCGCCCCTACCCGGGCGATGACCTGGAGGCCGAGGCGGCCCGACTACGGTCTCTCGGCGCCACCGACGCCGACCTGGGCGGGGGCACCGTCGCGTGGACCGTCCTGGCCGACCCGGAGGGCAACGAGTTCTGCCTCCTCACGCCGGCCTGACCCGTACCCTCGTCATCCGCGCGGCGCGGCCGTTGTTCGCCCCGGCGAACCTTCGGCCGCACAGGTGCCGTAACCATGCGTGCTCAGGGCGCGGCGCGCACCGCTGAGACGAGCCCGCCCACGCCCTCGTCCTGCTGCGGCGGGGTGAGCACCGGCCGCCCGTAGGCCGCGGCGCGCTCGCGCAGGGTGAAGGTTTCCGCCTCCCAGCCGAGGCCGGCCAGCCAGCCGACCGGGTCCTCCGGCATCTCCGAGAGCCACATCGACGCCGCCGATCCCGAGGCGGCGTCCTCGCGAAAGCGGTCGACCACACCGCGCGAGCCCAGGGTGAGACCCATCCGGCTGCCCGGGGCGGACAGCGCGCCGACCCGTTCGAGCAGCGACTCCACCGCGTCCTGGGGTAGATAGATCAGCAGCCCTTCGGCGATCCACACCGTCGGCTGCGCCGGGTCGTGCCCGGCCGCGGCCAGGGCGCCGGGCCAGTCCTCACGGAGGTCGACCGGGACGGTGATCCGCTCGCAGCGCGGAGCGGCACGCTCCTGACGCAGCACCGCGGCCTTGAAGCCGAGCGGTTCGGCCGTGTCGACCTCGAACAACCGGGTGCCCGCCGGCCAGTCCATCCGGAAGGCCCTGCTGTCCATCCCGGCGCCGAGCAGCACGACCTGCCGGACGCCGGACCCGACCGCCTTATCCAGCAGGTCGTCCAGGAACTTCGTCCGGATGACGATCGAGAAGGCCACACCGAGCCAGCGGCGTCGCGCCGCCTCGTCCGCGTGCGGGGGCGGCGGCGTCCCGGGGGCCCTCCCACCGGCCGTGGCGAAGGCAAGCGCCAGCGGGTCCCGGAACAGCGGCTGCTCGCGTGCCGTCTCCATCGCTCGCACCCGGGCCACGCCCACGGCTGTGGCCCACACCCCGGACGGCTCGATCGGTCCCGCCGCGTCAGTCACGCGTCCAGCCTAGCCAGGCTCTCTGGCACCCCACGTCGTGCAGGTTCGAACCTAGCGGCGCGTCAGCAGGCGGAACTCGGTGCCGTCGGGGTCGGCCAGCACCACCGCGCCCTCCCCCTCGGTGCCGACCACTGTCGCGCCGAGGGAGAGCAGGCGGTCGACCTCGGCCTGCGGGTCGTCGCCGTCGTCGACGGCGAGGTCGAACGTCACCCGGTCCCTGGTCCCCTTGGGCATCAACGGCGGACCACCCCAGGCGATCTTCGGGCCGCCCAGGGGTGACTGGATGGCGGTCTCCTCGTCCTGGTCCCAGACCAGCGGCCAGCCGAGTGCCTCGCTCCAGAAGTAGCCGACGGCCCGCGTTCCGTCGCAGGCCACATCACCGAGGAAGCCGCAGCCGGCGAGGAACACGCTGCCCGGCCCGAGGACGCAGAACTCGTTGCCCTCCGGGTCGGCAAGCACGACGTGGCTCTCCTCCGGGAGTTGACCGACGTCGGTGTGCCGCGCGCCCAGCTCCAGCGCCCTGGCCACCGTCTGCCGCTGGTGTTCCGGCGAGTCGCTTGTCAGTTCGAGGTGTGCGGGGTTCTGCAGGACCTTCGGCTCCGGGATCCGCGGAAAGCGCAGCCGGAAGCCGCTCTTGTCGTCGGGCAGCACGAGGACGCCGTCGCGAGGGTCGTCGACCAGCTCCCGGCCCAGGATCTCGGACCAGAACCGTGCGACACGCAGGGGTTCGTTCGCGCCGAAACACACCGCGAAGAGGTGACTTGCCATCGCTGCGCTCATCTCCGATCCCTGAAGGGGACAGCCCGGACGGGCCGGAGATCGGAGCCTACGGATCCGGCCGCGCCGCCCGCACCCGAGTTTCGATACGGCGGCGGTTGATCGACTCGGCATCCTTGAAGTCGGGGTGTCCCGTGCGCTCGGACGCCCCGATTTCCGTGAAACGGAGTCGATCACCGCCCACCGGGGCGGCGGGACGCTCCGGTGGATGCCGCGTAGTATTGCCGCGGAACTTCGTATCCCTGGTTCGAGAAACACGTCGCAGATGAACTCGGGACCTCGCCGTGGGCGAGGAGGAGGTGGCGGCTTCAGTTCACGCTGCCTATCGTACGGAGATCGACATGGACATCGGCCTCGGCCTGCCCATCAGCGCACCGGCCCGCCTGCTCGACTGGGCCACCGCCGCCGAAGCACGCGGCTTCGACAGCCTCGCTCTGCTGGACCGCCTCACGTTCGACAATCCCGAACCGTTGACCGCCCTGGCGGTCCTCGCCGGCGCCACGACGCGCATCCGCCTCCAGACGGAAGTCCTGCTGGGCCCGCTGCGGGAGACCGCCCTGCTGGCCAAGCAGGTCGCCACCCTCGACCGCATGTCCGCCGGCCGGTTCGTCCTCGGCATCGGCGTCGGTGGTCGCGACGACGACCACGTTGCCGCCGGCACGCCGATCGGGCAGCGGGGTCGGCTGCTCGACGCGCAACTCGCCGCCCTGCGTGAGATCTGGCGGGGCCAGCCGTACCGCGGGACGACGATCGGGCCCCGCCCCATCACGCCCGGGGGGCCACCGCTGCTGATCGGAGGGTTCGCCGCGCCGGCACTGCGACGCGTCGGGCGGTACGCCGACGGGTTCGTCTGCGCAGCACCCCTGACCTGGGCCGGCCCCCTGGTCCGTACCGTGCAGGAGGGGTGGGAGGCAGCGGGCCGTGCCGGCCGACCGCGCCTGGTGTGTCAGGTAAACGTCGCGGTCGGCTCGCCCGCCACGATCGACGAGGCGCGTGCCGCCATCGCCGCCTACTACGCGTTCACCGGCCGGCCCGGTTGGGGTGAGCCGCTGAGCGATCCGGCGCAGATCGCCGACACCGTGGCCGCGTACCGGGAGTTCGGCGCGGACGAACTGGTGTTGTACTGCTACGGCGCTGACCCCGGGCAGGTCGACGTGCTCGCGGAGATCGTGCGCTGAGTTCGGCACACCGGATCAGGGTCGTCGGGAAGAGGCAGCACGCGCTTACGTCGGCGCTGCGCTCGACGACCGTCCCCTGTAGAGGATTGTCGAGATAGGCCACGTCGTCGCCGTCCGGCGGCCTGGTGACGCCGACCGCTCATCGCCCCGTGACTGACCCGGCGGCGTACCACCGGGCCAGCCACGGGGTGAGCGCGACGAGGGCGACGGCGAGGGCGGTGATCACGGCCTGCCCGATCCGGCCCGGGGTGACGCCACCGGCGGGGTCGAGCACGTAGTTGGCGTACCCGTTCGCGGCGGCGTCGGTCACCAGCACGGCGCAGCCCAGCGCGAGCCCCACCGGGCGGCGAGCCGCCAAGAGCAGTGCCGCCAACGGATCCCACAGGGTCAGGGACGCGAAGTAGACAGCGAGCCACCCGGGCAGGGCGACCTGCGGTCGCAGCCCGGGGACCAGCACCTGGAGGACGTGCACGACGGCGCCGTAGGCGAAGACCAGCACGGCCGCTGACACGACCAACCGGACCCGCAGGGGTACGCCCTGCCACCGACCGGTGCTCATCCGGCCAGTCTGCCGCAGCGGCGCGAGCGCCGAGCGAGCGGTCAGAGCGGCTCGGGAAGCGTCTGCTCCATCGGCATCGGCACCTGGAGGTAGGTGACGCCGCGCATGTCCAGCCAGGCCCGGTCCGGTGCGCGGACCAGCCGCACCATCACCGACTCGCAGGACGGACAGCGCGCGACCAGGCCCGGGGCGTGCGAGTAGACGTGCAGGCTGGCCATCGAGCCGGTCATCCCGCAGTTCTCGCAGCGGCCCATCGCGGTGCTCAGGTCGACGGTGAACAGCTCGCGCATCGGGCCGTCGAGCATGTTGCCGTCCAGGTACGACATCTCGGTCATCGGGTCTCCTCGACGTTGCGGGGCGGGCTCTCAGCCGGTGGGGCCGAAGCGTTCGGTCCTGATCCGCCGCGACGAGTGGCCCAGGCCCACCAGCAGATCGGCCACGGCCTCCACGAACCCGGTCGGGCCGCACACGTAGGTGAGCGGTTCCAGGTCCGGCGGCCAGCCGTGGGTGTTCACGTCGGCCAGCCCGACCCGGTGCGGCTCGCCGCGCCAGCCGTCGGGCGCCTCACGGGTGTACACATACGCCACGTCGAGGCCGAAGTCGTCGCGGCCGCGGCGGCGCAGCTCGTCGGCGTAGATCACGTCCTGCGCCGTACGCACCGAGTAGATCAGCCGGAACGGCACCTTGCTGCCGACCGCCCGCCGCGCCCGGATCATCGCCATCAGCGGCACGATGCCGGAGCCACCCGCGACCAGCTGCACCGGCGCGGTGTCCTCCGACCGCCAGATGAACCAACCACCGAGCGGTCCGCGGACCTCCACCGGGTCACCGGCGCCGAAGACATCGATGAGGTACGGCGACACCTCGCCGTCGGGCACCCGCTGGACTGTCACCTCGATGCGCGGGCCGCCGGGGCCGTCCACTGCCGGTCCGGCGATCGAGTACGACCGGGCGGCCTGGTAGCCGTCCGGCGCTGTCAACCGCACGTCGACGTGCTGCCCGGGCAGGTGCCCCGGCCAGTCCGGCACCTCCAGCACAAGCGTCTGCGCCGTCGCCGTCTCGACCCGGCGCTCCACCAGCCGCGCCACCTGCCACTTGATCGGCGCGCGGGCCGGGGTGCCCGTCGCCACGGCCCGCTCAGTCACCCTGGTACCGCTGCTCGCGCCACGGGTCGCCGTAGTCGTGGTAGCCGGCCGTCTCCCAGAATCCCGGCTCGTCCATCGTCTTGAGCCGGATGCCGCGCACCCACTTGGCGGACTTCCAGAAGTACAGGTGCGGCACCAGCAGCCGCGCCGGCCCGCCGTGCTCGGCCGGCAGCGGCGCACCGTCGAACGTGTGCGCCACCCAGGCCCGGCCGCCGCGCAGGTCGTCCAGCGGCAGGTTGGTGGTGTACCCGCCGTACGAGTGGGCGAGAGCGAAGTGCGCGCCGGTGTCCACGCCGTCGAGCAGGGTGTCCAGGGAGACGCCGGTCCAGGTGGTGCCGAGCTTCGACCAGTGGGTGACGCAGTGGATGTCGACCATCGGCGTCTCCTGTGGGAGCGCCATCAGCTCCTGCCACGACCACCGGTACTCGGTGCCGTTCTCGGCGGAGATGACGAACTCCCAGGTGTCCAGCGAGACCCGGGGTGTCGGGCCGGCCGACAGCACCGGAAAGTCCTCGGTCAGGTACTGGCCGGGTGGCAGGGCCGGCTCCTGCGTTCGAGGCCGACCCGAGAAGCCCGGTGACACGATTCCCATGGCACAGTCGTACCACCCGGGCCGGCCGGGGTGGGAGTTTTCCCGCGTACCCCCTCGTCGGCCCGGCGCGGCGTGGTCAGTGTCGCTCCGTGACGACCTCGCGCTGCTCGGGTGTGTCGCCCCGGGTGGCGCGCAGGCTGGTCAGGGTCACCACGATCAGCACGCCGATGATCACGCCGAGCGAGGCCAGGGTGGGGATCTGCGGCACGCTCGCCCAGATGCCGTGCGCCCAGTGCAGTCCCAGCTTCAGGCCGATGAACGCCAGGATGATCGCCAGGCCGTAGCTGAGGTGCACCAGCCGGCTCAACGCCGCATGCAGGACGAAGTAGAGCGCCCGCAGGCCGAGCAGGGCGAACGCGTTGGTGGCGAAGACCAGGTACGGGTCCTCGGTGATGCCGTAGACGGCCGGCACCGAGTCGACGGCGAAGACCACGTCGGTGGCCAGCACCGCGACCACCACCAGGGCGAACGGGGTGAGTGCCCGCTTCGCGCCCTGTCGCACGGTCATCCGCGCGCCGTGGTACTCGTCGACCACCGGCATGATCCTGCGCAGCAGCTTCACCGAGCGCATCGTGTTGATGTCGACCTCCTGCTGGTGCCCGGCGAGGGCGTCGCGCAGCAGCTTCACCGCGGTGGCGATGAGGATGATCGCGAACAGCAGGAACGCGAAGTCGAGGGTCTGCAACGCCGCCGCGCCCAGGGCGATGAAGACCGCCCGCAGCACCAGCGCGCCGGCGATGCCGTAGAGCAGCACCCGCTGGGCGAGCACGGCCGGCACCGCGAACGCGGCCAGCAGCAGCATGAAGACGAAGAGGTTGTCGACCGAGAGGGACTTCTCCACGAGGTAACCGGTCAGGTACTGCACGCCCTGCTCGGAGCCGTAGCGGGACCAGACCCAACCGCCGAACGCGAGCGGCAGCGCGACGTAGAACGCCGACCAGCCGAGCGCCTCCCGCATGGACACCTCGTGCGGCTTGCGCGTCACCAGGAAGTCCAGCACCAGCAGGAGCACCACGCCGGCGATGGTCAGCGCCCAGAGCGTGGGCGTACCCACCGACGACAGGTCGCTCGCCGCGGCCAGGTATGACAATTCGGTCATTGGGTCTCCTCGAACACCGTGTCATGTTCGAGGTCTCCTTCACCCATCGATGATGGGCAACCACCCGAGGCACGCCGGGCGTGCCGTACTGACCGGAATGGTTCGTGGGAAGTACTCCCCTCGCACGACAAGGTTAGGCCAGGCCGGATCGACACGCCAAGCCGGACGTCGATGGTTGCCCTGGCCAACCGCTGTGCGCCGTACCGGTCAGGAGCGGCGCAACGTCGCGCCCGGCGCCATCGCCTGCTCCACGAGACCCCGGTAGTCACGCGGCAACTGGGTCGCCACGTCGTCGAACTCCCCGCCCGTGATCGCCTCGCGCAGGGTGGTGAACACCGCGCGGACGGCATCGCGCGCGGCCGGCTCCTGCACCCGGGCACGCAACGCGACGCGCGCCACGAACTCCGCCGCACCGAACCGGTCCGCCTGTTCCGTGCTCGGGCTCGGCTTGAGCACCAGTTGCAGCGGCTGCGGAAGCTGCGCGGCCAGGTCCAGCACCTCGCCGCCGGTCAGCCGCTCGGCGAACGTCTCCAACACCGCCCGGGTCAGTTCGACCGCCTGCTCGGACGACGTCCGGGTGCGCCGGGAAACCTGATCGACGAAGGTGTCGTAGTTCATCGCGTACTCCCTCGGGCTTGTCGACGGCGCCTGCGGGTACCCGCGGCCGTGCCGTGGAAACGACGCCGCCTTTCTCCGCCGGCGCGGGCGATTTCCTCGCTCGGGTCGGCGTGAGCGGGCGGCGGGCGGGTAACCGCCGCCGGTCGTGACCACATCGATGCCCCGAGGGAGCCCCAGACATGGCGAGCTACGCGGACGTCCTGCAGTACCTGTCGAGCCTGGACTACCCGGCCGAGAAGGACGACGTGGTCCGCGAGGCCGAACGCGAGGGCGCCCCGCCGGACGTGCTGAAGGCGCTGCGCGCCCTGCCGCCCGTCGACTACGCCAACGGCAACGAGGTGGCCCGGTCCGCAGGCATCGAGGCCGCCCCCGAGGTGGGCCCCGCACAACGCGCCGAGCAGGCCCGGGACAAGAAGCACAACCGGGTGTCGCAGCATCTGCGCGGCATCTGACCCGGCGGTGGCGGACCCGACCGTGAGCCGCCGATGACCGGCACCGGTCCGCTGTCCCGCCCCCCGGACGGGCACACCCCGGCGGCGACGCAGCTCGTCGTCGTGGCGGTCGCCGGCGTCATCGCCGGCTGCGCCTTCGCCCTGACACTGTCGCCGTCGCTCGCCCCACTGGCAGGCTGGGACGCCGCCGCGTTGAGCTGGCTGGTGCTGGTGTGGCGCAAGCTCTGGCCGATGGACGCCGCCCGCACCGCCCAACTCGCCGTGCACGAGGACCCCAACCGGGCCACCCGCGACGTGGTGCTGCTGATCGCCTGCCTCGCCAGCCTGCTGGCCGTCGGCCTCGTCGTGGCCAGCGCCCACGCGGCGCCGCCCGGCCTGCATCGCGACCTGTACGGCGGGCTGGGCGTCCTCAGCGTGCTGCTGTCCTGGCTGGTGGTGCACACAGTCTTCGCGGCCCGCTACGCCCGGATCTACTACACCGGCCCCGACGGCGGGGTGAACTTCAACCAACCGGAACCGCCCCGGTACACGGACTTCGCGTACGTGGCGTTCACCATCGGAGCGACGTTCCAGGTCTCCGACACCAACCTGACCAGCAACGAGATGCGCCGTACGGTGCTGCGGCACTCGATGGTGTCGTACCTGTTCGGGGCGTTCATCATCGCCGTCACCGTGAACCTGCTGGCGGGACTGGCCCACTGAGCGCTCGACCGCGGCCCGGGGTTGGCACGGGGCGGGAGTTCGCCGGGACAGGCGGGCGCCCCGTGGCCACGAACCGCGACCGGGGGCGCCACGCAGGCCTGCCCAGGCGGTGAACCGCTCCCGAACCGGTCGCGGTCACCAGGCGGTGGATGGCCGCTCGAACCGAGCGGCCAGCACTGCCGGGTACAACCATACGACAGAACATCCTCCGTACGGTCAGTTTTTGCCGAACTGTGGGCCAGGGCACGTCAGGAGTGACCGGTCAGCTCCGCGTACCGGTGCTCCAGATCCACCCGGGCCAGGGCCCCCACCAGCCACGCCAGCTGTTCCGACTCACCGCTGGCCAACCCGGCGAGGTCATCGGCCGAGCGGCCCAGCCCGAGCCGGCGGGCCGCCACCAGCGCCCGCCGGTCCGCGACGGGGGCCACCTCCCGCCACAGCGCCTGCGCCTCGCGCAGAAACAGCTCGACGACCTGCTCGTCCACCCCGGGCAGGTCGGCGAGGAGCGCGCGCTCGGCAGCCGGCTCGTGGTGCGCCACCGCGCGCAACCGGCGCAGGTCGCCCCGGTACCGCTCGACGACCGTCCGCGCCAGATCGCCCAGCACGTCGGCCAACGCGTCGACGTCACCGCGCTGCCCACTGTCGCGCAGCACCCGCACCCGGTCGGTGTGCAGCGACCGGGCCAGCCGTGCGGCGCTGTCCCACCCCTCGTCGCGCAGCGCCCGCGCGCCGTCCAACGCCCGCCGGAAGTCACCCCGCCGGGCGAGCAGCACCGCCAGGTAGAGCACCTGGAACAGGCTCGCCGGATTGTTCGTCACCCGGAAGCCGTACTGCTCGGCGAAGCCCCGTCCACTGCCGGCCAGGCGGCGGGCCAGGCGTTTCCGGTCCTCCACGGGCGTGATCAGAGTCGTCGCCATGCCGGCGACTACCCGCGCCGCCGTCGGTCAACCGCCGCGTCCGGTCAGCCGTGCAGGCCGCCGGTGCGGTCGCGGGCCTTGAGTCGGGTGGTGGGCAGGGCGGGCGCCGGCAGCGGTGACGCCGCGTCGTCGGCCACGACCCCGAAACGCCTGCCGGCCATCCAGTCCTCCCGTGCGGCGGCGACCTCCTCGTGCGAGCGGCCCACGAAGTTCCACCACATGACCAGCGGCTCCTCGAACGGCGTACCGCCCAGCAGCAACAGCCGTGCGCCCGCCCCGCCGCGCACGGTCACCTCACGTCGACCCGAACCCAGGTACAGCAGCGCGCCCGGCTCGAAACCCACCCCGGCGGCCTCCGCGGAGCCGGACATCGCCAGCACGGCGTACTCGAAATCGGGCCGCAACGGCAGGGTGGTCGGCGCCGACCCGCCCAGCTCGAGCTGCACGCCCACCAGCGGGGTGTGCACCACAGCAGGGGACCGCTGGCCGGCGAACTCGCCGACCAGCAGGGTCGCGTCCACGTCGCCGTCTCGCCAGCGTGGCAGGTCGGCATGGTGGGCGAAGTCCGCGTCGCCGGCCCGCGCGGGGTCCGGCAGCGCCACCCAGAGCTGCACACCGTGCATGACCGGCGGGTGCGTGGCCGGCGACCGCTCCGAGTGGGCGATGCCGTGCCCGGAGGTCATCACGTTCAGCTGGCCGGGCCGGATCGCCTGGACGTTGCCGAGACTGTCCCGGTGAATGATTTCGCCGTCGAGCAGCCAGGTCACCGTCTGCAGACCCGTGTGCGGGTGCGGCGGCACCTCCATGCCGGGCCGCTGCGCCACGTCGTCCGGGCCAAAATGGTCCACGAAGCACCACGCGCCGACCATCCGCCGAGGCCGCTGCGGCAACAACCGCCGGACCGTCGTGTACCGCCCCAGCGGCACGTCGTGGCCCGGCAGCAGCACGCTGCCGGGATCGACGTCGGCCACGCCGGGAGGTCGGGTCTGTGCCAGCATCGATTCGGTACGCTCCACCGCCCGACTGTACGCTCGCGCCCTCCCCTGGCCGCGGCGCTTCCCGGACCGCGGCGCCTCCCGAACCGCGACGCTTCCCGGCGGGGTGGCCGCCGACCCACGTCGAGATCTTGGACAGTTTCCGTTCGGCCCGAACGGAAACTGTCCAAGATCTCGGCAGACAGCGTGCGAGCCGGACCCGGGCGAGCCGCAACCGGCGTGAAGCCGAACCCTGCGCGCACGGCACGACGCCACACCCTGGGCACGGCACGACGCCGCACCCTCCGGTAAGCCGGGCTTGGGCGCAGCCGGGCTTGGGCGCAGCCGGGCTTGGGCGAGCGGGGGTGGGTGGGGTCGGACATGCCGCTGGCCGGCACCCGGGTTCGGGTGCCGGCCAGTCG